>CAZSFD010000040.1:0-44904 GCA_964606085.1 uncultured Anaerolineaceae bacterium
GTGGTGGGGGTGCGCGTGGGGGTGCGCGTGCGTGTGGGGGTTGGGCCGCCGGGCGTAGCGGTGCGTGTGGGGGTGGCGGTTGGGCCAGTGGCTCTGCGCGTGGGGGTGTGCGTGGGGGTGGGGGTCTCGTTGGCCTGTTCTTCGCCATTCAGCAGCAGGGGTAGAAAGGTATTCGTTTCCTGACCGACCTGCGCCCGCGAAAACATTGACCCCAGCCGTGTCAACAAGACGAGTGAACTACCCGCGGCAACGGCAAGGATTTTCAACAATTGACGGCGGGAAATTTTTTTCTCCATCATTACGCTCCTTTTGGAGATTGGTTTCGACAAGCTCAACCAACGCTGGTTGAGCCTGTCGAAACCAGTTTTCCTAACTTACATGAAACGCCCCCCATTGATTATGCCCAACACGGGCGGCAAACGGTTTATTTTTCCCGTATGAACGACTTGCGCCGTTTTGCCCAGGCGACGGCAGCCAGAACACAGGCGCCGAGCGCGATCACCGTCACCGTCACAATAGGCCCAATCCAAAGGTTGGCCGATGCCGGTGCGGTTGCCGGCAAACTGGCGGTCGGCTGAGGCCGGGTTGTGCCTGGCTGCGCAGGCGTTGGCGAAGGGGGTGTCTGGGTTTGCGTTACCTCGGTTGTCGGCGATGGGGTGTTGGTGTCGGCCAGGGGTAGCGGTGTGTTGGCGGGGCGGCTTGCTTGCGCGGCAGGTGTTGGGTTGGCCGGCGCGTCGCTGGCACTTTGCAGCGCATACAGGCTGGCGGGCTGTTCTGCCTCGGCCAGCGTGGCGGGGATGCTGGCGTAGATCACGCCCAACACGCCCTGGCTGGTATGTTGGCTGGACAGGGATAAGGGTTCAATGCGTACATCCGTTGCCAGTGACAGCGGGTCGGCAGACTGCCATTGCGTAGCATCCCACTGCCATTGCCGCAGCAGCAGGCGTTCCCCCGATTCATTACCGATCACAACCAGATGCAACTGCCCGCCCTGGGTGATGTGTGCGGCGATGGCTGGCTGGTTGACCGTGACCGCGATGTTGTAGTTGGCGCTCCAGGTACGGCAATCGTCCCCCGAAACTTGATGCCAAAGGGCATAGACGCTCTGTTGTTTGGTCAACCACAGGCGGTGAAACCCGCCATCGCCTGTTTGCAGTAGTTGACTCCACACGATTCGGCCCTCGGCCACGATTTCAGGAGCGGCCCAGTTTTCGCCATCATCGGAGCGCGCGGCGTACAGGGCCAGCGAATTGGCTGTCGGCGGCAGGGTATAGGTTGTCCACAGGGCGCAGGCCGCCCCCGCAGCCGAGAGCGCCACCTGGGGTTCGCCGACCATATCCCATCCCTGGGTTACCGCATCGGCCACTTGCACCGGCTCCACCCACGAGCGGCCGCCATCATCAGATCGGGTGAGATACACGCCGCGCTGCTCGTTCAAGGGCAATACAAAACTGACCCACAGACGGTTGCCAGCATCCAGGCTGATCTGATGCCCGGTCGCCGAAGCCTGCGCCGCCGGTATTGGCGGCGATGTCACCCAGGACGAAGCGCTGAACGCTTCCTGGCGATTGGCCCAACTGACAAACAGCCCTTCGCTCTGTCCCTGGGCATTCTTCTGTTCCCAGGCCACATAGAGCGTATCCTGGGCGTTGACGGCCACGCTGTGCAAGTAAGCGGCGCGATAAGGCGCGGCAAACAGCGCGACGGGCTGCGACCATTGCGCGCCATTCGAGGTGGCATAGAAGATATTCGCCCGTACACCTTCTGGGGTCTCTTGAATATCGTTCCAGAAGGCGTGCAAATTTCCGGCGCTGTCGGCCTCCAGCCGGCTTGCCCCGGCCTTGCCTGCCAGGTTAGTAATTGCTTGTGGCGCAGACCAGGATGATGCCGTTGCAAACCAGGCCGGGCGGTCTTGCAGGCTGCGTTGGGTGAACCAGATATCGCCGCCCTGGTCGGGCGCGCTGGCGATCAGATGCAAGGTGTCGTGCTGCGCCAGAACAGCGATGGTTTCTAGCTTGAGCGCTCGCAGCGTTTCAGGGTCGAAAAAGCTGGAAAACGTTGTTTGCGCCTGCGGCGCGCTCCAGGTGTTATCATCCCAGGCCAACAGATAGGGCAGCGCATTTAGCCGGGCGAACAAGATGAAGTCATCGTTCTCGCCGGCCAGCAACTGGAGATCGGACGGGCAACCGGCCTGGGGTTCAAAGGGGGCCTGCACGCTGTCCCAGTTCTTCCCGCTATCTGCGGAGTGACGGGTGTAGGTTGTGCAAGCCTGACCGGGGGTGCCAACTTTCCATACGGCGAGTACCTGGTCCTTGACCGCGGCCAGTTGGATTTCGTACGGCATGTCGAAGCCGATCTCCAGTGTTGGGCGCGCCGCTTCTAGCGCTGCCTGCCAATTCTTGCCGCCGTCGAGCGAGCGGGCCAGCCACACACTTTGCCGTGGGCGGTTATCCCAGGCGACATAGACTCGAATGACCCCGTTCGTTTGGGCGGTGGTCAGGCTGAGGTGCGCCTCGGCTGCGGTGATGCTGCGAAAATAGGGCGAGGCGTAGAGCAATTGCGGTGCGCTCCAACCCGCCTGGCCGACGTTGCGGGCGGCGTAGATGCCTGCCGGGAACGCCGCGCTGCTTTCGCCGCGCAGGTAAGCCAGGTGAAGGCCATTTTCCGCATCACGTTGGACGGCGAACTTGCGCACCGTGGCGCTCCACAAGATGGGCGGCGTCCATGCCTCCAGGTTCATCCGCTCGGCCAGCGCCACATCCGATGAATACAGTTCATCTTCAGCGTTGATCCAAAAAGCGCTCAACCGTTCGCCGGGGCCAAACCAGAAATACCATTGCAGCGCATCGGTTGGCACAGGTGATGTGATCACCTGCGCCGGCTGCCAGGTCTGTCCGTCGCTTTGGGCGTGGATATAGCCCGCATAGGCATCCAACCAGATGGCGTGGAGAACCCCCGCCGCATCCACCTGCAAGGTTGGGTCAGCGGCGCTGCCCGACTGCGAGAGGTTTTCGGCTGGCTGCCAGGTTTCTGGCGCATCGCCCTGCGCCAGCGTCATCGCAGGGTTGAGCAGCAGGAAAGCGATGCTCAGGCTGATCCCAACCAGGAGCAATGGCAAGGAGCGTTTCATAAATTCAGGCGTAACTGATCGGCGGGGTGCGCAAGAACTCGGTGGTGCGGCTTTTGCTCTCGATGTCGGCGATGACGTGGCCGACCTGTTCGGGCGTCAGATCAAGCGCCGCGGCGATCTCCTCGCGGGCCACGCCCAATTCGTAGCCATGCCAGATCGTATCGAGAATATCGAAGGGGATGCGGTAGAAGAACTCTTCTTGCGTCTGGCCGCCCGGGTACGTATCGGTGGTGGGGGTGCGCTGGCGGATTTCTTCGGGAACATCGAGGTATTCGGCCAGTTGGAAGACCTGTGTCTTGAACAGGTGGCCGATAGGGAACACATCGGCCCCGCCATCGCCCCACTTGACGAAGAAACCCAGGTCGCGCTCGTTCTTGTTGGGCGTGCCGATTACGGCGTAGTTGCGCGCTTCGGCGTGGAAGTAGAGCAGGCTCATGCGGCAGCGCTGCTTGAAGTTGGAGGCCGCCACAATGGTCATGTACTCGCTGAGCGGCAGGCGCTTGCTGTACTCTGTGCCGTCGGGCGCTGTGACCACCACCCGGAAAATGTTGAGCGTCTGTTTTTCGAGCAGGTTGGTGGGCAGCACGATCTTCATCGCATAGCCTGGTTGGTATTCAGGGATGACGCGTTGAATCGCGGCATCGCGGCGTTTGTAGCAGCCAAAGCCATCCAGCGCGCCGGAGATGTTCTCCGTCAACGTCTGCACGCCGAAGCGGTCGGCCAGCTTTTGGGCCAGCATGGCGCTATCGGGGCTGGACTCCTTTTCGGGCAGCATGATGCCCACCACCCGCTCTGGGCCGAAGGCTTTGGCCGCCAGCGCCAGGCAGACCGATGAGTCGATCCCGCCTGAAATGCCCACCACCCCACCCTGGCGGCGGAATTTATGGTAGACGGTCTCTTGCATGAAGTTGAGGATGCGCTCCGTTTCGGCAGCGAGATCGAGATTGAGCGATTGACGTGAAAAGGGGGGCATGGTGAGTTCTCCTGGGGGAAGGGGGGCGTTGAAGGTTGAAGGGATGGGATTCGGCCATGGGTGATCGGTATCGAAATTCGGATATCGCTTACCGAAGACCGATTACCGCCCTTTCACCCCTCACCGCGTCGTGCGATTGAATAATCCATATTTGAGGATAACGTACAGGGCGCGCAGGCCGTCTTTCCAATTGATCTTTTTGCCTTCGTGATAGGTGCGTCCGTAGTAAGAAATGCCAACTTCGTAAACAGAACAGCCCAGGCGGGCGATCTTGGCGGTAAATTCTGGCTCAAAGCCGAAGCGGTCTTCCTGCAAAGTGATCTCATCTAGAATGGAGCGCTTGAAAACCTTGTAACACACTTCCATATCGGTCAGGTTCAGATTGGTGAACATGTCCGAGAGATAGGTCAGCAGGCGGTTGGCGACCGAATGCCAGAAATACAACACCCGGTGCGATTCACTGCCCACGAAGCGGCTGCCATACACCACATCGGCTTGGCCATCCAGGATGGGCTTGAGCAGACGGGGGTATTCGTTGGGGTCGTACTCCAGGTCGGCATCTTGCACGATGATCACATCGCCTGTGGCCGCGGCAAAGCCTGTGCGCAGCGCCTTGCCCTTGCCGCCATTGACGGGTTGATAGATCACCCGGATCGGGTAGGTTTTTTCCAGTTCGGCCAGTTTCGCGCGGCTGCCATCGTGCGAGCAATCATCTACGATGACAATTTCACGTTCTCCTGTCAGCGGTGCTGCGATGACCTTCTCCAGGATCGCCTGGATGGTGTTGATTTCGTTGTAACAGGGGATAACGACCGAAACTTTCAAACTGCAATCTCCAATTTCTCCACAATTTTCAAATGCGCCGGTTGGATCGCCCGCCGCTGGAACCCGCGCACAAACTGTTCATGCACCAACTGCGTCGAAAGGATGCCCACCAGCGCCATGTCATCCACTTCCGAAAGCCTGGCCCCGCTTTGCGCCTTGCCCACCAGCGCACTGACCGCTTCGACATCGAAGTAACCGCTGGCGCGCAGCGCTCCCTCTGAAAGCAACTCGCTGACATACGCCAGCGGCGTGGCCGGGAAAAAACTGCGCTGAATGGGGGCGCGGTAGGGGCGCTTGTAACGCTTCCAGATATTTTCTGGCACCAGCTTCTTGCCCAACTGTTTCAGCAGCCACTTTTCGGTCAGGCCGCGCAGCTTCACATCGTGCGGCAGGCGGTTGGCAAATTCGATCACGCGGTAATCGAGGAAAGGGTAGCGCCCCTCGATGGAATGCCCCATGCCCACCCGGTCGCCCTGCGAAGAAAGCAGGTAAGGCGAAAGGAAGGTGGTCACTTCGACATATTGCGCTTGCGCCAGGGGGTGCCAGTGGGCGAAATGCGCTGAGGCGATATTCGTTATTCGATCCTTCGATTGTTCGAATAACGAATGATCGAGAAATCTTACGTTGCGTCCCGTATTCCCCCAACGGATCGCGTGCGAATAGAATGGCGCATCCGTCTCCGTCAGGCCCTTTTTGAAGAAGGCCAGTTGGAAGGCGCTGCGGCTGTCGGCCAGGCCGCGAATATCAGGGTAGAGGCGGCCCAGCAGCAACGGGCGAATTTTCGACTCCGGGTTCTTCGCCCAAAAACGGCGCACCAGCGCTTCTTTGAAAATATCGTAACCCGCCAAAAATTCGTCGGCCCCCTCGCCCGTCAGCACCACCTTGTAGTTGCTGTCGCGCACCAGCTTCGAGAGCAGGAACATTGGCGCTGGCGCAGTGCGCAAAATGGGCGTTTCGGTGTGCCAGATCACTTCGGGGAATATCTCGCCAATGTCTTCGTGCGTGCAGAAGACAACGTGGTGGTCTGTCCCAAGATAATCGGCCATCTGATATTGGTAGGCGCTCTCGTCGAAATCGGGGTCAGAGAAGCTGATCGAGAACGTGTCGAGATGGGTGTCGGTGTATTTTTGGATGATGGCGGCCGTGATGGACGAATCCAGCCCGCCCGAAAGGTACGCCCCCACCGGCACATCGGCGCGCAGCCGAATGCGGGAGGCATCCACCAGCAACGCTTCCAGTTCGGCCAGGTATTCGGCATCCGAACGGCGCGGCGTCTCCTCGGTAAAATCGAGCTGCCAGAACGGCGCAACCGTTATTTCGCCATCCTTCGCCAGCAGATAGTGGCCCGGCGGCAGTTCGTGAATGCCCGCAAAGATGCTCTTCGGCGATTGCGGACTCCAGTAGGTAAACGTTTGCGCCAGGGCATCCAGGTCGAGTTGGGCCGCCACGCTGGGATGCGCCAACATGGCCTTGATCTCCGAGCCGAAGACCAGATAGCCATCATTGACGGTATAAAACACCGGGCGAATGCCCACGCGGTCGCGCGCCAGGAACAGGCTTTTTTCGGTGCTATCCCAAATGGCGATGGCAAACTGCCCGTTGAGCTGCTTCAGGCAGTCGGGGCCAAAGTCCTCGTACAGGTGGACGATGACCTCGGTGTCGCAATTCGTCTCGAAAATGTGGCCGCGTTTTTCCAGTTCGGGGCGCAGTTCCACGTAGTTGAAAATCTCACCGTTAAAAACAATCCACTTCGTACCCGTCTCGTTGCCAATCGGCTGGTCGCCGCCGGCCAGGTCAACGATGCTCAGACGGGCGTTGCCCAGGCCCACCTGAGCATCGCGATAGATGCCAAAGCCATCTGGCCCGCGGTGGCGGATCATCTCCAGCATTTGCAGGAGTGTCTCGCGTTCCACGGGCGGTTTCTCGGTCAGGTTCAAAACACCAGTAATGCCGCACATACCCTTTTCCTGTCTACGCTTTCGACCAGCGCAAAATCACTTCTTCTTGCGCGCCGAGCGCGCTGCGTAACACTTCCAGCAATTCCGCGCTTGCCCCCTGCCCTTCCAGGTAATCCACCGTCAGGGCGGTGAAGGCGTAATCCTGGTCAGCCAGGTATTCTTCTTCAAGCTGATCGGTCAGAAACTGCAATTGTTCTTCAGTGATGCTTCCGGCGGGTTCGTGGGTGTTGGCGAAGGTTAGCTGGATCATGGTGGGTACTCCTTTGAGCGGTGAGGGGCGTATGCCACACGCCCCTACGGTTTGCTGACGGCTTCGAGCGCCAGTTTGCGCAGTTCTGGCTTGATCACCTTGCCGTTCGAGTTGAGCGGCAGGGCCTGGACAATGTGGACGACTGCGGGAACCATGTATTTGGCAAGATGTTCCTGGCAGTGTGCGATGATCTGTTCGGGTGTGATGGCGGCGTTGGCGCGCAGCGTGACGAAGACGTGAATGGCCTCGCCAGCGGTCAGGTCTGGCACGCCCACCGCCGCCGCCGAGACGGTCTGCTCCAGGCGCAGCACGCACGTTTCCACGTCCTGGCTGCTCACCCGGTAGCCCCACGATTTGATAAAGTCGGCTTTGCGGTCTACCACAAACAGATAGCCGTCTTCATCCACCGTTGCCAGGTCGCCGGTGCGCATCATACCGCGCCCCAGGAATTTTTCGGCGCTGGCTTCGGGGTCTTGAAAATAGCCGGGCGAGATGTTTTCGCCGCTGGCGATGATCTCGCCCACTTCGCCGGGCTGCACGGGCTGGCCGTCCTCGCCGGTGACGGTGAGGGTCACGCCAGGGATGCCGCGCCCGATAGAGCCAAGTTTGCTGGCGAGCATATCGGGCGGCAGGTACGAAAGCCGGGCGGTGGCCTCGGTCTGCCCGTACATCACGAACACCTGCGCCTGTGGCTTGGCCTTGATCAACTCATCAATCAAAACGCTGTGCAGTTTGCCACCCGCCTGCTGAATTTTACGCAGCGTGGGCGTGGCGCGGCGCGGGAAGGTGCTGTTGCGCAGCAATAGCTGAAACGATGACGGCACACCGGCCAGCCCGGTGCATTCGGCGCTTTCGAGCAGGTCGAGGGCGGTTTCGGGGTAGGTAAACGTGTTGCACAGCGCCACGCTCCCCCCCACGCGCAAATGCGTGTGCAGCAGTGATGTGCCAAAGCAATAATAAAAGGGCAAGATGACCAGGATGCGCTCGTTTTCATCCAGCGCCAGGTATTCGATAATGGACTCGGTGTTGGCGTAAAGGTTGCGATGCGTCAGGCGCACCATGCGCGGGCGGGCCGTGGTGCCAGAAGTCGCCAGCAGGACGGCATCCTGGTCGGGGTCGAAATCATCGGGGGTGCGCGGCCAGGCCAGCGGCCCAGGCTGTTCGAGCAGTTCATCGGTCAAGAGGGCGGCATTGGCTGGCACCGCCTGGCCGAATTTGCGCTGCTGGCGGCGCTCGAAGAAGACGGCTTTGCAATCCACCCATTCGGCGTTGCGGGCCATATCTTCGGCGGTGAGCATGGTCGAAAATGGCACGCTGATCAGGCCGAGTTTCATCGTCGCCAGGTAGGCGGCGGCCCAAAAGAGCGAGTTTTGCCCCAGCAGACCCACGCGCGCTCCGGGCGGCAGGCCCAGGGCGGTCAGTTCGCCGGCCAGCCGGGCCGCGGCGGCGCACAGTTCGGCGTAGGTGTGGCTGCTGTTCTTTTGGGTGATCGCCACACGTTCATCTTTGCCCTGTTGAAGTAGATAATCGGAGATATTCATCGTTCATTCCCTCAGCTGTCGGCGCAAATTAGCGGCGTTGGCGGCTAAATCGGTGCGTTCTTGTGTTTCCCACCACCAGGCGTAATAATCCAATTCCTGGATCATCTCAGGCCGGTCGGCGAGTAGGGCGCGGGCGGCTGCGAGGTTGCCCAGCCAAAGCTGCGCATAGCCCAGGCTTTTGCGAATGCCGAGATGTCCCGGCGAGAAGGCGTGCGCCTGCGACAGGTACGTTTCGGCCAGGGCGAAATCGCGGCCTTCGAGGGCGATCAGGCCCAGGTGGTACAGCGCCGCGGCGTGGCCCGATTGCTGTTCAAGCGCCCGGTGCAGATGCTCCTGGGCTGGCTGTACCTGGTTGACGAAGTCAGGGTCGTACCACGGTGCATTGGGCCAGCCGGTCAGTTGTATTCTGGCGATTTGTACTGCCGCCAGGTTGGTCTGCCAGGCCGCCTGCATCCCAGGCAGCAGGGCGATCAGGATGACCACGCCGGCGGTGACGATGCCGGGGATCAACCAGGCGCTGGCGGCCAAGGGCTGCGGGGCAGCCACCTGTGCTTTGTGGACGCCGAAAGCCGCCGCCAGCCCTGGCAGCACGAAGAGCAGGGTTGTGCCGCCCATGCCGTAAAACGAGTCATCCACAAAGCCGTGCAGCAGCAGCACGGCCAACCCGGCCAGCAGCGGGGCGGCCAGTTTCACGCCCCGCCGCAGCGCATCCCAGGTAAGCGAGATGCTGCTGGCGGCGATCCACCCGAAGGCGGCCAGGCCAAAAATGCCCTGTTCCACCAGCAGGTCGAGATACAGGTTGTGGGCATATTCAAATTCTAAAACCGGGATGATGCGGATATAGCGCGAATACAGCCCGGCAAAAGCCGCCAGCCCGCCGCCGGTGAACGGGAACGATTGGCTCAGGTGCAGGGCATTCCAGGCGATTTCGGCGCGGCTGCTGGCGCTGGCCGCGCCGGGGGCGGTGTTGGCCAGGTTGAGCAGGTCGTTCGAGCGCAATCCGGCGATGAGGCTGGCGATCACCAGCGCCAGCAGGACGGGCGCGGCGAAGGCTTGTTCACGGCGGATATGCAGCCGGGTTGCCACAGGCGCACTCGCCCACAACCAGCCCCATAAACCCAGCCCTGCCAGCAGCGCCAGCCATGCGCCGCGCGAACTGCTCATCAGCAGGCCCGCGCCGCTGACCGTTATGCCGAGTAAGGCCAGGGCGAACAGGCCGCGGGACGTTTTCCAGCTTTGCCACAGGTTTGCCGCGGCTACGGGCAGCAGCGCGGCGATCAACCCGCCGGCGATGTTGGGGTGCAGTTGCGGCAGGCCGCCGGGCAGCGCGGGGCGCAGGCTCATCCACAGCAACGCCAGGCGGTTGATCGCTCCCAGGTCGGCGGGGGTGTGCGTCCAATCGGCAGTGAGCAGAAAGTACACGCCGATGGCTGCCGTTATCCCCGCAAGCATCCCGGTGATGATGCCCATTTCGTGCGCTGGCCAAACCGCCAGGATCATATACACGATTGCGGCCAGGGCCAGGGTGGCAAATTTGGCCCACGCGCCGGGCGGGTCATACGCCACCCACGCGCTTACCCCGGCGCTGATCAGAAAGACCAGCAAGGGGAATGTGGCGGGCATGTGGCGAATGGAGCGGAGCATGTTCATCGTGATGCAAGTCGAAGGTCAAAAGTCGCAAGTCGAAAATTCATCAACCTTCGACCTTCGACTTGTAACTTCTGATTAATCCGTCACCCCGCCCGCCTGCCACTTCATCGTTTGCAGGCCCACATCCAGGGCCGATTTGAAGGTGAGGGGGTCGGAGAGCAGCATTTTGATGTAGGTGAGCACCGGGCCGGGACGGAAGGCCCATTCGCGGAAGGCGCGCTTTTGCCAGTAGAGCAGGCGTTCGGCGGGCAGTTCGGGGTAGTCGAGGACGGTGCCTTTGTCCATGTCTACGTGTTCCCAACGGGTGCCAGGGCGGAACCAGTTGTTTTCGACCACCTCGAAGAAGAATGGCGTGCCGGGGTAGGGCGCGGCCACGTGGAACAGGGCGATGTCGAGCGGCAGGCCCTTGGCGAATTGGATCGTTTCCTGGATCGTTTTTTCGGTTTCGCCGGGCAGGCCGATAATGAAGTAGCCCCAGTTCATAATGCCAGCTTGCTTGGCCCAGGTGAGGGCGCGTTTGACCTTGTCGGGGTAGGCGCCTTTGCGGGCGTGCTTGAGAATTTGCTCGTTGCCGCTTTCGATGCCCCAGGCGATCATGAAGCTGCCGGCCTTGCCCATCATGGTCAGCATTTCTTCGTCCACGTAATCCACGCGGCTGTTGGAAGTCCAGTGCATGTCAATTTTTTCGTCAATCATGCGCTGGCACAGTTCCATCACCTGGTCGCGGCTGACGGTGAACAGGTCGGCGTACATGTTGACGTAGTTGATGCCCAGCTTTTTCAGCTTCCACAGTTCTTCCATGATCAGTTTGGGTGAGCGCAGGCGTACGCTGTATTGGTAGCTGACGTGCTTGATGCAGTAGGTGCAGCCCGCCGTGCAGCCGCGGCTGGTGACGATGAAGGTGAAGGGGCCTTTCATCATGGGCATGCGGTACTGGTCAAAGGGGAGTAGCTCGTGCATGGGAACGGGCAGATCGTCGAGATCGGCGATGAAGGGGCGGGGGAAGTTGACGATGATCTCGCCCTTCTCGCGCCAGACGATGCCCTTGATCTTGCGCATGTCGAGTGAGCCATCGGCGGCGCGGGCGGGCGTGTAGGCGGGGTCGTGCTTCTCGAACAGTTTGACGATATCCGCCGGGCGCTCGCCGACGCGGTTTTCGAGGTTGTCGAGCAGGTCGCGAATGGTCAGGTCGGGTTCGCCCACCAGACCGTAATCGAGGGCGGGGTAGGGGCGCAGGGTTTCGGTGGGGATGGGGGTGATGTGCGTGCCGAAGGCGATGGTGGTGGCGCCACGCGCTTTGGCCAGGAAGATGCCATACATGTCATTTTCCAGCGTGGGGGCGGTCATTTGGGTGAAGTAGTATTTGGGCTGGTATTTGTCGAGTTCTTTGGCAAATTCGGGCCAGCGCATCCGTTCGGCATTGGCATCTATGATTTTGACTTTGTACGTGGGGTGCAGCAGGGCGGCCATCTGCGCCAGTGAGACTTGCGGCCAGACCATGTTTTCGCGCGTGCGGCGTCCGACGCGGTGCTGCGTGCGAATCCACAGGCCGCCGTCAGGCGTGGGTGGGTTGACCAGCAGGATGTCTACGGCGTCGGGAGAACGCGGGGCCGACATGAGGCCCTGGAAGACGATGGCATCGGCGTTGGGGAATTTTGCGCCGGGCAGTTTTTTGACCTTGCGCGTCCCCAGGTTTACGGCGCTGGGGTCGGCTTCGACATTATCTTCCATCAGGATATTTTTATTTTCGTTCATGAGATACCTCTTTCAACCGATAAGGTCTTGTTTGGTTAGCTCTTCGCGCTGGCTCACTTCGTCGAGGGCGCGGGTGAGCAACCAGGAGATGAGTAACTGCACGCCCACCAAAATGAGAATGGTGCTGCCGAGCAGGTAAAGCCATTGCTGCGCCAGGGTCATGCCGCCAAAGCCCAGGCTGAGGATGATCACGGCCATGACCAGGCCGAGCAGAAAACTGCCCAGGCCGGCCCAGCCAAAATAACGGTCAGGCGATTCACGGAAGATCAGCCCGCCAAACATGCCCTGTTTGACAACCGGGTCCGGATTGAAGATGCGCACCAGGCGGTTGAAGGTGACGCCCAGCGTGTAGAGGCTGACCCCCACGGCGCCCGAAATGGCGGCGATGAAGATACCCGCCACCCCCGCCGGGCCCAGCGTGGTGCTGCCCGAAAGGCGGGCCACGGTCAGCAGCACCAGCGCCAGCGCGGTGACGGCCATGCCGCCCAGGCCCACCAGGCCCAGGATGCGCACCGGGTTATACATCATCACCGTCCACAAGATAGATTGCAGGAAGATGCGCCCATCGTGAACGATGCTCAGCTTCGAGCGGCCCAGGCGTTCGCTGTACGGGATCGGCACTTCGACGATTTTCATCTGTTCGTGCAGGGCGCGGGCGCTTTGCACGGGGGTCAGGTTGAGGCCGTTGGGCAGGGGCAGCATGCGTTCGTAGATTTCGCGCTTGAACACGCGCTGTCCGCTGGCGCTGTCGCTCACCTTTTGGCGGCTGACCAGGGTCAGCAGGTTGGCGAAGAAGAAATTGCCCACCCGGCGGGTCAGCGGCATCTGGCTCTTTTCGCCAGCCATGCGCGAGCCGATCACCAGGTCGGCGCCTTTGAGGGCTTCGACACATAGCTTGGGGAAGTATTCCGGCGGGTAGGTGCCATCGGCATCGAGGAAGCCGATCAACTCGCCTTTGGCGCTTTTGAAGCCAGTTTTCAGCGCGCCGCCGTAGCCTTTGTTTTTCTGGCGGATCAGCGTGACGCCTGCGATAGTGCCAGCAATTTCGCCGGTGCGGTCTTTCGAGCCGTCGTCAACGACAATCAGTTCCAGTTCGTCTACGCCCACTTCGGCCAGGGCGGGTTTGACGGCCAGCACGCGGCGGGCAATTTCTTCGATGCCATCTTCCTCGTTATAAGCCGGGATGACGACGGTGAGCATGGTCATGGGTTTTTCTCCTGAACAAGGGTGCTACAAATGAAAAATTGTTCGGTCGGTGCGGGGCGGGACGCTCCCGTCAATTTCTTTGATCACTTTGGCCGGGACGCCGCCTACCACCGTGTGCGCGGGGACATCTTTGGTCACCACCGCCCCGGCAGCCACAACCGACCCGCGGCCAATCGTCACACCATCGGTGATGACAGCCCCGGCGCCGATCCACACATCATCTTCGATGGTGATGCCCTGGGCGGTGATGCCCTGCTCGATAAAGGGGCGGTTGGGGTCGTCGAAGATGTGGTTGACGGCGATGATTTGTGAAAAGGGCGAGGTGTACACCCGGTCACCGAGCGTTACGCCGCCTTGCCCGCGGATGACGCAGTATTCGCCCACCAGGCTGTCTTTGCCAATTTGGATGCCCGACTGCGGCATGTTGCGGAAGTTGTAGACGTGCAGCACTGCGCCGTGCATCACGATGCTGCGCTCGCCGATTTCGATGCCGTTGGGGCAGGCGTGCAAATAGGCCCCCTGGTCAATGTACACGCCATGATGCAGGCGGATGTTGCTGGCGAAGCGCAGGCGCACGTTGTTTTCGATGGCGGCGATGCCCTCCATGCGCAAGATCAGCTTGTAGAGGATGCCGCGCACGGCGATGCCGAATATGGTGGGAATCCAGCCGAACAGCAAGAAAAAGCTCTGTTCGAGCAGGTAACGCCCCAGGCTGCTGGCCTGGCGGCTGATGTAGAGCGAGAGCATTTGCAACATGCGTTGTTTTCCACTCCCAGGCACGCTCCGCCCTTCCGACATGGACGGATTTCGATGAGATGTTGGTTTCGACTGCAAACGAAGTGTGCAGTCGAAACCAACATGGTGAATGGCTGATTAAGAGCGAAACCGGCAACGAGGTGTGGCCGGTTTCGCTCTTTGCTTCCCAAAGGACTGCCAGTTCTTTTACCGGCCTGCGACCAGAGTCATCCTAACCCGCATAAATCGGAACAACCAGGGCGCTCATCCAGGAAATCCGTGTTTTTTTGTGCAAGGATGTTGCGGGTTAGGCACTTTGGATCAGGGCATCCACGTCTGGTGATAGCTTGTAGAAATCGGACAAATTTTATCTTGATTGCCGGGTGCGGTCAATTATGAAGATGTAGACCCATCGGGCTGCCCGCTGAGCGTTTCTTGTATAATCGGGCGCATGAACCCAATCACACCCTTGCACCCGGCCATCTTCCTCGACCGCGACGGCGTCGTGATCGAAAACCGCACCGAATATGTTCGCTCGTGGGAGGATGTAGACATCTTCCCCGCGGCCGTGAAGGCGCTGGCTGGCCTCACGGCTGGCCCGCACAAGATTGTCCTGGTGACCAATCAATCGGCGGTGGGCCGGGGCATTATCACCCTGCAGGAAGCACAGGCGATCAACCGGAAATTGGTTATTGCGTTGGAAAAGGTCGGCTGTCGCATAGACGGCGTGTTTTTGTGTCCACATGCGCCCGAGGCCCATTGTGACTGCCGCAAGCCTCGGCCTGGTTTGTTGTTGCAGGCCGCCCGTGCGCTGGCCCTCGACCCGGCTCGCTCGGTGATGATCGGCGATGCCTGGACGGATTTGCTGGCCGGGCAGGCCGCCGGGGTGCGTCAGCTTGCCCTGGTGCGCACCGGGCGGGGCGAGCAGCAGCTTGCATTGCCGCCGCCTGCCGAATTGCATTCATGGGGCGTATATGCTGACCTGGCAGAGGCTTTGAAAGTGCAAGGCGTGGCGTAGAAGGCCAGGGCCACGCCGGGTGTTGCTGGGGGAAATCAGCAGGATTCGTCCAGTACGGGTATGGCGGCTGTGTTTGTGGTTGCCAGTGGTGCCGCCTGCTGGCGTACCAACTGCTTGAGATGCAGTACGATCATGTGTTCGAGCATCAGGTGAATATCTTCGACATGTTCGATAATATTGCTCTCCACATGAATGTTGATATCTACCATTTGGCGCAGCTTGCCGCCGTTAAAGCCGGTGAACCCGATGGTGAGGGCGTTGTGGCGTTTGGCGGCCTGGATGGCGTTCAGCACATTGGGCGAGTTGCCGCTGGCCGAGATACCCAGGACGACATCACCCTCCTGGATCAGGCTGGTGAGTTGGCGGGCGAAGGCCTGATCGTAGCCTTCGTCGTTGGCGTAGGCGGAGAAAATGGCCATGTTGTCGGTCAGGCCGATCACTTTGAAATCGGGCCAGCCGTCCATGCGGGTGTTTTTGCCCAGGTCGCAAACGAAGTGCGAGGCGGTAGAGGCGCTGCCGCCGTTGCCCATGATAAAGACGCGTTTTCCCTCCATGCGGGCGGCCTGTAAGGTGTGTGCCAGTTGCTCGATCTCGGCTGCGGGCAGAAGGTCGAGCGTACCTTGCAGGGTGGTGATGTAATTGGAAACTTGCATTGAAATACTCCTGAAGAAAACCAATAAAGAAACCAGTGAAACTTAGCGACGGTAGTGGAAAATCACCTTACTGCCATCGCGCTCCAGTTGGAACGGAAGCTCTTGTAATGACCGTAGGGCAGAACGCACCGCGTTATGTTTGTGATGATGGCAGTAAAGCAGCAAGAAGCCGCCCCCGCCAGCGCCGGTAATTTTTCCACCTAAGGCGCCGGCTTTGCGAGCGGCAGCGTATAAATCGTCAATGTAATCATTGCTGATTTTGCCAGCCAGTTGTTTTTTCAGCGCCCAACCTTCGTGCAGCAGGTCGCCGAGGATGTCAATGTTGCCGGCTTCCAGTTCACCGCGGGCGATATAGGCGGTTTCTTTGATACGCCGCAAAATGGGCAGGCGGTCTACGATGTTGTTGCGTTGTTCCTCGAGGATGCTGTCGGCTTTGCGGGTCAGGCCGGTGTAGAACAGCAGGAAGTTGTCGTTGAGGGCGCGGCGCTTGTCGTCATCCAGGCGGATTTTTTCAGACCTGACGCTGCCATCGGTGTTGAACTCGAAGAAACGCATCCCGCCATAGGCGGCGATATATTGATCTTGCTTGCCGATGGGGCTTTTGAGAATATCTATTTCGATGTGACAGGCATCATCGGCCAATTGCTCAGCCGTGGGCAGCTCGCTCAAATGGGTGTACATGGCGTGTAAAGCCCCAACCGTTACCGTGCTGGAGGAGCCGAGGCCCGAGCCTTCGGATGGAATATCGCCGGTGGTGGTGATTTCGATGCCTTGTGAAATGCCCGTTTTCCGAAATGCTTCGCGAATTAACGTGTGCTGAATTTGATCAACCGTATCCACCATTTCGGTTTTGGTGTAACCCACGCGTAATTTTTGGTCGAAGCGTTTTTTGAGGGTGATGAAGATGTATTTATCAATGGCGGAACTGAGAACCGCGCCGCCTTCTTCGATGTAATACGATGGAAAATCTGTACCGCCGCCAAAGAAACTGACTCGCAGGGGTGTTTGCACGATGATCACGATGATTGCTCCTGAGATAACCTGACCCGCACAATGCGGTACAGCCAAAAACCATTGCTGAAATTTGTGCGATGTCCGCACAGAGCACGCCGGTCAGGCCCTAACAATTTTGCAAGCTGGCTGATTATACCTGCAATTAGTAAGCGCCTCGACCTTTAAGGATGGCCGGAATGGTTTGAACGACAATTTGAATATCCAGCCAGATACTCCAGTTGCGCACGTAGTACATATCGAGTTGCACACGTTCGTCGTAGGAGACATCTGACCGTCCGCTGACCTGCCACAAGCCGCTGATGCCGGGGGCCACGGTGAGCAGGTTCATATCCCATTGGTTGTATTTGGCGACTTCCTCCAGGGTGATCATGCGTGGGCCAACCAGCGACATTTCACGGCGCAGCACATTGAACATTTGGGGTAATTCATCCAGGCTGTACTTGCGGATGAAATGGCCCAGCCGAGTCACCCGCGGATCGTTTTTGAGCTTGTGGTGGGTTGCCAACTCTAACTTGAGTTCAGGGTGCGCGTCCAAAATTTTGTCACCATCTATGCGCATGGAGCGGAATTTGAACGCGTCGAATTGTTTGCCATTCACCCCCACCACGCGGCGGCGGTGGATGATCGGGCCAGGCGAATCGAGCTTGACCGCAATCGCCAGGACCAGAAAGAGCGGCGAAAAGAGAATTACGAAAGGGATAACCAGCGAATAATCCAAAACCAACTTCAAGAACTGGTCAAAGCCGGTCAGACGAGCCTTGTTGATGGTGACCAGCGGCACATAGGCAAACTCGCTGACTGTGATGCCTGTGGTGATGATTTCATACAGCCCCGATGACATGCGCACATTGACATTGCTGGAAACGCCGTATCGTTTGAAAATTTCGAGCTGCTTATTGCGTGATGAAATGGCGCTGGTTGCCAAAACCACTTCACCGACATCATATTTTTGGATGATCTCGTCCAGTTGATCCACGGTGCCAAGCGAATAGAGGTTGCGAAACAGGTGTGTGCCAGGCGGCACTTTGTCATCCACGAAACCCAGCAGCAGTAGACCCGAACTGGCCCAACTCAGCATCTGTTCAGCCAGCCAGCGGCCCTCCTGGTTTCCACCAACGATGATGGTGGGGGTCAGGAAATAGCCTCGTTTGCGCAGTGAATAGATCAGCCGTCGAAATAAGAACCGCCCCAGGATGACGACAACAACGGCAATTGGCCAGGCCAGCAGTAACCAGCCGCGTGCCACCTCAAAAGTCTCACTGACAAAACTGAGGATCATCACCAGCCAGATTCCCAGGCTGACGCCGCGAAAAACGAGCGAATACTCTTCCGTCCCCCCCAACAAATTTTGACGATTGTACAATCCAACCATGGCGAAGATTAACACCCAGAAGGGCATCAGGCCGAATGAAATCAGGCGATAATAATTCGGGTCATTCAGGGCATCTACCTGGAAAATAGGTAGGGTGGTGCCAAAGCGTAATAAAAATGAGAAATAAAAAGAAGCGCCGATCATCAACAGGTCAACTGCTATCAATCCCCAAAAGATCAACCGCCATTGTATGTTACGATGGATGCGCTTTGTCGCCCGATTCGATTTAACCAGTAATGTACTTTCAATCGTTTTATCTAAATTGGTAACGTATTGGCTCATAGAAATACCTGCGATACTTTCTGGATGCGTAAAATCACATCTCAGGTGGCTGATGAAACGGATAAGTTTGCTGTCGTGTGGGCAGAATAAGTGCAGCCAGGCTCTACCATGACCGGGCTAACTTGTTGCTCATTGAGAAAGTTGAATAATTCTGGCAAACTGGCAAAATGCCGCCGTTCTTGGGTGGGGATACTCACCAGCAATGCCCGCCAATTGCCATCACTATTTCGCCACATGCGCAGCAGGTAAGACTGGTATTGGTTATTTTTCGCTTCAATCGGTTCTCTCATAATTTTGCCCTTGCAAGTTAATCGGTGTGTTATTATTATTATTAGCCTTGCCCGTGAAACAAGCGTGATATTATCGTGATTCGAGCGTGAAATACGTAAAGGAATTTTAAAATAAAGCTATGGGCTCAACGCTACTCTCTATCCAACTTCTCGGCCGCACCGAAGTATTCATGGGAGATGATAACCTTACGCACTTGTTACGCACAGAGAAGGAGCGAGCCTTGTTAGCCTACCTGATCATGGAACCGGGCCGCATTCATACGCGTGAAACCCTGGCTGAGATGTTCTGGCCCGATCGCGGCGAAACGGTGGCCCGCACCAGTTTGCGCCAGGCCTTGTTGGGCGTACGCCGGGCAATTGGCGACCGCGATACCGATGAACCCTACGTGCTGGCTGACGATGAGAAAATTCGATTTAACAGCGATAAACCCTATCGGCTGGATACCGAAATTTTTAACGCTTATTTTCAACGGGTGTACACCCATACACACAAAAGCATCGAAACCTGCCTGATCTGCGCTCAAAATTTGCAAGAGGCCGTGAGTTTATACCGCGGCGAGTTTATGGCCGGGTTATTGCTTGCAGATAGCGCCCATTTTCAGGAATGGCTGGCTATTTACCGCGAACAGTTTTTCAGATATTTATTGTCCGCATTACAGATTTTAAGCGATTATTTCCAAAATGTCGGTAATTTCGAACTGGCACAGCAATACGCACGCCGATTGGTCAGCCTCGATCCGCTGGATGAAAGCACGCATCAGCGCTTGATGTACATTTTGGCGATCAGCGGCAAGCGTGCCGCGGCTATCGAACAATTCCAGATTTGTCGCCGCACCTTGCGTACTGAGATCGGGGTCGAACCATCCAGTGAAACCCTGGCGGTATATGAAAAAATTCGCTCTGGCCAAGAGATTCTGTTCAAACCCGTTACAGGTGGCTTGCGGCGCGTTAATTTGCCGGCGCAGTTCACCACTTTTGTTGGCCGAGATGCAGAATTGGAGTGGTTGGCCGAAAGCCTGGGCAACCCGACCAAACGTCTGATCACCCTGGTTGGCATGGGGGGGGTGGGCAAAACCCGCCTGGCTTTGCAAGCTGCCGAAAAACACGCCGAGGAATTTCCAGACGGGGTGCGTTTCGTTGCGCTGGAGCATATCACCTCGACCGATTTGCTCGTGCCAAGCATTGCTCAGGCCGTGGGCCTATTCTTCCGTGGCGATGCCGAGCCACACAAGCAATTGCTGCGCTTTTTGCGCCCGATGCGCGCCCTGATCATCATTGACAACGCTGAACACATGCTCGATCAGATGCCCTTCTTTATGAATATCTTGCAGCAGGCTCCTGGCGTCAAATTGCTGCTCACCTCGCGTTGGCGTTTGAATTATCAGGCTGCCAGCGTGCTGGAGATCAAGGGGCTGCCCTATCCTGCCGACCTGCAAGATGCCCAGGCGCTCACTTATCCGGCGGTCAAACTATTCATCAACCGTGCCGTGCATAACCAGGCCGATTTTTCATTTACCGATAAGGATGTGCCCATCATCGTCCAAATTTGCCGCCTGGCCGATGGCCTGCCCCTGGCCCTTGAATTGGCCGCCAGCCGCATTCGCGAATTTTCATGCGAGCAAATTGCTGTGGAATTGCAGCATGGATTGGACATCTTGAAAGCTGCTTTGCTCGATATTCCCGAACGGCACCGCAGCATCTCCATGGCATTTGATCCCTGTTGGCAGCGCCTGAGTGCCATCGAACGGCTGGTGTTTCAACGCCTGTCTGTCTTCCAAAATGCTTTTAGCCTCGAAGCGGCCCAATTTATTGCTGGCGCTTCGCTGCCGATGCTCTCGCAATTTATGGATCATTCCCTTTTGAAAGGCGACGCTACGCGCGGCTTTTCGCTTTCGCCATTGCTCAAAAATTATGCTGCCGAAAAGTTGCTCGAAAATCCTGAGGAACAAGAACGCGTGCGTGACCTGCACAGCCATTACTATGTCGAATACTTACACCAGGGGAATACACGCTTGCGAGAAGGCAATGGCTCGCGCCAACTGATCCGCGAAATCGACTCGCAGATTGACAATATCCGCGCCGCACTTTCACGGGCCAGTTTTCGCCGCCAGACGGACACCTTCACCAAAGGTATGGATGCCCTGCAGCGTTTTTATGAACTGCGCAACGAATATCGTCAAACCCGGCCGATTGAGACGGCCCGATTAACTCCAGAGAAAGGCAAAATGAACATGAGTACACCCCAAACGATCCCCTTCAAAGCTGAAACCCGCCAATTGCTCGATATTCTGATCCATTCCCTTTACATTGAAAGAGAGATTTTCTTACGTGAATTGATCTCCAATGCCTCTGATGCGCTGACGCGCATGGATTTTGAGATGTTGACCAACCGCAATGTACTCGATGCCGAAGCCCCTTTGGCAATCCGCATCATCCCCGATGCCGAGAAAAATACATTGACCATCACCGATGCTGGCATCGGCATGACCCTGGCCGAAATCACCGAAAACCTGGGAACGATTGCCCATTCGGGAGCCAGGGCGTTTGTCGAAATTGCGCAAAAAGGCGGTGCCAATGTCAACAATGTGATCGGCCAGTTCGGCGTCGGTTTCTATTCCGCGTTTATGGTGGCGGAAAAAATTCGCGTCGAGTCGCGTTCTTTTCGACCTGAAGCGCAGGCCGTAACCTGGGAATCGGATGGCAGCGATATGTTTACCGTGATGGCAGGAGATTTAGCCACGCGGGGGACGCAGGTGATCCTCACCTTGCGCCCCGATGCCGCCGAATTTTTGCAGGAAGCCCGCCTGAAGCAGATCATCACCCGCCACTCCGATTTCATCCCCTTCCCCATCTACGTGGGTGATTCGCAAGAACAGGTCAACCGGCAGACGGCCATCTGGCGGCAATCCACGCGCGAGGTGGCCGCCGATGAATATCACGCCTTCTACCGCCAGATGACCCTCGACCCCGCCGCGCCGTTAACCTACGGACACCTGTCTGTGGATGCCCCGGTGCAAATGTATGCCGTGCTGTTCATCCCCGCACAAACGGATCGCGGCCTGCTTTCCCCTCGCAGCGAGGACGGCTTGAAATTGTATGCCCGCAAGGTGTTGATCCAGGAATACTGCAAAGATTTGCTGCCGCAGTATTTCGGTTTCGTGCAGGGCGTGGTCGATTCGGAAGATTTGCCGCTCAATGTCTCGCGTGAGACCGTGCAATCGAACCGCATCATGGCCAACTTGAAGAAGCTGGTCACCAACAAGGTGATTGACATGCTCAACCGCCTGGCCGCCGACGAACCCGAAAAATATGCCGCGTTTTGGCATGAGTTTGGCCGCTTTATCAAAGAAGGTGTGGCGGTGGAAATGCTGGATGCCGATAAACTGTATCCCCTGCTGCGCTTCCACACGATCAACAACCTGTCAGCGTGGGTATCTTTGGACCAATATATCGAGCAAAAGAAGCCCGACCAGGAAGCCATCTATTACATTCTCGGCGACGATGAGCGCTCCGTGTCGTACAGCCCGCACCTGGATGTCATCCGCCGCTACGCATACGACGTATTGGTGATGACCGACCCGGTAGACGCTTTCATGCTGACCCGCCTGAACAAATACAAAGACCTGCCCCTGGTCAACGTGGCCAATGCCGACCTGAAAATGCCAGAGCCGCCTGCCGTTGAACCTGAAAACGCGCCGGCCGCCCTCACCGATGAGGCCAGCGCCCCCCTGGTCGCTCGTTTCAAAAACATACTTGGCGACCGTGTGGCCGATGTGCGCATGACCGACCGCCTGAGCGATTCCCCCGCCCGTTTGGTAGACCCCGAAGGCGGCCCCAGCCAGCAGTTGCAGCGCATGTACCGCCTGCTCAAGCAAGATTTTGTCGCGCCCAAAAAGGTGCTGGAACTCAACCCCCACCACGCTATCCTCGTCCAACTCAGCGCCCTGCCCGAGGGCAGCCCGCTCATCCCCCTGATCGTGGAGCAGGTGTACGAGAATACGCTCTTGATTGAAGGGCTGCACCCCGATCCGGCGGGGATGATCCAGCGCATTCAAAAATTGATGGAAGAAGCGTTGGAAAAGTAACCCCCTGGTTTTGATTGAAAAAACGCCAGTCTGTTCGACTGGCGTTTTGGGTTAATGTTGGGCGATGAGGGAGTTCAGCCGCCGGGTGGTAACGGCCATTTGCCTGGCCACCAGGTCATCCAGGTCGCCATTGGGGTTGGCGTAAATATCATCCCACAGCTTCGCCAGGGCAGTGACCAGTCGGCTTTCGATCAGCCCCCACAGCGAGAAATCAGGCAGCTCGCGCCCGGTTTGCAGCGCTTGTTTGACCACGGGACGAAAGTCTTCGCGCGGCAATGGGTAGGTTTCGAGCGCATCTATGCGGGCCGGCAACATCCCAACTTGGTGCGGCACTTGCGTTTGAAATTCGGGACTGGTCAGATAGCGAATGACATCTACCGCAGCTTGCTGTTCGCCAGCTTGCTTCCATATCCCCAGGCACGAACCGCCGACAAAAGACCTGCCGAATACCGGGGCAATGCCCATGTTCGCCAATACATCGGGAAAGAATTTCGTCACCCAAAATACCCACGGCCCGCTCAGGGTGACAGCCGCCTGACCATGCAAAAAAAGGCTTAACGCATCCGATTCATTGGCTTCTTTCCAGTTGTCTCCCTCATAACGGTGCAGGCGATAAAAATCTTGCATCCCGCGGATCACCGCTGGCGAATCGAGCAACACTTTGCGATTGACCGGATCGAGAAATTCGCCGCCGTGATGCCAGACCCAACTGGACAGGGCGTGGAGGAGTAATAATCCCCGGTGCGAGGAGATTGACCACGGGCCGGCAATGCCGATTGCCTTGAGCGCCTGCAAGGTCTGTTCCAGGTGGGCCGGGCTGGAGAAGGCGGTGGCCTCATCTACCCCCGCTTTTTGCAGCCAATCGCGCCGGTAGAAGAACAGGCGCACATCGCTAAACCAGGGTATCGCCCAGGCCTGGTTTTCCGCTACGCCCGCCTGCCACAGAAACGGGAAGAAATCGGCCTGACTGCCCAATAAGCGCATCTCGCCTGGCTGGAAGGGTCGCAGGCCATTCATCGCCACGAAGTCGCGCACAAAGGTCGTGCCAAGCTCGGTCACATCCAGCGGGTGATTGTGAATGGTGGCCCGCACCAACTCGGCATACTCTGAGCCAGCCGAAGCGAAGTCGCATTCGATCTCGATGCGCTTCTGCCCCCCATATTCCGCCAGGACGTGGCTCAATTGCTGGTTGACTTCATCGGCTCGTGCATTGATTTTGACAAGGATTTTTCGGTTCATGTGGCACCTTTTTGCATTGTAACACAGGGCCGCCGGGTTGCTTTTGGCGCGGTGGTACAATCACCTTACAGAAACCTTAGACGGAATGTTCATTTTTGTTTGGGCGTTTGTCAGACAATTGCACCCCTTTGATAGATTTGATAGCTGTGAAATGATTGACTGGTTTAACCTGCTTGCCAATAGCTTCTGGATTTTCGGCCTGGCCCTGGCCCTGGCAGCGCTCAGTCATGCCAGTTGGCAGGCCTCTTTGACGCGCCAGACCTTCCGTTCACGCCTGGCGCAGCCCCTGGCCCAAACCGCGCTGAATACGGCGGGGGTTTTCTTCTGCGCCGGGCTGGCGGCTACCTCGCAGCCCTGGTGGGAGATCGGTTTGTGGGTGATCCTGTCCATTTCTTTTGGGGTGCAAATCGTTTTGACCCTGTTGTCCTGGAAAACCGCGGAGTAATTTTATGAAACCTCAATCAGCCCCATCCAAATCATTCATGGCTATTTTGAGCCTCTTGTTGCTGATCTCGCTGGCCTGCACGGTTTTTGGCGTGCCGCTGCCCACCACCACCCCGTTGCCTGCGGATACCTCTGAACCGACCGCAACTGCCACCGTCTTGCCCTCTGTTACCCCCGAACCGACGGCCACGCCGACCCCCATGCTCGGCCTTAACGTGCCGCTCGAAGATGGCGGCCAACCCCTGTCCCCACAAATTGTGGCCCAAGACCCGCCTCTCGGCCAGGAAGTGCCGGTAGATGCCCCCATTGTCATCACCTTCGACCAGCCGATGGATACCGACACCACTACTGCCGCCTGGCAATTCCTCGATGAACAGGGCGGGGGGGTAGATGGCACGGTGACGTGGCCGAACGCCCGCACGCTGCAATTTGCCCCCGCCACACCGCTCAATTCGGGGATGCGCTATCACGCCCGCCTCAACCTGGGGGCCAGCAGCGCCGCCGGCGTGCAGCTCTCCGATGCCGTCAACCTCACCTTCCAGGCGGTGGGCGAGTTACAGGTCAGCCAGGTCATTCCTGCCGATGGCACGTTCGACGTGGCCGTGGATGCGACCATCACCGTCATCTTCAACCGCCCGGTGGCCCCGCTGGTGATGTCGGTCGATCAGGCCAGCCTGCCGCAGCCGCTCAGCTTCGACCCGCCCCTGGCTGGCCGCGGCGAATGGCTGAACACGTCGGTATACGTCTTCCACCCCGATCCGGCCATGACCGCCAGCACCACTTACACCGCCCGCGTGGCCGCCGGCCTGCCCGATGCCGCCAGCGAAACGCAACTGGCCGCCGAGTACGCCTGGACGTTTGTCACCGCTTACCCCTACCTGAGCAATTTTGGCCTGTTCAACGGCATTTCCGGCCAGGCTTACAACCCCGAAGCCTTCTTCGCTAACGTGATGCCCGATGCCAGCTTTTTCATCGAGTTCGCTCAGCCGATGAACCGCGCAAGCGTGCAGGCCAACCTGCAACTGCTCGATGCCAACGGCGGCAGTTACGAACTGGCCTTTGAATGGCAGGATAGTTCGTACCGCCAGCCCGATACCTACGTGCTGATCACCCCAACGGTGCAACTGCCCTTGAACAGCACCTACACCCTCTGGCTGCCCACCGACGCCCAGGCGGCCAGCGGCGGCAGCCTGACCGATGGCCTGAACTGGGCCTTTTCTACCCTGCCCTACCCCGCCATCCAGTGGACATCCCCCGCCAATGGCGCCACGCAAAGCTGGTACGATGGCGGCCTGTACGTCAAGTTCGCCTCGCCGATGAAGATCGACTCGCTCAAAGAGCGCATTCTCTTCTCGCCGCCGATCAGCAACCCGGAGTTCTACTACAACGAGTGGGATTGGAGCATCAACTTCTGGAATGTCTTGCAGCCTTCCACCACCTACGAAGTCACGTTTTTGCCGGGCATGGAAGATATTTTCGGCAACACGATCAACCAGCAGACCACGGTGCGTTTCACCACTGCTGCCGTTGAGCCGGGCGCATCGCTGCTGATGCCCTATGGCCCTCCCCTCTACCGCGTGGGCGGCCCGCAGCAGTTTTATGCCTTTTACCAAAACGTCAATGCCATCAATTTTGAACTCTACAAGCTCGCTCAGAAAGATTTCTTCTTCCTCGATTATGCCAACCCTCCGGCTGATGGGCTGACATGGAAAACGAGCAAAACCATCAGCGGGGCGCTGAACCAGCGCAATTACGAAGCCTTCACGCCCACCCAGCCCGATGGCAGCCCCCTGGCCCCTGGTTTCTACATGTTGGGCATGAACTTCACGCCCGGCCACAACACCAGCGTCCGTTTTGATGACTCGCGCACCCTCGTCGTCGTCAACGCCAACCTGACCTTCAAGACCACCCCCGCCGAAGCCCTGCTCTGGCTGACCGACATCAACACCGGCGCGCCCATTTCAGGCATATCGCTTTCCGTGCTGGATTCTGACTACAAAGTCCTTGCCACCGGCACGACCGACGCCAATGGCCTGCTCATCTTGCCCGACCTGCCGCCAATGGCCGAAGTTTACGATGCCCGCTACGCTGTTTCCAACGACCCGAACACCTTCGCTTACGCCTCCAGCTACGATGGGGCGGGCGTCAACCCGTGGGATTTTGGCATTTCCGATAATTATTATGCCCGCCCGCAAGCCGCCCTGGCCTACCTCTACACCGACCGCCCGATCTACCGCCCGGCCCAGCCGGTCTACTTCAAGGGCGTGGTGCGCATGGATGACGACCTGACCTACTCGCTGCCGGCGCAATCCACGGTCAACATCTCCATCCGAAATTACAACGATGAACTGATTTACGAGAAGGCTCTGCCGCTCAACACGTATGGCAGTTTCAGCGATAGTTTCATTCTCGACCAGAGCGCCTCGCTGGGCTACTACTACATCACCGCCCAATTCGATGGCGATGAGTTTAGCCTCGGCTCGGTGGGCTTCACCGTGGCCGAATATCGCAAGCCCGAATTTCTCGTCAACGTGACCGCCCAGCCCGCCGAACTGCTCGGCGGCGAAACCTTCACCGCCGACGTGCTGGCCGAATACTATTCTGGCGGCGGGTTGGTGGGGGCCACTGTCAACTGGTATCTCACCAGCGCACCCTACACCTACGAAGCGCCAGCCGAATACAGCCGCTATAACTTCTCCGATAACGAGTGGGATTTGTGCTGGTATGGCTGCTATGGCGGCGGCTACAACGAAACGATTGCCTCCGGGCAGGGCGTCACCGATGATACCGGCCACTTCTCCCTCTCGCTGCCGGCCAGCCTGGTTGAGCAGGGCCAGAGCCGCCGCCTGACCTTTGAGGCCACGGTCTCTGACCTTGCGCAAAACTACGTCAGCGGGCGCACCACCATCTTGGCACATCAGAGCCAGGTGTACGCCGGAATCCGTTCGACCAGTTACATCGGGCGGCAGGGCAACGATCAGACCTTCGAGATGGTCGCCCTCGATTGGGACGGCGGGCCGGTTGCCGGGCAAACGCTGGAGGTGGAAATCGTCGAGCGCCGCTGGCACTCGGTCCAAAAGCAGGATGCCGCCGGACGCATCTCTTGGCAATCGGACGTGGAGGAAATCCCCGTGGCCAGCTTCACCGGCATCACCACCGATGAACGCGGCCAGGCCACGGTCACGTTCTCTCCGCCCAATGGCGGCGTGTTCAGCGCCCGCGTCACCGCCCGCGATGGCCTGGGGAATAGCGCCTCGGCCTCAGCGTATGTGTGGGTGATCGGCAGCGACTATATCCCCTGGCGCGTCAGCAACGACCGCAGCCTGCAACTGATCACCGACAAGACCTCCTACATGCCCGGTGAAACCGCCGAAATCCTGATCGCCTCGCCCTTCCAGGGGCAGCCGTATGCCCTGGTGACGGTCGAGCGCGGCCACATCCGCCGTTCCGAAGTGATCCAATTGCAGAGCAACAGCGAGGTCTACCGCCTGCCGATCACGCCGGATATGGCTCCCAACGCCTACGTCTCGGTGGTGATCATCAAAGGCGTGGATGACACGAACTCCCGCCCCGATTTTCGCATGGGCCTGGCTGAGATCAAGGTGGATCCCTCGGCCCAGACGATCAAGGTCGAATTGATCCCCGATAACCCGCAGGCCAGGCCTGGTGACACCGTCACCTATCAGGTGCGCACCACCGATCTGGCGGGTACGCCGGTTTCGGCGGAAGTATCGCTCTCGCTCTCCGATGTGGCCACGCTTTCGCTGGCCGACCCCAATTCACGCCCAATCCTGGAGTTCTTCTATGACCGGCGTTCGCTCAGTGTGCGCACTTCGGTCCCCATCGTCAATAGCATCGAAGATTACAACGCCGAAATCCAGGAATATGCTGCCGCGGCTGGCCTGGGCATGGGTTCGGGCGGCGGCGGCGAGAAGGGCTTCGACGAGTTTGGCGTGGCCCAGGTGCGGCGCGAATTCCCCGATACGGCCTTCTACGAAGCCTACTTCGTCACCGATGCCAACGGCCAGGGCAGTGTCACCGTCACCCTGCCCGATAACCTGACCATCTGGCGCATGGATGGCCGCGCCGTCACGGCAGATACGCGTGTGGGCCAGACCACGGTGGACATCCAAAGCACGCTGCCGCTGCTGGTGCGCCCGCAGACGCCGCGCTTCTTCGTCGTTGGCGATGAAGCCACGCTCGGCGCGGCGGTGCATAACAATACTGATGCCGCCCTCACCGTCAACGTCTCGCTGCAAGCCACGGGGCTGACGGTCATCGGCGAAGCCACGCAGCAGATCGAAATCCCTGCCCGGCGGCAGGCGTATGTCACCTGGAACGTGGCCGTGCCGCTCATCTCGAACCGGGTGGATGTGGTCTTTGCTGCCGAAGGCGGCGGCTACGCCGATGCTTCGGCCGCGACGATTGGCGTGCAAGATGCCGATGGTAGTTACTACCTGCCCGTCTATCGCTACGAAGCGCCCGAAATCGTGGGCACCGCCGGTTTGCTGACTGCGCCCGGCACGCTGGTCGAGGCGATCAGTTTGCCGCTCAATTTCAACGTTACCGAGGGTGAACTCACCATCCGCACGTCCCCCTCACTGGCGGCGGGCGTGACCGACGGCCTGAGCTATCTCGAAAGCTATCCCTACGAATGCGTCGAGCAGACCATCTCCAAATTCCTGCCCAACGTCGTCACCTTGCAGGCTTACCAATCTGCCGGGTTGAACGACCCCGAATTGTTCGCCGGGCTGGAAGAGAACGTCAGCACGGCCCTGCAGCGCCTGTACAACTGGCAAAACGCCGACGGCGGCTGGGGCTGGTGGCAGGGGCAGATCAGCTACCCGCACACCACCGCCTATGTGCTGCTGGGCCTGGTGGAAGCGCGTGAGGCAGGGTATTTTGTGGATGACAATGTGATGACGCGTGGCATGGAATACCTGGCCGGGCAGTTGGGGTCTTTTGATGGCTTGCAAGGGGCCGAGCCGTATCTGCTCAACCAGCAGGCGTTTATGATTTACGTGCTGGCGCGGTCGGGCTACCCGGTGCAGGCCAGCTATGCCGTGCAACTGTTCGATCTGCGGGATAACCTGGCCTTCTACGCCCAGGCGTACCTGGCGCAGGCCTTCAGCATCCTCGCGCCCGGCGATGAACACATCGCCACGCTGCTTTCGGGTTTGAACAACGCCGCCATCACCTCGGCCACCGGCACGCACTGGGAAGAGACCTATCACGACTGGTACAACTGGAATACCGACACGCGCACCACCGCCATCGTGCTGGCCGCTCTCACCCGGCTAGAGCCGCTCAACCCGATCAACGTCAACGCCGTGCGCTGGCTGATGAGCAACCGCACTGACGGCCACTGGTACGGCACGCAAGAGACGGCCTGGACGCTGATGGCCCTTTCCGATTGGATGGCCGCCAGCGGCGAGTTGCAGGCCGACTATGAATACGCCATCGGGCTGAACGGCGCACGCGTGGGCGGCGGCATCGCCAACGCCGATACGCTGCGCCAGACCGCCGAACTGGTCATTCCGGTGGCAGATTTGTTGAAAGACGAGGTCAACCGCCTGGCCTTTGCCCGCTCAGATGGCCCCGGCAACCTGTATTACACCGCCCATCTCAAGCTCAACCTGCCCGTCGAGCAGATCACCCCGCTCGATAACGGCATGACGCTCGCCCGCGCCTACTACCGCCTCGACGACCCCAGTTCCCCCGTTACCCAGGCGGCCCAGGGCGACCTGCTGCTGGTGAAGCTGACCGTGGTCGTGCCGCACACACTCCACTACGTCGTCGTAGATGACCCGCTCCCGGCGGGACTGGAGGCGGTGGATCAATCGCTCAAGACCAGTGAGCAATATGTTGATCCCAGCCAGTATAGCTACACCGACCTGTTTTACTCCGGTTGGGGCTGGTGGAATTTCGACCACATCCAACTGCGCGACGAGCGCGTGACGCTTTCGGCCACCTACCTGCCGCCCGGCACGTACACGTACAGCTACCTGGTGCGGGCAAGTACGCCTGGCACGTTTCGGGTTATCCCGCCTACCGGCGCTGAGTTCTACTTCCCCGAAGTGTATGGGCGTGGGGCGGGGAGTTTGTTCACCGTCACCCCCTAATTTGACGAGATAGCCAACAAAAAAGCACGGATGACTGGTTCATCCGTGCTTTTTTGTTGGGGACGTTGGCTTATTTTGCCCCGTTGACCGGCAGCAACACATGGAAGCAGCTTCCGGGGCATGTTTCCTCGTCGCAGCCTGGGCTTTCGACCCAGATCAGCCCGCCGTGGGCCTGCACAATGCCGCGGGCAATCGTCAACCCCAGGCCGGGGCCGCCGCCTTTGAAGTTGGTGCGGCTGGTGGAGTGTAATTTGACCTGCCCCGTCTGGAAGAATTTCTCGAAGATCATCTCGTGGAAGGCCGGGTCTATGCCAATGCCCGAATCGCGCACGGTGATTTCGACCATTGCGCGGCCATTCGTTTTTTCGCTGGCCGGTACGAGGCTGCCGCTGACCATCACCTTGCCGCCATCGGGGGTGTATTTGATGGCGTTGCTGAAGAGTTGATAGAACAATTTGTGCATCAGGTCGGGGTCTACCACGGTGGCGGGTAAGCCGTTGACGCCGCTGAGGTCGAGGCTGATCTGGCGTTTTTGCAGGGCTTCGGCAAACACATCTTTGACGTTGACCAGGATGCCTGGCAGTTGAATCTGCTCTTTGGCTACATTCAAGACCTGGTTTTCGATGCGCGAAATATCGAGCATACTGTTGACCACGTCCAACATGCGCCGTTCGCCGTTTTGAATGCCTTCGACAATGGGTGCGGCTTCGGCCTTATCGTTCACCATGCCTTTGAGCAGGTCGGTGTAGCCGCGGATCAGGGTTAGCGGGGTGCGCAGTTCGTGGGCGGCCACGTTGATAAAATCGGATTTGATTTTGTCGGCGCGGGCCAGCGATTGGTTGGCATTTTCGAGTTCCTGGGTACGTTGGCGCACCAGGCTTTCCAGTTCGTTGTTGAAACGGGCCAGTTGGTCGTAGAGGCGGGAGTTTTCGAGGGCGATGGCGGCCTGCCCGGCAAACGCCCACACCAGCATCATATCTTCGGCGGTAAACTGGCCGATCTCCTGGCGTGTGAGCGACATGATGCCCACCACCTGCCCCTGGGCCAGCAGCGGCGCGCCGATCCACGAACGGTGAACCGGCAACACGTTTTGCTGCTGCCAGCCAGCGTTTTGGGTCACGTCATCCACCATCAACGGGCTGCGGCTGGTGGCAATCTGGTGGAAGACATCGCCCTGGCGAATGGGGATGAGCGTCTCGCTGTTCCAATCGGATGGAAAACCACGCTGCGCCAGGACTTTGAGTTGATTCTCCTGGCGCAGCAGCACCGAGCCGCGCTCATAAGGCACCAGGCGATAGAGCTGCTCTAAAATGTGAAAGGGAACTTCTTTGAAGTTCAGGCTGCTGGCCAGCGAACGCCCCACATGCTCCAGCGATTCGGCCAGGCGGCGGCGTTGGCGTTCGGCATTGCGCTGCTGGTACAACTCGATGAAGATTTTTACCTTGCTGAGCAAAATTTCTGGCACGAAAGGCTTGCTGAGAAAATCTACCGCGCCTGCTTCATAGCCTTTGCGGTGATGATATTCATCGGAAAAGATGGCGCTGACAAAGATGACCGGCATGGTGTTGGTGCCTTCGTTGCTGCGTAACAACTCCACCAACTCATAACCATCCATCTCTGGCATTTGAATATCCACAATGGCCACGCAAAAATCCTGCACCAGGCTCAAGTCCAATGCTTCTGCCCCCGATGTAGCCTGAACGACCTTGACGTTAAGATTTTTCAGTAGTTTTTCCAGCGCGTAAAGATTTTCAGGACGATCATCTACAATTAATATCTTGGGCAGGTCTTGAACCATATATCACCGTGTAAAATTTTTGCAAGCTGGTAAGAAAGATTGTACCTGTTTTGGTATGGCGGTTACTTTACATTTCGCTTAGTTCTGGTGCAATTGTATGATTAATCGCGGCTGAGCCAAACCCGCAGTAAAGAAAACAACCTATCGGGGTCAATCGGCTTGGACAGGTAGTCGTTGGCCCCAGCTTCGAGGCACTTCTCGCGGTCGCCCTTCATCGCTTTGGCGGTCAGGGCGATGATCGGCAGCCTGGCGAAACGCGGTTGCTGGCGCAGGGCCTTGATGAACTCGTAGCCATCCATGCCGGGCATCATGATGTCGGTCAGGATCAACTGCACTTCGAGTGTTTCGAGCTTTTCGAGCGCCTTCGTGGCGCTGTTGGCGATGTGCATCTTCACGCCGCGCTCGTTGAGCAGGCGGGAGAGGGCGAAGGCATTGCGGGCGTCATCATCTACGATCAGGATTTGCTTGCCCTGCAGTACGGCTTCGCGGCTGTGCAGCTTGCGGATGGTGCGCTGCTGGTCTTCGGGCAGGTCGGCCACCACGCGATGCAGGAACAGGGCGGTTTCATCGAGCAGGCGTTCGGGCGATTTGACGCCCTTGACGATCACGCTTTCGGCGTACTTGAGCAGTTCGGCATTTTCTTCGGGCGAGAGTTCCTTGCCGGTGTAGACGATGACGGGGCATTTGGGCAGGGATTCGTCGCTATCGAGGCGGTTGAGCAGTTCGAAGCCGGAGACATCGGGCAGCGAGAGATCGAGGATCATGCAGTCGAAGGGCCGGGCAGCCAGGGCTTGCAGGGCAGCCTGGCCGGTGGCGGCTTCGCTGATGGTGATGTCGGAGCCTTCGAGCAGCTTGCGCACGCTCAGGCGCAAGGCGGCATCATCTTCGACCAGCAGCAGCGAGCGGATTTTGCTGGAGATGAAGGCTTCGATGCGGCCGAACGCCCCTTCGAGCGCCTTCTGGCTGACCGGCTTGGTGAGGAAGCCCATTGCGCCGCGCTGGTAGGCCGAAACGTCTTCATCATCCACCGACATGATGTGGACGGGGATGTGGCGCAGGTCGGGGTCATCTTTGAGCGCATCGAGGACGTTCCAGCCGCTCATGCCGGGCAGTTTCAAATCGAGGATGATGGCTGCCGGGCCGTGGGCCTTTGCCAGGGCCAGGGCGCTCTCGCCATCACCGGCCACCAGGCACTTGAAGTGCTTCTTGCGGCCATAATCGCGCACGATCTTGGCGAACTTGGGGTCATCTTCGACGATGAGCAGGATGCGGTCAGCGGGGGTGAGGCTGTCGCGGTCGTCGGGGATGGGGGATGGGGTGAGAGGGTGAAGGGGTGACGGGGTGAGAGGGTGAGTGGGTGATTGCGAACTTCGTTCATTGGTGACAAGGTGAGAAGATGAAGGGGTGACTGTCACCTGGTCACTTGTCACCTGGTCACCTTCGTTCTTCAACGGCAAATAGATCGTAAACGTACTGCCCTTGCCGGGTTCACTGCTGAGGGCCACCTGTCCGCCCAGGCGATGGGTCATCTCGCGGGTGATGGTGAGGCCGAGGCCGGTGCCGCCATATTGGCGGGATGTGCTGCCATCGGCCTGGGTGAAGGCCTCGAAGACCACCTTTTGCTGTTCAGGGGTCATGCCAATGCCGGTGTCGGTGACGGATACGGTGCAGAATTGAGCCGGGTCGAAGCCAGAGCCAGGAGCGGCGCGTTGAACGGTGAGGGAGACGCTGCCCTGTTCGGTGAACTTGAAGGCGTTGGAAAGCAGGTTCTTGACCACTTGCGCCAATCGCTGCTCATCGGTGACGATGCCGGGAGGCAGGTCTTCGGCCACGGATGTGACGAACGCCAGCCCTTTGCGTTGGGCCACCGGGCCGAACTGGTCGTTCATCCGGTTGAGGAGGTAGCTCCACGGCATGGGGGCGAAGCGGAATTCCATCTTGCCGGCTTCGACTTTTGCCAGGTCGAGAATTTCGTTGATCAGGTTGAGCAGGTCGGTGCCGCCGGAGTGGATCACCTGGGCCGATTCGACCTGGTCGGGGGTGAGGTTGCCTTCGTCGTTTTTAGCGAGCATCCCGGCCAGGATGAGCATCGAGTTGAGCGGGGTGCGCAGTTCGTGGCTCATGTTGGCGAGGAACTCGGATTTGTATTTGGAGGCCAGGGCCAGTTCTTCGGCTTTGCGCTCCAGTTCGCGGTTCTGGGCATCCACCTTTGCTTGCTGCTGCTGGAGGATGTGGGCTTTTTCTTCGAGTTCGGCGTTGGCGGCTTCGAGGGCGGCCTGGTTTTGCTTGAGGCGGGCTTCGGAGCTGCGCAGGCTTTCGGTTTGGGCTTCGAGTTCTTCGTTGGTGGCGCGCAGTTCTTCTTCTTGCGCTTGCAGTTCTTCGGCTTGCTGGCGCGTTTGGGCAAGAAGCTCATTCACGCGCACCCGCGATAGGGCTGTCATGAAAGCAATCGCGATGCTTTCCATCACTTTATCGAGAAATTCTGCCTGGGCGGTACTCAGTTCGCTGAGTGTGCCAATTTCCAGGACGCCGATCGGTTCCTGGTCATACACGAAAGGCGCGATGATGAAGTGCCGGGGGGTGATGTTGATGGCGCTGGAGATTTTCCCGGCTGCCTCCGCAGGAACGTGCAGGGTGATCACCTTTTTGCTTTTGGCGGCCTGGCCGATTAGTTTTTCTCCGATGCGCAGTTCATTGACCAGGTCATCGTTATCGTAGGCGTACGTTCCCTGTAGTTTGAGACGTTCTCCATCCAAGATGTAAAGCAGCCCTTGTTGGGCGTTGAGATATTCGCACAATTGTTGGATGATGTTATTAGCCAGGGTGGGAATATCTTGTTCGCCGCGCATGCATACGTTAAGCTGCGCCTGGCCAACGGTCTGCCAAATTTGGGCAGCCAGTAGTGCGTTGGCGGCCTGGGCTTTCTCTTGTTCGGCCTCGGCCCGCTGCTGGGCCTTTTCAGCCTCGCCCCTGGCTGTTTCGGCCTTCTCGCGGGCCTTTTCGGCTTCGGCGCGCTCGGCTTCAGCAGCGCGTTTGGCAAGCACCAGATCGGTAATGTCGCGTGAGATGCCAAAGGTGCCAACGATGCGGCCTTTTTCGTCGCGCAGGGGCATTTTCGTGGTAGATGCCCATTGGTTGACGCCATCTTCCTCTTCCAGGCTCAAGATCGGCTGCCCATTGCGGATGATTTCCTGCTCTTGTTCCAGCTTCTTGCGCGCCTGATCGCCTGGGTAGAAATCTTCATCCGTTTTGCCAATGAGTTGGGCAGGGTCGCTCACGCCCATTTTCTTCAGCAGCGCCTGGTTAACCTGGGTAAAGCGGCTTTGGGTGTCTTTGAAGTAAATTCGGTCAGGCACATTCGCCATGAACGTATCAAGGATGTACTGCTGGCGGGCGAGGGCATCAGAGCGCTCTTGAACGCGCTGCACCAGGTGGCCTGCTTGTAAGGCGCTGCTGATCTCGCCGCGCAAGGTTTCGTAGATACTGCCTTGATGGGGGCCAATCTCTAACAGGGCAAAACCAAGCTGCTCCTCGCGGAAGTACAGCGGCTCAACGATCATGGAAAAGGAACGGTCGGGCCAGATTTCTGGCGGAACCAATTGTAAAGATGGAAAAACCTGCTTCTCATCAGGTAATTCAAAACGTTTTGAGTCACTTGCCAGAGCCAGATACAAGCGAGCGGCATCGGTGGGCCTTTGTGGGTTTTCGTAGAGCGACAGATAACAGGATGGAATGCCCAATTGCGGTATTTCGCGCGCCAGGGTGTCCATCACTTCTGTGATATTAAACGTGGTAATCAATGACTCTTGAAGCCCATTTAACAGGCGCATTTGCCGTTCGAGTTGGGTGATCTGGCTGCGCTGGCTTTGCTGGGCCGCTTCGCTGATCATAATTTGGGCGGTCACCCAAAGGTCTTCTGCCAACAAGATTTGATCTTGCGCCAAGTGGGGCAGCATCGCGCTTCGCATGGCCGATAACGCCATGCTCCATGCCGCAATGGAACGTTCGGTTTTGACTACCTGGCGCAAGATTTCATCCAGGGTGGTCAGAAAGTGGGTGTGCTTGCCGATCTGCAAATCATCCTGGAAAGCCTCTATGATCTCGCCCAGCCAGGCCTGCTCGTTAGCCTGAATCTCCTGTCCGAGGGCGCTCTGCATGGCCGTCAAAACGGCCTGCGTGGGCGAGTTTTTGCGCCTGCCCGTTTGCTTCTGCAACCGCTGAATTGGCCCGGTGATGGCCTGCGCGACTGCCGGGTTGGCACATCCGCAGGATTGGCGTATCACCAGTTTGGTGGGAAGCGTCACCTGATGGGAAGTTTCTTTTCCATCCAGCATAGCCAACATCATCTCTACAGCCTGCTGCCCGATTTCGTAGAGGGGCTGGCGAACGGTGGTCAGCGGCGGCGAAGCGTAACGAGCATTTTCATCATCATCATCAAACCCGATAATCGCCATATCGTAGGGGACGCGTAGTTGGCGCGCTTGCAGGGCATTGAGTACGCCAAAGGCCATCAAATCATTGGCCGTGACAATGGCCTGGCAATTGGCATTCTGCTGATCGAGCAAAATCGAAACGGCCGCCTCGCCCGATTCGGGCATAAAAGTGCCTGTGGCTACCAGGGCCGGATCGAATGGCAGGTCGTGCCTGGCAAGCGCATCTTGATAGGCTTGAAAACGAGCGTCGGCTTCTTCGTGGCCGTGCGGCCCGCGCACAAAAGCAATTCGGCGATAGCCGTGTTCTTCGATCAAATGAGCGACGGCCGCATACATGCCCGCATAGTTATCCACCAGAATCGCCGGCTGTTCCCCCATTTCCAATCCAATGCTGATGGCAGGTGTTTGTTGGTAACGATTGAAGATTTTGTCAATCAACTCCTGGCGGCTGACAAAGGTACCCAGAAAATTCGACATAACAAGCAGGCCGTCTACGTTTTGCGGTCCAACCAGATCGTACAGCACATTGCTTTGCATGTGACCGCCATCCGCACCCCGCAAAACGCCGGCAGGAAAACAGAGCAGTTGGGCATCGTTTTTGCGAATGGTATCGGTAATGCCCCACAACAACTGCGTGACAGTACTGGAGGTCAGGTCGTTGGATAGCAGACCCAGCGTAGCGCGTTTTTTGAGCGAAAGATTTTTGATGGTTGGCATATTCAAATTCGTTTCTGGTTAATCGCGGCTTAACCACACTCGCAGTAAAGAAAACAACCTATCGGGGTCAATCGGCTTGGAAAGATAATCGTTGGCCCCCGCCTCGAGGCACTTCTCTCGGTCGCCCTTCATCGCTTTGGCGGTCAGGGCGATGATCGGCAGCCTGGCGAAGCGCGGTTGCTGGCGCAGGGCCTTGATGAACTCGTAGCCATCCATGCCGGGCATCATGATGTCGGTCAGGATCAACTGCACTTCGAGTGTTTCGAGCTTTTCGAGCGCCTTCGTGGCGCTGTTGGCGATGTGCATCTTCACGCCGCGCTCGTTGAGCAGGCGGGAGAGGGCGAAGGCATTGCGGGCGTCATCATCTACGATCAGGATTTGCTTGCCCTGCAGTACGGCTTCGCGGCTGTGCAGCTTGCGGATGGTGCGCTGCTGGTCTTCGGGCAGGTCGGCCACCACGCGATGCAGGAACAGGGCGGTTTCATCGAGCAGGCGTTCGGGCGATTTGACGCCCTTGACGATCACGCTTTCGGCGTACTTGAGCAGTTCGGCATTTTCTTCGGGCGAGAGTTCCTTGCCGGTGTAGACGATGACGGGGCATTTGGGCAGGGATTCGTCGCTATCGAGGCGGTTGAGCAGTTCGAAGCCGGAGACATCGGGCAGCGAGAGATCGAGGATCATGCAGTCGAAGGGCCGGGCAGCCAGGGCTTGCAGGGCAGCCTGGCCGGTGGCGGCTTCGCTGATGGTGATGTCGGAGCCTTCGAGCAGCTTGCGCACGCTCAGGCGCAAGGCGGCATCATCTTCGACCAGCAGCAGCGAGCGGATTTTGCTGGAGATGAAGGCTTCGATGCGGCCGAACGCCCCTTCGAGCGCCTTCTGGCTGACCGGCTTGGTGAGGAAGCCCATTGCGCCGCGCTGGTAGGCCGAAACGTCTTCATCATCCACCGACATGATGTGGACGGGGATGTGGCGCAGGTCGGGGTCATCTTTGAGCGCATCGAGGACGTTCCAGCCGCTCATGCCGGGCAGTTTCAAATCGAGGATGATGGCTGCCGGGCCGTGGGCCTTTGCCAGGGCCAGGGCGCTCTCGCCATCACCGGCCACCAGGCACTTGAAGTGCTTCTTGCGGCCATAATCGCGCACGATCTTGGCGAACTTGGGGTCATCTTCGACGATGAGCAGGATGCGGTCAGCGGGGGTGAGGCTGTCGCGGTCGTCGGGGATGGGGGATGGGGTGAGAGGGTGAAGGGGTGACGGGGTGAGAGGGTGAGTGGGTGATTGCGAACTTCGTTCATTGGTGACAAGGTGAGAAGATGAAGGGGTGACTGTCACCTGGTCACTTGTCACCTGGTCACCTTCGTTCTTCAACGGCAAATAGATCGTAAACGTACTGCCCTTGCCGGGTTCACTGCTGAGGGCCACCTGTCCGCCCAGGCGATGGGTCATCTCGCGGGTGATGGTGAGGCCGAGGCCGGTGCCGCCATATTGGCGGGATGTGCTGCCATCGGCCTGGGTGAAGGCCTCGAAGACCACCTTTTGCTGTTCAGGGGTCATGCCAATGCCGGTGTCGGTGACGGATACGGTGCAGAATTGAGCCGGGTCGAAGCCAGAGCCAGGAGCGGCGCGTTGAACGGTGAGGGAGACGCTGCCCTGTTCGGTGAACTTGAAGGCGTTGGAAAGCAGGTTCTTGACCACTTGCGCCAATCGCTGCTCATCGGTGACGATGCCGGGAGGCAGGTCTTCGGCCACGGATGTGACGAACGCCAGCCCTTTGCGTTGGGCCACCGGGCCGAACTGGTCGTTCATCCGGTTGAGGAGGTAGCTCCACGGCATGGGGGCGAAGCGGAATTCCATCTTGCCGGCTTCGACTTTTGCCAGGTCGAGAATTTCGTTGATCAGGTTGAGCAGGTCGGTGCCGCCGGAGTGGATCACCTGGGCCGATTCGACCTGGTCGGGGGTGAGGTTGCCTTCGTCGTTTTTAGCGAGCATCCCGGCCAGGATGAGCATCGAGTTGAGCGGGGTGCGCAGTTCGTGGCTCATGTTGGCGAGGAACTCGGATTTGTATTTGGAGGCCAGGGCCAGTTCTTCGGCTTTGCGCTCCAGTTCGCGGTTCTGGGCATCCACCTTTGCTTGCTGCTGCTGGAGGATGTGGGCTTTTTCTTCGAGTTCGGCGTTGGCGGCTTCGAGGGCGGCCTGGTTTTGCTTGAGGCGGGCTTCGGAGCTGCGCAGGCTTTCGGTTTGGGCTTCGAGTTCTTCGTTGGTGGCGCGCAGTTCTTCTTCTTGCGCTTGCAGTTCTTCGGCCTGGGAGCGGGTCTGGGTGAGTAGTTCGTTGACCTTGCGTCGGGCCTGGGCCGTCAGGAAGGCGATGGCCACGCTTTCCAGCGCTTTACCGAGGAATTCCACTTCGGCAGGGGCAAATTCATCCAGCGAACCCAGTTCGATCACCCCCACGGTTTCAGCATCGAAAACAAATGGCGCAAAGAGAACATGCTGCGGCGGCAGTTCGCCCAACGACGAGGTGAGAATGGACAGGTATTTTTCTGGCAATTTCAAGGTGATGCTGCGCTGCCGCAAGGCGGCCTCGCCCACCATGCCTTCGCCCATTTCAAATTCGCGCACCAGGTTTTTACGCTGGTAGGCGCAGGTGCCGGCCAATTTGAGCTTGTTATCGTCGCGCACATACAGCGCCCCGGTCGGCACATTCAGGTATTCGCAAAGTTGTTGAATGACATTGCGCCCCAAGGTGGCGATATCCTGCTCGCCGCGCATCTTTTCGTTGAGCAGCGCCTGGCCCTGGGTTTGCCACATTTGCGCGGCCAGGTTGCGGTTGGCAATCTCGCTCTCCTGGCGGGCCTGTTCGGCGGCGCGTTTTTCGATTTCAGCTTCGTTGCGGGCTTGTTCGGCAATGCTGCGGGCGCGCTCCAACTCATGGGCGCGCTGTTGGGCCTGTTCGTAGAGATCGGCGTTGGCGATGGCGTTGGCGAGTTGATCGGCCATGGTTTGCAAGACGGTGATGTCTTCAGGCGTGAAGGCGCCCACTTGCTCGCTTTGGATGGTCAGAGCGCCAATGACCTGATCATGTGTGATCAACGGCAGGGCGGCTTCGGAGCGTGTAGCCGGTAGCAGCGGATTTTTGAATCGGCCGGCTTCATTTTCTGTGTTGAGGGCGATGCGTGGCTGGCGGTCGCGCAGGCAGCCGGCGATCATGCTTTCACTGTCCAGGGCAAATTTGTGTCCCTGGCGGAGCATCTGCCGCCCGGCCTCGCCCGTGCCAGCGCGCAGCACGGCCCAGCGGTTGGGCTCGCCCGCCCACTGACCGGTCTGATCGAGCAGGAACAGGCCCACATAGTACAAATCAAAGCGTTGCAGCAGCAGTTCGACGGTTTGTTGCAGCAGCGTGTCGGTTGCCAGGATGCTCGAAGCCGCCCGCGAGACCTCAGCGGCGGTTTGCAATTGCACGGCGCGGCGCTCCACCTGTTCTACCAATAGCGCGCTCTTGAGGGCGCTGCCCAGTTGTGCGCGCAGGGCATCGTAAATGGCGCTGTCGTGTGTGCCGGGTTCGAGGATCAGGTAGCCTGGCGGGTTTTCATCTTCTTTGGCAAACAGCAGCGAAATGACCCAGGTGAAGCGGCGGTCGCGTGGAAAGTAGCTGGCAGGAAGCAGGTCTTGGGTGGCAAACGCCTGGCCTGAAAGGTTCAAAAACGCCTGCCCATGCTGATCGAAGGCGCATAGCAGGCGTGATTCGCCCGCGCTGGGCAGAAAATCTTGATACACAACCAGCGCACCGCTTGGAAATCCCAACCGGGGCAGGTTATCCAGCAAGACCCGCAGCAGATCGTTGATATGGAAGCAGGATAACAGGCGGTTGCCCGTAACCCGCAGCGCCGCAGATTGCCTTTCCTGTTCTTCGCGTTGGTTCGCTTCCTGGCGGGCGGCCATTTCGCCCACCAGCACGCGCGCCTGCTGCAGCAACGCCTGGCCGCAAGCCAGCCCATCGGCAATGTCACTTGCACAGGTTGGCATGGCTTCTTGCAGCAGCGAGAGCGGCGTATGCACCTGTTCGACCGGTTGCTGAGCCTTGAGCGCAGCGCGCGCCGCCTGATCGACCGCTTTCAAAAAGCGTGTTGGTTCTTGACAGGCGATATCTTGGCGGAAAGCATCGTAGAACTGCGCCGACCAGCCAGCAGGAAGCGTTGAAGCCAGCGGCCATGCTGCCAGTTGATGCACGATGGTCGCCTGGTCGGAAACGGCATCGTGCGCCGGCGTTTTTCTGGCTTGCAGGATGGTTTCAGAAAAACACCCGCACGATTGGCGAATGATCAGCGGCGAGGGGGTGACCTCGTGCAATGGCACTTCTTCGTTGCGCCGCTGCGCCAGGATCAACGCAATGGCCCGTTTTCCGATCTCAACAGACGATTGCGCCGCCGTCGTCAGGGGTGGGTTCATGTTGCGGGCGTTATCGGTGTTGTCGAAACCTGTAATGGCGATGTCGTAGGGGATTTGCAAGCCGCGCGCCTGCAAAACTTCCATAACCTGTTTTGCGGCGTCATCTGAATCGGACACAATGGCATCTACTTCGAGATGGTGTTCGTCGAGCCAGGTGTTGACCGCCATGGACGCGAAATTGGCTTCCCATTTGTGCATGTACACCATGCGGGGATCGAATGGCAGCCCATAGTGCGCCAGCGCGTCCACATAGGCCTGGTAGCGTTGTTGGTGATCCAGTTCGATATCGTTTGAGCGCAAATAGGCAATGCGCCGGTAGCCGTGTGTCTCGATCAAATGCGCCATCACAGCCCGAATGCCGCCATAATTATCGGCGCGCACATCGCTGAAACCTTCCATTTCGCTCAAGATGCGAACGATGGGGAACTGACCAAAACCAGACAGCTTCTGCACCACCGGAAGGTAGGTGAGGCTGATCAGCCCATCGAGGTTGGCTGCATTAATCTGTTTGAAATAAGCTGCGTGGAGCGGGTGGCGCTCCTCGATGTAGTTGTTGTGGGTCACAAAGCAGAGCAGGTTGACGTCAGCCTGTTCGGCAGCCTGCAATAGCCCCCGGATGAGCAGACGGTGAAAATCACTGGTCAAGTCATGCTCGGTGATCAAGCCGATGGTGGCTCGTTGAGGGTTGGCCGATAGGTTTGAAATTGCCATGATAATCCTTTGCACATCAACGAACACGCCCGACACCGTTCCTTCAGCGGGCGCGTTTCTGATAAATCTTCTGCTTCTCGTCTACCACTTTGAAAATATGCGCCACATCTGAAAATTCAATTGTCTCTTTGTTGCCCAGGCACAAAAAGCCGCCCAGGGTCAGGCTGCTGGCGAACAGGTTCAACACCCGGTTTTGCAAGGGGCGCTCGAAATAGATCAACACGTTGCGGCAATACACCAGGTGCATCTCGCCGAAGACGCTGTCGGTCACCAGGTTGTGGTTGGCAAAGGTCACGTTGCGCTTCAAATCCTGCTCCATGATCGCCAGGTCGTATTGGGCGTGGTAGTAGTTGCAAAATTCGGCCTTGCCGCCGGCGCGCTGGTAGTTTTCGGTATATTGGCGCATGTCTTTCAGCGCATACACGCCCTCGCGTGCCTTCTCCAGCACTTCATCGTTGAAATCGGTGGCAAAAATGGTGGCGCGCTCGTAGAGATTTTCTTCGCGCAGCATGATGGACGATGAATACACTTCCTCGCCCGTGGCGCAGCCAGCGTGCCAGACCTTGATGAACGGGTACGTCTTGAGATACGGCACAACCTTCTCACGCACCGCCAGGTAAAAATCGGGGTCGCGGAACATCTCGGTTACAGAAATCGAGAACTCGAACACCACCCGGCGGGCGAATTCTTCATCGCGCAGCAGCAGCGGGATCATCTCGCCGATGTTCTGGTAGCCCAATTTGCTCATCAGGTGGCGCACACGGCGGCGCACCGAGGCCTGGGCGTACGAGCGAAAATCATACCCATAGCGCTGGTAAATCGCCTCAAGAAACAGGTTCAATTCGATTTGTTCAATATTTTCGTGGATGGGGGTAAGCGGTGCTGTCACAAAATGCTCCCTGGGTGCATAGTTAAGATGATGTTAAATCATAGCACGAAAGCGCACCGGCTGAGTTTTGCAGTATTGTCAGCGATCGTAAAATTTCCGTTACAATCCAGGTATCCAGGAGCAAACCGCCATGGCTGTAAAAGTTGGCATAGATTTTGGCACTTCCAATTCGGGCGTGGCCGTCTTTGATGGCCGCGACGTTCACCTGCTGCCCATTGACCAGCAAAACCTGATCCCCGAAGTGGTCAAAACCATCCTTTACATCACCAAAGACCACAAAGTCACCATCGGTCAAGAGGCCGTGGCGCTCTACTACCAGCAAAACGTCAACCGCCAGCGGCGTTTTGTCAAAAAATGGGTTGGCGAAATTGACGTGCGCGGCGGCGATATGTACTACGTGGATGATGTCTATACCTATGTAGATGAACTCAAGCCAGGCCGCCTGCTGCAATTCATCAAGACGGCCCTACGCTCCGACGGTTACAAAGGCACCTGGGTTTTCGACCGCTACTACACCACCGCCGAAATCATCGCCGCCTACCTGGGCGAGTTGAAATGCCGCGCCGAAAAGCTGCTCGGCGATGAGATCGAAGCCGTAACCCTGGGCCGCCCGGTGCAATTTTTTGACGACCCCGCCAAAGACCGCCAGGCGGAAGAGACGCTGCACCAGGCGGCGCGGTCGGTTGGCTTTCGCCAGGTGGATTTTGAATATGAACCCGTGGCCGCCGCGCTGTTCTACGAGCGCACGCTTGCCTGCCCCCAAAACGCCCTCATCTTTGACTTCGGCGGCGGCACCCTCGACATCACCCTGCTGCGCCTCGGCGACGCCGCTGGCCGCCCCATCTATGCCAACCGCGGCATTGGCATCGCCGGCTCCGATTTCGACCGCGCCATCATCCAGAAACGCCTGTTGCCGCATTTCGGCTGGGGGCGCATTGACCCCCCCGCCCCCGAGATTCACGAGCTGATCCACGCCGTCTCCGATTGGATGGCGCTGCCCGAAATGAGCACCCCCCTGGCGCGTGGTCGCCTGCAACGGGCGATTCGCGAAAAACAGGCCCCCGTGCGCCTGAAAGCGCTCGAGAGCCTGATTTTCAATGACCTGGCCTTTACCTTTTACAACATGGTCGAAGGGGCCAAAATCGCCCTCTCTGACCAGGGTGTAACGGTGCTGCGCCTCGACGAGAAAGACCTGCGCCTGTGGGAACTCTACACCCGTGTGCAATTCGAACTGGACATTCGCCAATACATCGAACAGATCGAAGCTGTGCTGCTCGAAGCGGTGGCTGAATCGGGCCTGCGCAACGAACAGATTGACGTGGTGGTCAAAACCGGGGGATCATCCAACGTGCCGGTGTTTGCCAACAT
>CAZSFD010000041.1:0-44591 GCA_964606085.1 uncultured Anaerolineaceae bacterium
TTTTGTCAACCGTTGGTAGGCTGGCACCAACGAAACATATAATACGAGGAGTTTTCGATGAACCTATCTGTCGTGACGATTCAAAAGCCTGAAGCGATCAATTTCATCCTGGGGCAGTCGCATTTCATCAAGACGGTGGAAGACATCCACGAGGCCCTGATCACCGCCGTGCCGGGCATCCAGTTTGGTCTGGCATTTTGCGAAGCCTCTGGCAAGTGCCTGGTGCGTTGGACGGGTACAGATGCGGCCCTGATCGAGTTGGCGCAGCAAAACGCGCAGGCTATCGGCGCCGGCCATAGCTTCATCCTGTTCCTGGGTGGGGGCTATTATCCGATCAACGTCCTTAACCTGATCAAAATGATTCCCGAAGTGTGCCGCGTCTTTTGTGCCACGGCCAACCCCACCCAGGTCTTGGTGGCCGAAACCGAGCAGGGGCGCGGCATTGTGGGCGTGGTGGATGGTTTTGCGCCGCAAGGTGTGGAAGGCGAGGAAGACATCGCCTGGCGCAAGGGTTTCTTACGCAAAATTGGCTACAAATTGGCTTAGAACAGCCATAAAAAGGCCAAATCGTTCACATTTGTGCCGGTTGGGCCTGGTTGGAATAAATCTCCCAGGGTGGCAAAAAAGGAATACGAGTCGTTGTTGCGCAGAAATTGAGCGGGGGGCAGCCCCAGGGCTTGCGCGCGGGCGGATGTTTCGCCGCTGACGAAGGCTCCGGCGGCGTCGGTTGGGCCGTCTTCGCCGTCGGTGGCAAAGGTGGCGAGCAGGCAATTGCTGAGGCCGGCCAATTCGTCTGCCGCGGCCAGGGCCAACTCCTGGTTGCGTCCGCCGCGGCCTGTGCCGTGGAGGGTGACGGTGGTTTCGCCGCCGATGGCAATGCACGCCGGGCGGGGGATGGGGTGGCCGCTTTCGGCAACCTGGCGGGCGATGCCAGCCAGCCATTGCCCGGCCTGGCGCGCTTCGCCTTGCAGGTAGGTGGTCAGCAGCAGGGTGTGAAACCCAGCTTGTTGCGCGGCGGCCAGCCCGGCCTGGGCGGCTTGATAGTTGCTTCCTACCAGCAGGTTTTGTGTGCGGGTGAAGGCGGCATCGCCAGGTTTGAGGGTTTCGGCAATCTCACCGGCCAGCCCGGCCTGAATGGTCTGACGGATGGCAGGCGGCAGATTGGCTTCCAGCCGATAACGCTGGATGATCTGTTGGCAATCGGCGAAGGTGGAGGGGTCTGGCACGGCAGGGCCAGAGGCGATCACATCCAAAGGGCTGCCGACGACATCCGAAAGGATGAGGCAAACCAGGGCGGCGGGGGCGGCCTGGCGCGCCAGCCCGCCGCCTTTGACGATATCCAGGTGCTTGCGCAGGGTGTTGATTTCGTTGATGGTGGCGCCGCAAGCCAGGAGGGCATGGGTGAGCGCCTGTAAGTCGGCCAAAGCAACGCCGGGCCGTGGGGCGGTCATCAGGGCGGAGCCGCCGCCGGAAATTAGGCACAGCACCAGGTCATCGGGGTGGTGATCTGGCAGGCTATCCAGCATGGCGCGGGCGGCCTGGACAGATTTTTCGCCTGGGATGGGGTGGTTGCCTGCGAGGATGCGCACCGGGCCGATCTGGTCGTTGGGGCTGGCAGCGTGTTTGGCAATGACGCAGCCGCCGTGCAAATCGTCACCCAAAACATCCATCACGCCTTCGAGCATGGTACGGGCGGCCTTGCCAGCGCCGATCACATGAATGCGGCGGATAGCGTTTCGATCATAGGCTGTGCCGCCAATGATTAGCTGCTTTGCTGATCGCTGGATTGCCTGCCGCACGGCATGGCGCGGGTCAACGGCGGCGATGGCCGCGCTCAGGATGTCAGCGACGGGTTGAGCGTGGGGGTGTTGGGTAAGTGTGTTGGTTTGCAGGCTGGCCCGGCGCACTTTTTCGGTTATAGATGTCATCGGATGCTCCTGGTTGAAAGTGGTTTGCAGATGCGTAAGTTATTTTAGCAAATTTTCTCTTGTCATTTTGCACCATGAATCCTATACTTGCGTGCTGGCAGTAAACAAATTATTTGCAGGGAGCGCTTGATGACTCATCCTTTACGCATTTTCTCGGGTTCGGCTCACCGCCAGTTGGCGCAGGATGTGGCAGATATTTTGGGGGTGCCGATTGGTAAATCTACCACGACATTTTTGCCTGACAGCGAAATTCATGTGATGATTGACGAGGTGGTGCGCGGGCAAGATATTTTCTTTATCCAACCCGGCAGTTATCCGGTCAACGATCATTTGATGGAGACCTTGCTGTACCTGGATGCTTTTCGGCGTGCCAGCGCACACCGGGTGAGTGTGGTGATGCCCTATTTTCCGTATGCCCGGCAAGACCGCATGGCGCGCGGGCGCGAATCGGTCAGTTTGCGGGTGGTGGTCAATTTGTTGGAAACGATGGGGGCGAGCCGGGTGGTTTTCGTGGATATTCACAACCCGGCCACGCAGGGCTTTTTCAATATCCCGGTAGACCCGTTGACGGCTTTGCCTTTGCTGGCAGATTATTTTCGGTCGCCAGAATATGCCAATGCGGCCATCGTCAGCCCTGATGTGGGTCGGGCGAGTGTGGCGGGGAAGTATGCGGGGATGCTCAACCTGCCGCTGGTGATCATGCACAAGCGGCGCACCAGCTTCTCTGAAACGCGCACTTCGCATGTAGTGGGCGATATTGAAGGCCACCGTCCGATTGTGATTGACGATATTATGGCTGGCGGCAGTGTGTTGAAGCAGTTGGATGTGTTATATGAACATGGGGCGGTCGGCAAGGCTTGTTTTTCGATCACGCATCCGGTGTTGCTGCCCAGCGCGCTGAAAATTCTCGATCAGGATGATCGCATCGAGAAGCTGGTGGTGACCAATACGCTGCCGGTGCCGCCCGATAAGCTGCACCCGAAATTGGTGGTGCTTTCGGTGGCGCCGATGTTAGCCGATATTATTTTGCACATTCACGAAGGACGCAGCATTTCGAGCCGCTTGATTTTGTCGTAATCTTACAGCCTTGTAAGGGAGAATTGCACAATCGGATGAAATTGCAATTTTCTTGTAACGATGGTGAAATGCTAGATGAAATCAGGGCGTGCTAGAATTATTTTAAGGTGCCCTATGAGTGAAAATCCCACAATCCTTTATGTAGAAGATAATCGTGATAACCGTATGTTGGTGCGGCGTATTCTGATGGTGGAAGATTTTGAGGTGGTTGAAGCTGAAACGCCGCAAAAGGCCTTGGAAATTGCCAAGACACTGCGGCCAGCGCTGATTTTGATGGACATCAACCTGCCGGATATGGACGGGTTGACGTTGACGGCGCGTTTGCGAGAATACCCCAATCTCGACGGCGTGCCGATCATCGCGTTAACGGCCAATGTGATGCGTGGCGACCGCGAGCGCACGCTGGAGGCCGGTTGTGATGGGTATATCCAAAAACCAGTGGATGTGGATTTGCTGCCAGAGCAAATTCGTAAATTCATTGAAGACGCCAGCATGGGGTATTAGCTGGTTAAGCCGAACGAAACTTGTGGATAAAAGACTATGAGCGATCAGACGCTACCCAAAGATATTACCGTGCTGGTTGTCGAAGACAATGTTTCCAACTTCGTGCTGATTGCCCGCATGTTGGGCTACATGGGTATCCACTGCGAATGGAAAACATCTGGCTATGAGGTGGTGGAATATGCCGACACCCTGCCACGCCTCGACCTGGTGTTGATGGATATCCGCCTGCCGTATGAAGATGGCTATGGCGCGTTGCGCAAAATTCGCTCGTCGTCGGCTTTGAAAGATACGCGCGTCATCGCGGTAACGGCTGAAGCCAGCGAGGAGCAAATTGCCAAGGCCCGGCAGGCCGGTTTCGATGGGTTCTTAGGCAAGCCGTTGGATATGGATCGTTTTCCCGATCAGATTCGCCGTATTTTGGCTGGCGAAGCGGTTTGGGAAATGAGTTAAGGAACGGCTCAAAGGTTGCCAGGAGTGCTGGTTGATGGAAAATCCGCTCGCTTCTTTACAGGCATTGAGTCAGGCGCTTAGCCAAACCGACCAACCTGAGGCGGTTTATACGGTCGTACAGCAATCTCTGGCGCGGCAATGGGGGGACCGGGTTGGCGTGGTGATCGCCCATTTCGATGCCGAAAGTAACAAAATTCATCTGCCCTATGTCTGGACAGATGGGCAACGGCAGCAACTTCCAGATTACGATCTACAAGAAGACACCCTGTGCCAGGCGCTTCAGACGGCTAAGCCGATTTTGCTTTCACAGACGATGGAAGGCCCCTTATCATCCAGCGCGGGACACCTGGGAACCAGCACATTCAGCAAAGAGCGCCTGGCCAACATTCGCTTTACCGCTCGCACGGCTTATTCTTTGATGGTGGCGCCGTTTTTAGCGCAGGGCCAGGCCATAGGGGCCATTGCTGCGGTAGATTATTTCGAGGCCGGCCATTTCAAAGAGGATGATCTGGCTTACCTGGTTGTGGTGGCTGGTTACCTGGCCGGACGCGAACAGGCGGCGCATATTCTGGCCCGTTCGCAGCAATCTGCCGCACATGACCGCCTGCTTTACGAAGCGACAACCCGCATCCGCAACTCGGTCAATTTGCAAACCATTCTCGATACCACGGCGCAGGAATTGGGCCGCATCTTGACTGCCGAGCGCGTGCAGATCGAATTGCACCTGCCCAATTTTTTGCTTGCGGAGGCCACACCGTATGACAACCATGCCGAGGCGACGCCAAACGACTGATGTGCCGGGCGCACCTCCATTCCTGGGTGGCGTGTTCCGCCACAGAGCGGTTCTGAGGTTGCTCTTATGAATTTGAGAATCCGTACCTTCATCCTTATTGGTGTAATCGCCCTGGGCCTGGCGGCGGTGTATTATGGGGTAACGAGCGCTTTTGTGGGGCAAATCTATACTGAACTGGAGCAGCAATCTCTACGGGCCAATACAGAGCGCCTGGCTTCGTTGATCAACACCAACATTGCCGGGATCAGTCGTGTGGCGCGAGCTTATGCTCGTTCAGAGGCAACTTATCTTTTCTTGCAAGAACGCCAACCTGAAAGCCTGGTCAATTCGTTGAACGCGGCCACCTTTGCAAACGATAGTTTGGATGTTGTGGTCATTTTCGACAGTAGCGGGCGCGTGGCCTATGAAGCCTCGTATAACCCACAAACCGAAAGCATCATCCCGCGGGCGCAAAGCCTGGTGACCTACGCCCGCAATCTCGAAACCCAGGAACAGAGAACTTTCCTGACACGCCCGACGGACCCCAACAGCGATATTTCAGGGCTGATTGCTTTGCCCGAAGGGCCGATGATCATGGCGGCCCAGCCGATTATGGTGCCTGACAGCATTGGGGTGATCAGCGGCACGTTGATGCTAGGGCGTTACCTCGATACGGTCGAAGAGCAGCGCATCGTGGATCAGATTCGTTTGCCGGTATCTTTTATAGGCTTGAATCCTGCTTCGATGCCGGAAGATATGGCGCAGATTAACCGGGCGTTATCTCCTGAGAACCCTGTTCATATTACTTTGCAGGAAGATAGTATGTCGGGGTATATCCCCCTCAATGACATCATTGGCCGGCGGATTTTGCTGGCCCGCGTGGATGCTCAACGAGGGGGCTGGACGCAAAATGTTGAGGTGCAACGTTTTCTGGTCGGCCTGGCGTTTTTGGCTGGCCTGCTGTTGGCTGTTGCCCTGGGTGGGGTCAGTTATGCGGCGGGTTTTGTGCCGATGAACAGCCTGCGCCGGGTGTTGAAAACCATTCAAGATAAAAACGCCTGGGACGGGCGGGCTGCCGGAAGTGGCAAGGATGAATATGGCCGGCTGGTTGAAGAGGTCAATAGCCTGTTAGCCCGGCACGAACAGGCCACCCAAGATGTGGCGCAGGGCAAGGCTGCCCAGCACTTCTTGGTGCGGGCGCAGGCTGTACGGGAAATCTCGCAAAAGATCACTGGGATTCTCCGCTCGGAAGAGATTGTGCGCAAATTGGTGGCCGAATTGGGTGATCGTTTTGGCTATTATTATGTGGGGATTTTTCTGCTCGACGATTTGAAAATCAATGCCGTGCTGCAGGCCGGAACGGGCAATGTGGTTCCGGAGGGGTATCAGTTGACCGTTGGTGGTTCATCTTCGGTGGGCATGTGCATTGTCCGCAAAGAAATCCAGGTGGCTGAAATTGGCAGCCGCAAAGAGCAATTGAGTTTTACCCGCTTACCCATGGCGCGCAGCGAGGCCGCTGCGCCGATCTGTTTTGGCGAAGAAGTTTTGGGGGCAATTGCGGTGCAATCTACCCAGGCTGAAACCTTCAAGCAGCCGCAGGAACGCGAAATTTTGCAATATCTGGCCGATTACGCCGGTGCGGTGCTGACGACATCGCGGATGCTCGAAACTGCCCAACAAAACAACCGCGCGTTAGAGCAACGTTTCCAGCAATATCTGGTAGATCGTTGGAATGAAGAACTCCGCTTGCAAAATGTTCTACAAGCCACCTTCCAGAAGAAGGATGAGCGGAAGCGGGCGCCGAAGACCGCACAGGTGCATTTGCCGATGGTGTTAGATGGCGTGGATATTGGAACGGTGACCATAGATTTGCCCGAACAGCACGTCGTCGCACAGGGCTTACGAGCCGATTTGCAGGAACTGGCCGATGCAGTTTTAGCGCAGTCGGTTCAGGCGCTTGAGAATGCTCGTGTGCTCGAACGCAGCCAACGCAAAGCGGCGCAAGAGCGCCTGGTGACGGAAGTTGTCGGCGCGGTGCGTGCTTCAACCAATGTAGATACCATTTTGAACACCACGGCGCTCGAATTGGGCCGCCTGTTGCGGGCGGCGAGCGTCGAACTACGCATTCAACCCAGGGCCAGCGCCATTTTGTTGGAACAAATTAACCAGCCCGGTGATGAGTTTGCCGCCGGCCTTGCTGACGCCGAGCGCACCGCCAGGACGCCGGCGGTCATTGCGCCTGCTGTGGCAGATGACACAACCGATGATGAGGGTGTCGCATGAGACTCCGTTTTCGTTTGATCTGGATGTTCATTTTGGTGGGGTTGCTGCCCGTGTTGTTGCTCATTTTCATCGGCTTGCGCTTTACCCAAACACTGGCCGATGACGCCCTCGGCGTGCGCCAACAATTTGGTCAAACCTACCTGACTCGCGATGTGCAGGCGCGCACCCGAACGATGGTACAGCAGGTTCAGCAATATGCGATCAATCACACCGAAATCAGCATGGAAGATCGTTTCATGCTGCCCAGCAATGCCGACCTGGCTTTGCTCACAGCTACCCGGATCGGCGAACGGGGCTATTCTTTTGTCTACGATCTCAATTCGGTGGTGATTTTCCACCCGGACCCCGATATGGTGCGCCAACTCCTGTTCCAGCGCGCCACCTTGCAACCTGATCTTTGGAAGATCATCACCGACTCGTTTTCGACCACCTCGCTGGTAGACGGTTATTACAACGAACTCAGCGCCGGACAAACCCGCACGATGTACCTGGCGGCGCAGCAGGTGCCGAACACCCAGTTATGGGTGGGGGTGGCGGTAGATACAGATGAGTTTTTAGCCTCGAATGCTGCGATTGAACGTGAAGCGCAGAATCACGTAAACGAAATTCGCCTGGCATATTTCGTTTTGCTACCGCTGCTGGGCGGGGCTGTGGCCTTTTATGCCTTCTTTGCCGCGGCGCGCCTGGCGGCCCCGGTGGAATGGATGGCGCAAACGACCACACAATTGATGCGTTACCTCGAAACGATCTCGCGCGGCTTGAAGGTACAAACCTTTCAGGATGAGATCAAATACCTGGGCTATGCCATTGGCCTGTTGTCGAAACAATTGCGCGCTCAGGTGAGCAACCTGGAAGAACTGGTGCGTGACCGCACGACTGAACTGGCCCGCCGCACGGCCCAGGTGGAAACCGCCGCCCAGGTGGCGCGCGAATCGGCGCAGATTTTGGATGTGGAAGAATTGCTCAAGCAGACCACCATTATCATTTCCGAACGCTTTGGCTTCTATCACGCGGGCATCTTCTTGATTGACCAGGCTGGCGAATATGCGCTCTTGCGGGCCTCGAACAGTGAAGGCGGCCGGCGCATGTTAGCCCGCCAACACAAATTGCGCATCGGCCAGGGGGTGGTGGGTTTCGTGTCGGCGCGGGGTGAGCCACGCATTGTGTTGGATACCGGGGCTGAGGCTATCCACTTCAAAAATCCTGATTTACCCTTCACCCGTTCGGAACTGGCCCTGCCCATGCGTGTGCGTGGACGGACGATTGGCGTGCTGGATGTGCAATCCACCGATCCCAATGCCTATACCGAGGAAGACACGCGTATTTTGCAAGTGCTGGCCGATCAGTTGGCGCTGGCGATTGAAAATGCCCGCCTCTACAACGAAAGCCAGCGCGCACTGGCTGAACTGGAAACCGCTTACGGCGAGCAGGCGCGTGAAGGCTGGCAGCAACGCCTGAAAGGGCATACATTGGTCTATGCCTATAACCGGGCCGGGGTGCAGGTCAGTCAGGTATCCGATGACCTGGGTGTTCAAACGATCCCATTGGAGCCAAAATCCGCGCTGGTGGATGGGCAATATGAACTGTCGCTGCCGCTGATGCTGCGCAATCGTCCGTTAGGCACCGTGACCTTGCGGCGAGAGGCCGATCAATCGCCCTGGTCGCCGGAGGAAATTGATGTGGTGCGCGAATCGGCTACGCAGGTGGCGTCCATCTTAGAAAATGCGCGCCTGCTCGAAGAAATTGCCCGCCGCGCTCGCCAGGAAAGCCTGCTGGGTCAGGTTTCGACCCGGGTGCAGGCTTCGCTCGACCTGGATGCCGTGCTTTCGGCGGCCGTGCGCGAGGTGGGCCTGGCCCTGTCTGCCAGTCGCGTGGAAATTGATTTGAGTACCACTAGCCAGGGTACGCAAAATTAGAGTCTGCCCTATGAATACACCTTCCCTCTCCACTCGAATTTTAGTCAACGCGAAGTTATTGTTTTCGCTGTTGGGCGCGTTTGTGATCGTCACCACGGTTTTCTATGTCGGTGTCTTTGTCTTTACGGGTGTGTGGCAGGCTTTGGTGGCGGCGGGGGTGTTGGGGGCGGTTTTCTTCCTGGTGCCTTTGGCCTATAAGTGGTTTCAGCGTGGGTATCGTCGGGCCGTCTTTGTCTTGTTGATTGCCGGGTTGGTGATTGGGTACGGCGTCAATGAACTGGTGTGGGAAGGATTGCTCCCCTACCATCTCATCGGCGGCATTATTCTGCTGTATTTGATCTGCAACCTCTTGTTGCCGCGCGCTTACGGCATTTGGGCCATCTTTTCGGTGGTCTACCTGGGCTTTTTGGCATTCGTCAATCTCTGGCCGCCTTTGCCGCGCGTGTACCATACCGAAATCCCCATCCTTTTCTTGTATGCGGTTCTGACCAACCTGTTGCTGGTAACCGTTTTGGGCGGCATCACCGTTTATTTTGCTTTCGGCAAGCGCATTCGCACGCGTATGATGATCTTGTTTTCGATGCTGGTCGGTGTGCCGCTGTTGATCACCGGGATTATTTCTGGGTATCAATTGGCCAATGTTACCGAGCAGCAGGCGATGACCAACCTTGAGTTTGGCCTGGCTTTGCGTCAGGTCGAAATTCAAGGCTGGCTCGATAGCATAAAGACCAGCCTGGAACGTGTTCGCCCGACGCCCCAGAAGAGCATCATGGTAAAGGTCTTGACCGAGCAGCAACCTGAAATTGAATTCAACGCCTATCGTTCCGAATTGTCAGACAGCATTGGGGCGCTGGCCGAACGTTCCCCATCCATTTTGCAAATTTACTTGATCAATCCTGACGGTATGGCCGTTTATGCTACCGACCCGACGGCGAGCGCGGTCAGTTTCTCGAATGCGGTCATATTCCAGGATGCTTTGCAAGGATACACCGTCTATTCTCCCATTGACTACAACGCTGAAATAAATGAGGCTTCTTTTCAACTGGCCTTGCCGGTACTCGATCAAGACAATGTCACCGTGGGCGTTTTGTTGGCGCATATTGGCGCGGCTGAACTCAACGCGATTTTGGCAGCCGGCCTCAGCGACAGTCAGTCGGGTGAGGTGCTTTTGTTTAGCGAAACGGGCGTGTTGCTTTCCCCTTCTCGCTATGCTTTTCAGGTTGGCACAGCTTACCCGTTGTCGATCAATCTGAGTAATGCGATTGCCAGCCGCCGTGCGGAAACAATTGCCTACACCAGTTACCGGGGGGAGAGCGTGATGGGGTCGTATGGCTGGTTCCAGCCCCTGGGCGCGATGCTGGTAGCAGAAGAGGCCTTGTTCGAAGCGCGTTTGCCGATGTTGCAGGGCGTCTTGACCACCGCCGGCGTTATCTTGTTTGCCCTCGTGGCGGCGTTGGCCGCGGCATGGTACGCCTCGACGCGTATCGCCCTGCCGATCAATCACCTGGCGCAAACCGCCAGCGCTATTGCCGCCGGAAACCTGAACCTGGTGGTGGCGGTGGAGCAGCAAGACGAAATTGGCGACCTGGCGCGGGTCTTCAACAGTATGACGGCGCAGCTCAGCGGACAATTGGCGCAACTGGAAGCACGCGTGGCTGAACGCACGCAAGAGTTGGAACGCCGTTCGGCGCAATTGCAGGTGGCGGCTGAGGTCGCCCGCGATGCCTCCTCCACGCAGGATTTCGACCTGCTCATCCAGCAGGCCGTAGACCTGGTGCGGGAGCGTTTTGGCTTTTATCATGCCGGTTTGTTTTTGTTGGATGAAGCTGGTGAATATGCCGTGCTGCGGGCGGCCACAGGTGAAGCAGGGCAGCGGATGGTGGCGCGCGGCCATCAGTTGAAACTGGGCCAGGAGGGGATGGTGGGCTTTGTGGCGGCGCGTGGCCTTTCACGCATTGCCCTGGATGTGGGCGACGAAGCAACCTATTTTCGCAACCCTGACCTGCCCTTGACCCGTTCTGAAATGGCCTTATCGCTCAAGGTGGGGGCGCGCGTCATTGGAGTTCTCGATGTGCAAAGTGAGAAAGAACGGGCGTTTACACAAGAAGACGTGGTGATCTTGCAAACCATGGCCGATCAACTGGCGGTGGCGATCGAAAATGCGCGTTTGCTCAATGAAGTGCAGGCCAGTTTGCAGCAGGTGGAACGAATGTACAGTTCGTACAGCCAGCAATCGTGGCAGCGGATCGTTTCGGCGCGCGAACTGCACGGCTATGAATTTGTGCCAGGCCAGGGCGTTGCCCCTCTCTCCCCCAATGGCGTTCACGATCCTACTTCGGGAATGGTCGCTCATGTCCCGCTGCGTGTGCGCGGGCTTGCTGTGGGAAATCTGCGCGTCTACCCCGGCGATGGCGGCTGGTCGGAAGAGCAGCAAGCGCTCTTGACCGCCCTGGGTGAGCGCATCAGTCAAGCGCTGGAAAGCGCCCGGCTCTACGAAGAAAGCCAGCAGCGCGCCGCCAACGAGCAGGTCAGCAACGCCATTACCGCTCGCATGCGCGCCACGATGGATGCCGACACCGTATTGCAAACCACCATCCGTGAAATCCAACGTGCCTTTGAATTACAAGAAGTGGAAATCTGGCTCAACCCCACGCCCGATATACAGAAGGAAACTTCTCCCGAATTGCTGGGTGACAGGAAATTGGCATGACCCTCGCATCTCGACTTACTCCCGAAGAAATGCTCAGCCTGGTAAGCCGCCTGCGCTACCTTAGCCTGGCGCTGGCCGCTTCGGCCTTTGCCACGGCGCTGCTCTATCTGTTTTTGTTGATGAGTACAGCCAATTGGGGGATTTCGTTGTTGATTGTTGGCAGTCTGGCGGTCTTTTTTACGGCCTTGTCGAACGTCTACGATATTTCACGCGGCGAACTGGGCAATATCTGGCGCATGGTGGTGGTGGCGCAGGTGGTGTTCTTCTTCACATCTTTCCTGGTGTCAGACCGGGGCGCGGGCCTGGGGCTGATGTCTGCGCTGTTGGCGCTGGCCATTATGGCGCAAATGCCCATCCGCCAGGAAGGTTACATGGGGCGCATTCCGGCCTGGGTGCCGTACTGGGCCGTTATCGTTGGCATTGGCTGTTACCTGCTCGATATCAACTGGCCCTTGCAGCGCTTCATCCTCTTTTCAACCTGGCTCACGCTGGTTTGGGTGATCCAATCCATCACGATTGCGCTTTTTGCCGTATTCAGCTTCTATAACTTCGGCGCGCGCTCGCTGCGCATCAAGTTGGTGATCACCTTCTTGCTGGTCAGCATGTCTGCGGCGTTGCCGGTGGTGGCTTATTTGAACTACGCGACCCGCACAACGCTGGTGGATCGCGAAAGCAGCCAACTCTTGAGCACTGCGCAGCAGGTGGCGAATGAACTCGATCAATTTGTTGCCAATACCCTGCAAAACACGAAGGTGGAAGCCGCTTTCAACGACTTCAAACTGTATTTGAGCCTAGACCCGCGCGAAAGGCAGGTGGGCTGGTCGCTGGTGCTGCAAAACACAATGAACGACCTCTCCCGCAGAGACGAGAGGAATATCGTCTCGTATGCCCTGCTTGATCGGGATGGCAATATCCTGATCGCCTCTGCCGGGCAAGATGTGGGCGAGAATGTGGCTGACATCGCTTATTTTGCTGAAGCGCTGAACTCCGGCGAGCCGCGCGTCTCTCCGGTGCTGGCCGAATTGAACCCGCGCAATTTCTACGAATACTTCTTATACTTCACCGCTCCCGTTTTTGACGATGGCAATAACATTACCGGCGTGCTGCGGGTGAAATATAAAGCCGCCATTTTGCAAGAAATCGTCGCCAGGTACAACAGCCAGGCCGGCCTGAACTCTTTCGCCATCTTGCTCGATGAATATAACCTGCGCCTGGCGCATGGCCGAGACCCGCAGCAACAATATCGGATGCTCTACCGCGCCGACACCACCATCAGCGAACTGCAAGCCGCCGGACGGCTGCCCAGCGGCTCGCAAGACACCTTTTTCACCAATTTGCAAGATTTCGACCAAAAAATGATCGCCTCGGATCAGCAGCCCGTGTTCACCACCTACATCAGCGAAGAAAACGAAAGAGCATCTTCCTTAAGCCGCGTGGCCGTCAGCAAAATGAAAAACCTGCCCTGGAAAGTTTTATTCACCCAAGATGAAGCGGTCATCTTGCAGCCGATCAAGGAGCAGGGGCGTGTGGTGGGCTTTTTGGTGCTGGGCATTGGCGGCCTGTTGGCCCTGGTTTCGCTGGGGGTCAGCACACTCTATACCAGCCCCGTCAATCGCCTGACCGAAGCCGCGGCCAAAATTGCCGCAGGCAACCTGGATGCGCGCGCCAACTTCAAAAGCTATCAAGATGAATTTGGCCTGCTGGCGCTCACTTTCAACAACATGGCCGCCCAAATCCGCCAAAATGTGGTCACCCTCGAAACCCGCGTGGCCGAACGCACGCGCGACCTCGAATTACGCGCCTTCCAACTGCAAATTGCCGCCGAAACGGGCAACATCGTCTCCACCATTCGCGACCTCGACAAGCTGCTGCCCGAAGTGGCTGAGTTATTGAGCGACCGCTTCGGTTTTTATCATGTCGGCATTTTCCTGTTGGACGAAGCGGGTGAATACGCCGTCTTGCAGGCTGCCAACAGCCAGGGTGGGCGGCAGATGCTGCGCCGCGGGCATCGCTTGCGCGTGGGCGAAACGGGCATTGTCGGTTACGTCAGCGCCACCGGGCAGCCGCGCATTTCGCTCGATGTGGGTGATGATGCGGTGTTCTTCAACAACCCCGACCTCCCCGATACACGTTCGGAGATGGCCCTGCCCCTGGTGGCACGCGCCAAAGTAATTGGCGTGTTGGACATCCAAAGCGAAGAAGAAAACGCTTTCTCCGAGTCCGATGTGACGGTGCTGCAGGTGGTGGCCGAGCAGGTGGCCGTGGCGATTGAAAATGCCCGCCTGTTCATCGAGCTAGAAGGCGCCGTCGAAGCCACCCGCCGTGCCTATGGCGAAGTGACCGCTCGCGCCTGGGCCGATTACACCGCCAAACAGCCCGTGCGTGGCTACCTGACCCGCGGCACCGATGTGATCATCCCGCTTGTCGAAGAAGTCTCGCCAACCCTGTCGCAGGCGATGTCTGACTTGCTGCGCACAGGCCAGATCGCCCAGGTGGATGCGCACACCCTCATTGTGCCGATCAAGTTCCGCGATTTAATCCTGGGCGCTATCCGCCTGCAGCGAGAAGAAAGATTGCACGCCTGGGGCGAGGACGAGAAAGTCATCGTGCAAAACCTGGCCGATCAACTGGGGGCTGCGCTCGAAAATGCCCGCCTCTACCGCCAGACGCAGCGCGTGGCCTCCCGTGACCGCATGGTGCGCGAAATTGGCGACCGCATGCGCCGCGCCCCCGATATGGATGCGTTGATCCAAACGGCCATTCGTGAGATGTCGCGTGTTTTGGGTACCGAACATGCCTTTGCACAGATCAGCCTGACGCCGCAAACCGACAACGAGCCAGCAGGAAATGGCGGCAGCCTGTCGGGCGGCCGGCGTCCTTCGGGAGAAGTGCTATGAGTGATGTTTCTTCGCATGAAACACAGGCCGCCAGCCATACGCTGGGCTTGCTGACAACGTCCGTTTCCGAGCCAAACATCGTCCCGCAGTGGACGGGGTTTGTCGAACTGGCGCGCCAGCGCCAGGCCAATTCGATCACCTACGTGGGCGGCGTTTACCAGCTTCCCGAATATCGGCGGGCCAACTTCGTCTTTGACCTGGCCCAGGGCCGCCGCGCCGATGGCCTGATCATCCTGTCGGGCAATATGCTGTGGGCGGTAGATGCTGCTGCGGTGGAGCAATTCGTTGCCCCCTTCCGGGCTGAAAGGCCGGTGGTTTGTGTCGAAAAGCCCGCCGGTGGCGTAACCACGATTTTGATGGACGATTACGAAGGCATGCGCCAGATGGTCAGCCATCTGATCGAGGTGCATGGCCGCCGGCGCATTGTCTTCTTACAGGGGCCATCCGCCCATTTGGGGGCCGCCGAACGCTATCGCGGCTATTGCGCCGCCCTCGAGCAGGCGGGCATCGCCTTCGACCAGGCCCTGGTTTCAGACGAATCCTACGGCTGGAGCAGCGAAGAAGCCCACATTGCGGCGCGTCTTGAAGCGCTGCGCCGCAAGCCTGGCGTAGATTATGATGCCGTGGTGGGCGTTTCTTGCTTCGTGGCGATAGCGGCCTCGAATGTTTTGCAACGCCAGGGGGTCGCCGTGCCAGGCCAGGTTGCCGTGGTGGGTTTTGACGATGTGGTTGAGAACATCATCCAAACCCCCACCCTGACCACCGTTCGCGCGCCCTTCTACGAAATGGCCAACCGCGCCGGCGAAACGTTGCTGGCCCTATTGGACGGGAAACCCTGCGAGGAGCGGGTGACACAACCCGTGAGCCTGGTTTTCCGCCAATCGTGTGGCTGCCTCGAACAACTGGTGACTGATGCCGCACTGTTTACCACCACCCGCCAGCCCACCCTGATCGCCGGTGGTTTGCCGGTGTTGGCCGCCAAACGCGAACTATGGCTGCCCAGGTTCACCCAGACCTTCCTCGCCCACGCCGATTCTGCTGAACGGCACGCCGCCGTGGTCGAATTGTCTGACGAAATTCGCTATCTGGTAGATGCTTTCTTTGCTGAAGTCAATGGCCGCGCCGAACTGGTGTTTTTGAACTCGTTGCGTGCGCTGCTCCAGAAGACCAGCCAGGCCGATGCGCCGATCAACGCCTGGCAGTCGGTCATTTCGGCGTTGCAGCACTTTCTGTTGCCCTACCTCGATGCCAAAACCCGCCCGCTGTGCGACAGCCTGTGGCATCAGGCGCGTGTGCTAATCGGCGAGGCCGCCGAACATCATCAGATCAGGCAGCGCATCGGCCATGATCAACGCACCAGGCATCTGCGCGATATTGCCAACACCTTGAGCGCCGCTCAAGATGTGGATGACATGATGAACCACCTGACCGCCAGCCTGCCCACCCTGGGCATTGCAGGGTGCTACGTGGCGCTTCATGCCGATCCAGGTGGCGCATCGGGCCAGGCTCGCCTGGTGCTGGCCTACGCCCAGGGGCAGCGCCTACCCTTGCCAGCCGAGGGTGTCGTCTACCCTGCGGCGCGGCTGCTGCCCGACGATTTGTACCCCACCCAGGGTAACTTCCACCTGCTGGTCGAACCGCTTTATTTTGAAGATACGCCGCTTGGTTTTGTCGTCTTTGATGTGGCTGCGGTGGACCCCGCCCTGTATGAATCGTTGCGTTTGCAATTGAGCAATGCCTTGCACAAGGTCTTTGTGGTGCAGGCTGAGTTGTCGGTGCGCCGGCAGGTGGAAGAAGACTTACGCCATGAGCAGGCCCTCTTCCAAAGCCTGATGGATAACCTGCCCGATGTTATTTACTACAAAGACCGCCAGAGCCGTTTCATTCGAGTCAACCCGGCCATGGCGCGCTATCACGGCTTCACGCAGCCCGAAGCGTTGCTCGGCAAAAGCGATTTCGACCTTTTCGATGAAGAACACGCTCGCCCGGCTTACGAAGATGAGCAGCGCATTATCCAGACCGGTGAGCCATTGCTCAACTTTGAAGAAAAAGAAGTTTTTCCCGATGGCCGCGTCGCCTGGGTATCCACCTCCAAACTGCCGTTGCGCGATGCCGATGGCAAGACCGTCGGCACGTTTGGCGTCTCGCGCGATATTACCGCTCGCAAGGTGGCCGAAATGCAGGCCGAGCATCGCTCGGTGCAACTGCGAACCGCGGCCGAGGTGGCCCGGGCGGCTGGCAGCATCCTTGACCTGAACCGCTTGAGTCAGGAAGTGGTAGACCTGATCCAACAGCGCTTTGACCTCTATTATGTGGGCCTGTTCATGGTAGATGAAACCGGCGAGTGGACGAATGAACCGAACCGTTGGGCCGTCTTGCGGGCTGGCACCGGCGAAGCAGGCCAGGCCATGCTTTCGCAAAATCACAAGTTGGAGCTGGGCGATACCTCCATGATCGGCTGGTGTATTTTGCATAACGAGCCGCGCATTGCCCTCGATGTGGGTCAGGATGCCGTGCATTTCCGCAATCCGCACCTGCCGCTGACCCGTTCCGAATTGGCGTTGCCGCTGGCCAGCCGCGGCCAGGCCCTCGGCGCGTTGAGCATTCAGAGCGCACAGGGGCAGGCCTTTTCGGGTGAGGATATTACCATTTTCCAGGTCATGGCCGACCAGCTGGCCAATGCCATTGCCAATGCCCGCCTGTATGCCGCCACGCAAGCAGCGCTGGAGGAAATGCAGGCCACCAACCGCCGCTATGTGCGCCAGGGCTGGGAAAGTTACAGCGCTGCCCACCCGGTGTTGGGCTATCAGCAAAATGAGCAGGGCTTGCAACCGCTGGGCCGGCAAATCCTCCCCGAAGTGCAGCACGCCCTGGCCGGGCAGCATAACCAGCAGCCCGATGACGCGGCGCTGGTGGTGCCGGTGGTGCTGCGCGATCAGCCGATTGGGGCGTTGGGCTTCCGCTTCGACCAGCCCAACCGCCATTGGACCCAAGAAGAGATGGACCTGATCGAAGTGCTGACCGAACAATTTGCCCTGGCCGCCGAAAACCTGCGCCTGCTCGATGAAACCCAACGCCGCGCCGAACGTGAGCGCCTGACCGCCGGCATTACCGCCCATATCCGCGAAAGCCTGCACCTGGATACGATTTTGCGCACCACCGTGCAAGATGTCCAGCAGGCTCTCGGCCTGTCAGAGGTGGTCGTCCGCCTTAAGTCGCCAGAAAGCCTGCCTGGCGAAGCTGTGGCGCATTCTGAAAAGGAAACCGGTGATTGATTATGAATCTGTGGAATCGTTTTACTCGTTGGTTCACAACCGGTCATCTCATTCGCAGGCCGGCCACCGTGCTGCTGGTGGTCGTGTTACCGATCTTGTTCGGGATCATCACTTGGATTGGCAGCCTGGCCAGCAACCTGTTGCAGGATGCGGCGTTGGCGAACCTGACCGTGGCAAACCAGGCTGTTGCTGAAAGTGCCGCCACCTGGCTGGATTACAACGCCCGCGCCTTACTGCAAATGGTGGCTCAGGAAGAAATCTGGCAGATGGAAGCCGATGCGCAGAAGATAGCGCTGGAGACCATGGCCGCCATTTACCCCCACATGTACCTGGTCAGCACGACCGACCTCAACGGCATCAACATTGCCCGCAGCGACGATGAAGCCAATAAAGATTACAGCAGCCGCGAATGGTTCACCCTGGCCAGGTTGGGTAACAAAACCTTCGTTTACCAGACCCTCATCGGCGCGACCTCTGGGCAGCCGGCCATTGTCGTGGCTACGCCCATTCGCAATGACCGCAACGAGATCGTGGGCGTGGGCATGTTTGCCAGTGAGTTGACTGTGCTATCAGAGCAGGTGCAGGCGAATAGCATGAGCCAGCGCGGGGCGGTTTATATCGTAGATGGGCTGGATCGCATCATCGTTCACCCCAATATGTCCATCTCTGCCGAACTGCGCGACGCCTCTGCCTATCCGGCGGTGATCAAACTGCGCAAGGGCTTTGCTGGCCCGGTGCGTTTCGAGGATGAAACCGGCCAGCCCTGGCGCGCCTACCTGACCACGCTCGAAAACGGCTGGGGGGTCATTGCGCAGCAACCCGAAGATGAAATTTTTGCTGAAGTTGCCCAGGCGCAGCGCGTGGGTCTGGCGGTGGTGGTTGGCGGCATTGCCATCATTTTTGTCGTATTTGCCCTGGTTGCCCGCAGCGTCATTCGCCCGATTGCCGATCTGACTGAAACTGCGGTGGCGATTGCCCAGGGAGACCTCAACCGCCGGGTGCAGATTAGCTCGCGCGATGAATTGGGTACGCTCTCACAGGCTTTCAACGACATGACCGATCAACTCCAGCATATTCAAGCCAACCTCGAAGGCCAGGTGGCCCAGCGTACTGCCGAGTTGCAAGCGCGCACCGCCGAACTGGAAGCCAACAGCGCCACCTTGCAGGCCAACGCCCGCGCATTAGATGAGCGTTCGGCTTATTTGCAAGCCGTGGCCGATGTCAGCCAGATTATTGCCACCATGCTCGACCCCGATGAATTGTCGGCGCAGGTGGTTGACCTGGTGCGCGAACGCTTCAACCTGTATTACGTGGGTTTGTTCCAGGTAGATGCTGCCGGTGAGCGCGCCTGGCTGGTGGCCGGCACCGGCCAGGCCGGCCAGGCCATGTTAGCGCGTAAACACGCCATCCAGGTTGGCACGGGGATGATCGGGTGGAGCATTGCGCATGGCGAACCGCGCATCGCCTTGCAGGCGGGTGAAGACGAAGTGCGCCTGGCCACGCCAGACCTGCCAGAAACGCGCTCAGAAGCGGCCCTGCCGCTGCGTTCGCGCGGGGTGGTCATTGGCGCATTATCTATCCAAAGCGCCGTTCCCAATGACTTCAACGATGAAAATATCGCTGTATTTCAAATGATGGCTGATCAGGTGGCGGTGGCTTTGGATAATGCCCGCCTCTACCGCCAAAGCCAGGAAGCGTTGCAATCGCTGCGCGAAACCTATGGGCAGCAGAGTTTTGAAGGCTGGAACCGTCTGCTGAAGACCCGCGCGGACATGGCGTATCGTGTGGATGCGCAGGGCCTGGCGAAAGCGCGCGAGGTGTGGTACCCCGAAATGGATGCGGCCTTACGGCAGGGCGACCTGATCCTGGCGCAGCCTGACGCCCGGAACGGCGAAGATGGCCTGCCCCTGGCGTTGCCGATCAAAGTGCGCGGCCAGGTGATCGGCGTGTTGGATGCCCGCCGCGACCTGGCCCAGGGCCACTGGCAGCCCGACGACGTGGCCTTTTTGCAGACCGTGGTGGAGCAGTTAGGCGTTGCTCTCGAAAGCGCCCAACTCTACCAGGAAACGCAAAGCCGCGCCGAACGCGAACGCCTGGTGGCAGAAATCACCAGCAAACTGCGCGCATCCAATGATCCGAAGGAAATTTTGCAAACTGCCGCCAGCGAATTACGCCGCGCCCTGCGCGTGAAAGATGCCCGCGTGCTGCTGCGCAGCAAGGGGCAGGCCGAAGAAGACCTTCACGCCGAAATTGGCGTTGCGGCGGTTTCACCTGCGCCCGCGAACGGGCAGGAGTAAGTGGCTATGACGACCATTTTTGCAATCTCGAATGAAAAAGGCGGCGTGGCAAAAACGACCACTTCGCTCGCCATTGGCGGCGCTTTGGCTGAAATGGGCTACCGGGTGCTGCTGGTGGACCTGGATGCCCAGGCCAACCTGACCCTGGGTATGGGCATTCAGCCGGCCCGCGTCAAGCATTCGATGGCCGATGTGCTGCTCAATTCGCTGCCGCTGGTCAACGTGTGCCAGAAAACGCAGGTAGACGGCCTGGAAATTGCCCCGGCCAATGCCGATATGGGCATGGTGGAACGCTTTTTGCCGGTGCGCCAAAATTATGAATATGTGATCAAAACGGTGCTGGCTACGGCGCAATCGGCGCTGCTGCCCCCTTACGATTACGTGCTGCTCGATTGCCCGCCCTCGATTGGCGCGGTCACCCTCAATGCCCTGACCGCCTCGCAGTTTGTCATCATCCCCACGCAGCCCGAATACTTCTCCGCCCACGGCTTGCGCAGCCTGATGGGCGCCATCCGCCGCATTCGCAACCAGACCAACCCCGACCTGGCTTATTATGTGTTGATTACCATGATGGATCGCCGCAACCGCATTCATCGCGCGCTCTATGAGCAGTTGCAAACCACCTTTGGCGAAGGTTTACTCGCAACGGTGATCGAAATTGATACCAAGCTGCGCGAAAGCACGATTGCTGGCCTGCCGATAACCCACTACAACCCTAACAGCCGCAGCGCCTTGCAATATCGTGCTTTAGCTCAGGAGATAGTTCAGAATGCCCAAGCAGAACAAGCTACACAACCAGCTTAAGAGCCTTTTCGACGATCTCGATCAAGAGGCTGGCCAACTGTCGGCGGCCCATGCCATGCCGGCGGCGTGGCATTGGGTTTGCGATCAGAAAGGCCATTATATAGAATGCGGCCCAGAAGTTTTCGCCGTCCTGGGTATTGCGCCCGAAGCATTTATCGGTAAGGCGGTGGCCGGTTTTGCCCTCGCGCCCGATGCGATCTCGCGGGTGGAGAACGCCTTGTTGGGTGCAGAATTCCCGGTCGAAGTGCAGGTGGATTTCCTGACCGCTTCGGGGCAAGCTGTGGCAGCGCGCTTGAGCATTATTTCGGGGCCAACCAGCGCCTTGCCGCAGTGGCAGGGGGTGGTTCAGCCCTTGTTGCCAGCGCAAACGGCACGCCTATCTCCACCGGTATCACCGGTGGAAAAGCGTACTGCGCGGCGCTCGGTAACGGACAAGCTCTTTTTGCCTGAAAGTGAACCACTCACGCCAACCGGCCAGGAAAGCCTCTCGCAGTTCCGCCCCATTTTCGATGCCGGTTTGGATCGCGGCACGGCCACCATGGCGGTGCCCTTCCGGCTGCAAGATGAGCATGTGGGGTTGGTAGAAGTGCTGGATGAAGACCGCAGTTGGTCACCCGATGAGCAGAACCTGGTGATGCAGGTGGCCGATCAGCTCTCGCTGGCCCTCGAAAATGCCCGCCTGTTCCAGGAAACGCAGGCCGCCCTCAACGAAACCGCCACGCTTTACGCCATCACCAGCGCGGCCAGCCGTTCGCTCGAAATCGAAAGCACTTTGCAAGAGATGTTGGGGCGCGTCCTCGAAGCCATCGGCATGAACATTGGCCTGATTGCCACCTACGACCCCGACCTGGGCAGTTTACGGCTGGTGGTGCAGCAAAACCTGCCCGAGGCCCTGCTGCAAATTTTCCAGCAAGCGCGCGGCCTCGAAAATTCGCTGTGTTCGGTGGTCTACCATCAGCGCGGGCCATTGGGCATTCCAGACCTCGAAACCACGACCACGACGGTGAATGTCAGTGGTCTGATTCAAAATGGCATTCGCAGTTACCTGGGTGTGCCGTTGGTGTCGAAGGGGCAGGTGTTGGGTACCCTGTGCGCCATGCGCGGTTCGCCCTACCCCAAACCAGCCAACAGCCTCGATCTGATGGAAGTGGCCGGGCAGCAGATCGGCATCGCCATCGAAAATGCCAATCTGTTCCGTGAAACCCAGTCGCGCGCCGAAGAGTTGAGCATCCTCAATGAAATGGGGCGGGCGCTCTCCAGCCAACTGAATATGACGGATGTGTTAGCGAAAACGTATGAATACACAGCCCGTTTGTTCGATGTCGAAAACTTTTTCATTGCCATCTATGACCCCGCCGAAGAGCAAGAGTTATCGTTTCCGCTAGCCATTTCCGAAAATCAGCGTGTCGCCTGGCGGCCACGCAAATTGGGCAACGGCCTGAGCGAACACGTGCTGTTTACCCGCCAGCCCCTGCTGATCAAAGATGACCTGGAAGCGACGGTGATCAAATTGCTGGGCCGCGAACTGATCGGCCAGAAAGCGGAAAGTTGGCTGGGCGTGCCATTGCTGATCGGCGGACAGGCCATCGGCGTGATTGCCGTGCAGAGCTATACCACGCCGCGTAAATATAACGAGCGCCACCGCGACCTGCTGGTGGCCGTGGCCAGCCAGGCCGCCATTGCCATTCAAAATGCCCGCCTCTACCAGGAAGAGCAGCGCCGCCGCCAGATTGCTGACAGTTTGCGCGAAATTGCCCGCGTGGTGGGCTCCACCCTCGATCTCAACCTGGTGATCGAACGGATGCTCGATCAGATCGAGCGGCTGATCCCCTTCACCAGCGCCTCTATCCAACTGGTCGAAAGCGGGCGGCGGCGTGTGATTGGCGGGCGCGGCTACGACCGCGGCAATGCTGAAAGCGACGGGCCGCGCCTGTGGCGGCCCATTGCCGAAGACCCGCTGATCGCCGAGGTGGTGCGCACCCGCCAGCCCCTGGTTTTGAGCGATACCGCCGAAGACCCGCGTTGGGAGGCGCTGCCCAGCACGCAGGACATTCGTTCGTGGATCGCCGCGCCGATGGTGGCCGGGCAGGATGTGGTCGGTATTATGACCCTCGACCAGGTGATGCCGCGGGCCTACTCACAAGAAAGTGGCGAACTGGCTATGGCGGTGGCCGCACAGGCCGCGGTGGCTATTCAGAACGCCGGTTTGTTCAACGAGACACAGCGCCGCGCCGAAGAAACCACCGCCCTCAACGACCTGGCGCGCGCCCTCTCCACCCGTCTGGACATCAGCCGCGTGTTGGAAGAAGTGCATCGCGGCGTCTCGCGCCTGTTAGATACGACCAATTTCTACATTGCCCTCTACGACGCCGACACGGACGAAAATGTCTTTGTCGTTAACGTGACCGAGTCACAGCTTGACCAGTCGGTGGCGCGCCTGCCAGCCGGCCAGGGTATCACCGGGTACATCTTACGCACCCAGGAGAGTGTTTTGATCGGCCAGGGTGTCGAAAATTGGTTGAAAGAACATCAAATCCCCACCGTGGGCGAGCCGGCTGTTTCGTGGCTGGGGGTGCCGATGATCGTTGGCGGCCAGGCCATTGGCGTGATGGCCGTGCAAAGCTACAACGAACTGAACGTGTACGATGAGCATGACCTGGCGCTGCTGACGGCTATTTCTAGCCAGGCCTCCATTGCCATTCAGAACGCCCGCCTGTTCGAGCAAAACCAGGCCGCCCTGGCCGAAACCGATGCGCTCTATCGGGCGGGCGCAGAGCTTTCGACCGCGCTCCGCTTCGATGATGTGCTGGCGATTTTGCGCAAGCACACCATCGCCGGCGCCGGGTCGAATTTGGTGGCGGCCATTCTCTTTGAGCATCCCTGGGGCGACCAGGACCAGCCCGCCTGGATCGAGGTGATCAGCCGTTGGACGACCCTGGATGCGGCTATTTTAGCCAACCGCTACGCCCTGGATCGCTTTCCGGCCTTTGCCACCCTGGCGCAGCTTGTTCAGCATTCTGGTGAACCATTGCTCTTCGAAGATGTGACGACCGATGAAAAGCTCGACCCACCCTCGCGCCAGCTTTATCGCGAGGGCTTCGGGGCCAGCAGCGCCATGATCCTTCCCATGATAGCGGGTGGGCAATTAATCGGTTGTTTCAACATCACGTATTCTTCCCCAACGGTTTTTTTGGAGGCCGATGTACGCCGTTTGGCTGCGCTTACCGGGCAGGCTTCGGTGGTGGTGCAGAACCTGCGCAGCATCGAACTGGCGCAACAGCGCGCCGCAGAAGCGCAGTTGCGCAGCGAAGAACTGGCCCTGATCAACACGGTGGTGACGGCGATGGTTGCGAGTGATGATTTGACCCACGCCTTGAGTACGGTGGCTGAAACCCTGCATTACGAATTTGAACTGGGGCATGTGGGAATTGCCTTGCTCAACGAGGAAAAGAGCAGCCTGACCATCGTTGCCGAAAAATCGTCGGGCAGAGAACCAACCCTGGGAAAAGCCATTCCGGTTCAAGCCCACCCGGCCACCGAGGAGGTCTTGCGCACGCGCCGTCCGTTGATCATCAACGACCCGCAAAATGATGCGCGCCTGGCGGCAAGCCGCGAAGCCATGCTGCAACAGCGCGTGATCCAGGTGGCGATGTTCCCCATCGTGACAGCCGGCGACGTGATCGGCACCATTGGCATGGATGTCACCCAAGAGGGCACCCCCCTGAATGAGAGTGATATTTCTTTGCTCACTACACTCGTCGGACAGATTTCCACGGCCATTCAGAACTCACGCCTCAACGCTCAAACGCAGCAAGCGCTGGCCGAAACGGCCAATCTCTATCGGGCCAATGCCGAGTTGAACGCCGTCAAAACCTACGATGCCATTCTCGATGTCCTGCGCAAGTCCACGGTGCTCGGCCATGCCAACATTAGCGAGGTTTCGCTCAACATCTTTGATCGCGCCTGGACGCCCGACCGCAGCCCCGAATGGATGCAGGCTCTGGCGCGTTGGCCTGCCGACCCTTACCGTGAACTGGCCAGTTTTCGTGTGCCGCTGGCCAATTGGCCGACGGCAGATCAGTTCATGCGTTCGGATGAACCGGTTTACATCGAAAACGCCACCTCCGATGCGCGCCTGGGACCCTTGGCACATGCCTACTATGTCAACCAGTTGGGTGCAAAGGGCGTGTTGTTTGCGCCGCTCAATGTGGGTGGGCAGTGGTTTGGGCAAATCATGGCTGTGTTCAAAACGGCTACACCGATGACCGACAAGGATTTGCGCCTGTTAGGCACACTGGCTGGGCAGGCTTCGGTAGCCATTCAGAACATCCGCTTGCTCGAAGAAAGCCGCCGCCGCACCGCCCAACTGGAGACGGCGGCAGAAATCGCCCGCGATACGTCGGGTTCGCTCGACCTCAATATCCTCCTGCGCCGCGTGGTCAACCTGATGCGCGACCGCTACGGCTACTACCACGCCTCCATCTTCCTGCTCGATGACTCTGGCCTCAACGCCGTTGTCAAGGAATCCACCGGGGAGGCCGGCGAAGAAATGAAACGCCGCGGCCACAAACTGGGCGTCGGCTCGCAGTCGGTCATCGGCTATGTCACGCAGACCGGTTCACCGTTGATCATCAACGACGTCTCGCAAAACCCCATGCACCGCCCCAACCCGCTGCTGCCTGAAACCAAAGCCGAACTGGGTCTGCCGTTGAAGATCGGCTACCGTGTCATTGGCGCGCTGGATGTGCAATCGTCGCAGGTGGGCGCGTTCAACCCCGATGATGTCAACGTGCTGCAAACCCTGGCCGACCAGATCGCCGTGGCGGTGGATAACGCCCGTTCGTATGAGTTGGTGCAAATGGCCAACGCCGAAAGCCGCCGCCGCGTGCAAGAATTGAGCATCCTGTACAACATTTCGCAATCGCTCGCCAGCGCCCCGCTCGAATCGGGTGAAATTGCCACCACCATTGCCCGCCAGTTCATCGAGATTATGGATGTGCCCAAATGCACCATCTATGCCTTGAATGCCCGCGATGAGTTGTTGAGCGTCATTGCTGAGATGTCGCGTTCTGCCCGTGATGGCCTGCCTGGCTCGGAAATTGTCAGTTCGGAAGATGTCGGCACGACGGTTTCGCTGCACGAACACCCGGCGGCCATGCGGGTGGCTCATTCGTTGCAGCCGCTCGCCATCCAGTTGAGCGATCCCTTTGCTGACCAGGTCGAATTGGCCTACATGAAGGCGAAGGAAATCGAAACCCTGGTCATCTTGCCGCTGGCGGTCAAAGGCGCGGCCGTGGGCATCGTCATGCTCGAAAGCTGGGGACGGGCGCGCAGCTTTTCAGCCGATCAACTCAACCTGGCGGTTACGCTGGGCAACGCGGCGGCTGTGGCGTTGGATAATGCCCGCCTGTATGAGGAGCAGCGCCAGGCAGCCGAAAAATTGCGCGAGGTAGATAAGCTCAAGTCGCAATTCCTCGCCAACATGTCACACGAACTGCGCACGCCGTTGAACTCGATCATCGGGTTCTCGCGTGTCATCCTCAAAGGCATTGATGGCCCCGTGAGCGAGTTGCAACAGCAAGACCTTTCAGCCATCAACAGCGCCGGTCAGCACCTGCTCAACCTGATCAACGACATTCTCGATATCTCCAAGATCGAAGCGGGCAAGATGGAACTGGCCCTGGAAGAAAATGTCAACCTGAACGATTTGCTCAACAGCGCCATGTCTTACGCCATTGGCCTGACCAAAGACAAGCCGATCAAACTGGTGAAAGATTTCTCTGCCGAATTGCCTGCCGTGCGCGCCGACCCCACCAAGCTGCGCCAGGTCATCATCAATTTCCTCAGCAACGCCAGTAAGTTTACCGAACAGGGCAGCATCACGCTGAGAGCCAAAGAGCAATTTGGGCCAGATGGCTTCCCTGAAATCAAAATCAGCGTCATTGACACCGGCGCCGGCATTGCCCCCGAAGACCAGGCCCGCCTGTTCCAACCCTTTACCCAGGTAGATGGTTCGCTGACCCGCAAGGTGGGCGGCACCGGCCTGGGGCTGTCCATCTCCAAACGCCTGATCGAAATGCACGATGGCCGGGTGGAACTGGAATCGGCAGTCGGTGTCGGCAGTACGTTTTCGGTCATTTTGCCGCTGCCCTACGTCAAATTGCCCGAATACAAACCGGTTGAAGGCGAACAGGTGATCCTTGCCATAGATGATGACCGCCAGGTGATCAACCTGTATGAGCGCTATCTGAACGGCCAGGGGTATCAGGTTGTGGCCCTGACCGATGCCAGCAAGGCGGTCGAAAAGGCCATCGAGGTGCAGCCCTACGCCATCACCCTCGACATTATGATGCCCAACCGCAATGGCTGGCAAATCCTCGAGGCGCTCAAGGCCGACCCGCGCACGCACAACATCCCCGTCATCGTGTGCAGCATCGTAGATAACCAGGAGAAGGGCTTCAGCCTCGGCGCGGCCGATTACCTCACCAAGCCGGTCTTGCAAGATGACCTGATCAATGCCCTCAACCGCTTGAATGGCGATGGCAGTATTCGCGACGTGTTGGTCATTGACGATGACGCCGATGATCTGCGCCTGGTACAGAAGATATTGCAAGATGGCGATCATTACGAGGTGCGCACGGCCAACGGCGGCCCGCAGGGCCTGGCGGCCATTCACGAACGTCCCCCGCACGCCATCATCCTCGATCTGATGATGCCCGAATTGGATGGCTTCACCCTGCTCGAAGCCATCCGCTCAGATGCCAACTTGCGCGACATTCCTGTGATCATCTTTACCGCGGGCGACCTGAGCGAAGAACAAAAAATGCACCTGGCGGAGATGTCGCAGCAGATGATTTATAAGAACGCTTTCGAAGAAGAGGATTTACTGAAAAGCATCGAACGCGCCCTGGAACGCTTCAAACGAGAAGATGCTGCGTGAGCCAGCCTGGATTGGAGAACTATTGTGAACAAGACGGTCAATCAATTTGTTTCGGTGGAGTGTCTCGATTGCGGCCACCGCTTTGAGTTTTACCCGGCCACCTATACCTGTCCTCGCTGTGGCGGGCAGTGGCTCGAAGCCCGTTATAATCTTCAACGCGCCAGCGATAACATGGCCCAGTGGCTGCCGGCGCGGGCCAACAACTTGTGGCGCTACCGCGACCTGCTGCCGGTGCAAAAACCCAACCCTGTGTTGATCATGGGCGAGGGCGGCACGCCGCTCATTCGGGCCACCAACCTGGGCATGATGTTAGGCTGCCCCAACATCTTCATCAAAGATGAGCGCCAGGGGCCGACCAACTCATTCAAAGACCGCCAGGCCGCCGTGGGCATTGCTGCCTTGAAAGAAGCCGGTATCACCGAATTGGTGCTGGCTTCCACCGGCAATGTAGCCATTGCCTACTCTGCTTTTGCCGCCCGTGCCGGCATTAAGCTGTGGGCCTTCCTCACCAGCCTGGTGCCAGCCGAGAAGATGCGCGAAGTGGCGATCTACGGCACGCAGGTGGTCAAGGTGACCGCCTCCTACGACCAGGCCAAGCAGTTGGCCGCCGAATTTGCCCGCCAGCGCGGCCTGTACCTGGAGCGCGGCTCGCGTTCCATCCCCTCCGTCGAGGCGATGAAAACGGTGGCCTTCGAGATCGCCGAACAACTGACCGAATGGCTCGGCCCGCCGCCCCCGCCGCCCAACCACGCCACCCCGCCCTCACGCTGGCGCGTGCCCGATTGGTACATCCAGGCGGTCAGCGGCGGGCTTGGCCCCCAGGGTGTGATCAAGGGCTTCAACGAATTGCACGAAATGGGCTGGACCGACCGCATCCCCGCGCTGGCCAACATTCAGACCGAGGGCTGCGCGCCGATGGTTCACGCCTGGAAACTCGGTCTGGATGGTGCCGATCCGGTTCGTTCGCCGCGCACACACATTGCCACCCTCTCCACCGGCGACCCTGGCCGCACCTACACAGTGCTGCGCCAGCGCATGTTGCAGGGCGGCGGCGGCACCTTCGAGAGCATCACCGATGAAGAAGCCTTTCGCACCATCCACATTATGGCGAAAATGGAAGGAATTTCCATGGAGCCTGCCGCGGCGGTGGCCTTTGCCGGGCTGATCAAGATGGTGCGTGCAGGGCAAATCAAACCGACCGATGTCGTTGTGGTTAATTGCACCGGTCATACCATGCCCATCGAGAAGATGATCCTCGGCGACAACTGGTCGCGTGACGTAGTAATACCACCGCCCCCAGCCTTGCAGGAAGTCCCCGAGGAAGGCTTGTTAGCCGCGCTCAGCCGTGTGACTGCCGAACGCTTCCCGCGGGTGGCCATCGTAGATGACACACCCGACGCCCGCCGCCTGATCCGCCGCATCTTGCAATCGCAAGGCGATTACACCCTGTACGAGGCCGATAACGGCCAGCAGGCCATCGAACTGGCGCGCAAAGAACAACCCGACCTGATCATCCTCGACCTGATGATGCCTGAAGTAGATGGCTTTGCCGTGCTGGATACGCTCAAGGCCGCCCCGCAAACCGCCAGCATCCCCGTCATCGTGGTGACGGCCAAGGAACTCACCCCCCAAGAGGAAGTGCGCCTGCGTGGCCGCATTCACAAGCTCATGCAGAAGGGCGAGTTTATGAACGACGAACTCGCCGACGAAGTACGCTCCCTGTTGCGCTGACAGCCCGCGCCTGAAGGAGGCAACCCCCGCATGGGCCGCACTGCATTCAAACCTCCGCCCGGCCTCAACGCCGCCGTGGCGTCTTCACTGTTCCTCGGTCTGGCCCCGGTGATGGGCAAACTCGCCATTACCTATGGTTTGCCGCCGCTGTTCGTGGTGGCGGTGCGCACCGGGCTGGCCAGTTTGCTCTTGCTGCTGGTGATGTTCCTGTTCAAACGCCAGTTTCTCTTTATCTACCCGGCCGGCCTGTTGGGGTGCATCATCGCCGGGTGGATCAATGGCATTGGTTCGCTGCTCTATTACAGTTCCCTGGGGCGAATCGAAGCCAGCCTCGGCCAGGTGATTTACTCGCTCTACCCCTTGTTTGTGGCAATGTGGATGATCTTTCTCGATGGTCAGCGCCCCAGCCGCCTGACCGTGTTGCGCCTGGGCATTGTGCTGCCTGGCCTGGTGTTGCTTGCCCGCATGGATGGCCAGACCGATGTGGTGGGGATGCTGATGATGCTGGTGTCTTCGATGCTCTATGCCCTGCACCTGCCGATCAACCAGCGTGTACTGCTCGATATGCCGGCCCCGACGGTGACAGTCTACACGCTGCTGGCGATGGCTGCCGCCACCCTGCCGGCCTTGTTTTTCGTCTCTTTTCCGGCCATCCCGCAGCCGGTGGGTTGGCTCGGTTTGCTGGGCCTGACGGCGGTGACGTTTGCTTCCCGCCTGACGCTCTTCCTGGGGGTTAAGCACCTGGGCGGGGTGCAGACCGCCTTGCTCGGCCTGGGTGAACTGTTGATCACCATTTTGTTCTCGCATTGGTGGTTGGGGGAAAGGTTGTCGTGGGTGCAGTGGGGCGGTATGTTATTATTGATCCTGGCCATGCTGCTAACATTCTTCGAGAAACCGCCAAAACGGCGCATCAGCGGGGGAGGGGGGTGGCTGAATTGGCTGCGCCCGCCTGGTGTGCCTGTAGACCTGACCCTGCCTCGCGACTGACAACGACTGGATACCGCAAAATATGAACAATAAAGGCATTGCCCTGGGCCTCGGGGCTTATTTTCTGTGGGGGGTCTTCCCCATCTATTTCAAACTGCTTTCTGCGGTGGGCGCGCTGCAACTCATTGCCCATCGCATTACCTGGTCGTTTGTGCTGCTGACCGCTTTCCTGGTTTTGACCAAACAATGGCGCCGGTTTTTCCAGGCGGCTAACCAGCCGCGGCTGATCGGCCTTTATTTTGTTTCGGCCCTGCTGTTGAGCGTCAATTGGTTGACCTATGTGTGGGGGGTGCAGGCCGGCTTCATCGTCGAAACCAGCCTGGGCTATTTCATCAACCCGCTGGTCAACGTGCTGTTTGGCGTGCTGATTTTGCGCGAGCGGCTGCGTCCCTGGCAGTGGCTTCCGGTGGGGTTGGCAGCAACCGGCGTGATCTACCTGACCATCCTCTATGGCCGCCTGCCGTGGATTGCTTTGACGCTGGCGTTTTCTTTCGGTTTATATGGCCTGGTGAAAAAGATGGCCCCGCTATCTTCCACCTATGGCCTCACGCTCGAAACCGGCCTGGTCTTCTTGCCTGCCCTGGGTTTGCTGCTCTTCGAGGAAGCCTCCGGGAGCGGCGGTTTCCTGCATATCAGCCGCCTGACCGATTTTTTGCTGGTGTTATCGGGCGTTATCACCGTCATCCCGCTGCTGATGTTTTCATCAGCAGCCCGCCAGGTGCCGCTTTCGGTCATGGGCATTATGCAATATATCGCCCCCACCATGCAGTTCTTGATTGGCGTGCTGCTCTATCACGAGCCGTTTGATGTCCAGCGTTTGATCGGTTTTGGTTTCGTCTGGCTGGCGCTGGTGATTTTTGCCGTGGAAGGGTTTGCGCAACACAGGCGAATGGGCCATCAGATGAAAATGTAGGGGCGGCTGGCATCCGCCCGGATTGGACGCAATCAGACGCGGGTAGGGGCGCACGCCGTGCGCCCCTACCCGTGTTATTTTCATCCCAGCAGCCGAAACCGACACCCAGGTCTCGACAGGCTCGACCGGCGGTGGTTACAAATGCACCGTGTGATACGGATTTTGGCATGGATTTCCCCAGGCAATGTGCATCACCCGCGCCGTCAAATCCATCACCAGCGAGCAGATTGTCTTTTCGCGGTCGAGCGGGCTGCCGACATTTTCGGCGTGGTTGCAAATGGAATCGGGGTGGTTGACGTGGTCGCGTTGAATGGCTTGCAAAGATTTGACGGTGTGTTTGTTGGTCTTGCGCAGCAGGCGCAGGGCGCGAAAGTAACGCACGCGGGTTGCCACCAATTCATCGGGTTCATTTTCCACCACTTGCATCGTCGGCGATAGATAGTGATTGGTGTGCGCCAGGTAGCCTTTTTCGCCATATTGGATGGCGAAATGCCGCGCCGACACCTCCACGTTATACAATTCGCCGCTCTCATGGGCTAAGAGATGGTTGTAGCCTGCTGCCCGTTGGGGGATGAGCATATAGCGAATGGCCTCATCCAGTGTACGCGCCGCCAATACGGCCCGTGAGAGGATGATGCGTGGCACACCAATGCGGATGTCGTTGGGGTAGACCGTGTCGCAGCATTGCGCCAGACCGCAGGCATTGAAGCCGATGTTGGGCAGCAGGCCGCCATACGTCATCGCCACGAAGGCGGGTTCGTCATCGGGGGTGGCGTGAATGATGAAGAGATCGGGTTCGTCTTCGGGCAGCCAGTCTTCGTTGTGGGCCACCAGCACGTGGCCGTCGGCGGTGCGGTCGTCGTTGACGGCCAAGCTGGTGCATTTGGTCAGGTGCAAGGCATCCATCGTGACGCCTTCCATGGCCGTCAGCGCCGCCAGGTCATCAAATGGCACACCGGCCCCTTCGGCAATTCCCTCCATTTCTTCAACATAGCGGGGATAGCGTTCCTGGGCAAAGGGGATATATTTGCGCGACTGGATCACCGCGCCATCCCAATCTAATTCGAGCGTGTTTTCGGTGTCTTTGATCAGGGCGTGGGCGTTTTCGATGCTGTGGCGCACCTGGGCGGCCATCGCCTCGCCCATTTGTCGGCCCATGTTTCGATGTGTGCCTTTCACGCGCACCACTGGCGGCGGGTTGGGGTAGGTGGATTTCTTTGCCGTCATCGTGTCATCGTCCCTTGAACGGCCAGCCAACTGTAAATGCCGCCGCGCAGGCTGCTGGCCTGATAGCCCTGGCGGCGCAGAAACTCTGTCACGCCCAGCGAACGCACGCCATGGGCGCAGTACACCACAATCGTTTGTTCCTTGCTCAACCGCTCCAACCGGTAAGGCACCCAATTCATGGGGATATGCACGCTGCCGGGGATATATCCCGCCGCCCGCTCCTCCGCCTCGCGCACATCCAGCAGCAGCACATCCTGTTCTTGTAACCACTTCCGCAATTCTTCCGCCGAAATCTCCATACCGCTCAACCTCCATCCATCATCTTGCTACCTGCCACCTTGCCACCTGCCACTTGCTCCCTGCACCCTGTCCCCCTGCTACCGCTCATTCGCCAACAATCGCGCCACCTCGCGCAATTCCCACCACCACTGTGTTTTGGGGCGTTGATGCTGCGCATCTACCAGGCGTGGAAAATCTTGCATATCGTGGAATTGGGTTTTGCCATTTTCCAGCCCGATGAAGGCGCTGCGCCGGGAGGCGCTTTCGCATTCCTGGGCCAGGAAGTCTACACACAGGCGGGCGAAACGGGTGGCCTGGATGCGGTCGAAGGGCGAGGGGTCGCCGCCTTGCTGCAAGTGACCGAGAATAGTCTGGCGTACGTCGAACAGGTCTTTACCTTCTTCCTCGAACAGTGAGCAAATGAAGGATGTGGTGTAGACCGGGTTGGCGTACTCGTTGCGGATCATCAACCCCAGGCGCTTGCCGCTCTTGAAGCCGCGGATCAGTTCTTCCACGTCGTGGGTCAGGTCTTTGATCGAAATGCCTTCTTCGTTCAGGTAAACCCGTTCTGCCCCGGTGGCCAGGCCGCCCATCAGCGCCAGGTAGCCGCAGTAGTGGCCCATTACTTCAACCACAAAGCAGCGCCGCGTAGCCACCGCCGATTGCTTGATCTTATCCACCGCCTCGACGATGTTGTTCAGCGCCGTATCTGCGCCGATGCAGAAATCGGAGCCGGGCAGGTTGTTGTTGATGGATGCCGGCAGGCATACCATGGGAATGTTGAAGGCGGGGAAATTGTCGCGCTCGCTGTACAGCTTGTAAACGGCCTCGTAGGCCGGCCAGCCACCGATCACCAGCAGACCGTCAATGTTGTTATTTTCGATGGTGCGGGCAATGGCATAGAGCTGGCTGCCTTTGGGCACCATACGGCTGGTGCCCAACTCTGAGCCGCCCATCGAAACCCACCCGTTCACACTCATCCAGTCCATTTCGCGCACATCACACTCCATCAGCCCTTCGAAGCCGTTGCAGATGCCGAGCATGATGTGGCCTTTATCCAGCCCCAGGCGGATGGCGGCGCGGGCGGCGGTGTTCATGCCGGAGGCCGGCGCACCGGCGTTCATCACGCCCAGGCGAAAGCGCTTTTGCCCCGGGGCGGGGGCGTGCGGCAGGGTGCGGCCAAAGACCAGCAGCGTGCGCCAGGCATCGGTAAAACTGCTGCTGCGCAGCGACATGGCTTTTTCGTAATCTTTTTCGGCGATGGCATCGGCCACGGCATGGGTTTTTTCCACGCATTCCATCAGCGGTGAGCGCACAATGCGGTTGCCCTTGGTGCCGATCAGCAGGGGTTCGTCGTTTGGCCCAGATTCGAGGATGGCTTCGACGGCGGCATAGCCCATCAGCGTGCCCAGGGTGCGGTCGTAAGCGGAGGGCGCACCGCCGCGCTGTACATGGCCGAGGACGGTCACGCGCACATCTTCGCCCAGGCCGTCTTCGAGTGCCTTTTGCACATCGCTGCTGCCGATGTAATTACCGTGCCGGTCGCGGGCGCCTTCAGCCAGGATGACGATGCTGTCGCGCCGCCCGGCCAGCCGCCCAGCGTGCAGGCGTTGGCACATCACTTCTTTCCAGTTATCTACATCGGGCGGGTTTTCGGGGATCAGCACCCAATCGGCGCCGGTGGCGATGCCGCTCATCAGCGCCAGGTAGCCGCAGTTGCGCCCCATCACCTTGATCACGAAGGTGCGCTGATGGCTGGCCGCCGTGCTGGTGATGGCGTCTATCGCCTCGACGATGCGGTGCAGGGCTGTGTCGGTGCCGATGGTCATGTCGGTGCCGTAGAAGTCGTTGTCAATCGAACCGACCAGCCCGACGATCACCAGGTTGCCGTGGGCGTCGGCGGTTTCCTGGCTGATCTGGCCCTTTTCGACCAGTTTCGCCAGCAACGATGGCCATTCGCTGCGGAACAGATTGGCCCCGGTCAGCGAGCCATCGCCGCCGATCACCACCAGGCGGTCAATGCCATGTTCGAGCAGGTTGGCGGCGGCTTTCAGGCGGCCCTCGGGGGTGCGAAAATCGTCGCTGCGGGCCGTGCCAATCACCGTGCCGCCTTTGTGGATGATCCCGCCGACGGCATCCCATTCCATTTTGCGGATGCGCCTGCCGCCATCTACCATGCCCTGGTAGCCTTCGTAAATGGCGTAGACATCCAGCCCGCGCACAATGCCAATGCGCACCACGGCGCGCAGCGCCGCATTCATGCCCTGGGCGTCGCCGCCGCTGGTCAGAACGCCCAGTTTGCGGCGTTCGGGTTGTGCTTCCGTAACTTTACTCTTGCTCATATCGGCCTCCAAATAGACGAAAAATTGCCTCCAGATCAAAAACGCCCTGATTTTACCCGCTTTTGGAGGTGGGTGAGGGTTGCAGCTTTGCAGGTTTACACGTTGTTGACAATGCCCACCGAACGACGCACCATCAATTGCATCCCCACCCGCAGGCCGAGCTGCGGGCCGCCCTCACCTTCGAGGCGCGCCAGCAGGCGTTCGACGCCCAGCCGCCCCAGGTCGCTGGTGAAGATGTGGGCGGAGGTGAGTTGATTTTGGCTGGCCGTGACGAGATCGTCAATATCGGCCACAGAAATATCGTCGGGTATCTGTGCGCCAGCGTCGCCCAAGGCCTGGATGAGGCGATCAGCCATGTAATCTGCCGCACAGAGCAATGCCGTAGGGCGCGGCTGTTGATGGAGCAGGGCGTTCAGCCACGGCTGGTAGGTCGCGCGGCGATACTGTTCCCCCAGGGCTTCGGGCAAGTGGATCTCGGGCGAAGCCTGCAACCCGGCGGAGCGCATGGCGGCGCAATAGCCGGCATAGCGCTGGCGCAGGCTGGGCGGGATGGTGAGGTTGCGCGTGGCCCCGGTGATGAAGGTGATGCGCCGATGACCCTGCTCGATCAGATATTGCGTGATCAATTCTCCGCCGCCGAAGTCATCGGCCATCACCGTGTCGTAGGGCGTGCCGGGATAGGTGTTATCTACCAATACCAGTGGACACCCGGCGGCCTCGGCGACGCGCTGCACCATGCTTGCAGGATATGGGCTGACCAGCAAAACGCCGTCTGGCTTACTGGTTAGCACCGGCGGCAGTACTTCATCCGCGGGGTGATCGTGCAGGAGGATCAGATAGGTCAGGCTGGCCTGGTGCTGGCGGCAGGCTTTCTCGGCCCCGCTGAAGACGCGCCCGTAAAAGGGGTTGTTCAGCACCGAAACTTCATCGTGGTAATCGTGGATGGCAAAGACCAGGTGGCGCAGGGCCGCAGGCGGGGCGTCTTTGCGGCGCGGGCGATATTGGTAGCCGAGTTCGCTGGCGGCCTCGATCACCCGCTGGCGCGTCGCTTCAGGGATGCGTTCGTCGCCGCGCAAAGCCAGCGAGACCGTGGTGGGCGAAAGCTGCACCGCCTCGGCAATGGCGCGGATGTTCGATTTGGGGTCGGTAATTTTTGTCATAAGAAATTTGGAGATGGTTTATGTGTACGCCGTATTTTAAGTTGACAATCAATTTATTTTAGTGTACATTCTATCTTAGTTTAGTAAACAAGCCTATGCTTGTCAACTCATCATTCAAGGAGAAACCCTCATGTTGCTTTCCAAAACCTTTCGTTTGTTTATGCCCGTGCTGGCGGCCGGCCTTTTGTTGGGCCTGGGCCTTGCCGCTTTGGGCGCGCAGGCGGCTGCGCCGCAAGCCATGGCAGCCCCGCCCGCTGGTTATAGCGACCTGCTGCCCCTGCCCGTCTTGAAAGACAGCGCTCCTGGCACCAGCAGCGGGCCGGGTTGCTGGGCCAGCGGGGCGGTTGCCGTTGAGAATGGTTGCTACCCCTTTAGCAGCGAACCCGAAGCCCTGTATGGCGGCCTGCCCTCCATGGTCATCAGCACCACCTATGGCGATAATAATTGGGATTGGTGGGGCGGCGCCCTGGCAGGCGTTGGTTGGACTTCTTACAGCCTGGAAAATTATATCGCCAACGGCCACCTCGAATTTAACGTCAAAGGCACTGTGCCGGGGCAAAGCGTGGCCATCCACCTGCGCGACATCGTTCCGGGGCGTGCAGGCGGTAACGAGCAGGGCGGGCCAGAAGTGCAGTTGAGTGCTTATGTCACCCTCTCCACCGAGTGGCAGCATGTCAGCATTCCCCTGGCCGATCTCATCGCTCCCTCGCAAAACCCGCGCCAGATGCAGCAAGTACGCTTCGACCGCAGTTACAGCGCCCCGGCGCAAACTTTCAAGCTGTGGATCAACGACATCCAATTCACCTCGCCCGATTCCGAACCCTCCTTCGCCGCCATCAAGGTCAACCAGGTGGGTTACGAATTGTGGAATGAAAAATATGCCCTGGTCAGCGGCTTTGCCGAAAACTTCACCACCACCGTTGGCACAACCTTCACCCTGCACCTTTCTGCCACAAACCAGGCCGTTTACACCGGCACACTGGCCCTCATCAGCGACTACGAAGCCTTCGTCTCTGGTGAGCGCATCCTGACCGCCGATTTCAGTGACTTCGACACGCCCGGCACCTACATCCTGCGTGTGGACGATGCCAGCATCCCCGCCTCCGACCCCTTTATCATCGGCCACGATATTTATGACAGCCTGCTCGTAGACGCCGCGCGCTACTACTTCTACCAGCGCCAGGGCATCACCCTCACCGCCGAACACGCCCCCGATTTTCCACGTGGGTTGGGCCACCCCCAAGATGCCACCGGGCGCTGGAAATCTGACCTCGACGGCGTGCCTGGCGCCATCACCCGCACGGTTGATTTCAGCAAGGGCTGGTACGATGCTGGCGATTACGGCAAATACACCCCCTTCGCCGCCTCCGCTGTGGTAGACCTGCTCAGCGCCTACGAAATGTTCGGCATCGCCTTCCCCGATGACCACCTCAACATCCCCGAATCGGGCAATGGCCTGCCCGACATCCTCGACGAGATCAAATGGGAAATGGACTGGGTGCTGACCATGCAAGACCCCGCCACCGGCGGCTTCTACCAACTGGTTTACCCCAACAACGGGCCAGAAAATTGCGCCAGCCAGAACCCCAACACCTGCGTCCCCGAACGCGATAACACCGTGCGCTACATCGCCGATCTGGTGAACGGGCAGCCCGATGTCAAGCCCACCGAAGCCACCGCCAAAGCCGTGGCCTACCTGGCCGCCGCTGCCCGCATCTTCCACGCCTATGACGCCGACTACGCCCACACGCTCTATCACGCCGCCCAGCGCGGCTGGGCCTACCTCCAAGCCCACCCCGAAAACATCGCCGCCACTGGCTGGAATGGCGCCGTGCTGACCGACACGCAGCAACGCATGTGGGCCGCCGGTGAGATGTTCCGCGCCACCGTCGAACTCTCCGGCACGGCTGCCGCCGCCGTCTACGACGCCTACTTCCTCGAACGCTACGAACTGTTCGCCTCCAACTGGCTCACCACCACCGAAAACGCCGGCGACGAAGTCTTCCCCGGCTTTTTGGCCTATAACGCCTCCCCCGCCGCCGACCCCACCGAAAAAGCCTGGTTCCTCGAGCATTTCGGCCTCTGGCGCGAAGGCCAATTGGCCCGCAGCGAAGATGGCGCCTGGCGCAACTTCCTCCATGACGGCTCTGACGCATGGGATTCCGACTACTATTGGGGTTCCAATTCCGTCACCCTGCAAACCATCGTGATCCTGGCGCGCGGTTCGGCCATTGCCGGCAACCTCGATAGCCGCATCCTGCGCGCCGCCCACGCCCAGTTGAACTACATTTTGGGCGTCAACCCCCTGGCGCAGAGCTACGTTTCGGGCTATGGCACGCGTTCACCGGAAACCATCTACTCCACCATTTACAGTTACGATGGCGTTCCGGGCATCCCCAACGGCTATCTCGCTGAAGGCCCCAACGAATATAGCTGCCCGCTGTGCTACTCCCGCTTCCCCGGCAAAGCCTACCGCGACAACAACTCCGATTGGACCACCTCCGAACACGCCATCTACTTCAACGCCCGCCTGGTCTACGTGGCCGCCCTGGTCAACGCCTTTGCCGAAGCCGCACTCGAACTCTCCCCCCTGGCCGATCAAACCGTGCTGGTCAACCAGCCCATCACCGTCACCGGGCAGATTACCCTCACCGCGGCCGTCACGCCCACCGCCCTCGCCCACACGCTTGGCGTGGATTGGATGGACGGCACGACCACCACGCTCGACCTCGCCGCCGGCGAAACGACCTTCGCCGCCACGCACGTTTACACCGCCACCGGCGTTTACACCGCCACCGTCACCGCCAGCAATGCCCTCGGCCTGAGCGACACGCAGCCCTTCGCCGTCACCGTCACCGCAATCGCCCCGCCGCCTCATTACCACATCTTTTTACCGCTGATCGTCAGGCAGCCGTAATGGATAGTCGTGGCGCAAGTCCCTGACTTGCCAGCGCTGAATTGCGCAGGTTCGCAAACCAAAAATTTGCGCCACGAAATTTCCCCGCAAACCGCGTTTTGTCAAAAGCGCGGTTTGCTGCTTAAGCCGCAGTCATGTGCCGATACACTTCCAACGTCTGCTGCGCGCAGCGCTCCCACGCAAACGACCTTGCCCGCGCCAGGCCGCGCTGCGCCAAATCACCCCGCAGGTCAGCATCACCCGTCATCTGCAGCAGCGCCTCGCCGATAGATTGCTCATCGAGTGGGTCGAAATAGCCCACCGCCTCGCCGCCCACCTCCGGCAGGCTGGAGGCGTGCGAGCAGATCACCGGCGTACCGCAGGCCATCGCCTCCAGCACGGGCAGGCCGAAGCCCTCATACAGGCTGGGAAAGGCGAACAGCGCCGCCGCACTGTACAGCCCTGGCAGATCGGCCTCGGCCATCGGCCCCAAAAAGCGGATGGATGCCTCCCCGGCGGCGGCCTGGCGCACCTGCGGGTAACGGGCATCCCACGCCCCGGCAATGATCAATTGCCAGCCGGCCGGGCGCACCTGCCGCCAGGCCCGCACCAAACGCTCCAGGTTCTTGTGCGGCTTATTGATGCCCACATACAGGGCGAAGGGCGCTTGCAGGCCAAACTTCCCGCGCAGCCGCGCCACCTCCGTCGGGCTTTGCGGCTGGAAACGCGCTTCGACGGCATGGGGGATGACCACGATTTTCTCTGCCGGGGTATGAAAGGCGGCGATGAAATCTTGCCGGGTGGCTTCCGATACGGCGATGATGCGCCGGGCCGCGTGCAGCGCCAGGGCATGGGTCAGGCGAAAGAGCCAGCGCGCCTGCCGGCTGACCAGTTGCGGATAGCGCAGCGCAATGATGTCGTGGATGGTCAGCAGGGTGGGCGCGCCGGCCCGGTAGGGCATCAGATAATAGGGCGAATGGTAGAGCGAGATGCCCGCTTGCCGCATCAGGCGCGGAATTTGCCACTGCTGCGCCAGTGAAAACGGCGAGGCGTGGCTGGCGATGACCCGCTGCTCGTTGTGTAGCCACGTTTGCGGGCAAGCGGCATCTTCCAGGAAGGCCAGTTTTTCATCGGCATCGAGCAGCGTTGGCAGGCAGCGCGCCAGGTTGCGCACATAGCGTCCGATGCCAGGGAAGTGGGTAGTGGCGGGGCGGGTGTCGAGGAGGTACATGGGGGAGCAGGGGAGCAGGGGAGCAGGGGGAGCGGGGGAGATGGGGGAGATGGGGAGCGGGGAGCAGGTGGCAGGTTCACTTGCCCCTTGCCGTTTGCCCCTTGCTACCTGCCCCTTGATAAACCCTCAACGTTTCCTGGGCGGTGCGCTGCCAGGTGAAGCGGGCGGCGTGAGCCAGGCCGCTGGCGCGATGCTCGGCGTGGAAAGCATCATCATCCCACAGGCGGCTGATGGCGGCGTGCAGGGTGCGGGGTTCGTGGGTTGGTGTGAGCAGGGCGGCTTCGCCAGCCACCTCTGGCAGGCTGGACGTGTTGGCGCAGACGACCGGCGTGCCGCAGGCCATCGCCTCCAGCACCGGCAGGCCGAAACCCTCGTACAGGCTGGGGAAGGCGAACAGGCGGGCAGCGCTGTACAGGGCGGGCAGGTCGGCTTCGGGTGTGCGCCCCAGCCAGGTGACGCGTCCCTGGCAGCCGCTGGCCTCGAGTTGGCGCAAGAAATCTTCAGCCAGCCAGCCGCGTTTGCCGGCGATGACCAGGTGCAGGCGTTCGTCCATTTGTAACATGGGCAGCAACGCCGCCAGGTTCTTGCGCGGCTCAATCGTGCCGACGGCGAGGATGAACTTTTCGGGCAGGGTGTATTTTTCGCGTGTAGCCACAATGTCGGCGGCGTTGATTGGTCGAAAGCACGTATTCACCCCCAAAGGGATGGCGGTTATTTTCTCGCCAGGCAGGCCATACAGCCGCATGGCATCTTGCCGGGTCTGTTCGGAAATGGCGATCACGGCCCTGGCAGTTTTGAGAAAGCGCGGCAGCATCAAGGTGAGATACCAGCGGTTGAGGCTGGCCTGCGTGTGTGGGAAAAAGTGGTGGGTGAGATCGAACAGGGTGAAAACGGCTGGGGCGCGCAGATAAGGCAGCAGGTTATCAGTGGCGTGGAACAGGTCGGCGGGCAGCCGCGCATCTTGCGGGCGGCGCAGCAGGTGGGCCAGCAGCACGCGCAGCCGCCAGGGCTTGTCGCCGGTGGCGATGGTCACGCCGGGCAGTCGGTTGAGCGGGGGGTGTGGGTTGGCGTCGGCGGCGCGGTTGTAGAAGATGCGCCAGGTGTGTTCGGGGGCAAGTTCGAGCAGGGCGGTCAGCAATTCCTGGGTGTAGCGGCCAATGCCAGCCCGTTGGTGGACGGCGGCGGAGGCATCGAGGAGGATGTTCATGGGTGTATGCAAAAAATAGGGTGGCGGGTCGCCCGTACAAGGCATCAAAGCAATTGGTTGTACACCGCCAACGTCTGCCGGGCGGTCTCGTCCCAGGTGAAGCCCTGTGCCTGCTGCCGGCCGCTTTGTCGGAGCCGGGCGCTCAATTCGGGCGAGCAAAGCACCTGCCAGATGGCGTTGGCGAGCGCCGCGGCGTCATCGGGCGGCACGCTCAGCCCTGCCTGGCCCACCACCTCCGGCAGGCTGGCCGCATTCGAAGAGACCACCGGTGTGCCGCACGCCATCGCCTCCAGCGGCGGCAGGCCAAAGCCCTCATAGCGTGAGGGGAAGGCGAACAGGCTGGCGGCGGCGTAGAGGGCGGGCAGGTCTTCATCGGCCACGTAGCCGGTGAAATGGACGCGCTTTTCTAGCCCAAAGACGCGCACCTGGTTGAAGAGATGCTCGGTGTACCAGCCCTTCTTGCCCACCACCACCAGATCGTGCGCCAGGGTGGAGGCCGCCTGCACAAAAGCGGCCAGCAGCGTATCCAGCCCTTTGCGCGGCTCCAGCGTACCAATGTAGAGGATAAAGGCTTCGGGCAGGCCATAGCGCTGTCGGACGCGCGCCAGCGCCTCGGCGGGCTGGGCGGCGTGAAAGCGCGGGTCAACGCCCAGGGGGATGACCGTGATGCGTTCGGACGGGATGCCGGTCAGCCGCATCACGTCGCGGCGCGTGTTCTCTGAATCGGCGATGATGGCATCGGCCCAGCGCACCGAGCGCGGCAGCCACGAGGCCCAGTAGCAGCGCGCCGCCCACGGGAACTGCCGCGGGAACAACGCCCCAATCAGGTCATGCACGGTCAGCACCACCGGGCAGGGCTTGAAGCGCGGCGCATCGAAGCCGGTGACGTGCAAAATATCGGCCTGGGCGGCCTGGGCGCGGCGCGGCAGTTCCCACTGCTGCCAGCGCAGGCGGCGGTCGAGGCGCATGGCCGGGTCGCGCCCCCAATCGAGTGGAATGTACTCATTTTCAGGGGCAATGCGCCGCAAGGCGGCCAGCAGGTTGGCCGTGTAATGGCCGATGCCGGTCTTTTGGCTGAGGGTAGATTGGGCGTCGAGGGCGAGGCGCATCATGGTTGAACCGCGCTTTCTTTCCAGGTCATCAGCAGATAAATCGAACTGCCCCACAACAACAGGATACCATACAGGCCGAAAAATGCCAGCCAAAAGGATTGCCCGAGGACGATCAGCCAGTTGGCGTAGCGTTGCAGTACCAGGCAAAGATAGGCCAGCAGGCACAGGTGGATCAACATCGGGCGATTCTGTCGGCGGCTGACCTGCACAAGCACCAGCATGGGCAGCAAGGCCAGCACGCTGTAATGATAATAGGCCGTCGAAATGATCAACAGCGGCAGCAGCGTCACCATGCCAAAACCGATTGCCCAGCGCTGCGGGTCGGGCGGTTGGCGCACGATGCGGTAGATGGCCCAGCCAGAGAGCGCCACCACCAGGAGCGATGCCAGGTAGTTCATCGGCGCAGCCAGGGCCGGCTGGTTGATCAGCGGTAATAGTTGTACCCCGATGCGATTGCCAACCTGCAAAACCTCTGGATACACGGTGACGGGCGTGAAGAAATGGTTGGACAATGCCGCCAGCGATTGCACCGACGGGGCAACGCTGGCCATCCGCTCCAGGTAAAAATTTGCCAGGAAAACGGTCACGTAGTTGACCGAGTTGGCCCATCCGCCGCCCAGCCACACCCCCACCAGCCCCAGCAGCACCAGGCTCGCCAGGCCCGCCAGGCTCACGCGCCATTTTCGACTCACCAGGGCATAGGCCAGCAAAATGCCCGGAAAGACCTTCACCATCGCCGCCGCGCCGATGGCCATGCCGCTGCCGATGGCATCGGTGAGACCGCGCTTGCGCAGCGCCAGGTGCAAACTGAGCGCGCTCAGGCATAATAACAATGGGCTAACCTGGCCCAACTGCCACGCCAGGTGCAGTGAAGGCAGCAAGACGAAAGCCAGCGCCAACACGCCTGGCGGGGGCGGTGCGAAGAGCTGCCCGGCGATCTGCCATAACCAGAAGCCGGCCAGCAGGGTGACAAACAGGTTGCAAGCCAGCCAGAGCCGGCTGGCGGCCTCAAAAGGCAGCAATGCCAGCGGGCGCACCAGGGCGGCAAAAACGGGCGGATAGGGATATTGCGTGGCGTAGTGAGCCACGCCGCGCTGGGCAGCCACCTGGTGGATGGCCGCCACATGGTAAATATCGGCCTGGCCGTTGTTGAGCAGGCTGGCCGCCAGGTAATAGATGGCAAAATCGAAGGGTTGGGGCAATTGGCGTGTGCTGATGAGGGTGCGCGCCAGCCCAATCCCGCCGGTGAGTAAAATACTCGCCAGCAGCAGCAGGTTAATGATCGGGTGAAGGTTGGGGTTGCCCCGTGGGAAAATCCGTTTCATACCAGCGAAAGCAGGCGCTCTTCAGCCTGGCGCACATTCTGGTGGGCGTCATAATGGGTCACGGCATGGTCGCGCCCGGCCTGGCCTTTTTGCTGGCGCAGGGCCGGGTCGCGCAGCAGGGTGATCAGCGCTTCGGCCAGGGCCGCCGGGTCGCGTTCGGACACGAGCAAACCCGCGCTTTCTGGCACGTATTCGGGGATGGCCCCGCTGCGGGTGGTGACGACCGGCACGCCGCAGGCCATGGCTTGCAGGTTGGTCATGCCGACCTGTTCTTCCCATTTGCGGTTGGTTTGCGATGGGCTGGTGAAGATTGTGGCGGCGCGCAGCA
>CAZSFD010000042.1:0-44427 GCA_964606085.1 uncultured Anaerolineaceae bacterium
GGCCGCATTGCATCGCCGTCCAGCAGCATCTCAATATCCTCGAAGGCAACCGGGAAATCCTGGCCTTTTGCGAGGCGCACGGCCTGGCCAGCATCAACCGCGGGCCATTGGGGATGGGCCTGCTCACCGGGAAATACCAGGCCGGGGATCAGCTCGGCGCTCAGGATGTGCGCGGCAGCGGCTTGCCGTCAGCGCTGTTTCCTGATGGCCGCCCCAACCCCGCCTACCTGGCCAAACTGGCCGCCATCCGCGAGATTCTGACCAGCCGCGGGCGTACCCTGGCCCAGGGCGCGCTGGCCTGGCTGTGGGGTCTGAGCGAGAACACCATCCCCATCCCCGGTTTCAAAAACATGCAACAGGCCGATGAAAACGCCCGCGCCCTGGCTTTTGGCCCGTTGACCCCGGAACAAATGCAGGCGATTGATCAAATTCTCAACGCACAGGAGTAACCGACCATGCAATACACCCATTTAGGCCGCACGGGTCTGCAAGTTTCGCGCATCTGCCTGGGCTGCATGAGCTTTGGGCAGCCCGGTTGGCTGGGCTGGGATTGGGTGCTGGATGAAGATGCCGCCGCCCCCTTCTTCCGCCGCGCCGTGGAGTTGGGCATCAACTTCTTCGACACATCCGATACCTACTCTGCCGGGCGCAGCGAGGAGATCACCGGGCGCTGGCTGAAAGAATACGCCAACCGCGACGAGGTGGTCATCGCCACTAAGGTCTTCTTTGGCCCCGGCGACAGGCCCAACATGAGCGGGCTATCGCGCAAGCACATCCAACAGGCCTGCGAGGCCAGCCTGCGCCGCCTGGGCGTGGATGTGATTGACCTGTACCAGATTCACCGCCTCGACCCGCACACACCGCTCGAAGAGACACTCGCCGCCCTCGACCAGCTTGTGCGCCAGGGCAAGGTGCGTTACATCGGGGCGAGTTCGATGTATGCCTGGGAGTTTATGAAGGCCCTGGGACTTTCGGATCAATATGGATGGGCGCGCTTCGTCTCGATGCAGAACCATTACAACCTGCTCTACCGCGAGGAAGAGCGCGAGATGCTGCCGCTGTGCGCGGCCGAAGGCGTGGGCCTGATCCCCTGGTCGCCGCTGGCGCGCGGCGTGCTGGCCCGGCGGCCCTCCGGCCAGGCCGAAGCCACCTCCCGCTCCGAAGCCGACCCCTTCGTGGCGGCCTTCCAGACCGAACCTGACCGTCAGATTGTCGAGGCCGTTTGCCGCATCGCCGACGAGCGCGGCGTGAAACCGGGTCAAGTGGCGCTGGCCTGGCTGCTGGCACACCCGGCATTGGCGGCCCCGATTGTGGGAGCATCGAAACTGCATCATCTGGAAGAAGCCGCCGCGGCCGTCGAAATCCGTCTGACGGACGAGGAAATGGCCGCCCTTGAAGCGCCTTACCGCGCCAGGCCGTCGTTTGGCATCACCCCGCCGTTTAGCTATCCCGAACCGGGAAAAATCCACGATCGCGCAGAACCCGGTTAACCATTTCTGACAAGTTTGGCAATGTCACATTTACATGTAACCGTTGGTTAAGCTTGTCGAAACCAACACGGGTATGGCTGCACCTAACTGGATGTGAAAGGTAGTTAGCTGACTGTGGCTGGCTGCTTCGATGGTTCCACCATGGGCATCCACAATTGCTTTCACAATCGCCAGGCCCAGCCCATTGCCCGGAAAAGCCGCGCTGTTGCGCCCACGGTGAAAACGCTGGAAGAGCAGCGGCAAATCTTCGGCAGGGATGCCAATGCCTGTGTCCTCGACGCCCAGGGAAACCTGGGCGTCGAGTTTTTCCAGGCTCAGGCGCACCGTGCCGCCGGGCGGGGTGAACTTGAGGGCGTTATCGAGCAGGTTGCCGAGGGCCATGTTGAGTTGGGCCGGGTCGCCAGAAATGATCACTGGCTCGCCGGGAAGCGTTAACTCGAATTTGATTTCGGCCTGCTCGGCCCGCGAGGCGTAGATTTCGGCTAACATCTGAACCAATTCGGCCAGGTCAACCGGTTGACGCACGCCGAGGCTGGTCTGACCTTCCAGGCGGGATAAATCTAGCAAACTGCGTACCAACCCCTGCAGGCGAGTTAACTGTTGTTGTGAACAAGAGAGAGTTTCGACAAGCTCATGGGTTTCGACAGGCTCAACCCGCGATGTTCCCGCCGGTCGAGCTTGTCGAGACCCTGCCTCGGCGAGCATTTTACGAGCCAGTTCCAAATCGGTTTGCAGGGCGGTGATGGGGGTGTTCAACTCGTGGGCGGCATCGGCCACAAAACGGCGCAGCGTGCCCACCAATCCTTCGATCTGTTCGGCCATCTGGTCGAAGGAACGCCCCAGGGCGCCAAACTCATCGGGCGTGCTGACATCGGTGCGGGCGCTGAGATCGCCCTGGGTCATGCGGGCGGTGACAGCGGTCAGGCGCAGCACGGGGGCTGTCATGCGCCGACTGGCGAGCCAGCCTGTAACACCCGCCACCGCCAGGGCAAGCAAACTGGCAATCGCCCACGCCCGCGCAACACTCATAACAATCTCTGCGCCGTATCCCGGCCCATCGGAAACAACGATCCGACCGACGATGTTACCGGCGGTATCGTGCAGGGTTTGTTCAATGCGCTGGGTCGAACGCGGCTCGCTGATCTCGGCATTGGCATCCATCTCAAAACCATACGGCGAACTCGCCAGCGACATCGAAATGGCGATAGGCCGGGTAATCGGTTCGGTGCCGCTGATAAAAGTTCCCACAGATACCCCCACCGGACACACATCACCAGGGGAGCAATCATTCACCACGATCACATCGTTTGCGGCACCAGCGGGCGGCCCGGCTGGCAGCAGAAATATTCCCGAAGCTGGCGCCGGCCCATTCAGTGGAATCGTGGCGGTCAAAGGGATCGTTGCATCCACAGGCATCTCGAAGATGCCGCCAGCCCGACCGCCGGCTGCATCCAGGTTGGAAACCATCAAGATACGTTGGGAATTGGGTGTGCCCGAATCAGCCAATAAACCGCCATTGGCCTTGAATATCTGCACCCGCGCTTGCAGCAAAAACGACCATGCTGCCACCTGATCGGCAATTGTCTTCTCTGGCAGTGTTGCCTGAAGAATCTGTTCGGCGGTCAGGGCAATGGGGACGACGTTGCGTTCGAGATATTGGCGCTCACGCTGCTGGTAATAGCCGCGTAGCACGGCCAGCATCATCAGCCCGGAGGCCAGGGCGGCCACCAGGGCAATGGCAATGTAACTCAGGGGCAAACGCCAGCGGATGGAGTGCAGGTTCATGGGATTGACTCTACGATCAAAAACAAAGCAACCACGGAACACACAGAACACACGGAAAACAGCCTGGAAAGTTACTCATTTATGCAATGCCCAGCGGTTTTCATTCCGTGTATTCCGTGTGGTCTGTGGTTGACTATTTATTTTCCCGGCAGGGTGATCATCATCGGACTGGAGTATAGCACCACATCGGCAATCACACGGTCACCGGTGCGACGGCCCCACACGGTGATCATGCTGTCGCTGCCGAGATCATCCAGGCTGCCGGGGCCAACGGTCTGCTGGATTTCACCGCTGGGCGGCTGCGATGGGTCGAGCTGGGTGGTTTCTGCATACAGCTTCGTTTCGCTGGTGATGACCACTTCGACCACCGGGCCGTCATACGATGGGCCGCTGCTCATTACCGGTGCGCCGCCCTCGTCAGATGAACCTTCACTGACCGTAACACCCATGCCCATGTTACCGGTCATCGTTCCAATGAAAATGCTGTTATCGTCACGTTTGGTGAACAGGCCATTGAGTTCGGGGGGTGTCGTGGGCAGTTCGGGAGCAGGTTTGACGCTTACCGCCATGCTGACCATCTGCCCATTACCGGGGCCGCTGCCGATCACGGGCAAACCATCGGGTGCAACGGCCTTCTGGTTGATCAGCCTTCCGACAAAGAAAGCCGCCGCGACCAGCACAACCAACAAAAAGATGCCAAGACCAACATAAAGGGGAGTACGAGATTGAGGGGACATAGAGGGATTCCTTTCAAGATGGGAGATTGTATGGCTCGTGTAGCGTGTTCCGTGGGCAAAAAAGCGGAGCACGCTACACGCTCCACGTTTCATTCGTATCGCAACGCTTCAATCGGGTCTAACCGCGCCGCTCGCAGCGCCGGGTAGATGCCAAAGATCACGCCCGTGAGCAGGGCCACGCCCAATGAGAGCGGAATGCTGCCTGGAGCCAGGATCGCCATGCCCTGGTTGAGTTGCGCCGCCAGTGGGATGGTGAGGATGCCGAGCGCCACGCCGAGAAGTCCGCCGCCGGCGCTGATCAACACCGCTTCGAGTAAGAACTGCCAGACGATGTCGAACGAACTGGCCCCCACCGCCAGGCGCACACCGACCTCGCGTGTGCGCTCGGTGACACTGACCAACATGACGTTCATAATGCCGATGCCACCCACCACCAGTGAAACCACCGCCATGGCGGCCAACAGCAGCGAGAACGAACGCGCCGTCTCTTGCTGCGTGCCGAGGATGTCTTTACGCGTGGTCAGGTTGAAATCATCGGCGTAGCGGTCGTCGGGGCCTTTTTCGATCTCGTGGCGTTGGCGCAGATAGGCAGTGATTTGGGCCTTGGCGTCGTCCATTTGCAGTTCATCACGCACGTGAGCGGTGATGCCCACCGAAGGCTCGTTCTCGAAGAGCTGCTCAATGGCGGTGCTGATCGGCATGAAGAAGGTCTTGTTAGGATTGGATTGGTAGCGCTGGGTTTCATCAGTAGACTCGACTTCGACCAACACGCCAATTACGCTGCAACGCTTCCGGTTGACCCATCCGGTCTGCCCCAATGGGTTATCGCCGCCGAACAGGTCTTGCGCCGTCTTCGAGCCGAGGACACACACCGGGGCGTTTTGCAGCACTTCGGAGGCGGTGAAGTAGCGCCCCAGGGCCAGGAAAGCCTGGGCGTTCAGCGGTTTGCCCTCGGGCCAACCCACCGGCTGCACTTCGGCATGGGCCGCCATATTGTCGAGCGCTTCGGCGGTGCTGCCGATGATGTTGAGATCGAGCGAGGCGCGTTCGTAGCGCACTTTAGCCGAGCCACTGACCGACATCTCCACGCTTTTCACCTGCGGGACGTTTTCAACCATGTGCAAACCGTCTTCGTAAGAGAGAATTTTGCCCGCTGCGGCCAGTTCGCCATCGTCAATCGTCATCTTGGCGCTGATCTGTACCTGGTCGGCGCCCAAAAAGCGCAAACTGGATTCGACTGCGGCGCGTGCCCCGTTGCCCAGGGCCAGCATGGCAATCACCGAGGCCACGCCGATGATCACGCCCAGCATGGTGAGGGCGGCGCGCAGCTTGTTCGCCAGCAGGCCGCGCAGGGCGGTGAGGAGGGTGTTGGTGGCGTTCATGGCGCAATTTGCCCATCTTTCATGTGAATGATCCGATGCGCATGGCCCGCCACCTGGGGATCGTGCGTGACCATCAGAATCGTGCGGCCTTCGGCAGAAAGCTCCAGCAGCAGCGCCATAATCTCGGCCCCGGTGACGGAATCGAGGTTGCCGGTGGGTTCGTCGGCGAGTAAGATGGCCGGTTCGACCACCAGGGCCCGCGCAATCGCCACGCGTTGGCGCTCGCCGCCAGAGAGTTCGTTGGGCTGGTGGTGGGCGCGTTCGGCCAGACCGACACGTTCCAGGTTGCGCAGGGATTGTTGGGAAGCGTTTTTCGCTTCCCGGCGGTAGAGCAATGGCAGGGCCACATTCTCCAGGGCTGTAAGCCGCGGCAGCAAGTTGAAGCTCTGAAAAATAAAACCGATGCGTTGGTTACGCAGACGGGAGCGTTCGTTTTTGCTCAGGCGGCCCACTTCGCGGCCTTTGAGTTGGTATCTGCCAGCGGAGGGCGTATCCAGGCAGCCCAACAGGTGCAGCAGGGTAGATTTTCCACTGCCCGAACTGCCCATCAGGGCGACAAACTCTCCGGCGGCGATTGTCAGGTCTACCCCCCGCAAGGCGTGAACTTCGCTCTTGCCCATGCGGTAGGTGCGGGTGAGATTTTGGGTGAGGATGATTTCGTTCATCGCGCCACCACCAACTCGCCTTCTTTCAAGCCAGAGAGAATCTCCACCTGGGTATCGCCGCGCAACCCCACTTCGATCACGCGCTTCTGCTTCTGTGCGCCGTCCCATACTTCCACGGTGGCGGTCGGATGTTTTCCATCCGCGCCATCGGCGGCGGCCTGCGCCAATGCCCGCGGCAGGCACAGCACACCCTGGCGCTCGGCAATCGTCACCGAGGCGTCGGCGCTCATGCCGGCAAAAAGTTTGGCGGGGATATGGTCGAGCGTAACGTAAACGTAATACAGTGGGCGGTCGCCCGCGGCACGCTTGGGAACGATGCGGCTGACCGTTCCGGTGATCGTCTCAGTGGGTAACGCGTCGAAATAAACTTCGACAGGCTGGCCGATTTCGACATAAGGCAAATCTTCCTCGATCACCGTGGTCTCGACTTCGACGGCTTGGGGGTCATTGAGCGTAAATAGCGCTGTCGTTGCGGGGATGGTTTCGCCGGTCTGGGCTTTCGATTCGAGGATCATGCCATCGAAAGGGGCGGTAATGGTCAGGCGGGTCAGCGCATCTTGGGCGGCCGCGAGTTTGACCTGGGCATTGGCAAGCTGCGCTTCGGCCAGCGTAATCTTCAGGCTGTCTGGCCCTGTTTGCAGCGCATCCCAGGTGGCCTGGGCCAGGTCAAATTTCGCCTGGGCCTGCGCCAATGTTGCATCTGCCAGCGAGATTTCGGTTTCGGTGGATTTCCCCAGGTACCAGTTGACGGTGGCGAGGGCATTGGCGTATTCGCGCTGGGCGTTTGCCAGTGTCAGGCGGGCCGTGGCGCGTTCGGGGTCTTCAAAAGGCAATTCGCTCAGGCCGTCGTAGGACTGTTGGGCAATATCCACTTGAGCCTCAGCCAACGCCAGGCGCGCTTTGGCCTCGTCTATGGTAGCTGCGCTGGCGCGTGGGCGCTCCAGACGGTCGCGCGCTTTTTGGGCATCTTCAAGAGCCTTTTTGGCCTCGGCCAGGGTGAGGCCTGCCTGGGCCACATCGAGCGGGGCATTGGCGTACAACTCGTCCAGGGCGGCCTGGGCTTGCAGCACTTCCAGGTTGGCGGCGGCAACGGCGGCCTCGTAGGTTTCCTTGCCATCCAGGGTTGCCAGCACTTGCCCGGCTTTTACCGTATCGCCGGCGCGCACGTTCACCTCGGCCAGCTTGCCGGTAAAAGGCATTTCGATTTGGGCTTCGTTGGTATTGACCAGGTTTCCCGGCGCGGTGATGGTCTGCTCGACATCGCAAACGGTGACAGGAATGGTGGGGGGCGCCTCAGGCGTGACCGCCGCCTGAACCGGGGTGGTGCGAAAACCCAGGTAGGCCGCCGCAGCAATCGCGGCAACAAACGCCAGCACAATCAGAATGATCCACAATCGTTTCATATTCAACCTCCGAATTTCCCCAAGTTTAGCGGAGGCAGATTGCAGGGCGGTTGCGGGGGGATTACAGTTTCGTAATCAAAAACGTGTAACGTGTCGCGTGTTCCGTTCACCCATAACCTAACGGAACACGCTACACGCACCACGCTTACAATTCATGCGCCAGGCGATACCCCACCCCAGGTACGGTCAGCAGCAGCGTCGGCTGACTGGGATCAGGTTCGATCTTTTCGCGCAGGCGGCGGATGTGGACGTTGACGGTGCGTTCGCTCTCCGGGTCGGCGGAATAGCCCCACACAGCTTCGACGATTTGTTCGCGGCGGAGGGCCTGGCCGCGGTGACGCGCCAGGTAGACCAGCAGGCGGAATTCGGTCGGCGTCAGGGGGAGCGCTTCATTGCCGCGAGATGCCTGGCTGCGAGCGAGGTCAATCACCAGGTCGCCGATGAAGAGCAGGTTGGCATCTGCCGAGGAAAACTCACCATAGGCCCGCCGCAACTGCGCCCGGATGCGCGAGAGCAGTTCGCGCAGGTTAAAGGGCTTGGTCACGTAATCGTCGGCGCCCATTTCGAGGCCGAGGATTTTATCCATGTCTTCAGCCTGCGCCGTGAGCATAATCACCGGCTGGCGCAGCCCCAACTGGCGCATCTGGCGGCAGAAATCGAACCCGGAGCCGTCGGGCAGGCGGATGTCGAGCAGGATCAGGTGCGGCGTGGCCGTTTGAGCATGGCGCGCCCCCTCGCTGCCGCTGGCCTTCCAGGTGACGGTGTAACCTTCGCGGGCCAGGGCCTGCTGCAGGCTTTGGGCCACGGCGGGGTCGTCTTCGACGAGGAGGAGTTGGTAGAGGGGGTGGGTACTCATCTCAAAAGGGTCAATGGCGAATGGGTAGAGCGCTGCAAGGCAGTAAAAAAGTATATCATGCACATGGGTAGTCCAGCGTGGATGCATTTATAGGGCAATCGTATTCCAAATTTTGAGAACATTGAGCAAGTAGTCATTGTTTTAGCCAGCAATACAGCCCAATTTGGCGGGTGATAACTCAACAGCCTGTGAATTGTCTACGAGAATCCGCCCTTGTTGTCGGACGGAAACCGCTGGTGAGAACAGTCCATCTTTCCCTATCTATTTTCCAGTGCAAAGGCATGGTGGTCGAACTTGACGAGATCGGATGAGCGTCGTATAATTCAAACAATGTTTGAAACATTGTTTTATCCACAAGGAGTTTGATCCGATGCCCATCTTATTTTTCTTGTTGACTCTTCTGGCCGGGTTCTCCATTCCGTTGTTGCCTTTACTGACCGGGTTCTTCCCACGGCTGGGTTTGACGCCTCTGCGATGGGGTCACAGTCCTTGGGTGCGATTGGGACAGGCCATCACCGTCTGGTGTTTTGCTGGGCTGACACTGTGGACAAGCGGCTTTGGCTGGGGGTGGATGGCAATTCTCATCGCGCTCTGGTTTAGCTTTATGGCGGCAAATTTTTACTCGGAACGGGTCTTTGTGGCATTAGAACAACCTCAGCGCACCAGTACCGGCCTGGCAGATTCAGCCCCGGTGTTGGCAACCGAAGTGAACGGGGAAGTGTTGGCCTACCCCCTGGAAACGCTCGTTCCGCATCACCTGATCAACGATATCCTGGGAGACATTCCCGTGCTGGCGGCGTGGTGAGCGGCCTGCCATAGCGGCATCGTGTATGCCGCCACGCTGAATGGGCGCAGATTGACCTTCGATGTCTACGGGGTGTGGCGTAAAAACATGGTCATGAATGACCGCGAAACCGGTAGTATCTGGCAGCACGCGACCGGCGAGGCGATTGCCGGGCCATTGAAAGGCGCAAAATTGGAGATTCTCCCCGGCTGGGAAACAACCTGGGGTGAGTTACGAACCCTGTATCCTCAAGTGGGTTATGCCGTAGAACCTGAAAAATTCACCGGCCTGATGCCTAAGAAGGTTTTGATGCGGGCGCTGCGTATCACACACAGCGCCAACCTGGATGGCCTTTCGCCACTGGATAAACGCCTGGACGCACACGAAATGGTGATTGGTGTGGTTGTTCGCGGTGAGGCAAGGGCCTACCGGTTGGAAACTTTACGAACGCAGGGGACAATCCGGGATCAGGTTGGGGGAGAAGATTTGTCTCTCGACTATATTCCCGCAGGCGACCGGGTGCAAATCTGCACAACCAACGGCGAGAGACTGTCTTACGAGCGGCAATGGTGGTTAGGCTGGAGCGAATTCCACCCGCGCAGCGCCATTTACGGAGCAAACGACCATGAACGCGGCCAAAACTGACGAAAAATCTGCAACCCGGCAACAGATTCTCCAGGTTACGTTGCAACTACTGGAAACGCAGGGGGCCGGACAGGTGACCATCCGCAAGATTGCCGCGCAGGCCGGTGTGAATGTGGCAGCCGTGAATTATCACTTTGGCTCGAAAGAGCAGGTAATTTATCAGGCCTTGCAGATTTTGCGCAGCCGTTTTGCCGAAGCCTTTGACCATCTGCGTGATACAGCAACACCGCCGCGCCAGCGACTGATCGCTTTTATGACGGTTTACTGTGATGCAGTGTTTGCTTACCCCAACCTGGTGAAGGCTTTTGTAAACCAGAACTTGAACGTAGAATTCCAGCGGGAGTATGCTTCGTTCGTACAGGCCGATGGGCTGGCGCTTATTACCCACACCCTGGGGGAGATTTTACCTGCTGGAAACGAAGAAACCCTACGCATGAAGGCATTCCAAATGATGAGTAGCTTGATCCTGATCCTGCTGGTGGGGCAAGATACGGCTCCGATCATTGGCCTGGATTTTCGCGATCCAGATGTGCGCGCCCGGTACATCCAGATGATTGTACCGATTTGACCATCTGTTCGATGTACCGCGCTGCATAGTGGTCGCGAGCCGCGCATCATCGAGCAAGGCAAAATCTTGCTGCGCGAAAAACCCGATGCGCTGTATGTGTGGGCATGGAAAGGACAGGTAGGCACGACAGAAACCTGCGCCGACCCGCAAACGGCCTGGGAGTGTGCTGAAGAAGTCTTCAGAATGGCCCAGGAGGGCTGATGGAATTCCACATCCGACCATACCACCCCAGCGATCTTTGCTCTGTATATCGCATCTGCGTGCAAACCGTCGAAAGCGGCGCGGATGGCAGCCATCTCTACCCCGATCCAGAACTTCCCGGCCATCATTATGCTGGCCCATACGCCGTTCTGGAACCTGACCTGTGTTTCATCCTCACTGGCGATGGTGCGCCGTGTGGGTATGTGTTGGGCACGCGTCACTCGGACGAATTTGGCCGGCGCTGCGAGGCAGAGTGGTTCCCGTTAATAAGCACTCAGCAAACGGGTGAGTTCTTCCATCACTTCAACTTCTGAGACACTCTTTTGGGTAACCCACCATCTCATGGTGTATACCAGCGCTCCGGTAAAGAATTGCGCCATGACTTGCGGCGAGGCCGGGAGGGGGACGCCATTTTCAGCATCTTCCTTCAATTTCTGCGTAATATCAATGGTGATTTGTTTGGAGAGAATGTCCAAAACAGTTGGGAGCATATTACTCTCCAGTACGGTTTGCACCAGTTTTTTGTTTGAACTCAGAAAATCCAGTGTGTGTTGGATTATGCCAAGATAAAAGGATTGGGGGCGGTCATTGCCTGCCTGCTGCCGGATTTGTGCGTCAAATTCGGCTTGTTTCGCCTGAATCAAAAAGGCAAAGAACTCATTTTTATCGGCGAAATGTTTGTAGAAGGTAGCCCTCCGCACCATGGCGCGGTCGCACAATTCGTTTACCGTAATCGTCTCGAACTTTTTCTCACCCAGCATTTGCCAAAAGGCCTCGGTTAGCGCCTTATGGGTTTTGATGATTCTCAAATCAGTTTTTTGTTCCACGCTTCACTCCAATTCGGAAACAGACGGTGGGCAAATGTCAATTAAATGACACGCATGGCCTGTGTGTACGTTGCCAGGGCGATGTGGGGGTAGTATACTTTTTTTATTGAATAAATGTCAACTAAGTTGCGGTGTATCAATAAAAGGAGACGCACTTTGGACACATCGATCTTGTTTGAGCCGATCCAGATCGGCAAAATCGAATTAAAAAACCGGATCGCCATGTAGCCCATGAACATGGGCTACACCGGGCCGGAAGGCTACGCCAGCGAGCAGACCTGCTTGTAAAAATAATAGCCCGGTTCGACGTAATAAGTGCCATCCGTTGAGATTTTGAAAGCGCAGCCGGGATTGGGATCGCCACCGACCCACCTGCCCGCCACCTGTATGCCCGCCCAGGGGATGATGGCATTCACCTTTGCCATATAGATATTGCTGCGAATCTGGTTGACAAACTCCACATCCATCTTTGCCCAACTGGTGGATGTGACCCAGGCATGCAGGTCGGGGCGCTTTTCGCGCAACAGGTCAATCCCGGCACTGCGCCAATCGCCATACCAGCGGTTGCTCCAACTCAGGCTGGCAAAACCGTGCGAGGTGATCAACCCCAACCCGGCCGCGGCGGCGGGGTTGTCGGCGATGGCGTCAGCGTAGCCCCAATCGTAGAAGCGCTGCCAGTTGGTGCATTCGCCGGGGGTGACGGTGACACCCTCGATGCCGTGGGCTTCGAGCATGGCCGGCATGAAGGCGAGAAAATCGGCCACCTGTTCGGGCGGCCAGAACAGGTTGTAATCGTGATTGGAATGCTCGGGGGCGTCGCCGCCATCGGCGGGCCAGCGCACCCAGTCTTCGCCTTCGTTATGCAACGATAGATAGCGCACATTGAAGCCCTCCACATCCCGCAGGTGTTTGGCCCAAGCGATCAGGTATTTGGCCACCTCGGTTTTGTAAAGTGGGTTCAGGTCGCGGCCGCGCAGGATTTTTTGTTGCGTCATCCAGCCAGGTGGGCCATAGAGGGTGACAATGATCGGCAAATCGGAACCGCCGCGGTTTAACGTGATGCGTCGTCCCTAGCGCACGAAATCGGTCATCCAGCGGCAGGTGCTGGCGTGATCGTACGCCGCCGGGTCGAGAATGTTGGGATCGAGGCTGTACGCTGGTCCTGGTTCGAGCTGGTGGAAGCTGTCGAGGAACATTTTCAGCACACCAGGTTTCAGGCCGTCTTCACCAAAGATCATTTCAAGAATGGCCGCCCGGTCGGCTTCGGAAAGGTAGCTGAAGCCGCCATATTCTTGCGGATCGGCCGCGTAATCGCGGGTTTGAGCGGTTTCGACGTAGTTGAAGCCGAAGCCGTCCCAGGGGCGTAGCGGCTTGTCGAAGGAAACGGTCAGTTTTCGCAAGGAATGAGTTTCGGTAGGGTTCATAGAGATGCCTTTCTGCTGGAGGAATGTATCTCGCTTTGGTATCGTTCAGGGGAATCTTTCAAGAACTAAGTTGTACCGGGCAAACACCCTTGGCAGGGATTTCACCCAGCCAGGCTTTTACAGCCGCCATCTGGCAGGCTTTCGCCGCTCCATACGTCACATACAGGTTGGGGACGTGTGGCAGTTCGTAGCCGATATACGGCGAACCAAACGATGTAAAGATCACGCTGGCGTGGCTGGGCCAGAAGGATTCCCAAAGGGGCATGGCCATCCCGGCGGTCATACGCATGGTGCCCATTTCTTGATGGGGATAGGTGATGATGTTGACAAAAACAGCATCGAATTGCTCGCTGATCTCGACCAGTTGCGTGTGCGATGGGCGTTCGATATGGGTCACGGCGTACCCGCGCTGGCGCAGTTCTTCATCCACCTGGGGCAGCGCCTCGTGGCCGGCGGATTTGTTGTCATGCCGCAGCGTGACGGTCAGCACTTTGGCCCCCGGAGCGAGCTTGAGCGGCGTGTTGGTATCGGCGCGCAGTCGTGTGATGGCTTTTTCAGCGGCGTTTTGAGCGTCGGCTTCAAAGCGGAGGCGTTCGTCAGCGGTCAACGCCGGGCCGATGGTGCTGAGGTGCAGCCCCAGGCGCGCCTTCAGTTCAAGTACGCGCATCACCGAGGCATCCACCTGGGAAAGCGAAAGGCGGCCCGTTTGCGCCGCACTCATCAGGCGCGCGAAATCGCGGCGCGGATCGGCGAACAGGTAGACATCGGAACCGGTAAGGATGTTTTGCAGCGCTTTCTCATCGGCGCGCACGCGGGAGCTGATTCCCACCATAGGTGCGGCATCGGAAACGATCAGCCCGCGGAAACCGAGCTTGCCGCGCAGCAGTTCGACCTGCAATTTTGCGCTCAACGTGGCGGGCATGGCCTGGCGTTCGGGCAGCCCCTCGTAAGCCGGAAAGGCGATGTGCCCAACCATCACACTCCATGCCCCGGCCCGAATGGCCGCGCGCCAGACCTTGCCATAAGTTTTCCACCATTTGGCGGTCGAAAACTTGTTGACTGATGTACACAGGTGTTGGTCACGGTCATCCACGCCGTCGCCGGGGAAATGCTTGGCGGTAGCGGCCAGTTCACCGCTCTCTTGCAGGCCAGCGATCAGGGCCGTTGCGTGAGCGGCCACGGTATCAGGATCATCACCCAACGAGCGGATATTGGTGACCGGGTTTTCAGCGTTGATATTCAGATCAACCACCGGTGAGAAAGTCCAATGGCAGCCCCAGGCGCGCCCCTCGCGAGCGGTGACGCGGCCCATCGAGTGCAGCACCGCGGGGTCATCATCGGCCAGGGCTGCTGCCGCCACACCCATCGGGAAGGGGTAGTTCACAGCGCCAGAGATCATTGCCCCGGCCCCATGTTCGAGATCAGAGGCCACCAACACCGGGATGCGTGACCATTTTTGGATGGCTTCCAGCGCTTCGAGGCTTTTTTGCGGGTTGGGATAGCCCATGAAGATCGATCCGAGCGGAACCTCCCGAAAGATAGTTTCCCAATCGGCCACGGAATAATCGCGTTCTTCGGGGCAGAGCAAATGCCCAATTTTTTCTTCCAACGTCATCGTCGCGAACGTTTGTTGCGCCCAGCGGTGGGCAGAGGCAGAGAGCGGTGTTAGCATGAGCAGTCCTTCTGAGGGGTGAAAAAGAGTGGATGTACCAGCCATTCTACAACCCAATGAAAAAAGTGGAAAGCACCAGACCTTTGCCTGATGCTTCCCACTGGTGACGTACTATCGGTGTCAGAAGATGATCAACCGAGGGTCTTCTTCCACGCGCCGATCTGTTTGTTGACCTCATCAGGACGGCTGGCTGCCCGGCGTTATCGAGGGCTTCGAGCAGTGCAGCGATGGCGGCATCGGTATCGGCGGCAGTGCCGGCGTAGATTTCGGCGTTGAGCGGATCAATGATCTGTTGGATAGCGGCCAACTCGGTCTCGACCGGGGTGCGGTCGAAAGCGAAGCCCAACACCGGCGAGGGGGTGGCGGTGGCGTTGACCTGGCGGTGAATTTCGAGCAGGCCCACCTGCGTTGGGTCGTTGTAGTAGCCGTTGAAGGTGTTGCCAAATTCCCAGTTGATGCCGGGGTTGTAGCCGCTGTCGGCAACCTGTTCGATCAGCAGTTGAGATTGATCCTTCCAGTTCCAGTGCTTGCCTTCTACGCCGTAGCACAGCAGATTGTAGAAGGCCACATCGGTGTTGACCAGTTCGAGCAGTTGCATGGCGCGCTCGGCGTTCTTGCTGTTGGCGTTGATGCCGTGCATGGTGGCGATGACGCCATCGGTATTGATAAAGACGTTGTGCATCACTTTGCTGACCAGTTCACGCTCATATTTTTGCTTGAAGACGATGTCGGCGCCGGGGTTGACGGTGCGGGTGAGGAAGAGCGCCATCTCGCCCGCTTTCATGGCCGCATCTACATCGGGGATGTCGCGGGAGAGGAAACCGGCGTCATTCCAGGCTTTGACGGTCAGGGCGTGTTCGCGGAATTCGGGTGTTGCCCCGAAGGTGACGGCGGTGGCAGCACCGTCATCTACCTTGACCACAGCGGGGCCGAGGGGGTCGTAACCCAGGAAGGTCGGCTCGTACCAGGGGCCATCGCTGACGTATTTGGTATCGCCGCCGTCTTTGACCTTCTGCATGAAGTCGAAGAGCGCCGGGTCGTTGTAGCCGGTGAGGGCTGCCACATCCAGGCCATATTTTTCGGCCAGGTCTTGGCGTACGCCAACGCCGAAGTGCTTGGGGAAAATTTGCTGGTTGATCACGCCGTAGAGTTTGCCACCCATGCGGGCCGCATTCCACACCGAGGGCTGCATACTGGCATACAGGCCGGGGGCATGGGTCATCAGCAGGTCATCGAGCGGCAGCAAAGCGCCATTCGACACGGCCGCGGCAAAGTTGTTCGTCCACGGAGCGGTAAATTCGAGGTCAACTGCTTCGCCAGAAGAGTGTACCAGGCTGATCTTATCGCCATACGAACCCCAATCGGCGTGAACCATCTTGAGCGTGGCATTGATGCGCGGCTGGAGGTAGTCGTTCACCGCGGCTTCGACGGTGGCCAGGTCGGTCGGCTCACCGCCGCTGACGAGATACCACACCAGTTCCACCGCGGGCAGTTCTGTGGGGGCTGGCGTGGCCGTGGGTTCGGGGATGGCGGTATCGGTGGCAGCAGGCGCAGCCGTGGGGTCTTCTGCTTTGGGGGTCGTGGTGGCGGTAGGGTCGGCGGGTTTGGCGGCTTCGGTGGGCGCAGTGGCTGGGGCCGCGGTTGTGGCGGGGGAACAGGCAGCCAGCACCACACCGCCAGTGGCCAGGGAGGCCAGTTTGAGGAAATCGCGACGAGGCATAGATTTCTTGAACATCTTCTTTTCTCAAAAAGGTTTTTTGTAGGACATGCTTTAGCTTGTCCGTACATGGGCAAACTGAAGTTTGCCCTACGAAGCTATTTGAACGCGCCGAGCGTGAGGCCCTTCACCATATATTTTTGTACCAGCAAAAACGCGATAGCCGCCGGACCGGTGGTGAGAACGACCATGGCCATGCGCACCGGCTGGAGCGGCACGGGCTGCCCGGCCAACTGCGGGTTGGTGGCGATGGCCGAGGCCGAGGCGTTGATCTGGTAGAGCAGGTATTGCAATGGGAAGAGTTTCGAGTCGTTGATGAAGTACAGCGCCGTCATGTAATCGTTCCAGTAACCCAAAATCAGAAACAGGCCAATCGTTGCCAGGGCCGGTTTGGAAAGCGGCAGCACGATTTCGAGGAAAATGCGGAACTCGCTGGCGCCATCCACGCGGGCGGCGTCGAGCAGTTCGGCGGGCAATGTCTTGAAGAAGGAACGCAACATGAACACGTAAAAGGGAATGACCAGGTAGGGGGCCACCAATGCCGCCAGCGTGTTTTTCAGGTGCAAGTAATTGGTCATCAACAGATAGTAAGCCACCAACCCACCACCAAAGAGCATCGGAAAATAGGTGAACATCGCCAGCGGCTTGCTCAGAACGTAATCGGTGCGCGAGAGGGTGTAAGCGTAACTGGCAGTGATCGCCAGGGCCAACAGCGTGCCGGTGATGGTGACCGCCAGCGTAACGCCATAGGCCCGCAAAATCTGCACCGGGTAGGTGAGGATGTATTCGTAGGCGAAGGTGCTGAACTGTGAGGGGATCAGGGTGTAGCCGTTTTTGACGAGCGCCTTGTCATCGGTGAACGAGGCCGAAACCACCAGCCAGGCGGGCAGCAGGCAGGCCAGGCTGATCACCAGCAGCAAACTGTGGAGGAAGAATTTGTAGAGGCGGTTTTTCATGGCATCCTCCATCAAAACAGGCTGCGGTCGGGGTCAACGCGCCGCACCAACCAGTTCGAGACCAGCACCAGGATGAAACCCGCCGTGGCCTGGAACAACCCGGCTGCGGCCGCCATGCCGATATTTTGCAGCCCCACCAGCGAGCGATAGACAAACGTATCCACGGTTTCGGCTACCGGTAAAAGCTGCTGATTAGAAGCCAGCCGCGTGGCGATGTAGAACAGGCCAAAATCGGAGTTGAACACGCCGCCGATGGCGACCAATGTTTGAATGATGATCAGCGGGATCAGCATCGGGAACATGATGTAGCGGAACTCATCCCATTTATTGGCGCCGTCAATGCGGGCGGCTTCCAATATCTCCTAGTCAATGCCGAGCATGGTGGCCAAATAGAGCAGGCTGCCGCCGCCCGCCCCCTTCCAGATGGAAATGACCACGAAGATATACGGCCAGGCCTCAGGCGTGCGGAACCAGTCGGTTTTTGTCATACCCATCGAAGCCAACCACTGGTTGAGCAGGCCGTCATCCACATTCAGCAAGGCAATCAAAAAATAGCTCACCACCACCCACGAGATGAACGAGGGCAGGAACATGGTGGTCTGGTAAAAGCGGGCGAAGGTGGTGCTGTACACCTCGTAGATCAAAAAAGCGATCAGTAGCGCCGCCATCGTCCCCAGCGTGATGAACAGGAAGTTATAGAACAGCGTATTGCGCAGCGCCACCCAAATTTGCGGCGTCTTGAACAGGAACTCAAAGTTTTTCAGCCCGATGAACTGGCTGCCAAACACGCCATCGGCGGTGCGGTAGCGCTGAAAGGCGATCATCACGCCGAAGAGGGTGAGGTATTTGAAGACAAAGATAAAGGCAATGGCGGGCAATCCCATGAACAGCATGGAAGCCGTACGCTGGAATTTATCGTTCCAGGCAGATGTGCCAATGCGCTGCCAGAGCGAGGGCTTGAGCAAAATTTCGGAAGAGGTGGTGGTAGAAAGGGTCATAGGGCTTCGTGTTACAATCTCATCAACTGGTGAATGGTTTATAGCAAAACGGCGGGCGCAATTCTAGGACACGCGCAGGCCAAAAAAAGGCCATGAACGCATTTGACATCTTTGAACAAGCACTGCAAGACAGCCTGAATCACCTCTACGACCCGGCGTATGATTTTCCCGCGGAGATCAGCGAGGCGCTGGGCATCGAGGCGTCCAGGCTGCCAGCGGCCCTGGCCCAGGCCATCCAGGCGATGAAGCCCGGCCCAGAGATGCCTCCTGCCGGGCGCGGCTGGCGCGTCTACGAGGTATTGGCAGCCCGCTATTTGCAGCGCATGACGCAGGATGAAGCCGCCGAACACCTGGCCATCTCGCCGCGTCATCTGCGGCGCGAGCAGGCGCAGGCTATTCATGCCTTGGCGCCAACCTTGTGGCAGCGCCGCCTCGAAGCAGATGCGCCTCCCACCGTCGAAGCCGCCACACCATGGGCCGAACAGGTGCAATCGGAACTGGCAGCGCTTAAAAAGGGCGCCAGTGAATCTATCGCCAGCGTGGACGATGTCTTGTCTAATACGATGGGGCTGGTTACGCAGCTTGCCGAACGCTACGAGGTAGCGCTGCGCCGCGAGCCAGGCGAGGCGGGCCTGTTCGTCAATGCCCGCCCGGCGGAATTGCGCCAGATTTTGGTCTTGAGCATTTCGGCGCTGGTGCGCCAGGTGCGCGGGCCAGAATTGACCATTCGGGCAGAGCGGGCAGGAGCGTTCGTGTTGATCCACCTGCAAGGGGAAGTCGAAGCGGGGTTTGCCTGGCCGGAAAACCTGCTGCTGCAAGAACTCCTGCGCCAGTGCGAGGGAGCGCTGCTTTTCCCCGGCCAAGCGGCCATCACCCTTCAGTTGCCGTCCACGCCCAAAATCCCCATCCTGGTGGTAGATGACAACACCGACCTGGTGCATTTCTACCAGCGCTACGTGCGCGGCACGCCCTTTCAGATTACCGCCATTCACCGTGGCCAGGGCATCTTCGCCGCCATCGCCGACACTGCCCCGCGCCTGATCGTCCTCGATGTAATGCTGCCCGATATAGATGGCTGGGAACTGCTGGCCCACCTGCACGCCCACCCCGATACCGCCCAATATCCCCGTGGTGGTGTGTACGGTCGTGCGCGAGGAAGAGCTGGCGCTGATGCTGGGCGCGGCGCGCTACCTGCCCAAACCCGTCGGGCGGCAGGAGTTCATTGAAGCGTTGCAAGTCGCGATAGCGGGTTAAGCATTGTTGCTTTTCGTTGGCAACACAGGTAAGATAAAGGCATGGAACGCAGCCAATTGCAGCCGATTTTGAATACCTTGCGCCAGGGTTTGCGCGTCATCTATGGCGAACGCCTGGAAGATGTCATCCTGTATGGCTCCCAAGCGCGCGGTGATGCGCGCGACGACTCGGACATTGACGTGCTGGTCGTATTGAAAGATTCTTTCGAGTACGGGGAGATGCTTCGGCGCACGTCTGATTTAGTCGCCAGCCTGTCTCTGGAAAATGACGTGGTTATCTCAAGGGCATTCACATCCAAGGCAGATTATCAAAAAAGCCGGATGCCCTTTTTGATGAATGTACGGTGCGAAGGGATTCGGATATGAGCGCAGAAATTGAAGAACTGCTTGAAAGAGCGCGCCAGAGTCAAAAAGCCGCTGCACAACTTTTGCGCGGCGGCTTTATCAATTTCGCGGCATCACGAACTTATTACGCCATGTTTTACACCGCACAGGCGGTCTTGCTGACCAAAAATCTCAGCTTTTCCAGCCATTCGGCGGTCATTGCTGCCTTTGGCAAAGAGTTCGCAAAAACCAACCTGCTGAATCCAGAGTTCCATCGCTACTTACCTTAAGCTCAAGATAGAAGAAATGTGGGCGATTATGGCACCTTAGGCGCATTAAGCCGAACAGAAGTGGTCGAAATGTTGGGGTGGTCAAAATCTTTTTTGAAAGCCGTAGAAGGATACATAAACCAAAGTCTGCGAGTTTAGGTGGGGTATTCAACCAACTTCGGCAGCGCCTCCACCAGCCGGATCACCTGCACCAGAGAAAAACCATCCGCTGAGGCGGCTGCCAGCAGCGGGGTGGACACGGGCCGGTTGATGGGGTCGTTTGCTGTCAGCAAGATCACTGGAATGGCAGCCAGTTGGGGGTCGTTCATTTTGTCGGCCAGGGCTCGCCAGCCATCCATTTCGGGCATCACAATATCCATCAATACCAGGTCAAACTTCTGGGCGCGCAGCGACTTGAGGGCGGCGCGGCCATCAGCTACAGGCGTTACTTGCATGGCGGGATCAATTGCCCGCAACATGCGCACCGCCAGCGCCCGGCTTTCGGCGTCGTCTTCGGCCAGCAGCACCGCACGGATTGGCCTCGCCTGGCGTTGTAAGGTTTCTTCGAGCCTAGATTTGGTGATCGGCTTGATCAGATAGTCTGTTGCCCCGGAATCGAGCGCACCGCCCAGCCGGGGCGGGATACAGCAGCCGAAGAGTAGTGTTTCGGGCAGGCGGCTGCGCGCCGACTCGAGGGCGGTGAACAGTTCGGTGGGCGTGGCCGCGTTAACGATCACTGCCGTATGAGGTGTGTCTTCGCACATTTGCGCCAGGGCGTCTACCGATGGAGCAGCGTTCACATCCAGGTTGGCGGCATAGCGTTCGAGCAGTGTGGCCAGGTCGCCGCTTTCATCCCATACCACCAGACGTGGGCGGGCTGGGGAAAGCGGCAGTTTCACCAGTTCGGCGCGTTCGCGCCACACCCAATCTTCCATGATCTGGCTGAGCGGGGTCATCAGCGGGGCGGTATGTGGGGCGATGGGCAGGCTGAAATAGAAGGTGCTGCCCTGGCCGAGTTCGCTTTCCACCCACATGCGCCCGCCGTGCAGTTCGACAAACTGCTTGCTGATCGTCAGCCCCAGGCCCGAGCCGCTTTGCGGCAACGCGTTTTCGCCCTGGTAAAAAGGCTGGAAGAGCCGCAACAGATCGTCGGGGGCGATGCCGGGGCCAGTATCGCGCACGCTGACCTGGAGGATCGTTTCGGTCTGGTGCGCTGCCACATGGATCGAGCCGTTTTCGGTGTAGCGGGCGGCGTTGCTAAGCAGGTTGATCAACACCTGGCGGATGCGGTTGCGGTCGCAGTAGACGGTTGGCAGATTGGGGGGAAGATCGAGGCGGAGGGCGATATGCTTCTTGGCGATTAAGGGTTGAACGACAACCAGCCCACGCGCAATCACATCATCCAGTTCCACCCATTCGGGACGCAGCGACAGCCGCCCGGCCTCCACCTGGCTTAAGTCCAGCACATCGTTGATCATCGTCGCCAGGTGTTCGCAGTTGCGCAGGACAATCTGCAAATCTTCCACCAGGTCGCTGGGCAGCGGGCCGCCATACGCGCCGGGTGTCTTCAGCACCAGGTCGGTCAGGCCGATGATCATGTTCAAGGGGGTGCGAAATTCGTGGCTGACATTGGCAACAAAGGCCGCCTTGGCCTTGAGTGCTTCTTCGGCCACGCCGCGGGCAGCGGCCAATTTCTGGTTCATCAGGCCAAGCTGCTGGGTGGCGTGGGCCAATTCTGCGCTGATCTGTGCCTGCTCGGCGCGCCCCTGGCGGGCTTCTTGCAGCATGGTAAGCGCCTGCTGATAATTCTGCCACGACCAGCCCGCTATCTGGCGCGCCCGGCGCTGTTCCAGCCAGACCGCGCCCCACACGCCCGCCAGCAGCAGGAGCAATAGCAGCGGGTCGAACGCTCCCTCACCGGCGCGCCAGCCCGCCCAGGTAAACAGCCCCCAGGCAGCCAGGCCCACCCCGGCGGCTGGCGCGGCACCGACCAATTCAAGCGCCAGGGCCAGCGGGATCGCCAGCAGCACAGGCACATGCGGAAGTTCCAACCAGAGATAAGCCAGTAAAATACTAAGGATCATTCCAAGCAGCATGGCCCAGGCTCCGAAGCGCGGCCAGTTACGCTGCACCAGCCAGCCCAGCCCCGCCAGGCCGTAGAAAATCAGCGCCAGGGGCAGCGTCACGTCAATGTGGTCGTTGACGCCGCCGAAGAGCGTCAGCGCGATGGCCGCCAGCAGTTGCGCCGCCAGCAGCAGCCGCACCGTGGCGGTGGGATTATGTTCGAGGAAGGGGTTGTGCGGTGTTTCCATAGCAAAAAGTGTACGCCGAATGATGTGGGATGTCCACATGGCAAAGTAAAATAGCCGCAAAGAGTCCGCATTGGGGCCTTCTCTTTTGCCCGGCAGGTGATCATAATCAAATCGCTGTTTTCGACAAAGGTTTTGACAAGCTCAACCCAAGTCAACCGGCCTCGGTTGAGCCTGTCGAAACCAACGATTTTGCCGAATGGCACATTGTCAAGCTTTCAACAGTAAACAAAGGGATACCATGCTCAAACACGATCTATTTGACCTGGAATTTTTGGGGAATGCCGCTGGCCTGTGGCGTTACCAGCCCCATGACGCGGCCCTCGCTCCGCAAACGATCTTACCGCCGGTCTTTGAAATAGACAGCCAACCCATCACCGCCAGTCTGAGCGCTATCGCCACATTGCGACCGGCGCGGCTCCTGCCGAATGGCTGCACCGAGTATTGCTTCGGCGGGCCGTTGGATGCGCACCCCGATCTGCTGTTGGAGATGATTTTTCGGGTGGCTCCTGCTGACCCGGTGCTGCGTTTCCGCTATCGGCTGACCGCCCAGGGAGCGCACCATCTCACCAAGCAGTCTGGGCACGACCATCTGCGCTATGCCGGTTTTGGCCTGGAGGCTGGTTCGCAGGCGGTGGAGGTGGTTTTCTCTGAATTTCAGGAATTGACTCATGCTTACAGCCTGGCCGAACGCCCCCTGGCGGCGCGGCATTTCCAGGCGGGTCTGACCGTCGCCGGTCCCATTCTGGCGGCGGCATCCCCCGGCGGGGCACGCCTGTGGGCTTACGAACACGGTTCCACCCTGCCAAACACCTACGTTCACTTCCGCCTGGGCGAAGACGTGATCTCGCTCGAAGCGGCGCGCGGCAATTACTTCCACAACCAGCCGCTCGATGCTGACCACCCCTACGAGACGATCTGGCTGCAATTTGCCGCCATCCCCGGCAGCCTGGACGATCTGGCCGCTGCTTACCGTCGCTTCGTGCTGGAGCATCTCAGCCTGTCGAGCGCCACCCGCCAGCCGCATATTTTCTACAACACCTGGAACTACCAGGAGCGCAACTTTCACTGGAACGGCCAACCCTACCTGGCCTCGATGAATGCCGAGCGCATGTTGGCTGAAATTGAAGTGGCGCACCGCATGGGCATTGATGTGTTCGTCATAGATACCGGCTGGTACGCCAAAACCGGCGATTGGCAGGTAGACACCGTGCGCTTTCCACACGGGCTTGGCCCGATCAAGGCTCGCCTCGACGAATATGGGATGCGCCTCGGCCTGTGGTTCAACCCGCTGGCCGCCGCCGTCAGCAGCCAGGTACGCGATGAATATGCCGATTGTGTCATGTCGTGGGAAGGGGTGGAGTCGCCGCCACAGCCGGTCTGGGAAACCGAGGCCAGCCAGCCCTATTGCCTCGCCAGCCGCTATGCCGAGGCCTTTGCCGAGACGCTGATCCGCCTGAACCGCGAACTGGGCGTGACCTATTTCAAATGGGATGGCATCCACCAGGGTGGGTGCAGCAGCCCGCGCCACGCTCACGGCAGCGAGAGCAACCCCGAAGCCGAACGCGCCGCCTGCTACGAATTTCAGATGGTGGCAGCGCTGGTAAAAATAGCCGAAACCGTCAACGCCGCCTGCCCCGATGCCATTGTAGACCTCGACCTGACCGAGGGCGGGCGCTGCATGGGGCTGGCGTTCCTCTCGGCAGGCAAATACTTCCTGATCAACAACGGCCCCTACTACGCCAACTACGATCTGCCCATGCCCGGCACGAACGAAAACATGTTCTTCTTTCCTGGCTGGGCACGCGCCGCCATCTGCCGCACAGCCCTGGCCTTCGACAAATGGCTGCCATCGGTGCTATTTCTCACCCACTACTTGCCCGACGATACCCCAGGCACACAGCCGAGGTGGTGCCAGCCAGAGGGGATTGCCGATTCGCAGGAGGTCAACCTGGCTTCGCTGATCCTCGGCCAGAATGGCATCTGGGGCGATCTGCTGGCGCTTTCGTCTGCAGGCGTGGCACGTTTTGGCGAGGTGTTGGGCCATTACAAGCGCGTGCGCCAGGCCATCACCCAGGCAACCCCGGTACGCACGGGCGCGGTGGGCGGCAGCCCCGAAATTTATGAAAAGCTGTGGGATGGAGCGGGCGTGGTGGTCATCTTCGCCATGCGGCGCGGTGCGTACACCTATATCACGCATAACCAGACCGGGGCGGCTGGCTGGCACAATCCTGGCGTGCGCCTGGCTCCCGCTGCCGGGGGCCGCACCCGGTTGGATGTCACCTTCGAGCGGCCGGGGGCGAAAGTGGTGTTTTTCAACCCGATGGATGCGATTTCTGCAAACCCGGAGGTCGTTTGCAGAAATTTCTTGAGCGGCAGGCGTAGCACATCCCAACGGCGGCGGACTTGATGTCACAAAGGGATGGCTGCGCCGGGGGTGCAATCTACATCGCGGGTGAGCTGACCGAGCGGGCGCAGGGTGACGGTGAGCGGGGCGGGGGCGATGGCAAGCTGGCCGCCGGTGCGGGTGATGGAAAGCGTGTATTCTTTTTCGATCAGGGTCAGTGTTTTATCTGCCTCGCCGGGGTAGAGGTCGAGGGCGAGGTGGCTGGGCGCGCGGCCTTGCAGGTTTTGCGGGGCATGCAGGTAACGCGGGATGACCGCGCCCGCCCGCACAAAGACGGGGATGCGTTCGAGCGCGGCCTCGACCTCGTGGAAGCGCGGGCCGCTGAAGGTTTCGTCGCCTTCGAGGGCGTACCATGTGCCAGCGGGGAAGTAGACCATCCGGCGGCGTGCGCCAGCGTGCATCAACGGGGCCACCAGCAGGTCGGAGCCGAGCATGAACTGGTCGTCGAGGGCTATCGTGGCAGGATCATCCTGAAATTCGAGGTGCATGTGGCGCTGCAAGGGCAGGCCGGTTGCGTGGGCTTCGCTGGCGCAGGCCAGGAAGTAGGGAATCAGGCTGTAACGCAGGGTCACGTAATGCCGCGCCACGGCCAGGGCCGTCTCGCCATATTCCCACGGCTCGCGCGGCTGTGTGCCGTGGTAGCGCGCCAACGGCGAAAACAGGCCCAACTGCGTCCACCGGATGTACAGTTCAGGTGAGGGCTTCTCACCCACGAAGCCGCCCATATCGTGCGACCAGAAGGCCTCGCCGCCAAACCCCGCCGAGAGGCCGCCGCGCAGCGCCCCTTGCATCCCCTCCCAGGTGATCTGCGTATCGCCGGCCCATGTGCCGGGGTAACGCTGCGAGCCGATGTAACCCGCCCGCCGCCAGACAATACCCTCGCCGTGGACTTCCTGGGCCACTTCAAAGGCCGACTCGGCGTAAAGGTGCAGGAAGGGGCTGTGCATTTCCTTGCCGGTCTTGCCGTTGGCAAAGAGCGCTTCTTCGGCCACACGGTCGCCATAATCGGGCTTGAACACCGCGCCGCCCAGGCGCGCCAGTTTGCGCAGGTGGTCTTTCCACCATTCTTTGGCGGCGGGGTTGGTGAAATCTACCACGCCCACCGGTTCGCCAAATTCGAGGCGCGCCACGCCGCCATCGGCAGTCTTGAGCATGTAGCCATTGGCTTTGGCCTCGTCGTAGATCGGGTGGCCTTCGGGCAGGTAGGGGTTGAGCCACAGGCAAATTTTCACGCCGTGGGCGGCGATCTCGGCGAAGGCTTCATCGGGCTGGCCCCAGCCATCGTAATTCCAGTCAAAATCGCAGGCGTCTACGCCGATCTTGTAGTAGTAGTGCGTTTTCATCCAGGCCGGGTCGAGATGCACCACATCCACGGGGATGCCCTCGGCGCGCAGGCGGGTGAGCACCTCGCACACCTGCTGGCGGCTGTGATAGGCGCAGCGGCTCATCCACAGGCCCAGCGCCCACTTCGGCGGGATAGCGGTCTTGCCGGTCAGGTCGGTGTACTTGCCGATCAGCCCTTTGAAGGTGGGTGCAAAAAAGAAAAAGGCATCCAGCCTGTCGGCTTCGGTCAGGGCCGCGCCAGCCGTGTACGAAAACGTGCCGACCTCCCAAAACGAGCGAAAGCCGCTGTGCAAGAACATGCCCCACCCCGCGCTGGATTGGATCATTGGGATGGATTTGTAGCTCATGTCGGTGGTGTTCGTCCCGGCGGTGTCGCAAGCCCACACGGTGGCGCGGGTGGAGGTCTTTTCGACCTTGTTCCACTTTTCGCCCAGGCCGAAGTGTGTCTCGCCGTTGTGGATGCGCCAGCTTACGAAGGCTTCTGCGCCTTTGGCCGGCGATTTGCGAAAGCCCAGCGCCCCGGTGACGTAGTTGCCGGCCACCTTTTCGTTTTCCAGTTCCAGCACCAGGCGGCCGGCGGCATCGAAGACCTTGAAGTTGAAGGGATTCTTATCGATCTGGATGCGATACCCATCCAACTGTAACACCAGGCTGGTTTCGTCTTCGGCAAAGGAAACCGCGCCAGCCGCGCTTTGCGGTACCAGCATGAAGCTGGTTTCCGCGGGAGCCGCCTCGCCCTGCCACAGGCGCAAACGCAGGCATCCTGCGGCAGGGGCGGTGATCAGCAGCGTGGCGGTCTCGCCAGAGCGCAGATGGGCGGTTGCCTGCAAGGCGCACTCGGCAAAACGGGCATCGCTCAGGCTTTCAACCGTGTCATAGGCGAAGCCCGGCTGGTAAAAGATGCGGTCGTCGCGCTGGTAGAGCGACTTTTCGGGCATGTACATCGAAGCGTAAGATTCGGCAGTATAGGTCATGGGATTGTTCCTGGGGTGAAGAATATAAAATCAGGGAGCAGCACGCAAAATAATGTGGACGGCCGTCAAAGGCGGGATGGTGTAGGTGAAGCGGTTCTCGCTGATTGCCGTTAATGCCTCCATTGGCGCGATTGCGGGGCCATCTGGCCCGAAGCCCCAGGCCTCGCCGCGGGTGTAGGCGGTATCGCTGGTGATGGCGAACTCGCCTTGCAGGGGTTGATCGAAGCTCTTGTTGAGCACGATCAGGTGCAGATCGCCGCCGTTTTCGTCAGCCAGGGCGGCGTAGATCGAACTGTTGACGGCGTCGCTGGTGTTTGCCAGGGTGTGCAGGCTGCCGAAGGTGCTGTTCTGCCCGTCGTAATTGCGATACAGCCGGTAGGCGGCGCTGTAATAATCGGTTACTTCGCCCATCTGCCACTGCGAGGCGAAGTACACGCCATATTTGCCGAAAAGTCCCAGCGCATCCACCGTGGCGATGCCGCCGGAAACGTGGTCGCCGCCGCCGTAAGACCATTCGGTGATCGCCAGTTTCGTGCCGGGGTAGTATTCATCCACGGCCTGCTGCAAGCGCGGCAAGAGCGGGAAGAACGTGCCGTTCCAGGTGGCCAGCCAGCTATCTTCTTCGTAGGAGGCGTCCCACAGCGTGCGCGGCGCCTGCATACGGGCCGCCTGCACCCCCGGCCCGCCCGATTCGCCAAAGACGATGCGTTTTCCATCGCCGCGCGCTTCGGGATACCAATGCACGTCCAGCACATCCAACAAGCGCACGCCCGCTGTGTCAGAAGCCTGGCGCATCTGGTCGAGGTAATAGTCTATGAACCAGGCGTAGCCGCCCGCATTGCGCAGCGTTCCCCAATCGGGGGCATCTTGCAGGGTGATGTAGGCCCACGCGCCGTAGAGCGCCGGGCCGAAAATCTCCGCCGCCGGGTCAACGGCCTTGACCGCCTGCGACAGCGCCGCCGAGCGTTCGACCAGTTCGGCGCAGGTGACGGGCTTGGGGTGCAGGTAGGGGTGGGTGGACGACCACAGGCCGGGTTCGTTATCGAGCGAGTAGCCGCGCACGCCGGTGGGCGTATCGGCTGCGCCAAACTGACTGACCAGGTAGGCCACTTCTTCGTCCATGTAAACCGCGTCGTCATTCGGGTCGGGCGGGAAGGCGAAGGGCGCGCCTTTGGCGTAGAGCGCCGCAACCCAACGGTCGGATGGGGCGGTTTCGGCGAATAACACCTCGCCATCCTTATCCCGCGAGACATACCCGGCCAATTGCAGCGTGATCAGCGAATATGCCGCGCCCATCTCCAGCGTTTGCTGGTGGAAGGTGCGCACAATGCCGCCGGGCTGCAGGCAGTCGTCGGCGGAGGTGCCGGTGGCCAGGCAGAGCCAGTCGTCGTTGACGTGTTTCCAATCGCTGCCGGCGTTGGAGGCGTTGTTTTCCCAGTTGTAGCCGGTGGTGCGGTTGCCGCCCAGCCGCCGCGCCGTCCAGCCTTCATCGCCGGTCATGTCCTGGTTGGTGCCGTAAATGTACGGGCTGATCGGGGCGCGTTCCTGGTTGGTATCAATTTCGAAGCGCACTGCTCCAACCGGGGTAGCAGAAGGCAGGGGCGTAACTGTCGGGGCGATGGTGCTGGTGGCCGTCTGGCTGGGTGCTGGGGAGGGTGAGGTGGTTGCCGTGGGGGTGGGCTGCGCACTGCACGCCGCCAGCAATCCGGCCAGGGTGAGAAGACAAAGGGGTTTATACATTACATTGGCTCCAGTCGGAAGTAATCTACGTCAATCCCACCGCTGCCCGTAGACAGACGGATGGTGACATTGTCAAACAAGAGATCGGGTGGATTTGCGCACCACCAGTTGCGGCGAAACGGTAATGGTTACCCTGGGCTGATCGAGGTGTTGAATCCGATCAACCAGTTGGCGCACGCCTAAAATCCCCATCCAGGCTTTTGGCACATTTACGGTGGTCAGGGCTGGGGTTATATCTTTGGCGGCGTCAATGTTATCAAAACCAACCACGGAGATATGCTCAGGAACGGCCAGCCCCATCTCCCGAATTGCGTCCATGGCGCCGATGGCGACATCATCGCTGACGCCAAAAATGGCGGTGATATGCGGGTGACGCTGTAAAAGACGCTGGGCGGCCTGGTAGCCATCATTCCGTCCCAGCTTTCCATTTTCAATGTAGCTATCCGCAATACCGCGCTGGCGCAAAGCATTCAAATAAGCATCGCGGCGCGCCAAAACCCCCGGATGAGATTGGTCATTGACACCGATTAAACCGATCTGGCGATGGCCTGCGTTGAGCAGGTATTCCATCACCAGATTGGCGCCATCGGCATTATCTACCAGGACGTTATCGTAAGGAAAACCCGGGGCAAGGCCATCAATCAAAACAATCGGGATTTCCTTGCGCCGCTGGATCGCATCCACGTCGCGATCCATACAGGCACCCAGCAGCAGCAAACCATCCACGATGGAGTCATTCACCATGGGCGGCCAGGCCACCGGGCGATTGCGCTGATCCACTTCGACGATCCCCACCATCAAATTCAAGCCCCGCTGGTGGCATTCCAGTTCTACCCCTCGTTCAACGTGGGAATAAAACGAATTGATGGCTTGCCCCAGGCCGTAATCGTGCTTGGACAGCATCCCAATGACACCTATCGGGATGTCACTTTTCCCATTATCCAATTCTCTGAGCTGGTAGCCTGTGGCCAGCGCTGCATCAAGCACGCGCGCACGCGTATCTGCTGAAACGTTGGGGCGGTTATTCAATGCCTGTGATGCTGTGCTGATGGATACCCCGGCCATTTCGGCGACTTCGCGAAGGGTTGTTGGCATGAGGAAGGTCTCTCTTTTTTATAAATACTAAAAATATTTATAAAAATAACATCTATATTTTTGTGAATGTTTTGATTATAGTGAAAATAAGCCTTTTGTCAATCTCCCGTCGTCATGGGCCCAAGTTTTTCTTAAATCGTTCCGTTTGCAAAAATATGAAAAGCCTGTCATCGCTAATTTTCCGCCTTGACACACTTTGAACCATCGTGATAAACTCACGCCGTTCTAATATAATTCTAAGAAAGGACATGGTGCAGCCAATGGCAAATTTCATCCTCAATAACATCGCTCTTCTGCGCATCGCCAATGTCGGCGGTGGTAATTTTGCCTTGTCGAAGTGCGCCTGTTGACCATTCGGTTACACGAAAAACTGTAATCTCCGGCCACGGTGCGCTTCTGCCCGTGGCCGTTTTGTTTCCTGCTCGAATTGGGCCGGCCGCGGGTAATGTACCCAGGCCGGTTTTTTTGTTTGTACGAAATGCGTGATTCGTGAAACCGTGAAATGTAATTGACTTCACGCATCACGTTTCACGGCTCAACCCGATAAATGATAAGGAACATCTGTTATGGACATCACCACCCCCCTCTACGAAGGGAAATTGATTCGCCTGGGCCCGATCGATCACGAGAAAGACCCGGCAGTTGAGTCGAAATGGACACATGACAGCGAATACTTGCGCCTGATAGCAGCCTGGCCATCGTGGCCGGAATCGCCGGAGCGCATCAAGAAAAAGTATGAGGCGCTCGAAAAGGCGGTGGAAGAAGAGAAGAACATTTTCCATTTCACCATACGCTTGAAATCGGAGGATGCCGAGCAACATGATCGCCTGCTTGGTTTTGCCCGTATCTCGTGGGTGGAATGGTCGAATGGCACCGCTGAACTGCGCCTGGCTCTCCCCAACCCGGCGGACCGCCGCAAGGGCTTTGGTTCAGAGACGCTCGCGCTGCTGCTGCGCTTTGCCTTTGCTGAGTTGAACCTGCACCACATCAGCGCTCGTGTGCCTGGCTATAACCATGCTGCGTTAGACTTTTTCCGAAAGTTTGGCTTTGTAGAAGAAGTGCGCCGCCGCCAGGCTTTGAAATTGGATGGGCAAGTGTGGGATGAGTTGTTTTTGGGACTGCTGCAAAGGGAATGGTTGCAGGTGGCAAATGGCAAATGGCAGGTTGAAGAGCCTGCCCTGAGTGTGGACTCTCGTCCGTCACCGAAGGGTTAGGAGGTTGCCATGAATATGAATTTATTTGAAGGAAAACTTGTCCGCTTGACCGCCGCAGACCCCAAGACGATGGCAGAAGTACGTGCCCGTTGGGGACGCAACTCGACCTTTGTGCGACTGCTCGATAGCAATGCATCGCCCCTGTGGTCGGAGAAGAAGATCAAAGAATGGATCGAGAAAGACCTGGAGAAGGACCCCACCGAACCATCCTTTTACATCCGCACCATCACTGAAGATAAGCTGATTGGCTTTGTGGGTGCGTGGGGTCTGCGTTGGCCGCACGGCGACACGTTCTTCGGCATCGGCATCGGCGAGGAAGATTTTTGGGGCAAAGGTTACGGCACCGAGGCATTACAGCTCTTCTTGGGCTATGCTTTCCGCGAGATGAACCTGCGCCGTGTATCGTTGAACGTGTTTGGCTACAACCCGCGGGCCGTCCGTTCTTATGAAAAATGCGGCTTCAAAATCGAAGGCCGCGTGCGCGAGGCCATTTTGAAAGAAGGCCAACGTTGGGACATGATTTATATGGGAATCCTGCGAGAAGAATGGGAACTGCTCAACCCCATGAGTACGCCCTGAAGCTTCTCGCGAGGTGCTTCCCAGGAAAAAGCAAGGAAATACTATGATCATCATCGAATTTGGTGGTAATACGCTGAGTGGTAGTTCTCAGGCAGATGCCACCCTTCAAAAACCTGAGAAGCCGGCAAACAACGATTCAATGAATCAGCGTTTGCACACGCCAACTACCGACAATCAAGAAACCGCATCCCTTTTTGCGCCGCTGCGCAAGTGGATCGCTGAAAACCTGTGGAAAAACTAGGGCTTTCGACGCCCGGAGCAAAACATCATGAATGTCCAATCACATCCCAATTACACCCTCCGCCCGGCCACCCTGGCCGATGTGCAAGAGACAACCGCTTTGTTCAACGCCGCCGGGCAAAAGCTGGTCGGCGTGGCCGACAAATTCGATGCAGATGACCTGGCCCGCGAGTGGCAAACGCCTGGTTTCAACCTGGAAACGGATACGCGCCTGGCGATTGCTCTCGATGGCAAGATTGCCGGGTTTATCGAGTTTTGGGACCCTTCTGACCCGCACGTGCGCTACAACGTATGGGGGCGCACCCACCCCGCTTACGAAAACCTGGGCATCGGCACGGCGCTGCTGGCGTGGGCCGAGGAACGCGCCGCCCTGTCGGTGGGCAAGGCTCCAGCCGAGGCTCGCCTGACCCTGGGCGGCGGCGCGCTCGCCAGCCACGCCGCCGCGCACGAGTTGTACCGCGCCGCTGGCTACCAACCGGTGCGCGCCTTCCTGCGCATGGTGATCCACATGGACACGCCGCCCGCCGAACCCGCCTGGCCCACCAACATCACCCTGCGCACGATGCAGCCCGGCGAAGAAGCCGAGGTGGTGCGCGCTTTCCGCGAATCTTTTCGCGATCACTGGGGCTTCGTTGAGTCCCCATTCGATGAGGAGATAGAGCGCTGGCGAGCCGGTGCGTTCGCCGACCCGCAGTTCGACCCATCGCTGTACTTCCTGGCCTGCGAGGGCGACCAGATCGCCGGGGTTTCGCTGTGCTGGCACGACACCTTCGATGACCCCGACATGGGTTGGGTGAGCATCTTGGGTGTGCTGCGTCCCTGGCGCAAGCAGGGGCTTGGCCTGGCGCTGTTACAGCACTCCTTCGCTGAGTTTTACCGCCGCGGCAAGCGCAAGGTGGGCCTGGGTGTGGACGCCACCAGCCTGACCGGCGCCACCCGCCTGTACGAAAAGGCCGGAATGCGCTCCGATCCCACGCGCGAATCCATCGCCTTTGAGAAAGAAATACGCCCCGGCGCGGAATTAAGAAAGATGGAACTATGAGCCACTACAAAAAACTCGTCGGACAGAAGTGCTATCTCTCCCCGCTCAGCCCGGAGGATGCCGAACGGATTGCCCAATGGGAGAACGACCTCGAAGTGGCGCTGCCGCTGGGTGACGAAGCCTACCTGTTGGCCTCTGCTGAAAAGGGCCGCGAGAATATCCTCGAGACGCTCAAGCAGGGTTGGCACGTGTTCGGTATCGTAGATTTGGCGACCGACACGCTGATTGGCCGCAGCGGATTGTTCAGCATCAACCAGGTGGATCGGCGGGCCATGTTCGGCATCTTGATCGGCGAGAAGGAATTCTGGGGCAAGGGCTACGGCCAGGAGGCCACGCGCCTGACGCTCGATTACGCCTTCAACCTGCTCAACCTGAACAGCGTCAGCCTGGGTGTATTCGCATTCAACCAGCGCGCCATTCACGCTTACCAGAAGGTGGGCTTCAAGCAAAGCGGCATTCAACGCCAGTTTCGCATCATCGCCGAGCAAAAATATGATGTGATATGGATGGATATTCTGGCCGAAGAATTTGAATCGCCAACGGTTGGCCCGCTGATGAAGACTTATCTCTGATGTTCTCGCACAAATTAACCGCGGATGGATGCAGATAAACGCGGATGACAATCATACCTGTTTTATCTGCGTCCATCTGTGTTCATCTGCGGTTTCAAACAAAATTTATGACAACAGCCGAAGCACCCGCACCTATCGCCCGTTTTTACGACCTGATCGCCAAAGCGCTCTATCAGAGTTTTTCCGGTTGGGATTTTTCGTACCTGACCAACCGCTGGCTGGATGACAAGCCCGATTGGGATTACGGCCAGATCGTCCGCGAACGCTTCTCGGCAGCCGAAACGCTGCTCGATATGGGCACCGGCGGCGGCGAGAAACTCGCCACGCTGGCCCCGCTGCCGCGGCGCACCTGGGCCACCGAGGGCTATCCACCCAACGTGGCGGTGGCGCACAAACGCCTGGCTCCGCTGGGGGTGGGTGTGGTGCCGGTTGCGGGCGAGGAAGAATTGCTGCCCTTTGCCGCAAACGCCTTCGACCTGGTGATCAACCGCCACGAATCGTTCGACGCCGCCGAACTGCGGCGCATCCTGCGGCCCGGCGGTGCGTTCATCACCCAGCAGGTGGGCGGACGGCACGGCCTCGGCCTGAACGAGTGGCTGCAAGATGATGTGACCTACGAGTACGCCGATTGGTCGCTGGCGCAGGCCGCCGCGCAGTTGGAAAACGCCGGGCTGCGCATCGTGGACGCCCGCGAACAGTTCACCCCGCTGCACTTCTACGACATCGGCGCGGTGGTCTATTACCTGAAAATCATCCCCTGGCAGTTCCCCGATTTCAGCGTGGAGCGCTATCACGACCGTCTGTTGGCCTTGCACCGCCACATCCAGGAGACCGGGGCTTTCAAAATTTCCGGGCACTATTTTTGGATCGAGGCCCAAAAATGACTACGTTAAAATCGCACCTTTACACCGGCCCTGCCGATTTGCAGGCCATGATCTCACTCACCCAAACCCGACGAGCCGCAGGCCAGAGGGTTTACCCCATTGCCGCTGACCTGTACGAAGAATTATCCGATCAAGAAGTGCAATCCACCGCTCGCATCTGGCATACCAACGACACATTGGTCGGCTTTGCCTACGTCAACCAGTATCAAAACCTGGTGGATGTGTTTGACGAACGGGTTTTTACCCCCGCCATCGAAGCCGAAATGATGGATTGGGCGGTGGTGGCAGCGCGGCAGCGCAACAAAGCCCGTTGCGAAGCGCTCACGCTTGATGCCAGCGCCAACGACTGCGATCAGCCCCGCCTGGCCTTGTTGGCACGGCATGAGTTCGAGCGCACCGCCGAAGATTCGCTACTGTTTGCCCGCCCGCTCGAAGGTGATCTTCACGAACCGCGGCTGCCCAATGGTTTCAGCATCCGTCCGATGGCCGGCGAGGCCGAAGTGGATGCCTATGTGGCCCTGCATCGCGCCGCCTTCGGCACCGAAAATATGACCGTGGACTACCGCCGAACGATCATGAGCGTTCCCAGCTACCTCCCCGAACTCGACCTGGTGGCCGTGGCCCCCACGGGCGAACTGGCCGCCTTCTGCGTGTGCCAGATTTTCCCCGACAATGCCCCGCGCGCTGGCGGCCAGCACGAAGGCTGGACAGACCCGGTGGGCACACAACCGCGTTACCAACGCCTGGGGTTGGCCAAAGCGCTGATCGTGGCGGGGATGCACCGCCTGAAAGCGCGCGGCATAGATACCGCCCTGCTCGGCACCAGTAACAAAAACCTCGCTATGCGGCATGTGGCCGAAGCGCTCGGCTTTCGCCTGGCTTCGCGCACGCTGTTCTTTGCAAAAAAGGTTTCGTAAGGAAATTCTTACCACGAAGGACACAAAGGATCACGAAGTTTTTTTGATGCTTTCCTTCGTGTCCCTTCGTACCCTTTGTGGTGAATGCTTCTCTTCCAGGAAATCGAAATGTCTTCTTTTACCCGCTACACCTTCACCGAGCGCCCCGACCGGGCCGGCGAGGCCGACCAAATGCAAATGTCTGTCTGGCCTGAAATGATGATGCACGACCCGGTGGCGAACCAATACTTTCACCATTTGATGGAAGGATTGGCTGAATACCAATTCATGTTGTGCGATGAAGATGATGCCATCGTTGGGGTGGGTTTCGCCGTCCCGCTGGTTTGGGAACCTTCGCAAGAGCTGCCCGACACCGGCTGGGATTGGGTGCTGCGCCAGGGTGTACGCGATTTTCTGGCCGGGCGCAAACCCACGGCCATGTCGGCCATCTCGGTGGCAGTAATCAACGGCCACCAGGGCCAGGGCATCAGCAGCGTGATCATCGAAGGGATGCGTTCCATTGCCCAGCAGCACGGATTGCCCTACCTGATCGCCCCGGTGCGACCCAACCTGAAGCACCGCTACCCGTTGACCCCGATGGTGCGCTACATCACCTGGCAAACCACCGATGGGCTGCCCTTCGACCCCTGGCTGCGTGTCCACGCCCGCCTGGGGGCCAAAATTCTCAAAATTGCGCCGCGCTCGATGAAAATCACCGGCAGCATCGCTGAATGGGAACGCTGGACCGAAATGCGCTTCCCTGCCAGCGGCAAATACACCATCCCCGGCGCGCTCAATCCGGTGATGATGAACCTCGAAAAAGACCTCGGCGTGTACGTGGAGCCGAATGTGTGGATGGTTCACGAAATCAGTGATCAGGGATTAGGAAATAGCGGGTAGATAGTCCCCTTTGCTTCCTGATCCCTGATCCCCAATCCCCACTCACTGTCCCTTGTCGGAAAGGCGGAGCGCGTCTGCACCACGATTCACGCCTCACGTTTCACGTTTCTTCCTATGAACACCTCCCTCAAACACTACTGGGCCTTACTCGCCCGACACATCCGCCCGCAAAAGGGACGTTTTACGCTGCTGGCCATGCTCATGTTGGGCAATATCGGCCTGCAAATCGCCAACCCACAGATCATGCGCGCCTTTATCGACTCGGCGTTGGCGGGCCAGGCGCTGCAAATTTTGATCCTGGCTGGCGTGGCCTTTTTGGGTATTGCGCTCTTACAACAGGTCGTCACCATCTGCGTGACGTACCTGGGCCAAAACGTGGCCTGGACGGCCACCAACGCCCTGCGCGCCGAGCTGGCCGAACACTGCCTCTCGCTCGACATGAGCTTCCACAACACGCACACGCCCGGCGAACTGATCGAACGCATTGACGGCGACGTGGCCGAGATGTCCACATTCTTCTCGCAGTTCGTGATTATGCTGGTGGGCAATGCCCTGCTGCTCGTCGGCGTTTTGGCCGTGCTGTTCGCTGAAGATTGGCGCATCGGCTTGGCTTTCACCGTTTTCGCCATCTTCATGCTGATCGTGCTGTACCGCTTTCGTGATGTGGCCGTGCCTGCCCAAAAGGCCCGCCGCCAGGCCGATGCCGAATTGTTTGGCTTCATCGAGGAGCAGTTGGCCGCCACCGAAGATGTGCGCTCCAGCGGCGCGGTGGATTTTTCGATCCGCGAGTTGTTTCGCTTTCAGCAAAACATCCTTAAGCCCTACCGCCAGGGCAACAAAATCCAGATGCTGATCAGCCTTTTGATGGCCGCGCTGCTGGCGGCCGGCAACGCGCTGGCAATTGGCTCAGGCTACTTGCTCTTTACGGGCGGGGCGATCACCCTCGGGACGGTGTATTTGTTAATTCACTACGTGAACCTGCTCCAAGGGCCGATCTGGGCGCTAACCCACCAGACGCAGAGCTTCCAAACGATTGGGGCGTGCGTGGAACGCCTGAGCGAACTGCGCCAGGTGCAAAATAAAGTGACCGATGGCCCCGGCGCAGATTTCCCCCCCGGCCCGCTGGCCCTCGCTTTCGATAACGTCTCCTTCGCCTATAACGGCAACGGCAACGTCCTCGAAAATATTACCTTTTACTTGCGACCTGCGACGGTTCTCGGCTTGCTTGGCCGCACCGGAAGCGGGAAAACCACTCTCGCCCGGTTGATCTTCCGGCTCTATGATCCCACTTCGGGCCAGATCTCGCTGGGCGGGGTAAATCTACGGGATGCCAAAATCAGCAATCTGCGCCAGCGCGTGGCCTTCGTCACCCAAGATGTGCAGCTTTTCCGCGCCAGCGTGCGCGACAACCTGACCTTCTTCGACCGCGCCATCGCCGATGAACAGATTTTGTCCGTCCTCACCGACCTGGGCCTGGATGACTGGTATTCTGCCTTATCAAACGGCCTGGATACCGAACTGGAAGCGCACAACCTTTCGGCGGGCGAGGCGCAACTGCTGGCCTTTGCGCGCGTCTTCTTGCGTGACCCCGGCCTGGTGATCCTCGACGAAGCCTCCTCTCGCCTCGACCCCGCCACCGAGCAGCGCGTCGAACGGGCGATTGACCGCTTACTCATCGGCCGCAGCGCCATCATCATCGCCCACCGCCTCGGCACCGTGCAGCGCGCCGACGAGATCATGATCCTCGAAAATGGGCAGGTCTGCGAGGCCGGTGACCGCCTGGCCCTGGCCGCCAACCCCCATTCACACTTTTATCAGTTGTTGCAGACGGGCCTCGAAGAAGTGCTCGCCTGAAAAAAACGCCTTCACCCCGGCCCTCTCCCTTTGGGAGAGGGCCGGGGTGAAGGTTTGGACAATTCTATGACTACCACCACCCTCCCCCAAACCACCCTCCCCGCCTGGCGCGTCGTCCTGCAGATGATCCGCTTTCGGCCATGGCTATGGTTTATAGATTTTCTGGCGATCATCATCCTGCGCGTGGCCTGGCAAATCTTGTCGGGGCTGACCATAAAAGCATTCTTCGATATGCTCAGCGGCCGCTCCGCGGCAGGCATCAACATCTGGACGATCCTGGCGCTGATCCTGACGATGTTCGTGATGCGCGCCCTGGGCGAATACGGCTTTTACTTCGCCGATGTGCCGCTCTTTTCGGATGGCTGCACGCTGCTGCGCAAAAACTTGCTGCGCCACATTTTGCGCCGCCCCGGGGCCGCGGCATTGCCCGAATCGCCGGGCGAGGCGGTCAGCCGCTTCCGCGAAGATGTGACCGAGATCCCGCTCTTTGTGCTGTGGTTCAACGACGCCATCTCCGGCATTGGCGTGGCGATTGTGACACTGATTTTGATGGCCCGCATCAGCCTGCCGATGACGCTGTTGGCAATGCTGCCGGTGATTGTGGTGGGCATCGTCGCCAACGTGGCCGCCGAACGCATCGAACGCTACCGCCGCGCCACCCGCCAGGCTGCCGGCAAAGTGACCGGTTTCATTGGCGAGTTCTTCGGCGCGGCCCAGGCCGTCAAGGTAGCCAACGCCGAGCGCAACGTCATCGGCCACTTCCGGCGCATCAACGACGAACGGCGCAGGCTCTCACTGCGTGAAGCCCTGTTCGACCGCCTGCTGGATGCGATGTACGAAAACACCGCCAACTTCGGCACCGGCCTGGTGCTGATTTTGGGGGCACAGGCCATGAGCACCGGCACCTTCAGCGTGGGCGATTTCGCCCTGTTCGTGGCGTTGCTCTCCTCGATCAGCAACATGACCACCTTCGCCGGGATGATGACCGCCCGCTACAAACAACTCAACGTCTCGGTGGAACGTATGTACCGGCTGATGGAGGGCGCACCGCTGCACGCGCTGATCGAACTCAGCCCGATCAACCTGAATGGCCCGCTGCCTGAGGTGATCTACCCCGCTCGCAGCGCCGCCGACACCCTGGAGCGTCTCGACGCTCACGGCCTGACCTTCCACTACCCCGGCGTGTCCGCGGGCATCGAAGACGTATCGCTCAGCCTGGAACGCGGCACCCTCACGGTCATCACCGGGCGCATTGGCAGCGGCAAGACCACCCTGCTGCGCGTTCTGCTCGGCCTGCTGCCTGCTGAAACCGGCGAAATTTTCTGGAACGACGAAAAAATCAGCGACCCCGGCGGCTTCTTCACCCCGCCGCGCTGTGCCTACACCGCCCAGGTGCCCCGGTTGTTCAGCAACACCCTGCAAAACAACGTCCTGCTCGGCCTGGATCGCTCCGCCGATGACGTGCGCGCTGCCCTGCGCCAGGCTGTGATGGAACGCGACCTCGCCGAACTGGAAAACGGCCTCGAAACCAAGGTCGGCCCGCGCGGCGTGAAGCTCTCGGGCGGGCAAATCCAGCGCACCGCCGCCGCCCGCATGTTCATCCGCGACGCCGAGTTGATGGTGTTTGACGATCTGTCTAGCGCATTGGATGTGGAGACGGAACGGGTGTTGTGGGAAAGGGTGAAGGTCACAAGTCAAAAGTCGAAGGTCGAAAGTCTTGACCTGCGACCTTCGACCTTGAACTTGCAACCTGCGACAATTTTGGCTGTCTCCCACCGCCGCCCCGTTTTGCGCCAGGCGGATAAAATAGTTGTAATGAAAGACGGCAAAATAGAAGCCGTCGGAACGTTGGATGAGCTGCTGGAAACGTGTGACGAAATGCGGCAGCTTTGGAATGTGAATGGTGATGCGTGATGCGTGATGCGTGATGCGTGATGCGTGATGCGTGAAAAGCCTATCACGAATCACGTTTCACGCATCACGTTGGAGTTTCCCTATGCCTATCCTCTCTACTCATAACCTAACTCTCTCCTTCGGAGATTTCGACCTCTTTACCGGTATCTCCGTTACCGTGCCGAATGATGGCAAGATCGGCCTGATTGGGCCGAACGGCATCGGTAAGACCTCGCTGCTAATGATCATCGCCGGGCTAAATGCGCCCACGTCGGGCAGCGTACACCTGGCCAAGGGCCGCCGCCTGGGCTACCTGCGCCAGGAAGCGGTGGATGCCTTCGGCAGCCGCGACAACACCGTCTACGCCGAGATGCTGACGGTTTTCGCCGGGCTGCGTGAGCAGCAGGAATGCCTGCATCAACTCGAAGCCGAGATGTCCACCCATTATTCGGAAGAACTGCTCGAAGAATACGGCCGCCTGCAAGAAGCCTTCGATCACGCCGGCGGTTACGATTACGATCTGCGCATCCAGCAAACGCTTAGCGGCCTCGGCCTGGGCAAAGATGCCTGGGACATGCCGCTCAATCACCTCAGCGGCGGGCAGAAAACGCGTGCCCTGCTGGCGCGCCTGCTGCTGGAAAAACCCGACCTGCTGATGCTCGACGAACCCACCAACCACCTCGACACCGAAGCCGTGGAATGGCTCGAACACACGCTCGAAGAATGGGAAGGAGCCGTGCTGGTGGCCAGCCACGACCGCTATTTTCTCGATAACACCGTGGATACCATCTGGGAAATGGATCGCCTGGGCATGACCGAATACTCCGGCAACTACAGCGCCTACCTGCTGCAACGCGACGCCCAATGGGAACTGGATCAACGGGTGTTTGATGAAGAAAAAGAACGCCTGCTCGGCGAAGTAGACTATATCCAACGTAACTGGGTGCGCGCCAGCACGCACGCCCAGGCGTTGGGGCGTCTGCGCCGCCTGACGCGTGAACTGGCGGCGGTGGAAGCCTACGGCATCGGCGTCTTTCGCAGCGGCAAAAAATGGTCGGAGTTGGATTTGCACGCCGAGCGCCCGCTGGACGTGATCGAGGCGATCCGCGCCGTCAACGCCATCAGCCTGCCCGGACGCCCGCCGCGCATCAAGCCGCGCATCGTCTCCGAGGGGCAGAGCAGCAATATCGTGCTGCGGGCCGATGGCGTGACGATTGGCTACCCCGGCAACCCCCTGTTCAAGGCCAATGGCGTGGAACTGCGCCGCGGCGAGTGCGCGGCGCTGATCGGCCCCAACGGCAGCGGCAAGACCACCTTTCTCAAGACACTCCTCGGCCAGCTCGACCCGCTCGAAGGCGAACTGTACCGCGGCCCCAGCCTGAAAATCGGCTACTTCGCCCAGGCGCATGATGAACTGGATGACTCGCTTTCTGTAATTGATGAACTGACCCGCCATAAATCTATGCACCCCAGCGAAGCGCGCAGCTACCTGGCCACCTACCTGTTCCGCGGCGACGACGTGTTCAAACCCGTCAGCGCCCTGAGCGGCGGCGAGCGCGGCCGCCTGGCATTGGCCATTTTAGCCCTCGAAGGCACCAACTTCCTCGTCCTCGACGAACCCACCAATCACCTCGACCTGCCCGCCCAGGAGGTTCTTCAGGAAGTGCTGCAAGACTACACCGGCACGATCCTGCTCGTCTCGCACGACCGCTACCTGGTAGACCGCCTCGCCACCCGCATTTGGGAACTGCGCGGCGGCAAGTTGAACACGTTCGCAGGCAACTACCGCCAGTTCTCGCTCTACCGCAGCGCTCCGGCTGGCTCAAAGCCGAGCAAAATCCTGCTCGCCCCCAAACCGCTGGCCCGCGATAATTCGCGTGAAACCCGCAAACGCCAGGAAGCCCTGGGGCGCATCGAAGAACGCATCCGCGAACAGGAAGCCACGGTCAAGCGGCTGGCCAACGAAATGCAAAAGCCCGGCAAGCTGTGGAGCTACGACCAAATCCACGCCAAAAGCACCGAATATGCCAGGGCGCAGGCGAGGTTGGAGGAGTTGTTGGGGGAGTGGGAGAAGTTGGCCGTGTAGCGTGTAGCGTGTTCCGTCAATGCACCAAACTGAACACGCTACACGTTCCACGTTTCACGAAGGCGCGAACACATCATCTGCCGCAACCACCAGTCCATCCAGTAATCGCGACGCCACGCTTTCCCCTTTGTTGGCTTTGGCGTGCAAAACATAGGTTTCTTCGGTTTGCAGGGTGTAGATTTCGATGGTTTCGGCTTCGGGGTCGGCGATCCAGTATTCGGAAACACCGGCGGCAGCATACTCGTAGAGTTTTTCTACCCGGTCGGTGTGTTGTGTGGATGGAGAAAGCACCTCGACCACCAGATCGGGCGGGCCGTAATAACGCTCGCCAATGCGGTCGGCATGTTGGCGAGAGACGAAGAGAATATCGGGTTCGCGGATTTTCCCCGGCCACAGGCGCACGGGCATGGGGGCAAAACGAAGCGTACCGAGGTTGTTGGCGCGGACAAACGAACGCATGATGGCATACAAATTATCCAAAACGCGTTGATGCGTTTCTGTGGCTGGCGACATCATAATTAATTGTCCCTCCGATAATTCGATGATGAGATTGCTTTCTGGCAATGACAAAAAAGCGCTTTCAGACCATTCCCCCTGGTTGGGGAAAAGATGAGCGACTTCGATCGATAGACGGGGATTGGTTTGGGTGGGTGATTCGATTAAAACCATCACAGACCTCCTGGTAACATAAAATCATTGTAACTTAAATCAACTTCTTTCGTGGAACGCGATGCGTGAAACGTGACAAGGTGCACATCACGCTTCACGCTGGCGCAAACACATTATCTGCCGCAACCATCAGCCCCGGCAATAACCGCGATGCCACGCTTTCCCCTTTGTTGGCTTTGGCGTGCAGAACATAGTTTTTCACCCTTCCTCCAATTTGCGACAATTCTCTCGCCAATCTTCGGGTATATCCTTAATCACCCACACGATGGCTTCAGAGCGTGTGTTCACCGGCAGCTTGCGCAAGATGCGCCAGGTATAGTTCTCGACCGTCTTGGCTTCAATCCCCAGTTTTGATGCAACTTGCTCGTTATCCAGCCCTTCAGCCAACCAGCACAACAGCTCCTTTTCGCGATCACTGAGGGTGGCCCAGGGTTTGCCCACGGCTTCGCGCCAGCGGTTGGCGCGCTCGAATTGTTTCTCGTCAAATAGACTTTCACCGTAGGCAGCGCGGCGAATGGCTGCAAGTAGTTGCCCGGCATGAAGGTCTTTGGTGAGAAAGCCTGCCATCTGCCTTTCCACCGCCTGAGCCAGGAAGTACTAGCGCTGGTGGCCGGTGATGATCAGGGTGGTGGTTTCGGGGTAGTTCAAGCGCACCCAGTCATCCACTTCATAAGGGCGCACGTCAGGCAGGATCAGGTCGAGTAGGAGAACATCGGGGCGCAGTTCAGCCACTTTTTGCTTTGCTACCAGTCCGGTTGCGGCTTCCCCTACCAGTTCGATGTCGGGAGCATCGTTCAACATGCGGGCAATGCCCTGGCGTGTGGCGGGGTGATCATCTACGAAAAGCACACGAATTTTTTTGTCGTTCGTGTTCATTGAACTCCTTGATAGTACAATGTTCAATGGATTAGACGTTTGAGACGGGGAAATTATGCCATAAACAACGAAAACACCCTGGGCAGGTGTCGAGAACGATCTACCCAGGGTGTTCTGAAATTTTAGGATGCTATTATTTGGAGATCGAACCTGTGAAAACCCATGGACCTTCTGTCCAACCGTTCAGATATTTGTTAATGAGTTGATAAGCCTTATCTTCGCTCATGTTCTCAGGTTTTTTGTTGATTTTTAATTGCACCATTCCATCTTGCTGCTCACATGAGACCTCGATACCTTGTTCTGCCATTTTTTTGTCGGCGTTCTTTTTGCGGGTATTGTATTCTTCGCATTCTTTTCCCTCAGGAGGGGCTATCATACCAATGGCACGAATTTCCAGAGTGATAGATGACAGGTCTGCATTAGCTGGAATTGATACAAATTCCAGCGTCATACAGCGCACACCTTTCATCTTGTCATCGGTTGCGATACTGAGACTAGTTTCTTGGACATTGAAATCTGATGCTTCTCCGCCAACATATTGGAGTGCTGCCTGGTTAATATCCCAAACACCTTTGCCTGGCAGGTCATAACATACATCCACAAACACGCTACCTTGGCCTGGGCGAAAATTAGATGCCGAAAAACCAACGCCATTAACTATTTTCTTCTCGGTCAATTTATTGGTTGAAGAGGATGTGGCATCCTCAACATTGTTTACCAATACCTGTGTGTCATCAGTATGGACTGTGGGAACCATGATATTTTCAGAACTTTCATTGGCTTTTACTGCTTGCTCCATCAAGAAAGGTTGGGGCGTAGCATTAACCAAGTTGATCTTTATGACTTGAGTTTAGAGTTCCTCTATGAAAGCGGAACTTACGCTCCATCGGGGAGCGC
>CAZSFD010000043.1:0-44167 GCA_964606085.1 uncultured Anaerolineaceae bacterium
CGTTTCGACGCTTTGTTCTCGCCAAACCCCTCCCCCAACGGGTAAATACGCCCGTTCATCAACGCCGGGCAATGGCGACATCCATTAGCCGGCATTTTATTCTCTCAGGCTTGTAATCACCTGTCCAATAAGGCCAAAATCATCGTCAAAACTCCCAAAAAGATGCTGGGAATCGCCAGACCTTGTGCGCCACTGACCAGATGGCAGTGCATAGGTGTAATCCTGGGCTGGACTCATTACCCGATTGCCATTAAAATCATTCCAGCACGTTCAATAAATTATTCTGCAAGGTGACCCGATTGCCCGGATGTCAGGGCTTAAAAGGTGTAAGCTGGTGGCCTGTCTTCGACAGGGAGTCCAGCGCTGTGCCGCAACTGTAACTGGTGAACCGAACGGTTCACCAGAAGCCAGGATGCCTGCCTTGCGTTTTTCTTCGTTTGCCCTTCTCGAGCAAGGAGGCAGCCTGTTCGGTAGCTTTGGTCTTCCGAATAGACCGGCTTTTCGCGCTCAATCCAAACGGGTTGAGCGTTTTTGTTTAAGCCTCTTGCTCGAACGCATCCCAATTTTTCAAGAGGCCGTTATGAAAGCCATCCGCCCTGTCAATGATTCCACGCAAACAAGTTACAAAACTCCCAACAGCACGCAACTCGGACTTCTGATTGTCAACACCGGCGACGGCAAAGGCAAATCTACCGCCGCCTTTGGCACGCTGCTGCGCGCCTGGGGGCGTGGGCTGCGCGTATGCGTGATCCAGTTCATCAAAGCCGAGACCGGCAAATGGGGCGAAATCAGGGCCGCCGAGAAACTCGGCATCGAATGGCACGCCGGCGGTGACGGTTTCACCTGGCGCTCCAAAGACATAAACGAAACCATCGCCCGCGCCCGCCACGGCTGGAAACTGGCGCAGGAAAAAATTGCCAGCGGCGGATACGACCTGATCCTGTTGGACGAATTTACCTACCCCCTCCAATACGGCTGGCTCGACCTGGCCGAAGTGCTGGCCTGGCTGCAAACCCACCGCCCGCCGGCGCTGCATCTCATCATCACCGGGCGCGACGCCCCCGCCGACCTGATGGCATACGCCGACCTGGTGACGGAGATGAACGCCATCAAGCACCCCTACCAGCAGGGCATCCAGGGCCAGCCGGGGATCGAATTTTAGCCATATTGGGGAGTGAGTGAAGCGCTACTGCCGTCGCTGCCCGCCCCCATATAACTGTTGATGGGATGAAAACTCAACCCGCGAACCGGCGCGGTGTAGCCGTTCAGGGTGCGCTGGATTGTGCGCTTGTCCACAGCCCAGGCATGCACGCTGCTATGTACTCTGTCATTCGTTGGGCGTACCCGTGGCAAGCGGCTCAGCGAAAGTGTCATATTTTATCCAATAGTAGTTGAAACGATCCCCCTTGGCGATGAGGGTGGGAATCTCACCCAGGGCTTGAACATAAAGCCCTCGATCACTGCCGCTGGCGGTAAAGTAGGCCAGAGTTCGCTCATTCACCCATCGGACACTCTCATCAATGATGCGATCTATTTTCTGGTCGCCAAGTTTCTGCTCTTGTCCATCTGAATCCACAACCGACTCTTCTTGTCCTACGATTTGGATCACACAACGACTGGAATCGGGCGACCATCTACCGAGCGATGATCCCAATCCCCACCATGCCACCTTTTTCTTCTGCCCATCGGCAATATTCAACCAGTACAGCCCGTCCTGGCCGGTAAAAAGGAGCTTCTGCCCATCTGGCGACATGGAGGCATACTGCCAGCGATATTCCCCCGGATCAAGCGCGCCGAGATAGCGATCTTCCTGGCTGGTCAGATCCAATTGATGCAGGCCATCCGCGCCGTAATAGAACATCCAGCGGCCATCCGGGGTGAATTGCGGATACGGGCGGTTCTCGCCTTCGTAAGAACTGGGGATTGTGGCGAGCTGTTCGGTGGTTCCATCGGTTGAGATGTGATACACCTCATATTCTTGCTGCTGGTTTGTGGATTGCTCGGAGAGTTTAACGCTCAGGATATAGGCGCTGTCGCGCTGCCAGGCGGCCTCTGGAATGTAGAAAGCATCGCTGTTGGGCAAGCCGGTGGCTTCATAGCTCAAAATGCTATCGAACACCTGGCCTGTTGCGAGGTTGACCAGGCTGATGCTGCCTGGCCCAACGGCAGCCACAAACCGCCGATCAGGCGAGAACACCGAAACATACCTGCCCCGCCGGTCTTCCACCACCGGGATGTTGGTCGTACTTCCACTTTCGGTATTCACCACCACATAACCGGCAATCGGCCCCATAAAATCTTGGCGTTGAAGCTCCATCACCAGGTTATTCGTCCCCGGCTGCCAGGAAATTTCGATGAGATTGTATCGAAAACCATTCTTATCCGGTGGTGGTGACTCGACCATCAGGCGCGGCGGCGCATCCGGGGCGACCATGCTGTAGATTTTCGAGATACCGGTGGAACTATCTACCAGATGATAGAACAACCGCTCTCCATCTGGCGACAGGAATACGTCTGATACCGTATTGCCGTCTTTGACCTCGTAGGCGAGTGCGGGTTCAGCGGGCGGCTGAACCACATAGATTTTGGGCGCAAGGCCTTGATCGGGGTCTTGAACCACGTAGGCAATTTTGACCGAGTTGGCCCCCTGGGGTACACTGCTCGAAACAACGGTCGCTGAAGGCGATGGGCTTATCGTTGCCGTGGGGCTGGCGGTTCTTGTGGCGCTGGCAGAGCGAGTGGGCGTGGGGGTTGACGATGGCGGCAGCGTCGGCAAGGCCAGGCGTGGGGTGCTGCTGGCAAGCGATATCGCCGCAGTGCTTTGAGTGTGCAAGGCGGAGGCAGTGGCCTGAGCCAGTTGGGCTTGCGCGTTGGGCCGGGTTAGCGTCAACACGAGCCAGGCTCCACCCACGACCAGCGCCAATAAAATGATCGAGCCAATCAAGGCCAGTTCGAGTTTCGAGCGGGGTGTTTTTTGGGGAAGCGCGGCGGCGGGGGGATGGGATGACACAGGCGGCGGTAGCGGTTTCTGCGCCGGTACCGGTAGATGTGGCGGTTCCGCAGCCGGGGACGGGGGCGGCTCAACAGGCGGGTTGGATGGGCGGGCTGCACTTTGGCTGGCGCGCAGGCGTTCCAATCCTTTGCGGGCGTTCTGGCTTTCCGGGAAGATCGTCAGGCACTTTTCCAGGATGCGGATACGCTGTTCGTCACTATCCAGGGCGGCTGCCAGCCACAACCAGGCGTCTTCCTGCTGCGGATCGGCCTGGAGTGTTTGCATCAATAGCTGCCGGGCCTGCGCCTTTTGGCCAGATTTGATCAACAAAATCGCTTGCTGAACGATTTGTGATGCCATAGTTCCCTCCGCTATTCAAAAGCAAACCTATCGAGTGATTGTTTACGCACCCGACTGCCGGGCGGCGCGTTCCAAATTGAGCGCCAGCAGCTTTTCGAGAATTTGCTCATCGCTCAGGTCGGCGGGCCAGCCGTAGGCGGCAAAGACGGCGGCATCCAGCTTCTTGTGGGCCAGGTCGAGCCAGGTGGGGCGGGCGTTGTAGAGGTTGGTGAGGGTGCGCTTTTTGCGGTCGGCCTCGCCCAGGCCCTCGGCGTTCAGCCAGCGGTCGCGCATCTCGACCAGTTCTTTGGCGGCGGCGGCGATGGCCTGGAGTTTGGCGGCTTCCGATGCTGAGACTTCCGAAGTTTTCAAAACTTCGGAAGTCTGAGGCCCGGTGGGTTCCTGGCCCGGCGGCCAGGGGAAGGGGAAGGTTTCAAAGGTGGACGTGGGGATGTATGTCGGGTCGTTCCCAACACCATGTTTTGTGCCAGTTTCCAAATACCAAACAACGTGTACTCGCGATTGCAAAACGCCAAAGAAATAATCGTCTTCTCTGGCAAAGAAAATTAGACGTACATCTGGCAGATATTTCTTTTCAACAAAGACAAAAATCGGATGCCTTGAAACCCGAAGAGTAGCAATGTATCTTGTTTTGAGCTTCTCTCTCGCTTCTCTCATAGTAATACCCGGCCCGCGATGAATCCACCATTTTTCGCGCAATCGCTCGATTCGGTTTTGCATCCGTTCGGGTTTTACATACTGTTCAAGGTAATGAAAGGGTGCTTCATATTGCGAAGCATTTTCTAGGCTCATATCTATCCCAAAGTCAATAATCCATAAATTTCGGTTTTCGTGAACAACGTCCACACCGCTCATCCACGGCACGATCACATCCGAATTTGGTCTGCCGTTGACATTCAAAGGCATTGCCAGAAACTTTTTGGCAGCTTCTTCTGAAATCTCGAAAGCGCCGCCTTTTTCGTCTGTTCTTGGGCAAAGCCCAGCATTTTCAGCAAGCGGCAAGGCTTTAGTCGTATCTGCGGCACTGGTCAAATTGGAATGGATGGTGCTGACCGGTTTGCCATCGAGACAAATATTCTTCTCGCTGCCCTGATCGAAACAAACCATCGAAACGCGCACTGCTGCCCCTTCCAATACCCATTCGCGGTCGCTCCAGGCCATAAAAATTTGTCCATTGCTCAAAATCTGATCCAATACAATCCGATTTTGCCCGCTACGAATATTTTGAGTAGATAAAAGTCCTGCGCGTTTCAAAAAACCATTGGCAATCTGCCGCCATGATTTTGCAAACCAGTAACACACAAAATCGGCTTGATGAGGCACTTTGCCTTCATACAATTCAAATAAGCGATCAACGTAAGTATCGCCTAATTCTTTGCGCAGCCACTTTCCGCCCAAAAACGGCGGGTTGCCGACAATTACATCGGCAACGGGCCATTCTGGCTCAAAGGGTTTGCCGTCCGCGTCAAAGGCCAGGATGGCATCCCGGTGCTGGATGTTATCCATCGCCTTCAAGATCGGCTCCTGGGGCAGGCCGTAGCCGTTGTTCAGCATCCACTGAATGTGGCCGATCCAGATCGTCACCTGGGCCAGCTCGTGGGCGTATTCGTTGACCTCGATGCCGTACAACTGCGCCGGTGAAACCGTGATGAAGAAACGCCCCGCCCCCATTTCATCGGAGAAGTTGATCACCTCGTTCTGCAAATCCAGCAGCAGTTGCAAGGCCACATACAGGAAGTTCCCGCTGCCGCAGGCCGCATCCAGCACACGCGTGGCGGCAATTTTGTCGGCGAAGGCGCGCAGCCGGAGGCCGATTTTTTGGGCGGCGGCGGCGCGTTTTTTCTCGCTTTCGGCCTGGGCTTCTTCCTTCACCTTTCTCATTTCCGCTTGCAGGGCCGCCCATTCGCGGCGCAGGGGGGCCATCAGCACCGGCTCCACAATCAGCAAAATGTCGGCGCGGCTGGTGTAGTGCGCCCCCAACTGGCTGCGCTTGGCCGGGTCGAGGCCGCGCTCGAACAACGTGCCGAAAATCGAAGGTTCAATCGCGCCCCAATCCAGCGCGTCAATCTGGGCGATGACGTCCATGGCGTCGCTGTCGAGTTGCAGCACCTGGTCGTCGTTGAATAAACCGCCGTTGAAGTGCAAAATCCGCTCGGCGCCAAAATAGCCGCCGTCTTTCATCGCCGCGAACAACTGGCGCAGCACACCGGCGAAATCCCTGGAATTATGGCGGGTCTGGTCGAGCAGGCGCGGGAACAGCTTTTCGGGCAGCAGGCCAATATCTTCGGCAAACAGGCAGAACAGCAGGCGGATCAGGAAGTGGGCCACCTGCTGCGGCTCTTCGCCGTACTTGCGCAGGATGCCGGCCAGCCGGGCGAACTGGCGCGCCGCTTCCTCGGTAACGGCGGCCACCGTCTCACGCGGTTTCAGTTCATCGGGGTTAAAAAAGACCGCCCGCAGCACTTTGAGCGCTTCGGGCTTGAGCAGGTCATCCAGGCCCAGGCGGATCGTGCGGGTGGGCAGGTTGGTGTAATTGGTGCGCAGGACGATCTGGTTGATGTCTGAAACCACCAGCACAGGCGGGTTTTGCAGGGCGTCGCGGTAGAGCAGCAGTTGGGCGTAGGCTTTGTCGAGATCGTGATCTTTGCCCTTGTATTCCCAACCGAAATAGCCCAGCTTGGCTACATCGGCCCAGCCCTGGCCGCCGCTGGTCTTGTTAGCGCCCATCTCGAACGCAAAGCGCGTGCCGGTCGGGTCGCCTTCCAGCGGCGTGGGGTGGCCGATCAGGTGGCACAGGTCAATGAAGTGTTCCTGGTAAATCTGGCGCTCGCGGGCGCTGACGCGCTTCCATTTGGCGACGAAATCGTGGGGCGAAAGGCTCATGGCAAGTTCCCTGGCGGTGGTTGGGCAGATGGCTGGATATCCCCATTATAGCCTGCCTGCCCGGGATTCACCGCCCAGGCGGTACGCGCAGGCTTCGGCAATCAAACACACCCCATTGAAACAACCCCGGCAACGGAGAAATCCATGGCCAGGGTTGTTTCAACCAGGCAATTGGCCTGACTTACAGGTTTTTGCGCGCCGGACGCCAGGCCTGCCAGGCGCCGGTGGCCCATAAAGCCCAGGCCACCAGCACCGGCTGGAAGAACAGGCGGATGAAGCGGGCCTGGTCGGTATCCAACCCAAAGGCGCTGATACCGTTGACATACTGCGAGATGTTGCCCGGAAAAATGGCGACGAAAAAGGCCGCCGTCACCCAACCGGTCAGCAGGCGGTATTTGCCGGGCATCACAATCAACGCCGCGCCGAGCAACAGTTCGACAATGCCCGACAGCACCACCACCAGGTCGCCATCCACGGGCAGCCAGGTGGGTATCTGCGCCAGGAACTCGACGCGGGCGATGGTCAGGTGGCTGTACCCGGCAAAAAGCAGGGTCGCACCCAGCCAGATGCGGAAAATGCTCGGAAGCAGGCTGGTTTTGGCAATTGCGGGGGCTGGATTCGGATGGGTCATTTTAGCTTGACGGAACCTCGGCGTTCAACTGGTCAGCCAGGGCCAGGATTTCCTCGTTGGCGGGAATATCCTGCATATCATGACCGTAATGGACAAAACGCGCCAGGCCGGCCCTGTCAATCAACACCTGGGCGGGCATACGCCCCAATTTGAACAGGTTGACTTCCTGGCCGTAGCGCTTCAACACGCTGGCCTTGGGGTCGGGCAGGCCAACAAACGGCAGGGATTCCTTCGCGAAGTAGGCGGCAAAGGCTTTAGCATCTTCAGGGCCGACCACGACGACTTCCACATTGCGAGCCACAAATTTGGGATAATCTTGACGCAACTGCGCCATGTGCTTTTGGCAGAATGGTCAGGCAAAGGTGCGGTTGAACACCAGCAGCACGTTTTTCTGGCCGCGCAGGTCGATCAGTTGGAAGGGCTTGCCGTTGAAATCGGGCAGGCTGAAATCGGGGGCGGTTTGGTTGAGGGATACGCGGGGCATAGGGAACTCCTGAAATTGAAACGATTGTTTCGGAATAAGTATTTTGTCAGGTTTTTCTAAACGAGGTTTAAGGTCAATCCGCCTGATAAAAATAGTTTTTTACGCTTTCACCAAACCCGCGCCCAATTGAGCAATGGCGGCAACCTGTTCAGGGCGGTTGTATTTTCCGCGCAAAGCCAGCCACAACCCTTGCGCCGTCACCCACAGATGCGGGTCGCTGGCGGCGCGGTTGGCTTGCAGCGGGTTGGACTGCGTCCAGGCGGTCAGTTGGCCGACGCGAGCCGGGGTCAGCCAGGCTTTGGCCGCCGCCGGGTCGCTCGTCAGGATGGCGAAGCCCTGCTCCAGGCCCACCTGGTCGCCGGGCAGAAGTTGGGCCTCGGCGAAGCCGGGCATATCTTGTTCGGAGAGGTCGAGCATGCGCAGGTATTGACCGTAGGCCATGCGGGCCAGCGAACCCGCCAACCCGCCGGGCATGGCGCTGGTTTTAGCCCCCATCGCCGGCATCAGCAAGATAAAGCCGCCGGTGAAGCGGGCCTGGGGGCTGTGCCAGCGGGTGAGCGGCACGTTGTCGTTGGCGGTGACGAAAGCGATCTGCCAGCGCACGCCGTTGGTCTCGCCCTGGTTTTCGATGCGCACCACGCCATCCAGCGCCGGGCTGATCGGGTTGAGGCGGGCCTGGTTGATGTAGGCGCTGATCTGCCGGGCCAGCTTGTCTTTGCCGCCCTTGCCCGATGAGGTCGTGCCGGTTAACGGGATGTTCTCGCCCGACTTTAGCGTAAATACCACGCGGTACGTGGTCGCTTCGCCGTCGCTGCTACGCTGCACCGAAACGGTCTGGATGTCGTCGAAGGCGAATTGCTGTTGGGTTCGGCGCACGAGGCTGGCGCGGCGCAGCGTGACCGTGCGCGTGTCGAGGTCGAGCTGGCAGGTGACCACCTCGCCCAGGGCAACCCCTACGGCAACCAGCACCGGCAGGAGAATGATCCCGCCGCAGCGCACATCGGGGTTGACGATGATCGCCCCAAGCAGCGGCACGCCAATGGCAATCAGGATGAGGAGGATGATCCAGGGGTATTGGCGAATCGTCCATTGGCGGGATGATGGGTAAGCGGTGTCCATAAAAATGCGTTTGCTCCTTCTAATGTGTAGATTCTAAAAAAAACGCCACCCTGAATAAGATGGCGGAAAAAAACTTATGCAATTATTGGGCAAGCACAAGGTCGTAGAACCATGAACCGGTTGACAAAAATGCACCAGAATAGAGTTGTAGCAATTTTTTCACTTCGATTTGGCACTATAACATAGGAGCATTCTCTATTTTCAACAACAGGTGAACGGTTTGTTAACCTTTCTTTAAACACCATCCGATAAGATACGGATGTGTTCGCTACGGTTTTCCTGGGCATCTTCATCGAAGCCGCGCCGTTTTTGCTGCCCGGCCATTGGCATCAGGCGCAAACGGGCGGCAACGGCGAGCGCCTCCACCAGGAGCAACGCTGGACTTTTGCCATCCGCCAGCCGCAGGTGGTGCATGTGATAGAAGCGGACGCCGCCGGCGCGGGCTATTCGTACAGCAGCTTTCATTGGGGCAACCCACAATGGCTGTCCTAATCGCCCGCTTGAAAAGTCAGCCCCCATGCACCTGGGAAATCTTTAGCGGCAACCCTGCCACCAGGAACAGCGCCTCGGTGGCGGCGGCGGCCAGTTTTTGGTTGGCGCGGCCGAGGGCGTCGCGGTAGAGGCGTCCGAGTGGGTAAGGGGGGACAAGCCCCAGGCCGACTTCGTTGGAAACGATAATCCAGTGAGCGTTGGAATGGGCGCGGCAAGCCAGCAGGGCTTCCACTTCGGTCAGCAGCGCGGCCGTGGCTTCGCGCTCACTGGTGGTTTCGGGCAATTGCAGCAGGACGTTGCTGGCGAGCAGGGTCAGGCAGTCGAGCAGAATCACGTCGGCGGGCTGCTCGGCCAGGGCTTTGCTGATGGCCTGCCCAACCTGGAGCGGGGCTTCGATGGTGCGCCATGCGGCGGGACGTTCGGCGCGGTGGGCGGCGATGCGCGCGGTCATCTCGTCATCGCCGGCGGCGGCGGTGGCCACGTATAGCACGCTCCCGCCGTTTTGACGGGCAAGCGCCTGGGCGTAGGCGCTCTTGCCGCTGCGCGCCCCGCCCAGGATGAAGGTCAGGGCGGCCGATGGGGTGGAAATCCGTGCCAGGCTGCGCCGCATGGCTTCCAGGGAGGTCAGAAAATCGTCTTCGGAGAAGATTTCGATGGTCAGCACCCCGCCATACTCGGCGCTGAGTTTCTGCAAAACGGCATCCAGTTCGGGGGCGGGAACATGGCTGAGCGAGGCGTGGTCGCGCGCGCCCACCCCATGAAGGTGGATGACGCGTGTGCGCGGCAGGGCCTTTGCGAGATAGGGCAGCACGGGGACGCCATCCAGCCACAGGTGGCCGATGTCCACACAGCGGCTGACGGGAATGCGGTCCAGCACCGGCTGATTGAAATCGGGCGGGTAGCCTTCCAGGTTTTCGACGGCCAGTTTTTCGGGGCCGCCGGCCCATGCGGCGACGATTTCCAGGGCGCGCACGGCCTGATCTTGCCAGCGGCGCAGCACCGCCGGGTCGTTGCTATGGCGGACTTGCTGGCCGTCGAGATGGAGCACGTAGGCCCAGGGATCCAACCGGCGGGTCAGATCGATCACGCGTTTGGCCTTGACCAGCGAGAGGTCGCCGGCCGAGCCATCGTCCGCCAGTTTCAGGTCGAGCGGCAGGTGGACGGTGTAACTCAGGTCGTACAAAGCGGCCAGGCGCGTCAATTCGTCCAGCACTTCTGGTGAAGGCAGGTTGCTGAGCGGCTGCGAGTCAGGCCCGAGGTCATCTACCTCGAACAGGACGAGTTCGATATCGCGCACTTTGCCCGCCAGGTAGCGCACGTTGGGCAGGATGTCGGCGGGGATAATGTAGGAGGAGGTACCGAGGCGAAAAGGGAGATTTTTCATAGGGTGAGGCTGAGAAGCGTGACGGTTTCGACGGCTTCGACCAGCAGGCCGAACACGTCGCCAGTGACGCCGCCGAGGCGGGCGCGGGCGAAGCGCAGCACGCCTACGGCGGCCAGCAGCGCCAGGGCCGCGGCCAGGAAACCGTGCCGACCGAGCGCGAAGACCAGGCCAAGCGGAACGAGCGCACCCCAGGCCAGGGCCGATTGGCGCAGCCCGGCGGCGAAATCCGCGCCCATGCCGCCCGGCCTGGCGAGCGGCTGCAACCCGGCCAGCAGGATGGCCCAGCGCCCCAGGCTGGCCGCCAGCAAAATGGCGAGCGCGGCGCGTGCGGGCGGCAGTGAGGCCAGGGCGGCCCATTTGAGCAGCAGCGCCAGGCCGAGGCCGATAGCGCCGAAAGCGCCCAGGTGCGGGTCTTTCATAATTTCCAGGCGGCGTTCAGGGTTGCTGGGGTGGAACAGGCCATCGCAGCAGTCGGACAGGCCGTCGAGGTGCAGGCCGCCGGTCAGGGCCACCCACAGGGCCAGGGCCAGGGCGGCGGCAACGAGGGGCGGGAAGGCCCATGCGGCCAGGGCATGGGCGGCGGCAACCAGCAAGCCGAGCGCCAGCCCGACGAAGGGATACCACCCGGCGGCGCGCCCGCTGTCGCCGGGCTGCCAGTCAGCGGGGGCGTGGAGGGGGAGGGTGGTGAGCAGGCTGAAGGCGATGCGGAGATGTTTCATGCCTTCTCGCTCACCCCGGCCTCGCTAAAGGTGGCCATTTCGTCCAGGGTTTTGCAGGCGGCTTCGACCAGCGACATCGCCAGCACCGCGCCAGTGCCTTCGCCGAGGCGCATGTGCAGGTCGAGCAGGGGGGGCAGGCCGAGCCAATCGGTCATCAGGCAGTGGCCGAGTTCTTGCGAGGTGTGGGCGGCGATCAGGTAATGGCGGACCTGCGGGGCGAGCGTGACGGCGATGAGGGCGGCGGCGGTCGAGATGAAGCCGTCTATCACCACCGGGCGCTGGTTGGCCGCCGCGCCCAGGATCGCCCCGGCCAGCCCGCCAATCTCGAAGCCGCCGACTTTGGCGAGCAGATCGAGGCCGTCGGCAGGATCGGGCTGGTTGACCTGCAAGGCGCGCTCGACGGCGGAGATTTTGCGTTGCAGGCCCGCGTCATCTATGCCGGTGCCGCGCCCGCAGATTTCGCCGGCGGGTTTGCCGGTTATGGCGGCGGCAATCGCTGCGGAGGGGGTGGTGTTGCCGATGCCCATGTCGCCGGTGGCGAGGAGGTCGAGGCCGCGGGCGATTTCTGCTGCGACGATTTCAGCCCCGGTCAAGATGGCCTGTTCGGCCTGCTGGCGGGTCATGGCCGGACCGCGGGCGATATTTTGCGTGCCATACGCGACCTTTTTGACCAGCAAACCTGGGCGGGTGGGAATATCGGAGGCGACGCCCATATCTACGATGACGACGCGCGCCCCGGCGTGGCGCGCCAACACGTTGATCGCCGCGCCGCCGGTGAGGAAGTTCAGCACCATTTGCGGGGTGACTTCCTGCGGGTAGGCGCTGACGCCTTCGGCGACGACGCCATGATCCCCAGCCATGACGGTGACGACTTTGTGCTGGATTTTGGGGCGCGCCTGGCGGGTGATGCCAGCGACCTGGATGGAGAGCGCTTCGAGGCGGCCCAGGCTGCCCTGGGGCTTGGTCAGCACGTCCTGGCGGGCGCGGGCGGCGGACATAGATGCGGCATCCAGCGGTTGGATGCGGGTAATGAGGGTGGCGATGGACATGGGGTCTCCTGAGAAAAGTGGGGGGAATTGGGTGCGCTGCTTAAACAAAACGCTCAACCCGGGCGGGTTGAGCGCGGAAAGCCAGTTTGTTTGGGCGGGCGGTGCTTCAAAACAGGCGGCCTCCTTGCTCGAGAAGGGTGGATGGTCAAACAGGCAAGGCAGGTATCCTGGCTTGCAAGCCGGGTAGCTTGCTCACAGTTGCGGCACAGTGCTGGACTCTCTGTCGAAGCAGACCACCAGCTTACACCTTTTAAGCCCTGGCATCCGGGCATCGGGTCACCTTGCGGAATGATTGGTAAAGTGTGCGGGGGGTATTTTAATGCAAATTCGTGCCATTCGTGGTTAAATGCTTGCCATGTCTGATCACTCACCCTTTTCACAACTCAACCGCGACTTGATCGCCTGCCGCCAATGCCCGCGCCTGGTGGCCTGGCGAGAGCAGGTGGCGCGCCAGAAACGCCGCGCCTACCAGGACCAGGAGTACTGGGGCAAACCCGTGCCTGGCTTCGGCGACCCGGCGGCGCGCCTGCTGATCGTCGGCCTGGCGCCCGGCGCGCATGGCTCGAACCGCACCGGGCGTATGTTCACCGGCGATGCCTCGGGTGATTTTTTGTACCCCGCCCTGCACCGCGCCGGGTTCGCCAGCCAGCCTACCGCCACCCACCGCGCCGATGGCCTGATGCTCTACGATGCCTACATCACCGCCGTGGGCCGCTGCGCCCCGCCCGACAACAAGCCCACCCTGCCAGAACTCATCGCCTGCCGGCCCTATTTGCAGCGCGAAATCGCCCTGCTGCCCAATCTGCGCGTCATCGTGGCCTTGGGGCGCATCGCCTTCGATAACATTCTGCCGTTGTACGCAAGGCGCGCCACGCAGCACACCTTCGCCCACGGCGCCACCTTCGCTCTCACCCCCACCATCACGCTAGTCGCCTCCTATCACCCCAGCCGCCAAAACACGCAGACCGGGCGGCTGACGGCTGTCCTATTCGATCAGATATGGCAGCAAGTTCACGCTCACCTATCGCTGGAGAATTTATGAAGAAAAATCATCACCCCATTTTGTTGCTGCTCGCCGCGCTGCTGTTCCTGGCCTTGGGCGCTTCATTCGTGCGCGGGAATGCCGGTTCGGCAGCCGATTTCAGCCTGTTTTTGCCATTGCTGAGTAAGCCCGAACCGCCCCCGGCCATGTTTACCAGCATTGGGCCAGATGGCGGCCTGATTGTGGCGCTGGCGATCAATCCGCAGGACGACCAGATCGTCTATGCGGGCACCTGGGGGGCGGGGGTGTACAAATCGAGCGATGGCGGCCAGCATTGGCAGGCAGCGAGTGAGGGGCTGAGCGATGGCTTCATTCAAAACCTGGCGATTGACCCGCAAAACCCCGCTACGATTTATGCTGGTATGTATGGGTATGGCGTCTACAAATCTACCGATGGCGCGGCCACCTGGCAGGCCACCGGGCCAGGCCTGACCAGCCAGGCTGTGGTCTACGCGCTGGTCATAGACCCCACGCGGCCCAACATCCTCTATGCCGGCACGCGCGACCGCGCCTTTTCTGGCCCACAGTGGGGCGGCGGGGTCTATCGCAGCGAGAACGGCGGTGCAAGCTGGCAGGCGGTCAACAACGGCCTGGCCGAAGATTGGGTCTACAGCCTGGCGATTCACCCGCAAAACCCCGATTTTATCTACGCCATTTTGCACACCCAGGGTGTCAACTATTCGATTGACCGGGGCGAAAACTGGGCGCCCATGAACAGCGGCATTTTCGACCTCTCTACGCGAGACATGGTGATCAACCCCGCCCAGCCCGATCACCGCTATGTCAGCACCTGGTACGACTCGCGGCTCTTCAAAACACTCACCGGCGGCCTGACGTGGTTTCTGTGGGAAGATGGCATGTATGAAGCCAGAGCTTACGACCTGGAAATTGACCCGGTCGATCCGGCGGTCGTCTATATTGGCACGTTTTATGAGGGGGTCAAGAAAACGATCAACGCTGGCGATAAATGGTTCGATGCGGGGCTGAAGCCCAATTTTGTCTATCGCATCAAAGTCAGCCCGCAAAACCATGAAACGCTGTATGCTGGCACGCGCGGCGCTGGCCTGTTCAAGAGCGATAACGCCGGCGCGGGGTGGTATCCAAGCCATGCGGGCATTTCCAACGCCTGGGTCACTTCTGTCATCGCTGACACGCCCGAACAGGCCGTCATCAGCGTGATGGGCGATGGCATTTTCACCACCTCCGATGCCGGAAACTCGTGGCAAAGAAGTACCGAAGGGTGGTATGACCTGTTCGTCAACTTTGTGATGCGCTCGCCGCATAACCCCCAGGTTCTCTATGCGGGCAGCGAAAATTCGGGCTTCTATATCTCCCTCGATGGCGGCAACATCTGGCAAAAACGCAACAATGGCATTGATGACCTGCCCCACCTTGCCACCATCCCGCCACTCCAGGCGCTGCAACCTTTCACCGAGGACATCCTGCGCGATTCGCGTGGCGAGCAGTTGACCGCCGATGAAACCTTCCCCGCCTTGTCGCTGGCGGCGCATCCATCGCAGCCAGAAACCTTGCTGGCTGGCATGGGGTCGGGCCTGTTCTTTACCGATAACAATGGCGTTGCCTGGTATGTGATGGATGAACTCTATGGCCGGCCCATTTCGGATGTGTGCTATGACCCCAACAATCCGCTCAAAATTTTGGCTGGCACGGCGGGCGGGAACAGCGGCAGCCTGCTGATCACGGTGGATGGCGGCAAAGATTGGAACCCCGCGCGCACCGGCCTGGATTATGCCACCGTCTACACGGTCGTTCCAGACCCCTTTACTGCCGATAAATTTTACGTTGGCGCCAGCAATGGCTTATATGCCAGTGTGGATGGCGGGTTTACCTGGGTTTTGCAGGGCTTTGGCGGCCAGGCGGTGCTGACGGTCGAACGCCCCGCGCCCGATGTGCTTTACGCTGGCACGACCACGGGCCTCTACCGACGGATTGAGGCTGGCGCATGGGAAAACCTGTCGGATGGCCTGCCGCACGACCACCTGAAAATCCTCGACCTGGCCTTTGCGCCCGGCAGTGACGCATTTTTCGTCGCTACCGAAACGCACGGCGTTTTCTATCACGCCCCGGCCCAACCCTAGTCTGGTGCGTTCTGTCCATTAACAAGAAAAAAGGCGATGGCGTACGTCTGTGCGCCCTCGCCTTTTTTCTTGCCTTCATGCTTCTACATGAACGCGGTTTCTACCGCTTTGCTTGGCGGTATACATGGCCTGATCGGCCTGTTCCAGCAGCGCATCGAGGTTGGGCACGTTGGCTTCGGCTTTCACGACGCCGATGCTGACGGTCAATTGCAGCGCAAACTGCTCGGCAATGATCGGCAGTTCGCGCACCGTATGCACGATGCGCTCTGCCACGCTCAAGGCCGTATACAGGTCGGTTTCGGGCAGCAGCACGGTAAACTCGTCGCCGCCAAACCGCCCGATGATGTCCACTTCGCGCAAGCTGCTCACCAGCCGCTTGGCAACCGCCCGGATGACCTGATCGCCCACTTTGTGGCCGTAGTTGTCGTTGACCTGTTTGAAGTAATCTGCGTCTACCATCATCGCCGAAAGCGGGTGTCCGAAGCGGCGCTGGCGTTCTAACTCGCGGCGGCCCAGTTCCTCGAAGCCGCGGCGGTTGTATAACCCGGTGAGGGCATCGGTGATGGCTAATTTTTGCACTTCGCCGTGCAACTGAGCGTTATAAATGGCGGTGGTGGCGGTGGCCGCAAAGCTGACCAGCAGGTGCAGATCGTTTTCGTCGAAAGCGGTCGCCCGTGAGGCTTCCAGCGAGAGCGCGCCCAAAACCTGGCTGTTGGGGTGGATCAAGGGGGCGATAATCACCGATTGAATGGCGCGAATTTCAGAAATATTGCCGTTATAACGCAGCGCCGGTTCGCGCTGCACATCGCGAATGAGTAAGGGTTTGCGGCCTTGCACAGCTTTGGCCACATACCCGCCGCTTTCCAGGTTGTTGACTTTTTGGATGCGTGAGTCTGCATAGCCGATGGCGGCGCGCATTTGCAATTGGCCGGTATCGCGGGCGATCAGATGCACCATGCCCTTTTCGGCTGCCGGAATGGCATGGGTGGCGGCATCCAAAATTTGCCCTAACAGACCCTGCAGATCGAGCGTGGAGAGCAGGGCGGTGGTGGCCTGGTGCAGCGCCAGTAATTCACGTTCACGCCGGGCCGCCGCGGCTTGCGCTTTTTGTCGCTCATTCAACTCGATTTGTAACTGCTGGTTGGCCGAGGCCAGTTGTTCGGTGATCTGCGGTACACCGACGACCTCCGGCTGGTTGACATTGCGCAACAACCAGCGCAATCCCTGGAGGCTGCCATTTTCCAGGATGATGTGTACCGAAGCCAGCACCAGCGTATTTTCACCATGCTGCTGGCGCAGTTGCAGAAAACCCTCCGTCACGGTTTGTTGCTGCAAGGCGGTTTCACGCAGCAGTTCAATTTGCTGCCCCCCGCCAGCCACCACGAACGAGGCCAAAGCACGCCCAACCAGGCGATGTGCCGCCGTGTGCAAAAGCACCCCCACACCATGATCGGCCTGTTGGATCGTGCCCCTTAAATCGGTGACCAGGTATCCCCCCGTCAACGTAATAATTTCGCTCGTACCAGCATTTGGGGATGGCTGAACGGGTGTCCCCAGATTCTGCGGTATCCCCATGCCATTCTTTTCATCCATTGTAGCGCCTCATCCACGCAACCGACCTGTTAGCTCAATTGCGAACGTTATCCTGTTTTTACCTTAGCCCGCCAGGAGGCTAGTACAATCATTCAGTTCTATCACGGATGTTTTTTTCTGCAAGTAAAATGAAAATGAATCATCCCGGCATTAAAAACTCCTCACCCCCAACAAGAGCAGGTGGATGAGGAGCCGTAGTGTTCGATGCTCAATCACTGATGCGCGATTTCGTTAGCTGGTTTTCAGGCCCAAACAACAATGCGCCGGGCGGATCAGGGCGAACGGCACCCGGATCACACCCATGTTGGTCAACGCCGGGTTCGAGATTTCGACATCATAAAAGGACACGAAGGTGCTGCGGTTGACCTCCATGTTCTTGCCTAAATCTACATGCGTGGCCATGCGCATGTGTCCGAACATCCGAAATGCGCCGAGCAGCGCCGTGACCGGTTCCATTTTGCGGTTTTGTTCCGATTCGTCGTAATCTACCGGGTCTTTGGCGGGGGGTTGCATGTGGAAGGCGCTGATCTGTGCGGTGGGGATCAGCATCTCGTTGAACGATGCTGACGCCGGCGCGCCAGACCCAAAAATAAGCACCTGGGCATTCATCAGGTGAACATATTCGGGCATGGCGGCTGTGCGCAGCCAGGTGCTTACCCGCATCGTCTCTTTGGTGATTGCCTCGCCGCGGGCCAGCATATTCGAGGTATAGACAAAAACGGGGGTTAGCTTTTCATCTCGTTCGAGTGGATAAGCTTTGGCAAACTTTTCGTTCATGGCAGCGCCTCCTGGGTTTGATTGAATGCCTTGTTTCCTGATTATAATCCAGAACGATCACAGACGCACCCGCCCCTCATTCAGGAAGGACTTTTATGCACGCGTTGGATATCATCTCCAAAAAACGAGACCGTGTTGAACTGACCCAATCGGAAATAGAAGACTTCATCAACGGCTTTAACCGGGGCGAAATTCCCGATTATCAGGCCGCGGCCTGGGCTATGGCCGTGCTGCTCAACGGCATGACGGCTCGCGAAACCACCTGGCTCACCCTGGCCCTGGCCCACTCGGGCGAGATGCTCGATTTGAGCCGTGTTGCGCCGCTGGTGGTGGATAAGCATTCCACCGGCGGCGTGGGCGATAAGGTGACGCTGGTGGCGGCCCCATTGGTGGCAGCCTGCGGCCTGGCCGTGGGGAAAATGTCGGGCCGCGGGTTGGGCTTTTCGGGTGGGACGGTAGACAAGCTGGAATCAATCCCCGGTTTTCGCGCCGACCTGACCACCCAGGCGTTTTTGCAGCAACTGGGCGAGATCGGCCTGGTGATCACCGGCCAATCGGCTGACCTGGCGCCTGCCGATGGCAAGCTGTATGCCCTGCGCGATGTCAGCGGCACGGTGCCTTCGCTGCCGCTGATCGCCTCCTCGGTGATGAGCAAGAAGATCGCTGCGGGGGCGCATGCCATGGTGCTGGATGTGAAATGTGGCCTGGGCGCGTTTATGAAGTCGTTAGACGATGCCCGCCAACTGGCCGAGCGCATGGTGGCTATCGCTCACCTGGCCGGGCGCAAAGCCGTGGCGCTGATCTCTGATATGAACCAGCCGCTTGGCGTGGCCGTGGGCAATGCGCTGGAACTGCAAGAAGCCCTGGCCCTGCTCAACCCCGCCCTGCCCCAGGAAAACGTCGGCGCTGACCTCCGCGAACACTGCCTGGTGGTGGCCGCCCACATGCTCGTGCTGGGCCAAAAGGCCCCCGACCTGCCAGCCGCCCGCGCCCTGGCCGAAGAGACCCTGGCCTCAGGGCGGGCCTGGCAGCACTTTCGCCGCTTCGTCCAGGCGCAGGGCGGCGACCTGGCTGTGCTGGATGACCCCTCCCGTCTGCCAGCCGCCCCCATCGTCGAAACCGTGGCCGCTGCGCAGACCGGCTACCTGGCGCAAATCCACGCCCAAACCGTGGGCGAGACCTCGGTGCTGCTGGGTGCCGGCCGCTCCCGCAAAGGCGAGGCCATTGACCATGCCGTGGGCATCCTGATCCACCGTAAGGTGGGCGATTTTGTCGCCGCCGGTCAGCCGTTGTTCACCATCCACGCCAACAACGCACAACGCCTGGCGGAAGCCCGTCAGGCGTTGTTAGAAGCGCATCAATGGAGCGCTGCGCCAGTGGCGGCGCTGCCCCTGTTTTACGAAGTGGTGGGCGGTTAGCGCGCCAAAAGCCACTGCAACGATTGGATCACCAACTGGCGGTAGGGGGCCAGCCGCCACACGCCTTCATCGTGGCCCATGGCAATATGCGCCACGCGGCCCTGGCCTTCCAGCCGGCTCCACACCATCGGGTAGGCAATCCCGCGATCCATCGCCACCATGTGAACCTGCACATCGGGTTCGGCGCGCTCGCAGTAGAATTCGTCGTGGACGCTGAAGGCTTCGATGCCCTGGGTGATGGGATGCTCGCCATAGACCGGGTACACCGGGAAACTGAAGGCCGGCGGATGCTGGATAAATGCGCCCCCCACCAGATGGCGGAAGATGGCGCTGGTGGCCGCCGATACGGTGGCGGCGTGCAAGGCCAGCAGCGCCCCGCCGCGCGCCAGCCATGCGGCCAAATAGACGGCCTCCGCATCGGTCAGCAATGCGGCCGCGGGTGAGCCATCTTCCTGGGTGGGCGAGAAGCAGGTGTACAGGATGACCAGGTCGTAGCTGCCTTCGCCCAGGTGGGTGAGGGCGGTGGGATTGTAACTGCCATCTACGCGGTGGCCGTATTCGTGCAGCAGGGGGGTGAGCCAGTTGGCGAAGCCGTCGAAATTGTGCCAGGTGCCGCCGAGTAAGAGCAGGGTGTGGGGAGAAAGTGCGCTCATGGTTGGATTTCGTATTGGTAGGCCGCTTTTTGGCGGGTGTAGGGTGTGGTGCCGCTGACGACCAGTGTGACCGATTGGACGCTGCCGCCCAGCGCAAGGGGGATGTCGGCGGCGAGGGTTTCGTCGAGGGTGAGGTAGGTGACGGTGGTCTGGCTGCCGTGTTCGATCAGCGCCAGGCGGAAGGTTTGCGGCAGGATGTTGGTGACGCGGGCGAAGCCGGCAGCTTGCCAGCCGCCGCTATTGGCCTCGAAGTCGCTGGCATAGCCGATTTCGGCGATGGCGATGTCATCGAGCAGCAGCCCCTCGCCGTTGACGGCGGCATCGGTGATGTACTCGAAGCGCAGCCACACCTGCTGCCCGGCGAACTGCGAAATATCCACCTGTTCTTGCACCCAGCGGGCCTGACTGCCCCCGCCCGACATCCCATTGTAGCCGCAGCCATAGCTGTTGCCGGACGGATCGAGCGTGGTGCAGGTGGGGGTCTCTAAAATCTGCCACGTCTGGCCGTCGGTGGAGGCCAGCAGGTAGGCGTAGTCGTAATCTTCTTCCAGGTCGTGCCACATCCAATAGGAGAGCGTCAGCGGGCCGCTTACGGCAGAGAAGTCGAACTGCTGGGTGAGCGTCATATCCGATTCGTCGCCTTTGTTCGACCAGAAGGCATAATCGCCAGAATGGGCGCCTTCGGGCAGCAGGTTGGTCTGCACAGAACCCTCGAAGTGCAGGGTGTATTCGCCGGTGCAGTCAATGTGGATGTAATCTACGCCAAACTGGTGAACGTCGCGCACACGCTGGTTGCTGGGGCAGGTGGAAATGGTTTCGGTGGCGTCGGCTTTGTAGGCATCGGGGTAGTTGGCGTAGGCGTAGCGGCCATCGGCCACCGAGTTATTTTGCAGATAGTTGGCAATCGTCCAGTCGAGGAAAACATCATCGGCAGAAATAGGTTGGCCGGTCAGGTTGTCTACCGCACCGATTTCATCCAGCACTACATCCACACTTTCCATGCCGTTGGCGGGTTCGGCCACCAGTTGTTGGGTGGCGGCTTTGCCAAAGCGGTTGAGGAAGTAGTTGGTGAAGAGGAAGCCGGCTCCGTAGTTGGGCAGCGTGTCTGATGAATCGGTGGGCCAGTTGGTCAGTTGGCGGTCGGGGTCCGTGATGTAGTTGTAATCAAAGTAGACGGGGTAATCGAGCAGGAACTCGGCCAGCACTGAGAAGCCCTCATTCATCCAACTGGTTTCGTTGCGGTCGCCATACCAGTGGATCATGTGCTGGAACTCGTGGGCGAGCGTACTGGCGGTATCGGGGTCGCCCAAATCCATGTTGTCGGCGTTGATCATGAAGGTTTCGTGGGCGTTGGAGTATTCGTGGGCTTCGGGCGGGTAGGAATCGGCGGCTGAAAAGTAGCCCGCCAGCGAGTAGCCCAGTCCGCCGGCGTAGATGATGTAGAGGTGCGGGTCGCCATCTACGCCGGGCGTCCACTCGCTGCCAAAAAACTGGCGATTGGTGGGGTAGGTTTCGTTCTCAAAGGTTTCGGCCAGGTCGCGCAGGTCGTCCTCGTTGTATTCGACGTCGTCTTCAATCCAGAAGTAGGTGTGGTCGGTTTCGTAGCGTAAAATGGCAGTGATACGGAAGGTGTTGTTGCTATCTACATTGGTCACCCAGAAATCGCGCCCGTCACCGACATCGAAGGCGGGGGCGGGTTCGACGGTGGGCGAAAGCTGACCCTTGCCGCCGAGCCGCTCGGCCAGTTCGAGCAGGTCGTTGGTGGGGACGATCACTTCGTTGAGCGTGCGGATGGTTTCATCCGAGACGCCCGCCCAGCCGTAGGTGGCGGGTGTGGGCGATTGGACGCCTTGCAGTTGGTTTTCGACGGTTGGCGGCGGGGTTACCGCGGCGATGGTGGGGATCAGCTTGCCTTCGGCGGTGGGCTGGTCAGACTGCTGCGGCGTGGCCGAGGCCAACGGGCGGGGTGTGGGCGGCAGCGTCGGGCGGATCACCAGCGGCGTGGCAGCCAGGGTGGCCGGGCGCAAGACGACGGGTGTGGCGCTGGTATCGGCAAGGGTATAAGCCGCCAGGCCGCCAAACCCAACCAGGCACAGGCAGCATACGCATAGGGTGAAAATGGCAACCAGGCTGCAAGTAATGATCCAAAATGCTTTCATATTGATTTACTAACCCAACAAATAGGCCATCACCCATTGCGTCGTGGCGATCAGCGCTTCGAGGTGGGTGCGTTCGTAGTTGTGCGAGGCGTCTACGCCAGGGCCGATCAGCGCTACGGCTGCATCGCCGCCAGCGTGCCAGAAGGCCTCGCCATCGGAGCCGTAGTAGGGGTAAATATCCACCACGTAGGGGATGGCGTTTTGGTCAGCCAGCGCCCGCAGATGTTGGCTGAGGCCGTGGTGGTAGGGCCCGCCGGAATCTTTCACGCACAGCGTGGCGTGAAATTCGTTGGAGGTCTGCCCGTCGCCAATGGCGGCCATATCTACGGAAACCAGTTCGGCCACTTCAGGCGGGATGCCCGCCGCCGCGCCGTGGCCCACTTCTTCGTAGTTGCTGATGTGCAGGTAGGTGGTTTGCGCCGGCTGCAAACCGGCCTCGCTGAGGGCTTTGACAGCCGCCACCAGGCAGGCCACGCAGGCTTTGTCGTCGAGGTGACGCGAGCGGATGAAGCCGTTGGTCACTTCGACGCGCGGGTCGAATGCGACGAAATCGCCCACTTCGATGCCCAGGTCGCGGGTTTGCTCTTCGCTGGTGGTACGGGCATCCAGGCGCACTTCGAGGGTCTGGTTGTTGCGTTCGCCTTTGCTCACCTCGCCGCCGTAGACGTGGGTGGAGGCCTTTTCATACAAAATCGAGCCGCGCACGGTGCGTCCGTCGTTGGTGAAGACCGTGCAGCCCTCGCCTTCCACGGCGTTCCAGGCGAAGCCGCCGATGTTGGCTAACTTGAGCCGCCCGCCGGGCTTGATCTCTTTGACCATCGCGCCGAGCGTATCCACATGGGCGGTCAGGGCGCGCGGGGCGGTGCTGACCTGGCCCGGCCACTGCGCCACCAATGCGCCCTTGCGGGTGTGGCTGAGCTTGAGCGCCGGGAACTGCGCCAGGGCCTGTTCGGTATAGGCGATGGCTTTGTGGGCGAAACCGGTGGGGCTGGGGGTGTTGAGCAGGCCGGTGAGAAAGTTGATGAGGTAATCGGTTGGGATCGGGGGCAGCGCCATAGGATCACTCCTTAAACGACAAAAGAAGATGTGAATTGGCGAAATTATACCCGTACTTAATTGGGGGATGGGTGAGAGGACGGTGAGCTATCGAAACTGAATGCCTGCTTAACCCTGGTGCGACCAGCGTCCGCGCTCATCCAGGCTGAGTTGGTTGCCCTCCTCATCCCAGCGCAGGATGCGCCCGGCCTGGACGATCAGGGCGGCGCGTGTGCGGGCGATTTTTTCGTCGGTGGCGCTGTCGGCCAGGCCCCAGGCGGCGTAGATTTGCCCGTTGGCGCGGCTGATGGTGCGTTTGTCGCGGAAGCCCATGCGGGCGGCGATCTGTTCGTTGGTGAGGCCCTGCGCCAACAGGCGGGCCACCGATTGCTCGGCGGGTTCGAGCAAGGCCATGGGGTCGTTTTCGTCTTTCTGGCGCACCTCGTGGACGCGCGCTTCGATTTCGGGGTCAATGAAACTGCGTCCGGCCATGGCGTCGCGCAGCAGCGGCAGGATCATCTGCGGCAGCAGGTAATTCGATTTGCGCACGTAAGCGTAGTGGCTGAGAATGCCCGAATGGCGGAAGTCGCGGTAGTAGCTGTCGTCATCTTGAATGGAGTAAAACACCACCGGCAGGCGTGGAAACTCCCTTCGAATGGCTACCGCCGCCTGGATGCCGTTCATCTTCCCGGCGAGCTGCACATCCATCAAAATAGCATCGGGCAGCGCCGCTGAAGCGAGACACCAGGCCAGGGCATCTTCGCCGCGTTCGCAGTCGAACAGCACCGACACACCCGGCAGGGCTTCGAGTCCGCTTTTGAGGGCGGGGCGCAGGTTGGGGTTGTCTTCGACGAGGAGGAGGTTCATGGGGGCGGGGGGGGAGTTAAGGGGCAGGGGAGCGAGGGAGCAGGGGGAGAGGCGATGACTTGCTACTTGCCATCTGCCACATGCCACATGCCACATGCTACCTGCCACCTGCTACTTTTGACGATGATACGCCATTCCTCCCGCGCCCGTCAAGCACTCAGGTGCTTAAAGCCGCGCGCGTAGACGGTGGCATTGACCCTGGCGAAACACTACAATAAACAAAATCCACGTCATCCCCTCGCACCCTCTCACCCTCTCAGGAACTTCCCATGATCAAAAACCTCCCCCGTCTCACCCTGCTCTCTCTGCTGCTCGCCTGGATTTTCGACCAACTCTTTTGGGGCAAAATGCCGGGCATCTCATTTCCCATTTTCGTCGCCCTGGCGCTTGGGCTGGGCCTGCTGCTGGCCGGGCTGGAAGGCGTGCGCCCGGCGTGGGGCAGCCTGCTCTTGCTCATCCCCATCGGCTTCTTTGCCGTGTTGAGCTTTCTGCGCCTCGAACCGCTGACGCAGTTTCTCAACTTTGCGCTGACGCTGGGCCTGATGGCGCTGCTGACGGTCACGTTTGCCGGTGGGCGCTGGTTGGTCTATGGCATCGCCGACTATCTCGTCAATGGGCTGCGTTTCTTGCTCGACCTGGTGATGCTGCCTGTGCTGGCGCTGGATCGCAGCCACAAGCCGCCCGCCGAAGGTGAAGCCGCCGCGCCGCCAAAGGTGGCCTGGTGGAAGCCCCTGGTGGGCATTGTGCGCGGCGTGCTGCTGGCGCTGCCGGTGGTCATCTTCTTTACCGTGCTGCTGGCGGCGGCCGATGCGGCTTTCTCGGCTGAAGTGGCGCATTTGTTCCGCTTTTTCGACCTCGATAAAATCCCCGAATACATCTTCCGCCTGATCCTGATCGGTATTTTAGCCTACCCGCTGGCCGCCGCTTACCTGCACGCCCTGGCCCACAGCCGCGACGAGAAAGTGCTGGGCAAAGACAGCGCCAAACTGCGCTTCTTGCCCCCGCTCGAAGCGTTGATTGTCCTCGGCAGCGTGGATGCGCTCTTCGCCGCCTTCGTGGCTGTGCAGGTGCGCTACTTCTTCGGCGGGCAGGCCAATATCACGGTGGCCGGCTTCACCTATTCTGAATACGCCGTGCGCGGCTTCAACGAACTGGTGATTGTGGCCTTCTTCAGCCTGCTGCTCTTCCTGGGATTGAGCGCCCTCACCCGCCGCGAGACGCCCGGCCAGCGCGTGCTCTTCTCCGCCCTCAGCACGGGCCTGGCGCTGCTGGTGACGGTGATGCTCATCTCGGCCTTCCAGCGTTTGTCGCTCTACGAGCAGGCTTATGGCTTCACCCGCCTGCGCCTGTACACGCACGTTTTCATGTGCTGGCTGGGGTTGCTGCTGCTGGCCGTGGTTGCCCTGGAGTGGTTTGGCCGCCTGCGCCACTTCGCCCTGATGGCTGTGCTGGTGGCGCTGGGTTTTGCTGCTTCGCTCAACCTGTTGAACGTGGATGCGCTGATCGTGCAGTTGAACGTCGCTCACAGCGCGAAACTGCTGACGGCCTCCGCCCTCACCGAAACGCGGCGCGGCGCTGATTTCGACGCCACCTACCTCGCCACCCTCAGCGAAGATGCCGTCCCGGCGCTGCTGGCCGCCTATCACCGCCCCGGCCTCGATGCCGCCCTCCACAACGAACTGGGCGCCACCCTGGCCTGCAAAGCCGCTGCACTGGCTGGCCAGTCCGAACTCCCCTGGCAGTCGTTCCACGGGTCGCGCTACACCGCCGCCAACCTGCTGCGCGCCGAAGACCTGAGCGCCTGGCCCGTCACCCAGGAATACTATTTTTACCAGGTCGAAGTCAACGGCATCACCCGCCCGTGCTTTTCCTACGCCTGGGAGTAAGGTGAAATTTATTTGGGAGCGTTTCATTTGAGATGAAAACCCGGTTTCGACAAACTCAACCGGCGTTGGTTGACTTGGGTTGAGCTTGCCGAAATCCTTGTCGAAACCAATCCCCAACTGAAATGGAACACACCCCAATCATTTAGGCGTCGGATTCATCCGACGCTTGGAGGAATGTGTATGAAAGAAAAATCGCGTTGGTTCGTCGTCGTCCTCTTCTCCATCGCCATGGCCTGGATGGAATCGGCGGTGGTGCTGTATCTGCGTGTGCTGACCGACCGGATGCAGCCCTATCAAGCCAACCCACTGCCGCAATCGGTCGGTGGGCAGATAGCCTTAGGGCAGGCCGAACTGGTGCGCGAGGCCGCCACGATTTTGATGCTGCTGGCGGTTGGCTGGCTGGCCGGGCGCACGGTACGCAGCCGGCTGGCTTATTTCACCATCGCTTTTGGCGTGTGGGATATTTTCTACTATATCTTCCTGATCCCCCTCACCGGCTGGCCGAAATCGCTGCTCGATTGGGACATTCTCTTCCTGCTGCCTATGCCGTGGTGGGGGCCGGTGATCGCCCCGGTCAGCATTGCCGTGTTGATGATCATCGGCGGTACGCTGGTCAGCCAGTTCGATCAGCCAGAACGACCGCTGTGGCCGAATGGCCGCGTGCTGGCGGTGGGGCTGGTGGGGGCGGGGCTGGCGCTGTACGTTTTCATGGCCGATGCGCTGCGCGTGATCGATCAGGGTCGAGAGGCCATCCGCCATGTGCTGCCCACGGCCTTCAACTGGCCGCTGTTTGCCGTGGGCCTGGCGTTGATGGCGCTGCCGGTGGCGAATGTGGCCTGGCAAACGCACCAACGCTCAAAACTTCATCGCCTCGGCGCCGCGTGAGATGTTGTCGAGAAATTCCTGGCGGGTGGCCGGGCGGGTTCGGAAGGCGCCCAGCATGGCCGAGGTGGTCATGCGGGTGTTGTGCTTCTTGACGCCGCGCATGGTGGAACACATGTGCAGCGCCTCGACGACGACGGCCACGCCCCTGGGATGCAGCAGTTCGTTGAGAAAATCGGCAATCTGGCGCGTCATGCGTTCCTGCACTTGCAGGCGGCGGGCAAACATATCTACCACACGGGGGATTTTGGAGAGGCCGATCACTTTGCCATTGGGCAGGTAGGCCACATGCGCCCGGCCCATGAAGGGCAGCATGTGATGTTCACACAGGCTGTAAAACTCGATATCGCGCACGATCACCATCTCGTCATAACTGACATCAAACAGGGCGTCGTTGACCATGGCCACCGGGTCTATGCGGTAGCCGGAGAGCAGTTCGGCGTACATGCGCGCCATGCGCTGCGGTGTACGCGCCAGGCCGTCGCGGGCGGGGTTTTCTCCAATGGCGGTAAGTATCTGGCCCACGGCCTGTTCGATAGCGGGGTAATCTATCTCTGAGCCAAGCAACAGTTCTGCCTGGTCGTAAATGTCGTAATCGTTATCATCCATAAGAAGGCTCCTGGTAAAAAATCTGACGACCTGCATTTTACTTGGTGCTGGCGGGTATGAAAACGCTGCACGAATTGAGCGATTTTGTACAATTATGGTATAATTATTGTTGTTACTGTTTGCAAGAACAAGAAATATCTTCATTGACCCACCATCTCAGCACCCAACTCCAGGCGCAAGGCCATCGCATGACCCCGCAGCGGGCGGTGATCTTGCGCGTCCTCGAACAATCGGATAGCCACCTGACCCCTGGCGAAGTGTTCGTGCGTGCCAGCCAATCCCTGCCCGAATTGACCGAACCGACCGTCTATCGCACGCTGACCTTCCTGGCGGCCCAGGGTTTGTTGTGGGTGGCGCACATTGGCAACGGGCAGTTGGTATACCAGGCCGCCGGGCGCGAACATCACCACCTGATCTGCCGGGCGTGCAATCACAGCATCGAAATCGCCCCTGCCGATCTCAATCCGCTCTTCGATGCGTTGCAGGCCAAAACCGGTTTCGCCATAGATAGCATGCACAACACGTTTTTTGGACTTTGCCCGCAGTGTAAGAAAACGTTGAAGGTTGAAGGCTAAAGGTTTGGCTTGTGCAAACAACTTTCAACCTTCAATACTTATAACCTTCCAACCCAATGACCCAAGGAGTTTCCCATGTTTTATTCTGTTCAACCGATGCACATTCCCGATGGATTTTTGTCTGTGATCGTTTCGATGGTCTTGTGGGTGTTGAGCATCGCGGCCATTGGCTATGCCCTGCGCCGCGTGACTGCCGACATGGACGAGCGCAAATTGCCGCTGATGGGCGTGGTGGCGGCGGCCATCTTCGCCGGGCAGATGCTCAACTTCACCGTGGCAGGCGGCACATCAGGACACCTGATGGGCGCAGCCCTGGCGACGATTTTGCTCGGCCCATGGGCGGGCGTGCTGGTGATGACGATTGTCGTCAGCATCCAGGCGCTGCTGTTTCAAGATGGCGGCCTGCTGGCGTTGGGGGCGAACATCTTCAACATGGGTGTCGTCGGCGTGGCCGTTTCGTACACGGTTTACCAGTTGGTGATGAAACTCTCTGGCGGCAAACGTTGGGGCGTCTTCGTCGGTGGGTTCGCCGCAGCCTGGCTTTCGATTTTCATCGCCGCGTTGGGCGTGGCGCTGCAACTGGCGCTTTCTGGCACGTCACCGGCCAACCTGGCCATTCCGGCTATGAGCGCCATTCATGCGGTGATCGGCATCGGTGAAGGATTGATCACCCTCGGCGCGTTGGCCTTCATCTACGCCTCGCGACGCGATTTGGTCGAAGCCGGCGCGCAGGCCCCCGTCGGTGGGAGCGTGGTGTGGGTCGTCGGACTGCTGATCGCCCTGGCGCTGGCGGTGGCCTCCCCGTTGGCCTCGGCCTTCCCCGATGGCCTGGAATGGGTGGCCGAACAACGCGGTTTCCTCGAACTGGCGCAAGGCCCACGCTACGAGATCATCCCCGATTACGTCATGCCCGGCATCGAAAACGAAGCCCTGGCGACCATCGCCGCCGGCATCATCGGCACATTGATCGTTTTCGGCGTGGCGTTAGGCGTGGCCTATTCCCGCCGCCGCACATCAATCGCCAATCAACCGACTAGCTGACCAGCCGACCAACCGACTAGCTGACTATCCCTCATGCACCTCCACTTCCTCGACCCCTACCAGCACCGCCCCAGCCCGCTGCACAGCCTCGACCCGCGCGTCAAGTTCGTGCTGGCGCTGGCCCTGATCTTGAGCATTGCATTACTGCCGATGGGATCGTGGGCGGTGTATATCCTCGTTTTTGCGCTGATCCTGTCGCTGGAGATCATTTCGCTGCTGGGCGTGGCGCGTGTGCTGAAGCGTTCGGCGCTGGCCCTGCCCTTTGTGCTGGCGGCGCTGCCGATCATCTTCACCACCCCTGGCGATGCGCTGATCCACCTGCCGCTGGGCTGGGCGGTCAGCCTGCCAGGGGTGGAGCGCTTCGCCAGCATCGCTATAAAATCGTGGTTGTCGGTGCAGGCGGCGATCTTGTTGGCAGCCACCACCCCCTTCCCCGATCTGCTGGTGGCGATGCGGGCCATTCACATTCCACAGTTATTGGTGGCGATGGTGGGACTGATGTGGCGCTACCTGTTCGTCCTGGCCGACGAAGCGTTACGCCTGCTGCGAGCGCGTTCGGCGCGGTCGGGTGAGAGCAGACAGGCCGGGCTGAAAGCGGGCGGCAGCCTCCCCTGGCGGGCAGGCGTGGCGGGCGGCATGGCGGGCAGCCTGTTTCTGCGCGGCATCGAACGCTCCGACCGCATCTACACCGCCATGCTGGCACGCGGCTACGACGGCGAAACTCGTTCGCTACCCCTGCCGCCGATCACACAATCGAGTTGGCTCACCCTCGTCAGCGGCCTTTTCGTTTGCATCCTGCTCCTGCTCTTGAGCGTCCTCCTCCCCTGATCACCTTTTCACCCAGTTACCATCCCCATGCACCACTCCATCCACGTCGAAAACCTCGTTTATTCCTATCCCGATGGGCATCGAGCGCTGAATGGCGTTTCGCTGCAAATCGAACCCTGTGAGAAAGTTGCCCTGGTCGGGCCGAACGGCGCGGGCAAATCCACGCTGATTTTGCACCTCAACGGCATTTTGCGCGGCCAGGGGGCGCTCAACGTCTGCGGGTTGGATGTGACCGAGCAGAACATCCGCCGTTTGCGGGCGCAGGTGGGCCTGGTGTTCCAATCGCCCGACGACCAGCTATTTTCGCCCACCGTCTTCGACGATGTAGCCTACGGGCCGATCTACCAGGGCTTGCCGTCCGAACAGGTTCGCCAGCGTGTAGCCGATGCGCTGGCGGCGGTGCGCATGAGCGAGTACGCCGAACGCGTCTCGCACCATCTCAGCGTGGGGGAGAAGAAACGCATCGCCATCGCCACCGTGCTTTCGATGCAGCCAGAAATCCTCGTCCTCGATGAACCCACCGCCGGCCTCGACCCGCGCGCCCGCCGCTCGCTGATTCGCCTGCTCGATGAGTTGGACATCACCATGCTGGTCTCCACCCACGATATGCTGATGGTGCGCGAACTTTTCCCGCGCATGATCGTGATGGACGATGGCCGCGTGGTGGCCGACGGGCCGACGGAAGAGATTATGAATGACGCCGCGCTGCTGGAAGCGCATGGTTTGGAAAAGCCATAACTCGCCCTAAAAGGCAGGTGTATTCACGATGCCCCATACTGACAAAAGAATTTTAGCGATTGCCCGGCTGGTCACCAGAAAACGACCGAAAACGGTCATCGATCACATCATCGAACATGGCTATATCACCACAGAAGAAATCAGGGATGTTACGGATATAACCATCCTCCCAGGGCAATTCGGGATGTCAGAGAAGAAGGCATTCCCATTGAAACCTATCGCGTGGAAGGCAGTGATGGTCGAAGTATTGCCGCTTATCGGTTTGGCAACCCAGATGAAATTGAAAGGCATAAACTTGGCGGGAGGAAGGTGTTTTCAAAGCAATTCAAGAAGCAGTTGCTAAAGCAATACGATTCTCGTTGCACCATTACAAGCGAAAGGTACGAAGAAAGGTATTTGCAAATTGACCATCGCATTCCCTATGAAATTGCAGGAGATGAAATTGGGGATGAACGAACCCCCGAAAAGTTTATGTTACTTTCCGGGTCTGCACAAAGACAAAAATCCTGGTCCTGTGAACATTGCGAGAATTTTCAGGAGCATCACCGAGTTGAAACATGCCAATCGTCTTATTGGGCTTCCCCCGAAACATACACGCATATTGCAATGGAGTCTATCCGGCAAGTAGATATTCTTTGGCATGGTGAAGAAATCGAAGAGTACGAACGGATAGAGCAACAAAGCCGCTTAAACCAACAAAGCATTCAAGAATATATCAAAGCCCATCTGCGCAAAAAACGCTGATCAGGCAGTGGCCTCGCTCATTTGAAACAAAGATAACTGCTCAAAATTTAAGCTATTTACCGGGCGAATGCTGGCTTTCGTCCCTTTTTCTCGAAGAAAGGGCGAAATATATAGGGACTCCAGGGTAACTTCATTACGGCCAAGCAGTGTGGCCTGAGTTGAGCGCCCAGCATCCAAGAAGACCCGCTTCAATCCCAGATGTTGGGGTAATTCTTGAAAATATGACCGGTCTCCGCACGTTCCATCAAATGACAACAGGAAGGGGATTTCTTGTTGATTCAAACGGGTCAATTCAGCAATCAGAGTTTCATAATCCAATAAATATGCGTAGCGGGGATTTTCCGTTAATCCTCCCCAAGGGGGATCAAAATAAATTAAGTCCTTCGGCTTTGCTTCACGAATGGTCTCCCTGAAATCCCCAGAAACTACTTCTGTTTTCCCCTTCAACAGCCGAGAAGCCGCCAAAACTTCCGTTGCCAATTTGCCCGGATGCATGCCCAAACGCCGATTATCAGGCGACTGATTGAACTTCCCATCGGGATTAAACCGGATAGAGTTTTTTACACAACGAGCGATTAAATAAAACAGGGCCGTGGGAGATTGGGTTTGATTGAAATACTCCCGAAGTTTCAAGTAATAGTTTTTTGGATCATCTAATTGTTCGTTCCAATAGCAAGTGTACTCCTGGATTAGCGTATCAGGTTCGTCAATGATGATTCTCCAAAGCCCGGCGAGAGCATCCAATTTATCTCCGATGACATACCGGTCAGCCATATTTCTCGCTGCCGCTGCAAGCGTTATCGCAGCAGAACCAGCAAAAGGTTCGTAGAATGTGGCGACGTTATCAGCATGGATATAGCTAAAAATTTGTTCAGCCAATTTTCTTTTACTTCCCTGGTACGGGATGACATGCGGTATCTTAATCATTTTTGTCAATCTCATTGCCGGCTGTTTCCGTGGGAACATCATTCAAAATATATTTCGTGGAACGCCCCTCGCGGATGGTTCGCAGAAGCGGTTGGTGACCTCTTTGCTCTCTGCGCTTTTCCCTTCGTGAAATTACTGAATACAAAGAATTGACCGGGGTTTCTCCCAAAAACGTTCCGGGAGATTTTTTCTCCATTCTGACGGCAATCTCCCGCAAGGTAAGAGCATTTTCCGCTTCTTCAAGGATTTCAACGAGCAGTTTCTCAAGTTGTGAAAAATGACGATCCCATGACATAGCAATTTCCATATTCTTCTGATGTTTTGCGAAATTGTAGCATGCGTTTTTGTAGCATGCAATGATGAAAATCGTTCATCAGTGGGCAGATTTTCAGAGGCTTACAACTTTTTGATTTTGTACGGCGTAGATTATCGTGAAACTGTCGGGTAAACAAATTGTTTTTTATTAAATGTCAGACTATAATCTAAACATCCGTTTTTCAACATATCCGTTCAGGAGGAACCCATGAGCGATCTCAAGGATCAAATTCTCGGTAATGTCACCGGCGATATGGACCTGTTCAAGAAAATCGCCAGCAAAATCCCCGGTTTCCAGGGATACATCGAAAGCAATGCTCGCCGCGATTCCGACAAACTCTTGCGCGAGGCGTTGTTCAACCGCTTCCGCGAATTGGAAGGCCAGGTGTCTGGCTTGCAGGTTGAAGCAGGTAATTCGGGCGATTTCACCTTCATTGACGACCTGGAACGCTCGGCGATCAAGCTGCGCACCTTCGCCGACCGCATTCGCACCGCCCGCCGGGGTTATTCGGGCCTGTTCGATGCCGTCAAAGTGGATACCGCCACGCTCGATCAACTACTTTCCTACGACAACGCCATGCTCGACCTGATCCCCCAGGTGCAGGCCGCCATTGATAACGTGCAGCGTTCCTTCGGCACCGATGGCCTCGCGGCCGCCATCCGCAACCTGGAAAGCGTTTCGCGCCAATGCGTGGAGACTTTCGACCGCCGCGAGGAAATTCTCACCGGCGCTGCTGGCGTCTAGCCCTGATTTTTCTTACGAAGAGGAGTAATTACCATGGCCAGAATTTTTGATGTTATCGAATATCCCAATGAAATGCGCAACGAAATCGTCCACCGCTTCCCCGAAACGGGCGCTGGCGATTTTCGCATCGGCTCACAGGTGATCGTGCGCGAATCGCAGGCGGCGGTGTTCTTCCGTGACGGCAATGCGCTGGATGTCTTCGGCCCCGGCCGCCATACCATCACTACAGCCAACATCCCCCTGCTGATTGACTGGGTGGGCAAGGCGTTCAACGACCGCACGCCCTTCCCGGCGGAAGTGTATTTCGTTTCGATGCGCGAGTTTGCCGACCAGAAATGGGGCACACCGCAGCCGATCATCGTGCGCAACCCCGGCATGGGCCTGGGGGTGGCGCTTTTGCAGGGTTTCGGCAGTTTCAGCTTCCAGGTGAAAGATGTGCAGCAGTTCGTGACGCAGATTGTCGGCACGCAGGGCATCTTCCGCACCGAAGAAATTGAAAGCCGTATGCGCGCCATGCTGCTGCAGAAACTGACAGATGCCCTCGGCGAATGGGGCGCTAAATATGCCGTGCCTGAAATGATCGGCATGACCAACGAACTGGGCGCGTTTGTGCGGGCCAACACCCAAGACGATTTCGCCGCCCTCGGCCTGACGATCAAGACCTTCTATGTCGAAAATCTCAAGCCCTCCAGCAAATCGGCGGCTGAGTTGCGCGATATGGGTATGCTCGACATGCAAACCTACATGCAGCTCCAGGCGGCTGACGCCATGCGCGATGCCGCCCAGAACCCCAGCGGCGGCGCTGGCCTGACGGCGGGCATCGGTGCTGGCATTGGCGTGGGCAACCTGATGGGCCAGGCCTTCCAGGGCATGGGCGCTCCCGCCGCAGCCGCCCCGCAGCAGCCTGCTCCGCAGCAGGCCGCCCCGGCTGCTGCTGCCACGCCCTCGGTGATGACCCCCTCCGAGGCCGCCGCCGTGCTGCGTGTCTCCGAAGAAGATGTCATCGCCGCCATCCAGGCCGGCGACCTCAAAGCCAAGAAACTGGGCAGCGCTTACCGCATCAGCAAAGAAGCCCTGGATGAGTTTTTGAAGGGTTAGATTACCCGGCTAAAATGCTGTGAAAAACTGGCGGCTTACAGCCGCCAGTTTTTTTTGTTTGATGGGGGGTGAATAAACCCGGAGATTTATCGCCGGGCAGGATGGTGGACAAAAGCGCAACGTGTCCCCCTGGGCTATAATTTACCCACCTCACCTACAGTCACCCAGGTCTGAATCTGTTCGGGAGAATTGCCATGCGATACGACAAACTGCGCACAAACGCGCGCCCCTTTGCCATAAAATTCTTGCGCGGCCTTGTCTTTCTCATTTCAGACTCTATCGTTGGCGTGGTGCAAAACTGGGGCGCCGTTCACGCCGCAGCGCTTTCGTACACCACCCTGTTTTCGTTCGCCCCCCTGGTGATCATCACCATCGTCTTGACCACGCGCGCCTTCAAGCAGGCCTATCCGCAGGAAATGTTGATGCCGGGGATCGAAAATTTGTTTGGCCCATCGGTGGCAGGGGTCTTTGGGGAGATCATCCAGAGCAGTTATAACATTGCCATCAACCGGGTCTGGACGGGCATTGGCATCTTATTCCTCGTATATGCCGCGTCTTCGATGTTCATGCAATTGCGTACATCGCTCAATGCCATGTGGGGGTTGGCGCCGCGCCCACCCTCCTGGCGGCGCAGCATGATGATGTCGTTGCAATCGCGCTTGCTTTCGGCTACCTGGGTGCTGATGTTGGGCTTCTTGCTGCCCTTTATGCTGATGTTGAATATGGCCTGGACGGTTGTCTCGCGCCTGACCCATCTGACCGTTTCACCCGAAGTGATGCAAATCACCCAATCGCTGCAAATGATCACCTCGCCGCTGGCGATGTTCCTGGCCTTTGCCCTGATTTTCAAGATTTTGCCCCAGGCCAAGATCGCCTGGCGTGACGTGTGGCCGGGGGCGGCCCTGACCACGGTGTTGTTTGCCTTCGGCACCAACCTGGTGGGGTTATACCTCACCCGCAGCGCCATCGCCTCGATCTATGGCTTCGCCGGGACGTTGGTGTTTTTCTTGCTCTGGGTGTACTACTCGGCCTGGATTCTGCTGTTTGGGGCGCGCTTCACCATGCTCTATGCCCACCGCCACGGCGAGAAGATCATCCCCTACGATCACGTTCACATGATCTGGTAGTCTGCCCTGTCACAATTGCGCGCTTGCGGGGGTTTATCAGATGAATTGACCGCGCGGAGACCCTGCATGAACGTTACAATGGACGCTGTGAAACGCAGCCCCACCACAACCACTTTGATAGACCTGGATGCCGCCCTGCAAGAACACTGGCCGCGCATCTATGGCGTGCTATTTCGGCTCACTGGCGATCCCGATGAGGCCGAAGACCTGGCGCTGGAGGTGTTTTACCGCCTGCACCATAAGCCGCCGCCGGTCAACGACGCCCTCAACCTGGGCGGCTGGCTGTACCGGGTGGCGCTGAACCTGGGTTACAACGCCTTGCGCGCCGCCCGCCGCCGCAAGCGTTACGAGCAGGAAGCGGGCGCGTGGGCGCTTGAACACGATGCCCCCAGCGAACCCCACCACGAAGCCGAGCGCCGCCTCGAACGCCAGCAAGTACGCGCCGCCCTCGCCCGGCTGAAGCCACGTGAAGCCCAACTGCTCATCTTGCGCTATTCTGGGCTTTCTTATGCTGAGATGGCCGCCGCTTTGCAGGTGGCCCCCGGTTCGGTGGGAACACTGCTGGCCCGCGCCGAAAAAGCTTTCGAGCAGGTATACCAAAAACTTTAACCCTATGGAGGAGAAGATGCACCCAGGCGAAGGTCAATTACAAGCCTATACCGATCACCACTTATCGGCTGGCGAGGCCGAACAGGTCGCCGCGCACCTGCTGCTTTGTTCAGCGTGCCAGGCCCAGGCGCAAGAGCTGGCCGAGCGCTCTCGGCGGGTGCAGGTGCGCCTGGACGTTCTCAACCCTCATCCCCACGAAAGCGCCGCGCCGATCAGCGTGGCGCGCCAACGCTTACAACACAAAATCAATCAAAAGGAGTCTCAAACGATGTTCAACAAATTATTTAACCCACGTCTGCGCCCGGTTTGGGGTGCGCTGATCGTTCTGGTGGCCGTGGTTGTGGCCTTCAGTTTCCCCCAGGTACGCGCCGCGGCCAGCAGCTTCCTGGGCCTCTTCCGCGTGCAGCAGGTGACGGTGGTGGCGGTGGATGCCGATGCCGTTTCTGCCAACCTGGAAACGCTCGATGGCAACCTGTTCAGCGCCCTTTTTGAAGCGGCCAGCGAAGAAGTCATCGGCGAAACGCTGCCCAACGCCAGCCGCGACGAAGCCTCAGCGGCAGCGGGCATTCCCGTGCGCCTGCCCGAAGGTGTGGCCGTTGACAGCCTCTCGGTGGAGCAGGGTTCGCGCATCACGCTTGTCGTGGATCAACCGCTGATGCAGGCCCTCTTCGATGAAACCGGCCTGGGAATTGAAATCCCTGCTGCCCTCGACGGCGCGACGGTCACTGGCGAAATCTCGCCCATCGTCATCGCCAGCTTCGATTGCACCCCCGAAATTGTCAATATTCCCGCTGACCCTGGCGCTCCCGCGGCTGGCACGACCCCCATCGAAACCCAGGCCTGCAGCGGCCTGATCCAGGCGGCCAGCCCCACCATCAACGCCCCCGCCGGCCTCGACCTGGCCGCCATCGGCGAGGGTTACTTGCAGCTCATGGGCATGTCGGCGCAAGAGGCTAAGGATTTCAGCCAACGGGTAGATTGGGCAACCACGCTCGTCATCCCCGTGCCGCAAGACAGCGCTTCGGAAAACGTGCTGGTAGATGGCGTGGAAGGCGTGTTGCTGCGTGAAAGCCGCTATCGCCAGAACGATACCTACCTGCTGGTATGGAGCAAAGATGGCGTTCTCTATGCCCTCACCGGCATTGGCAGCACGACCGAGGCCCTGACCCTTGCCAATTCGCTGAAGTAATGAATAGTGGATGACCATTCAAAAAGACCTTCAAGGAGCAAACCCTTGAAGGTCTTTTTGTTTTGCTGGATCAGGCGGTGGAAGTTCTAGCCTTCCGGGTTTTCGAGCGCTTCTGCCTCGTCATCACCGGTCAACTCGGCAGATTCGGGGGTTGGCGCTGCCAGGCCCAACTCTACATGCTCTTCCATGCGGATTTGGCCGCGCAGAAAAGCGCCTTCTTCGGTGGCGAAGGCCGCCGCCACCACATTGCCCCACACCCGCCCGGTGGCGCGGATTTCGAGCTTTTCGGCGGTAATATCGCCGCGCACCAGGCCCGCCACGATGACGGTGTTGGCGCGAATCTGCTCGCAGGTCAGGCGGCCTGTTTCGCCCACCACCAGCAGGCCGCGCAAGGCCACATCGCCCTCGAACGTGCCTTCGATGCGCACCCCGCCGCTGCCGCCAATTTGCCCCTTCCAGTTCACCCCCTGCCCCAATACCGAAGTAATCCGCTCGGCAGGGGCCGGGGCGGATGCGGCAGGGTTGGCGGGGGAAGGGTTTTTACGGCGAAACATTATTCCACTTTTTCAGGTACACCGATGATATTGTAACCCGAATCGACATACAAGATTTCGCCCGTGATGCGGCTGGAAAGATCAGAGCAGAGGAAGACCGCCGCGTTGCCGCAGTCTTCAATCGTCACATTTTCGCGCAGCGGGGCGACATCGGAAAAGTGTTTGAGCATGTCGCGGAAGTTGGAAACGCCCATGGCGGCCAGGGTGCGGATAGGCCCTGCCGAGATGGCATTGACGCGGATTTTTTGCGGGCCGAAATCAGCCGCCAGGTAGCGCACCGAGGCTTCGAGGGCGGCTTTGGCCACGCCCATCACATTGTAATTGGGGGCCACCTTTTCCGCGCCGTAATAGGTCAGGGTCAGCAGGGCCGCGCCAGGGCGCAAAATGGGCTGAAAGGCCTGCGCCAACGCGGTGAATGAGTAGACGCTGATATCCATGGCCAGGTGGAAGCCCGCCCGGCTGGTATTGTAGTAATAACCGCTCAACTCTTCTTTGTTCGCAAAGCCAATCGAGTGGACGAGGATGTCAATGCCGCCAAACGTTGCCGCGGCCTTGTCAGCCACCGCTTTGATTTCCTCATCGCTGGCTACATTGCACTGCTCGACGAACGTGCAGCCCACTTCCTCGGCCAGCGGTTTGACGCGTTTTTCGAGCGCTTCACCGGCGTAGCTGATGCCCAGGGTAGCGCCCTGCGCATGAAAGGCTTTGGTGATGCCCCAGGCAATCGAACGGTCGTTGGCGAGACCAAAGATAAGAGCGTTTTTTCCAGCAAGTAGAGACATGAATACCTCCAGAGAAAGGGTTAATCGTTATTCGATAATTCGATAATTCGAATAACGATTAACGAATTATCGAACAACGATTTATCAAACAACAAATGATCGAATAGACCCCCGAAACCGCCACGGCATACTTTTCCAGGGTTCCGGCACATTGGTTAAACCCACGCGCGGGCCAATCGTCACGCATTCAGCGCGAAGCGTTGCCCCAGGCTCGACGAACAGCAGCGCACCTGGCTGGCATAGATCGGCGGCGTTGAAGGTGCGGTCAATGGCGAGGGCCTGGCAGAGCTTGGCGGGGCCATTGCACCATTCGGCGCGTGGCCGCCCGGCCCGGCGCTCGGCGATGACATCCAGGCCCTCGGTTGGCTCGATGGCCCGAAGCAGCACGGCCGCGGGGCTGCCTTCTTCTTCGGTGACGCAGTTCAAACACCAGTGCATTCCATAGGTGAAATAAACGTAGGCGTGTCCTGGCGGGCCGTACATCACCTGTGTGCGCGGCGTGCGCCCGGCTTTGGCGTGGCAGGCCAGGTCAGTTTCGTGGATGTAGGCTTCGGTTTCGGTGATCACCCCGGCCAGGCGCAACCCATCTTGCAGGCGTACCAATTGCATGCCGAGCAACTCGCGTGCCACCTGAAGTGTGGGGCGGGCAAAAAAGGAGCGTTCCAGGCGTTCGGTCATGGGCTATTCCAACGCGATGATCTCGCCTTGCACCTGGCCCTGATCCAGGTGCAGTAAGCCGACCGCCGGGAACAACCCCTCATCCAGGTCGGCGCAGCACGCCGCACCGGGGTTGAAGATGAGCAGTTCGCCATCCCGCTGGTTGAGCGGGTAATGGGTGTGACCGTAGACCAGCACGTCGGGCCGTGCAGCGGCAAAATCACTTTGCAGCAAAGCCAGAATCTTTTCGAGGGGATACCTCTGAATGGCAAAGCGCAACCGGAGATACAGGTAGCGCCGCAAGCCGCCATGCCCGTGGGCCAGGGCCACCCGCACGCCCTCGAAGGTCAACAAACGTGTGCGCGGCAAATGACCCAGCGCCAGCCAATCGCGGTTGCCCTTGACGGCGTGAACCGGGGCGATTTCGCCCAACCTTGCCAGCACGCCCGGCGTCGAAATATCGCCAGCGTGCAAAATGGCGCTCACTTGGGCCTGGCGAAAAATTTCCAACGCTCGCGGGTGGAGCGACTTGGCCTTATCAGGAACGTGGGTGTCGGATATGACGCCGATGGTTTGCATGGGGAGCAGGGAGCAGGTGGCAGGTTTATGAAAACGGCCACACGTGCGAAGCCTGCCGGGGGAAGAGCGTGTCGAGCAGCACGGCGGTTTCGGGCTTGTCCGTCCAGCAATCGGGGAAGATGTGGCGCAGTTCGTCGAGGCTGCGGCGGCCAAAGAGCATTTGCAAGAAGGTCAATTCGGGGAAGGCGGCATCGCCCTCGTGACCGACCGGGGTGGGGCGATACGCTTCGGCGGTGGTCAGCCTGCCGTTTTCGAAGGCCAGGCGCACGCCGCCGCGGTAAAAGGTGATGCGCACTTCGCCGCTGTGGCCCACCAGGTGCGATGCGGCCAGGCGTTTTTCGAGGGCTGGCGCAATGTGGCCGATGAAGCCGGGCAGATCGGGCACGCGGATGTAAAAGGCATACGGCGGACGGGTGCGCGGCAGGCGATCTGGAATGACTTCGTACACCGGGTGCGCGCCTCCCAGCCAGAAGCCAAACCCCTCGATGGGATGTTTCTCGCCAAAGGCATCGGTGTAGCTCTCGCCAATGGTTTTCAGATAGCGAATCACGCTGGGTGTGACTGCCGCCCAAGAGATACCCGGTTTGAGTTCGTACCCTTGCGCCACCATGGTCGTCCCCCAGGTGAAGCCGGAGTGTGTCAGGTAGCCAACCGCCTCGCCGGCGGGGGTTTCGATGATGCGCAATTCCTGGCGGTTGACGTTCAACTCGCTGGCTTCGAGCAACTCGAAGCGCCATTGCTGCTCGTCGCGCAGGCAGCTCACCAATGAACGGTTGCAGCCCTGGGCATACAGGTCGGCGATGAAGGGCAGGTCCGTTTCGACGGCAGGGCGCAGGTGATACGGCTCTGTTTCGTCTTCTTTGAGCTTGGGGATTTGCGGCAGATAGCCCGCCCGCCCGCCGCTGAGATCAAGCGGCATGTCGTAGCCGAAGATGCGGTAGTAATAGGGAATGCCCGTGATGGCCTGCACCATTTCGCTGCGTTCGGCGCTGCGAGCGTGGATGGCCTCGAATTGGGCGCGTACCAGGCCGCGATTGCGATACTCCGGCAGCGTGCCCACCAATTCGGGGCGGCCCACCTTGAAGGGGATGCCCGCATACGTCCAGATTTGCGAGATCAGGTTCATCGTCGAGACGATCTGCCCGGTGGCGGTATCTTCGACAACGGTGAAATCGCTGGCCTGACAAGTAGGATGGCGGCCATCCATCAGGTCGCGCGTCCAAACGCCCACACGCTCATCGGGTTTATCGGGGCCGTGGTCGCTGTGGATTTTGGCGTTGAAGGCCGCGACGGCGTCGGTATCGGCGGATGTGGCCCAGCGCAGGATCAGGCCGTTGCCCAGGTCGCGAGGCAGGGTAGTGTTCATGAATTTCTCCTATGGTTTGGAATGCTAGAAACGCAAGTGTTTTACCGTCAGGCCGCTGTTGCTCTGAACGGGCACGTTGTGCCAGGCGGCGAACATGTCCAGGTAGTTTTGAAAATTGACCAGCAAAACGTAACGGGCAAAATCTTCGAGCGGCACGCCCGTATAGCGGGGCAGCCAGTTGGCAACGATTTCATCTTTGGACTTCATGGGTTCAACTCATTTCTCCCGTTTGACAATCATCAGCGTTATATCATCGAACTGCGGGGCGTCGCCGGCGAAGTTGCGAATTTGCACCAGCACACCGCTGCGCAGGCTGTCAGCCGAGTGCTGGCGGCAGTTGCGCACAGCCTCGGCCAGGCGTTCCATGCCGAACATTTCCTCCGTTGCGTTGGATGCGTCGGATGCGCCGTCGGTATACAGGAACAGGCCATCACCAGGGGCCAGGGTGGTGGTGAACGATTTCCAGCGCATTGCTTCGTCTATGCCGAGCGGCAGGGCGGGTTTGTTGAGTGGCTCAAGCACCCCCTCGGCGCAGCGCAGCACCCAGGGCGGGTTATGCCCGGCGTTGACGTAGGTGAGCTGCCCCGTTGTGGGGTCGAGTACGCCATAAAAGGCAGTGACGAACAGGCTTTCACCGGCATCTTGCAGAATGCGTTCGTTGGCCGCCTGAAAAACCCTTTCTGGCTGATCTTCATACTGCACGGCAAACGTGCGGATCAACGTGCGGCTGAGCGCCATATACAGCGCCGGGCCGACGCCTTTATCGGCCACATCGGCAATCAGCAGGCCCAGGCGGCCCGAGGGCAGGGCGATTACATCGTAGAAATCGCCGGCCATCTGGCGCGCCGGTTCGAGGCTGGCCGCAAGCTGCCAACCGGGGATATGGGGCAACGAAGCGGGCAGGAAGCCGCTTTGAATGTGGCGGGCAAATTCGAGTTCGGTTTGCGTTTTCTGGTGCGCCAGCAGGCTTTCGTAGACGTTGGCCTGGTGCAGCGCTGAGGCCACCTGCGCCGCCAACGCCTGCGCCGTGGGCAGCAGCAATTGGAGCGAGCGCTGCGTATGCGGCTGGCCGAGGGTAGCCAGTTCAACGTAGATGCCGCCAAGCGGTTGGCCGCCTTCCACCGCCAGGATCGGGGTCAGCACCATCGGGCGGTGAGGCACTTTGGCGCTCTGCCAGGGGAAAGCGTCGCGAGCGGTCAACGCCAGCGGCTCGGGGTGCGTCATCAGCCATTGGCGGGTGGCGTTAATTTCGTTCGCGTCCCAATTTTTGGGCTGTTTGAGCAGCCAGCGTTCGGGTTCGAGCCAGATAGCCATGCGCACGTAGGTGAACATGGCGGTGGCGTGTTCGGTGAGCAGATCGGCCAGGGTGCTGTTATCGGGCGGGGCGCTGAGGATGGCGCGGCCGAGGGCTTCCAGTTTTTCGAGCTGCACCGCCTGGAGGCGGTTGTGTTCCATCGCTTGGGTCATATGATGCGCCAGCCAGGCCATCAACGCCAGGCCGATGGCGAAGATCAGGGCAATCGGCCAGCCATGTTCCATGTAAATTCCGGCCAACGGGGCCGCAAACAGGTTGGTGGCAAAGGGCAGCAGCAGGCCAAAGGCCAACAGTTGCGCCATCGAAAAGAGCATTTTGGGGGTCAGGGCGCGGCGCATTTTGAGCAGGGTGTAGCCCAGGTAGGCCGTCCACAAGAACAGGTTTTCGAGCAGGAACTGCACCACGATCACCCCGCTGCCAAGCAAAACGGTGCGCCAGTTCAGGCCAGCGAGTGGGAACACGCCACCCCAGGCGCGATAGATGCTCAAGCTGATCAACGGGAACAGGCAGGCGGTGGTGATATTGAAGGTGAGTGTGCGTAGGGCCACCCAGCGTCTTTTGGCGTTGTTGGCCGGGCGAAACTCGTAGAGGAACAGGAAGAGGCTGATGCAAGCATCAATCCACAACACCAGCGGGCCAAACAAAAAGGCCGCTGACCAGCGGATCACGCCATCGAGACTGCTGGCGGCGTTGCCGTACGATCCCCCGCCGCGAACGCCAAAGTCGGTGATCATGTAGAAGCTCCAGCGGTTGAGCAGGATGCTGAAGGCCGCCGCCGCCAGCAGGGTGGGCCAGTGGCGGGGGATCAGCGACCAATCGCTGGCGGCCAACAGCCATAGGATGGCGACAAATGACAGGGGCAGCGTGAGCAAAACACCGATCACATCGTTGACCAGCGCCAGGCGTTCTTCGCCGCGATAGGCGCGCAATTGCGGGCGGAAGATCGCCGCCAGGCGGGCGATGGGGTCGAGGGGTTCGAGTACCGGTTGATTCATGGTGCATTCTACGGTGTGTGGGTTACCCGCCCTCCGCCGGGCTACAAGCCTGCAAAGCCGGTTTCAATCGGCGCAACTTTGCAGCTCGGTCATTCATGTCCGGGCGGATCAGGCAGGCGGACAGGCTTGTTGGGCGATAGCGCTATTTTACCTTGAACGAAGGGGGCGATGATTTTGTAGTTTTTCTTTGCGTGTATACATACCATGCAGTTGCCTGCGTGTGCTTGGCCGGGCGAGTCTGATACAATCGGCCTGATGGTGGTCAACAGGCGCATTGCGCGCCCAACCAGGAGTAAGAAAAAGCCATGAAATCTCGCTTACTGGCGATCTTGAAGCCGCCCCAATTTGCCGATGAAAACCAAACGCGTGCTGCCGGTGTGCTGCACGTGATTCTTTTAACGCTCTTTGCGGTGCTGGGCGGGTTGGCCTTTTTCACCGATCATCCGGTGACCGTCTTTGTCACGCTGGGGATGTCGCTCTCATGCTTGGGGTTGTGGGTGGTCATGCGGCGCGGTTGGGTTAACCTGGCGGCCTGGGGGCAGATGATTTTGCTGTTGGCGGGGGTGACGTTGATCGTTTATTTCAATGGCAGTATTCGTGTGCCAGCCACCGCCGGGTTTGTCGCTTGCATCGTCGTCGCCGGGTTAACCCTGGGTAACCGGGCAACGATTGGTTTAGCCATTGCCACTTCGGCCATTTTATTCCTGTTGTATCGGCTTGAAAGCGCTGGGAAACTGCCCCCGGTGTATTACACAGCTACCGGCTTTTTGCAGTGGGCCATCTATGCCGGCATTTTAACTTGAGTTTAGAGTTCCTCTATGAAAGCGGAACTTACGCTCCATCGGGGAGC
>CAZSFD010000044.1:0-43727 GCA_964606085.1 uncultured Anaerolineaceae bacterium
GGGGGCTGGGGCGGGGGGCGGGGGGCGGGGCAGCAAGGGGCAAGGAGATTTGCCCATTTGCCCATTTGCTCATTTGCTCATTTGCTCATTGGTATCCCAGGTGCGGGTGTAGTTGCGTTTGAGTTTTTCTAGCACGGCTTGTTCCAGGTCAATGCCGGCCAGGCTGGCAATTTGCATCAGGTAGAGCGCCACGTCGGCCAGTTCGCTGGCTAATTCGGAACGATTGGCAGGTTCATCGGCCCATTGAAAATGTTCGAGTACTTCCGCGGCTTCCAGGTTGAGTGAAATAGCCAGGTTGCGCAAGGTTTGCGGGCGCTTGCTTTCGGGGGCATACCAGCCCATGTCGCGCACAAAGCGGTGCATTTCGGCGGTCAGTTGATGGAGTTCCATGCGGTAAAGGTCATTTCGGGCTGGCGGTGCTGATATCCAGGGATTGCCACCATTGGCGGCCCCAAATAATCATCAGGCACAAAGCAAACGCAGCGCCAGCAGCGGTGGCTGTTTTACTCACAGTGCCACGCGCGACGGGTTGAGCGCTTGGTATCGCCTGGCTGGCAAAGGTGATGCTGTTGTTGACTTGGGCTGATGTGGCTAACTCGGTTTGGCGGCGCAACAGGGCCTGGTAGGTTGTCCAGGTGAGGTCGCGATCACTGGTCAGTTCACGCAGGGTGGCCTGTTCGCCTTCCAGTTCAGCTTGCAAGGTTTGGATGAGCGTCGAAACGGCGGTGAGTCTGATAAAAAGTGGGCTGCTTTGATAATCGAGGATCAGTTCGCCCGGCGTTTCCAGGTTGAGGACGGCATCCATCTGCGTTACGCCAGCCTGAAAGAGCGGGTCGTTGGCGGCTGGCAGGGGCGGGAAGAGTATGGCGCTGTTGGTCAGCATTTGTGCTTCTAAGTCTGACAAAATAGCCTTCGTGCTGTCCAGTTCGCTCTGTGCTGAGGTGATGATGCGGTCAAGATCGGTTTGATAGGACGAAGGTGTGCCGGTCAGTGCGCTGAGCGTGCTGGCATCCACCTGTAAGGTGATATCGCCTCCACCCACGCCAAAAGCGCGGGCGCGGGCGATCATCACGGCCAGGGCATCGCCGGCCAGGGCAGGATCAGATAAGCTGCCGTTTTTCAAGATGTCTTTCAAAGCCTGCGCTTGAATGATTAAACGTTCCAGGCTGGATTGGCGGTCGTAATAATACACATACTTTTCTTCGACGCGCTTGGTTTGCTCGGAAAAAACCAGTCTTCTTTGGTCGAGTAATTTGGTTAAGTAGCTGGAGGCCAATCCTTGCACCAATCCGACCTGCGTGGTGATATTCAAGGTCACCAGGCTGTTGAGCTGCCCTTGCAGCGCATCGCGTATCTGCGTTTGTGTTTCGATTTGCCGGTTCAAGGTGGCGATCTGGTTGGTTTGCAGGAAAGTTTCGTAGGCTGTTTGTGAGGTTTGATATTTGCTTTCGGCGCTGATAATTTCATCGCCGATTTCGGTCAGCGGCTCCTGGCCGCTGTAAGCCTGATTGACCTGTTCGACGGTCTTTTGCGCCCACAGGTTGGCAATTTTTGCCGCCAATTCTTGCGAAGGTGCTCGAGCCGTGATCAAGATAGCATCTCCTTCGCTGGATGCTTTCACCGTCTGCTTGAAGGCCTCGAGGTTATCTTTCTGCGGAATTTCATCGCCAAAGGCATCCAGAACCGCCTGGGCGGTAGCATCGCTTTCGGCCAGCAGCAAGATGGCCTGGGTTTGCGTATCAGTGCCGGCCACCCGGTCTATCGTGGTTTGAAACCTATCGTCCAGGGTAAGCTCTGAACGCCGGCGGGTGATAATCAGGGTTGCCGTTGCTGCATACTTTCTCGGCATCAGGAAGCTAATCACCATAACGATCCCGCCTGCTAACAGGGTCACCAGAACAATGATCCGCCATGCGCGTAAGGCGCTCACAAGATAAGGTTTCAAATCAATCTCATCATCCATCGTTGGCATCCTTCCAAGTCTCCAAAATGATAGTCCACGCCCCAATTCTTTCTGACATGCTTTGACTGATTTTACGCTATTTTTGAGGAATGAACAAACTCTGATCGCCTTCTGGTACAATTTTGACCGATGCGCCTCATTCTCACCCACGAACAAGCCGATTTCGATGCCCTGGCCTCCCTGCTGGCTGCCCGCCTGCTCGATGACGATGCCCTGGCCGTGTTGCCGCGCCGCTTAAACCGCAATGTACGCGCCTTTCTCACCCTTTATGGCGCTGAACTGCCCTTTACCGATCCACGTGACCTGCCTAATGGCCCGATTGAATCGGTGATGTTGGTGGACACGCAATCTCTGGTGACGATCAAGGGCATGGGATATGCTACGCCCGTGTATGTGATCGATCACCATGCTGCTCGGCCCGACGTGCCTCCCCATTGGAAGCTGACCCTTGCCGAAGTGGGCGCCACCGTCACCATCCTGCTCGAAGCCTTGCAAGAAATTGATCCACCCCTGACAATGCTCCAGGCAACCCTGCTGATGCTCGGCATTTATGAGGACACCGGCTCGCTGACCTATTCGCGCACCACCGCCCGCGACCTGCACGCCGCCGCCTACCTGATGACGCGCGGCGCCAATCTGCGCCTGGCGATGGATTTCCTCAATCACCCGCTCTCGCTCGATCAGCAACGCCTCTTCGAAATGCTGCGCACCACTGCCGAAACGCACACCATTCACGGCCATACGGTGGTCATTGCCTGTGGCGATGCTCAGGATACCGATGAAGAGCTATCTACCATTGCCCACAAATTGCGCGACCATTTCGATCCTGATGCGCTGTTTGTTTTGCTGCACACGCGCGCCGGGGTGCAAATCATCGCCCGTTCGACAACCGATCATGTGGACGTGGGCCAGATCAGCGCTCATTTTGGCGGCGGCGGCCACGAGCGCGCCGCGGCCGCACTGGTGCGCCAGCGCAGCCTGGAAGATGTCTGCGCCGAACTGCGCCGCCAACTGCCTGGCTGGGTGCGCCCGGCGATGACCGTGGCGCAGATCATGTCGCGCCGCCCGCAGGTGCTGGCCCCCGAAACACCCGTTCACGAAGCTGCCCTGCGCATGCAGCGCTTTGGTTACGAAGGCTACCCGGTGGTGAAAGAGGGCAAGGTGGTGGGCCTGCTCACCCGCCGCGCCGTTGATCGGGCAGTTGCCCACAATCTCAATGTTACGGCTGTCAGCCTGATGAATGCCGGTGAAGTCAGCGTCACCCCGGCTGATTCGCTCGAACACCTGCAACGCCTGATGACCGACTCAGGCTGGGGGCAAATTCCCGTTGTTCGCCCTGACAATGGCGAAATCATCGGCATCGTCACCCGCACCGATTTACTCAAAACCCTTACCCGCCGCCAACCACCTGTCCCGGCCAATCTATCCGCTCGCTTGCAAGATGCCTTGCCGCCCGAACATTTGGCGTTATTGCGCAGGGTGGCCGATACCGCCCACGCCCAGCATACGCCCATTTTCATCGTCGGCGGTTTCGTGCGCGACTTGCTGCTCGAACGCCCCAGCCTCGATTTCGACATCGTTGTCGAAGGTGATGCGATTGCCCTGGCCAGGGCGCTGGTGCAGGCCTATGGCGGGCGCATCACCACCCACAGCCGCTTCGGCACGGCCAAATGGCTGCTCAACGAACCGTCAACGTCCAACCTCCAGCCATCAGCACTCGATCTGATCTCCGCCCGCACCGAGTTCTACACCCATCCCACTGCCCTGCCGACCGTCGAACGCGGCAGCATCAAACTCGACCTGCACCGCCGCGATTTCACCATCAACACCCTCGCCATGCGCCTGGATGGGCATCATTTTGGCGAGTTGCACGATTATTGGGGCGGCGTAAATGACCTGAAGCTGGGGTTGGTGCGCGTGCTGCATTCGGTTTCCTTCGTAGATGACCCCACGCGCATGTTGCGCGCCGTGCGCTTCGAGCAGCGTTTCGGCTTTCAAATTGAAGAACGCACCCTGCAACTGCTCAAAGAAGCCTTGCCCTTGCTGGCGCGCGTCACCGGCGAGCGTATTCGCCACGAACTGGATCATCTGCTTGCAGAAGACCAGCGCATCGCCATGCTGACCCGTTTGCACGAACTCGGCCTGCTGCACGCCATCCACGAAGACCTGGCCTGGGATGACTGGCTGCACGCCCACCTGGCTGCGCTGGATGTACCAGCCGATGCCCCCTGGACGCAGCGTGAACTGGCTTACGCGCTGTGGCTGATCCGCCTGCCCCCGGCGCGTGCCGAGGCGGTGCTGCAACGCCTGATGTTCCCCCGTGAACTGGCTGATCAGATCAGCGCCGCCTGCGCACTGCGCTCAGAAATATCTGCGCTGGTGGGCTGCCTGCCCGGCGTGATCGTGGCCCGCCTCGAACCTGTGCCGCCGCTGGCCCTCCATGCCGTCAGCCTTGCCAGCGATTCGCAGGCGGCATCTGACTTGATCGCAAAGTATGTCACCCATTGGGCTGGCATCCACCCCGGCATCACCGGCCACCACCTGCGCGCCCGCGGCCTGCCGCCTGGCCCGCTTTACCGATATATCCTCGATACGCTGCGCAATGCCTGGCTGGATGGGCAGGTGACTTCGCCGCAGCAGGAGTTGGCTTTGCTGGAGTCCTTGTTGGCAGAGCATGACAGGGGGCATGGTGCTGATGTTTGATTTGAAACGTGCCTCCCTTCGACAAGCCCAGGGTAAGCTCGGTGACCTGCAAACGCTGCGCATTCGCCTGGCTACCCGCGCCGACCTGCCAGACCTGGAGTGGGGTGGTGAGTATATCCATTTTCGCCGCCTGTATGCAGAAGCCTTCGAACTGGCTTGCCGCGGCACGGCGCTGCTCTGGCTGGCAGACCTCAATCCTGTGGGCATCATCGGGCAGGCGTTCGTCTCGTTGAAAAGCGGCCGGGTGGCTTTGGCTGATGGCCGCACGCGGGCGTATGTCTATGCTTTTCGCGTCAAACCAGCTTACCGCGGCCAGGGGGTGGGGACGCAAATCATGTCGGCAATCGAAGCCGATCTGCGCAACCGCCGCTATCAATATATTTCTTTGAACGTCGCCAAAAACAATACGGCCGCGCTGCGGCTGTATGAACGCCTGGGATATGTGGTGATTGGTGATGATCCGGGCGAATGGTCGTATGTCGATCACAAAGGCCGGCGCCAACAAGTGGTGGAGCCGGCCTGGCGTATGGAGAAAACGTTGACTGCGCGTGGCTAAACGGGGGGCAGCCGGTGGCCTATTGTTCGTACACTTCCGGGTTTACACAGGTTGGCAGGCGTTCGCCTTTCAGCCCGGCGATCAGGTTGGCGGCGGCCATGCTGGCCATTTTGTCGCGCGTGTTCTTGCTGGCGCTGGCAATGTGCGGGACGATGATGCAGTTATCGAGCGTGTGCAGCGGGTCATCCAGCGGCAGCGGTTCGGGGTCGGTCACGTCGAGGCCGGCGGCGAAGATTTGGCCGCTCTTGAGCGCCTGGTAGAGCGCAGCCTGATCGATCACCGGGCCGCGCGAGGTGTTGATCAGCACGGCATTGGGCTTCATCCTGGCAAAAGTGGCGGCGTTCATCAGGTGACGCGTTTCGGGCAGCAGCGGGGTGTGCAATGAGACGAAGTCCGATTCGGCCAGCAGCGTGTCGAAATCCACTGGGGTGGCGTTCAGGGCCGGGTCGGGGGCAGCCTGCGGATCGTAGTAAATCACGCGCATGTCGAATCCGGAGGCGCGCTTGGCCATCGCTTTGCCGATGCGCCCGAACCCGACGATGCCCAGTGTAGCCCCGACGAAATCAGACCCCAGCAGCAGCGACGGCCCCCACGTCTTCCACTTGCCGTCACGCACATAGCGCGAGCCTTCCACAATGCGCCGCCCGGCAGACATCATCAGCGAGAAGGCGCAGTCGGCGGTGGCGTCGGTGAGGATGCCGGGCGTGTTGCCCACCGGGATACGCCGGGCCGTGGCATCGGGGACAATGATGTTATCGAAGCCGACGGCGTAATTGCTGACCACCTTGAGCTGCGGGCCGGCGGTATCCAGCACTTCGGCGTCTATTTTGTCGGTCAGCAGGCTGAGAATGCCTTGCACACCGCGCACGCGTTCGAGCAGGGTGGCGCGCGCCGGGGGCAGTTCTTCGGGCCACACATCGGCATCACAAAATTCCTGTACCATCTGCAGACCCTTTTCGGGGATCAGGCGGGTGACGAATACTTTGGGTTTGGACATGGTTGCTCCTATTTTCGGTTCAAGACACGGAACACGGCTTTTTCGATGTGCGGGGCGGTCAGGCCGTATTTATCAATCAGATCGAGATACGGGCCCGATTCGGCGAAGGTATCTTGCACGGCCACGCGCTGCATGGGGATGGGGTGGTTTTCCACCAGCAACTCGGCCACGGCGCTGCCCAGGCCGCCGAATTTGATGTTGTTTTCAGCCGTGACGATGGCGCCGGTCTCACGGGCGGCTTGCAGGATCGATTCTTCGTCGAGCGGTTTGAGCGTGTGGCAGTCTATCACGCGGGCGTCCACGCCTTGCTGCGCCAGGCGGGCGGCGGCCACCAGGGCGTGCGCCACCAGATCACGGTTGGCGATGATGGTTACGTCGCTGCCCGCGCGAATGGTAATCGCTTTGCCGATCTCGAAAGACACATCGTCGCAGTAAATCGTCGGCACGGGGTCGCGCGTGAACGAGAGATAGACCGGCCCAACATATTCCGCCGCGGCGAGGGTAGCGCGGTAGGCCGTCAGGGGGTCGGCGGGGGCGATCACGCACGAACCGGCCAGCGAGCGCATAATCGAAAGGTCTTCCTGCGCCTGGTGCGTGACGCCATCGGGGCCGGGTGTGATGCCGCTGTGGCTGGCGCCGATCTTGACGTTGAGGTGCGGGTAGTGGATGCTATTGCGCACCTGGTCGAGCGCCCGCATGGCGGCGAAAACGGCATAGGTGGAGGCGAAGGGGATCAGCCCGGTGGTGGCCATACCGGCCGCGGCGGCCATCATGTTTTGCTCGGCGATGCCGAAGTTGAACTCGCGGTCGGGGAAGCGCTCGGCGAATTTGTTGGTGTTGATGGATTTGGATACGTCGGCATCGAGGACGACCACTTTGGGGTTGCGCTCGCCGAGGTCGAGCAGCGCCTCGGCATATGAGAAGCGCGTGGCGGCCATTTTGGCCCCCGCAAAGGGCAGGCCGCCCTCAAGTTGGGCGACGATTTCGGGCAGGATGTGGCGATAGGGCGATGCGCTCATGCCGGGCCTCCGTTGCGTTTCTGGCCGGTGATTTCGAGCAGCGCCTGGCAGACCTGGTCTTTGTCGGGCGCTTTGCCGTGCCAGGCGGGTTGATTCTCCATGAACGAGACGCCCTTGCCCTTGACGGTGCGGGCGACAATGGCGGTGGGCATCCCTTTGACGGCCAGCGCCGCCTCGAGGCCAGCCACCACCTGGGCCATGTCGTGACCGTCTAGCTCGATCACGTTCCAGCCGAAGGCGCGCCATTTATCGGCCACCGGCTCGACCGGCATGGTCTTGTTGGTGAAGGTGTCGTTGCCGATGCCGTTGTTATCTACGATCACGGTCAGGTTATCGAGCTGCCATTTGTTGCCGGCCATGGCTGCTTCCCAAATTGAGCCTTCTTGCAGCTCGCCATCACCCACAATCACCCAGGTGTGGAAGTCTTTGCCCTGCTGTTTGGCCGCCAACGCCATGCCCACCCCCACGCAAATGCCCTGGCCGAGCGAACCGACGGTCATATCTACGCCGGGGGTTTTCTTCATATCAGCGTGGCCCTGCAAGATCGAGTTGAGCTTGCGCAGGGTCTTCAGGTGGGCGCGGTCGAAGTAGCCGCGGTTGGCCAGAGCCGCATACCACACCGGGCAGGCGTGGCCCTTCGAGAGAATGAAGCGGTCGCGGTCGGGCCACTGCGGGTTTTGCGGGTCAATGCGCATGATGCGAAAATACAGCGCAGTGACGATGTCTGTGGCAGAGAGCGATCCGCCCGGATGCCCGGCGTTGGCCGCGTGGATCATCTCGATGATGTCCTGGCGCATCTGCACGGCGATGCACTCCAGGTCTTCGATGGTGGTTGTGGGAGGGGGGGATACCGACATCAATACCAATCCTTTCAAAACAGGCTCTCTTGCAGCGCCGCCAACGCATCCACCGGGTCGCCGGCGCGGATGATCTGCCACAGGCGCGCTTTGCCCACACGCTCGATCACTTTTTCGGCCCACAGCAGGCTGCGATAGGTGGCCGAAAGCGTCTTGACCGGGTCGGTGCGGAAGGGGGCCACGTCAGAGACCATCCAGCCGTTGTAGCCGAGGGCATCGAGGTGGAACATCAACTCGACCATATCCCAGGGGTTGACCGAACCGGCGATCATGTCCCAATCCCAGTTGCGGTAGTTGTCGTTGACGTGGACGAGGAAGAGCTTGCCCGCCTGAGCCAACAGGCCAGCCGCCTGGGCCGTGCCTTCGCCCGCGTACAGGGCGTGGCCCATGTCCATTGTCACGCCCACGTTGGGCAGGCCCACCTGCAAACAGGCAGCCAGCGTGGTGCCGGCGTTGGGGATGATCACCTTGACGCGCGGCTCGCTCTGCTTGTATTCCAGGCTCAGGCGCACTGCGGGGCGGTGGCTGGCGGCTTCGCCCACCCCCTCGATGAACCACTTCCACGCCTGGGCGTGATCGATCTCGAAGGCGTAATCGTAGCCATCAGAGAGCGGGCAGCAGGTGACCAGGTTCACGCCCAGTTCGGCGGCAATGTCCAGGCCGGTTTTGACGTAGCTGACGGCTTCGCGGCGGATGCCGGGGTCTTTGCTGGTGAGGGCACCGAGGTGGAATTTCGGTTCGGCTTTGATGTTGACGTTGACGGAGGAGCATTCCAGTTTGTGCTGCGCCAGCAGGCGTCGCGTTTCGGCCACAGCGGCAAAATCGAAGGGGTAGACCAGTTCCAGCCCGCGCAGGCCCTCTATTTGCGCGGCGGCTTCGATCTTTTGCGCCAGGTCGCGCGGCGTGCCGTAGCTGCTGAAGCGGTCGTTGAGCTTGCCCATGAAACCGAGAATGATGGCGTATTTCCAGTTTGGCATCGTGTTTATCCTTTTTGGGGTAACGTCTCAATAAGATGGGGAGGTGCAACGCACCTGGGTATCAAACGAGTAATTTGCGGGCCAAAACCAGGTGCGTTGCACCTTATGCCCCGTTTTATTGAAAAGATACCTTTTTTTAGAACGTGTGAAAGAATTACGGCACGATAGCAGGATCGGCCAAAATTTCGATACACTCGCGCGACACCCGCTCGCTGATCTCGTGTGTCAGCGTGATGGCGGCCTGGGCGTCGCCGCGCTCGATGGCATCCAGGATGGCATCGTGGTCACGCAGCACCGTATCGGGCGTGTAATTGGCCATGCGGCGAAAGCGCAGGTTGAGCAAAATCTGGCATTGGGCGTGCTGCTCGTACCAGGCCTTCAGCAGGCGGGAATGGTTGGCTTTGGCCAGGATGTATTCGTGGAAGCGCATATCGAGGCGGGCCAGTTCTTCGTAGTTACCGGCGGCCACGGCCTGCTCTTGCTGAACGGTCAATTGGCGCAAGGCCGCCAGGTCGGCGGGGGTCATGTGGGGGATAGCCCATTGGTAGCCCATGCTCTCCAGGTTGGAACGCAGGCTGAAGACCTCGATCACGTCGCGCTCGCTGAACGTAATCACGGAACAGCCGCGGTTGGGCTGGCGCACCACCAGGCCCTCTTGCTCCAATTTGCGCAGCGCCTCGCGAATGGGAATGCGGCTGACGGCCAATTGCTCCGATAAATTCGCCTCGCCCAGGTGTTGCCCCAGGGCTAACTGCCCGCCAACGATGGCGCTGCGCAGGCGGGTGAAAATTTCGGTTTCGATGGTGGGCTGTTCGATTTTAGCGAAGACGGGAGGTGTGTTCATGGGGGTATCCTGTTGAAAGCTATGTATATTGTATACAATATATAATCTTAAGTCAAGCAGCAAGATGGACTGAGTCCAAACCCTTTCATGCTAGAATAGCCGCAATATCTGGCAAGTTCTTATAAAAGGAATGGACATGATCCTCGATGCTGATTGTCACATCACCCCTTTTGCGGATGGAATCCAATACGATGAACTGCTGCGCCGCATGGATAAGGCTGGCGTGGCCCAGGCACTCACCTGGTTACAGCCCAACCCGCTCTACCCGGTGGACGAGGGCAACGCCTACATCTACGAAGCCTGGCGCGCCCACCCCGACCGCATCCTGCCCTTTGGCTGGGCCGAACCGCATCACGGCGTCGAAAAAGCCAAAGATACCATCCGGCGCTGCATCGAAGAATACGGCTTTCACGGCGTCAAACTGAATGGGGCGCAGAATAATTTTTTGATTGACGATGAGAAGCTATCCATCCCGTTGATCGAAGCCATCGCCGTCACCGGCAAACTGCTGGCCTTCCACATCGGCACCGATGCCTACGAGCAAACGCATCCCTTCCGCCTGGGTAAAATGGCCCGCCGATACCCCGAGACACGCATCATCGCCGTCCACATGGGCGGCGTAGCCCACCGTGACCTGACCGCCGCCATGATCGAAATCGCTGCCGAATGCCCCAACATCACCCTGGTGGGCAGCGCCGTCAAAACCAAAGCCATCCTCAAAGCCATCCAGACCCTGGGCGCAGAACGCGTCTGTTTCGGCAGCGATACGCCCTTCGAGTTGATGCACGTCGAAGTCGCCAAATACCACGCCCTGCTCGATGGCGAAATCCCCCCCGCCGAAAAAGAACTGGTGATGGGGGGAAATATCTTGCGGCTAGTCGGTTAGTCACCCCATCCCCCTCTCTCCCTCTCCCCCCCATGCCCTACCACTTCTCCCCTCCCTCCGGCTGGATGAACGACCCCAATGGCCTGATCTACTTTGACGGCGAATGGCATTTGTTCTACCAGCACATCCCCGATGGCGACTCTCGCCAACACTGGGGCCATGCCGTCAGTACCAACCTGCTGGATTGGCAACCCCTGCCCATCGCCCTCTACCCCGATCAACTTGGCTCGATCTGGTCGGGTTGTGTGGTATGGGATGAACACGATACGAGCGGTTTTTTTGACGGCAAAGATGGGCTGGTGGCCGTCTTCACGCATCAGAACGAAACAGCGCAGCGTCAAAGCCTGGCGTACAGCCGCGACCACGGGCGCACCTGGACGAAGTACCCCGCCAACCCGGTGCTGACCCACCCCAACCCCGATTTTCGCGACCCCAAGGTCTTCTGGCACACGCCGACCAGCCGGTGGATCATGCTCGTCACTTGCGGCGATTGCGTGCAGTTCTATCATTCGCCCGATCTGAAGCAGTGGTTCTATCTGTCGTCCTTTGGCAAAGGCTGGATTTCCCCCGCTTGGATTTGGGAATGCCCCGATCTGTTCACGCTGCCACTGGATGGGGAGACGCATTGGGTGCTTCATGCCAGCTTCGTTGTCCCCTCTGCGACCGATGGACACACCCTTGACGCCAGCAAAATGCGCTATTTCATCGGCCAGTTCGATGGCGAACAGTTCACCCCCCACCCCGCCACGCCGCCCGGCGGCCACCCCACCAGCTACGGCGCAGATGATTACGCCGGCATCGTCTTTGCCAACGCCCCCGCCGACGAGCGCATCTTCCTGGCCTGGATGAACCATTGGGCCTACGCCTGGCCCGCCCACCACCAGGGCAAATGTGAGCAAATGACCTTGCCGCGCCGCCTGAGCCTGCGCCGTACACCGGCGGGCCTGCGCCTATTCCAGCAGCCCATTCACCCCCTCCAGCGACGCACCCCCCTCGCTGAAAACCTGCGCCTCGAAAACCAGGTTTATCTCCTGAATGAGCGCACCGGCGCAGCCTTCGCCCTCGAAGCCGAAATCGAAATTGGCGCGGCCCACGAAATGGGGCTCCGGCTGCGCAAAGGCGAGGGGCAGCACACCGTCGTTGGTTACGATGCCGCCCGGCAGGTCATCTTCGTAGATCGCACCCAATCGGGCGCTACCAGCTTCCACCCCGGCTTCGCCACCCGCCACGAAGCCCCACTCGCCCTCAGCCATGGCCGCCTGAACCTGCAAATCTTCGCCGATTCCACCGCGCTGGAAGTGTACGCCAACGACGGCCACATCGTCCTCAACGACCTGATCTTCCCCAACCCATCCAACCAGGCCCTGGAAGCCTATGCCTTCGGCGGAACTGCATATATCACGCTTCACCTTGTCACCTAGTCACCCTCTCCCCCCTGCTCCCTCTCCCCCTCTCCCCCTCCCATGCCCCCCTACCGCCTCCTCGCCTTCGACCTCGACCAAACTCTGATCGGCAACGATCTCACCCTCTCGCCGCGCGTTCAGCAGACCGTGGCATTGGCTATCGCCCGTGGAATATATGTCACCATCGTCACGGGGCGTGAAGCCGCGGTGACCACCCGCTTCGCCCGCCAACTCAACCTCAATGCGCCCATTGTTTGTGCCCAGGGCGGCTGCATCTACGATTTTCGCCGCGACCAGATTTTGCACGATGAACGCCTGCCGGCTGAAATTTTGCCCCAAGTGGTGCAGGCTGCCGAGCAATATGGCTGGAATCTGTCCTTTGAGTCGTTTAACACGATGTACCTGCCGCGCCAATCCAATCATCCGCGCGAATTTCTCGACCTGCTGCCCGCCGAACACATGGCCCGTGTGGATGATCTGCTTGCCGCCCTGCCCGAACTACCCCGCAAACTACTTGTCGCCCTCAACCACCCTGCCGACCGCCCGCGCATCCTCGACGAAATGCGCACCGCCTTTGGCCGGGCGATTCATATTGTCCCGACACATCCATACCTGGTAGAGGGCTTGCCCTGTGGGGTTGATAAAGCGCGCGGCCTGGCCTGGCTGGCCGCCTATTTCAATATCCCCCAGGCTGAAGTCATGGCTATTGGCGATAATGATAACGATATTCCGATGCTCGAATGGGCCGGGTTGGGTGTGGCGATGGGCCACGCCTCGCCGGGGGCGCTCGCCGTCGCCGACTGGGTCGCTCCTGATCTCGAACACGATGGGGCGGCGCAAGCCGTCGAACGCTTTATCCTGGCGGGGTAGCTCCCACCACTTGCATGGCTACGGCTGCCCACTGGAACAGGCGCTGCGGTTGGTAGCGCACGGTGCTGATGTCTTTGAGGATCAGTTCCAGGGGGCAGCCGTTTTTCTGGCAAAGGTCAACGGTGGCCTGCAAATCCTGGCGGATGAGTTCGGGGTCGAAGGCATCGAAGGCCAACAGAGCGGGGTTGGGTTTGCGTGAAAAAACGAAATCGCCGCCGATTTGAGCCGCGCCGCGCGATTGATCGGCCCACGGACTCATCGAGACCTTGCGCACATGGGGGATCAGGCGCACCTGCTTCATCTTGCCATCCAGCGGGTCGCAGCAGCCATAATAGACCAGCCCGAAGCGCTCACAGATGCGGCTGGCGTAATCTACCTCATATTCCTTGAACATGCGCGGCGAAACGGTCGAAAACATCTGCGCCAGGCCGAACATCCACATATCTTTCAGGCGCGGCCTGGCGGGATCGTAGCCGGGGGCGGGCAACTCGTCTGTCCAGGCCCCGGTGCAGTGGATCAGGCTTTGCGGGCCAGAGAGCAGGCCGCCTTCTTCCAGTTGATCGAGCATACTCAGGTAGCCATCGGTCATGCGCCCGACGATGGCGTGCATCAGGTCGGGTTGGTCAATCAGGCCGTAGAGGGCGTTTTCGACGCCCATCCAGGTGCTGATCGGGTCCCACAATGAGAGGTAGGGGTCGTACCCCCACGGGCGTACTTCGAGCAGGCCATCGAAAAGTTCGTGCGCCACGCTCAGGCGGCGTTCGGTTTCGGCGGGGTCGTGGCTGATGCGCGGCATCTGGATTTTCGCCACGTCGTCCATGTTCTGGAACTGATTGATGTATTGGTGGCTGACCACATCATTGTTGGCATCCAGCACAGCAATGTTTTCATCCACGCCCAGGCCAAAACCGGTGTTGGTGATGGCCTTATCCACCCGGATGAACGGCTCGACCACCATATCCACCGGGAAATGCCGCCACTGGAAAAGCGTGCGGCGCAAAGACTGTTCGTAGGCGCGGCATTCAGGGTCAACGCAGCGCAGCGTGAGTTCGTCATCCAGGTTCATCTCGTGCCAGCAGACCTGATCAATCATCACCATCGGGCGTTCGGGCTTCAGGGCGTTGAGCTTGCGCCACAAGTCACGTTTTTCTTCCTGAACGGGCAGGGCGGCGATTTCGGCGACCTGGGCGGCCAATTGGCGGATAATCGTAATGTCATGGGGGTTGGGCATAGGAGAAGTCCTTGTTGGGGGAAGACTTTTGCATGAAGCCAGAAAATTCGAGGCAAGTTATTTTTTGCCCGTTCCTTGCTGCACGGTCACCGGGCTGAGTTTTCGCATCGGCCCAAGCAGATAGTTAATGACATCTTCGGCGGAATAGCTGGTCTGACCGGCACGGATAAATTGCAGCACCGAGCCGAGGTCGTCACCCGCGGTGATGAGCGGCAGTTCGACCGAGCCATCTTTGCGGTGCTGCGGGAAGCCTGCCGTAGCGCCCAGGTTGTTGCACAGGCACGAGCGGCCCACGGTGTCTTCTTCTTTGCCGCCCTTGCGCACGTAATCGTCCACGGGTTCTGCCGGGCAGCGGTAATCCAGGTTGCCATCTTCTTTCTTGAAGATCGTGCGCAGGAAGCCCATGTCGCAAATGCGCTGGCGCATTTCGTAGAGCGCCGTTTCAGAGAGCGTCCCGGCCAGTTGCGCCACCTTGAAGGGGAAACCGGTTGGCGAGACGAGCGGGCTGGTGTGTACCACGGCATCTTCATCAAGGATTTGGCGCAGCAGGCGTTCTTTCAGGCTCGCTTCCATGCCCGATTCATCACACAGGGCAAAGGCGGTGCCAACCTGCACACCCGTAGCGCCAGCTTCGATGGCGGCCTGTACCTGGTGGGGATGCCCGTACCCGCCCGCCATCCAAAACGGCAGGCCAAATTGTTTCATTTTTTCTGGCAAGACGGTGTCTTTTTCGCCGTAAATCGGTTCGCCGTTTTCGTTGAGCTTGAGCGCGCCGCGCGGTGGGGCGTTGTGGCCGCCAGCGGTGGGGCCTTCGATGACAAAGCCGTCAATGGCGCCGTCGCCGCGTTTGAGCAGCGCCTGCGCCAGCACGGTGGAGGAGATGATCGGCAGGAATTTGGGGCGTTTGATCTGGCCGACCAGTTTGGCGATGCCAGGGAAAACCTGTTCGGGGTCGAAGTGGATGCGCACTTCTTCGTCGGCGGCTACGCCGGCGACATCCAGGCGGTAGGAGACCGGCTCATGGTTGGCGAGTTTATCGAGGATGGCGGCGATTTGCGTCGGGATGCCTGCGCCCATCAGCACATAATCTACCCCTGCCAGCATCGCCCCATAGAGCGACGCCAGGTTGGGCATCTGCACTTTTTCGAGCAGGTTGATGCCCACCACGCCCTGGTGATCTTCTTTCGCCAGGAAGACTTCGACGTAATTGGCAATTGAAGTCAACTGGTCGAGCAGTTTGGGCGGGCGCACGGTGTAGACGGGCGGGTTTTTGTAGGGCGCATCGGCAGGTTTGCCGCCTGGCATATAGTAACGGTTGATGATGTTTTGCACGGCTTCGGGCAGGGCGAAGCTATCGAGGGCGCGGCGCATGTGACCGGCCAGGTCGCCATCGCTCAGGCGGCTGGTCAGCACGCGGCTCAACCCTGTGCCTGAAACGACGCCCAACTGCCCCAGGCGCGATACCGATTTCGCCAGCTTCCAATCGGAGATGGCGACGCCCATGCCGCCTTGAATGATTGTGGGTAAGTTAAACTGGATGTTCACGGAAAGTCCTTTTCAGAAGTAGAGATAGATGGTGATCTTACTCGAAGTCGAGATAAGATACCAGACATTGCAGTACAATAACACTTACAATCCCCTAACAGCCTCGCCAGAGATATTTCCCATGAACCTTCCCGCTCACTTCCACATCCATACCGAACCTCTCGCCGAGTCATCGGCCATCGTTCAAACCGCCCACGCCCGCTTTACCGTTCTCACCGAACGACTGATCCGCATCGAGTACAGCCCTACGGGTGAATTTGAAGACCGCCCCAGCCAGGCTTTCTGGTTTCGCAAGCAGCCGCGGCCGGCCTTCGACCTGAAACAAACCGACGACCAGATCGAAATCGAAACCGCATATCTGCACCTGCGCTACAAAACCAATCTGGATGAGTTTACGCGCCGCTCGTTGACCATTCTGGTCAAGGCCACTGGCGTCGAGTGGCATTACGGCGATAGTTACTGGCCCTCAGGCCAACTGTATGGCACGGCTCGCACGCTCGATGGCGTCAGCGGCGCCACCCGCCTCGACCTCGGTCCGATGGCCCGCTCCGGCTGGGCCGTCATTGACGACTCCAAATCCGTCGTCTTCACCGAAGATGGTTGGGTTGAACCTCGCCCGCCTCACCTGGCCTCTGCCTCTTGCGACCTGTACTTCTTCGGCCACGGCCACGATTACCTGGCCGCCCTGCGCGATTACACCAAAATCAGCGGCCCCACGCCGATGATCCCGCGCTACATCCTCGGCAACTGGTGGAGCCGCTATTGGGCTTACACCCAGGCCGAATTAACCGGCCTGATGCAGCAATTTCACGATCACGGCATTCCGCTGGCGGTGTGCATTGTAGATATGGACTGGCACCTGGCCGGCTGGACGGGCTATACCTGGAATCGCAACCTGTGGCCCGACCCGCAAGGCTTCATCGAATGGCTGCATGGCATGGGTCTGCGCACCGCCCTCAATCTGCATCCCGCCGATGGGGTTGGCCCGCATGAAGCGCAATATGAGGCAATGGCTGCCGCCACCGGCCTCGACCCCGCCTCGCAGGAGCCGGTACGCTTCGATATTGCCAGCCCGGCCTTTGCTCTGGCGTATTTCGATCTGCTGCACCATCCCTACGAAAAGATGGGCGTAGATTTTTGGTGGATGGATTGGCAGCAGGAGCGTGTGACCAAAATGCCCGGCCTCGACCCGTTGTGGTGGCTCAACCATCTACACTACTTCGACCTGGGGCGCACGGGGAAACGTCCGTTCGTTTTCTCGCGCTGGGGCGGCTATGGCAACCACCGCTACCCCATCGGCTTTTCCGGCGATACGCACATCACCTGGGATTCGCTGGCCTACCAGCCCTATTTCACCGCCACCGCCGCCAACGTCGCGTATGGCTGGTGGAGCCACGACATCGGCGGTCACATGGGCGGTATCGAAGATGACGAGTTGTACGCCCGTTGGATACAATTCGGCGCGTTCAGCCCGATTTTGCGTATGCACTGCACCAACAACCCCTATCACGAGCGCCGTCCGTGGGGACGCAGCCCGGCTGCCGAAAAGGCCGCCACGCGTGCCTTGCGCCTGCGCCACCAACTGATCCCCTATCTGTACAGCATGGCCTGGCGTGATCACGCCCACCACATCCCGCTCGTCACCCCCATGTACTACGGCAATCCCGAAGATGACGCCGCCTACAACGCCGAAGGGCAATACTGGTTTGGCAGCGAATTGGTCATGGCCCCCTTCACCGCCCCCGCCGAAAAGAGCATTGGCCTCAGCCGCCAGCGCGTGTGGCTGCCCGAAGGCGTGTGGTTCGACTTTTTCCGCGGCGAGCAGGTGGCTGGCGGCAAATGGCAGGTCATCTATGGCGATCTGATGGATATTCCCGCCTTTGCCAAAGCTGGCGCCATTGTGCCATTGGCCCCCGAAATGGGCTGGGGCGGCGTCGAAAACCCGGCGTGGCTGGCTGTACACGTTTTCCCTGGTGCAGACAACCATTTCGACCTCTACGAAGATGACGGCGAAAGCCAGGCTTATCAGCAGGGGGCGTACGCCATCACCCCCTTCAACCTGGAATGGCGCGGCCAAAGCCTGAAGTTTGCCATCGGCCCGGTGCGCGGCCAGGCCAGCCTCGCTCCAGGCACGCGCCACTACCAAATTCTCATCCACGCCATCGGCCAACCCAGCGATGTCTGGCTGACCGTCAACGGCAAGCCGCGCGCCACACAATGGGCCTATAACGCCGCCACCGAAACGCTGACCGTCGAAACCGGCAACCTGCACCCCGCGGATGCAGCCGTCCTCGAAGTGGGCGGCGACGCCCCAACGCTGCTTTCCGCCACCGATCATCGCCCGGCCCGTCTGCGCCGCTTGCTGTGGGCCATGCAAATAGATACTTGGCTCAAAAACGCCATTGACCAGCACATCCCCCTGCTGCTGGAAGGCAAAGTCACCGGCGCCGACGCCCCTGGTCTATCGGATGCGCAGATGGCGGCTATCGCAAATGTTATCCGCACGCAGGATTGAGAAAGAGAGACACACCCATGAAACCCGCTTTCAAAAAAAACACCTCCCTGTGGCTGATCGTCCTGACCGCCCTGCTCCTGGCTGCGCTGGCCGGGCCGTGGCGTGGCCTGGCAGCCGAACCGAATAGCATCTACCTGCCCCTGGTCGTCAAAAATGATCAGGCCGGCCTGACCATCAGCGGGCAGATCACCGATCCGGCGGGCGCACCGTTGGCCAATGTACAGGTCAACCTGACGGGCAGCCTGGCAGCCAGCGCCAGCGAGGGCGGGCAAAGCATCCAGGCCGTCGTTACCACCGATGCCCAGGGCCATTACCGCCTGGCCGGTCTGCAACCCGGTGATTACCAGCTTGCCCCCGCGCAGGATGGATACACCTTCTCGCCAGCCACGCGCCAGTTTGCCTTGCCGCCCGATACCCTGGGACAGAACTTCGTCGCTCAGCCTCAGGCCGCGGTCAGCCAGGACATCATCGTCAATGGTTCTATCGAAGCCGATACGGCGTGGAACTTCCCCGTTACCCCGTATTCCGCCGCATACAGCGAAGATGAAGCCCACGGCGGCGAGCGTTCGCTGCGCACTGGCATCGTCAAGCCTGCCGATAACCGCCTGAGCTACTCCTCGGCCCAACAGACCGTCAAGCTGCCCGCTAACCCCGGCCAGGCCACCCTGAGCGCCTGGATTTACGCCGTCAGCGGCGAAACAACCGCCGCCGCCCTGCCCGCCGCGCCGACGGGCATCTTCAACCCCGCTGCGGCATTGGGCGGCGATATTCAATACATCCTGGTGCTTGACCCCGCCAGCGACCAGATTTTGGAAAGCCTGTATTGGGAACGCAAGGACACCCGCCAATGGGAACGGGTGACGTTCGACATGCGCAAGTATGCCGGGATGCAGATCAAACTGCATTTTGGCGCCTACAACAACGGCTACTCAGGCGTCACTGGGATGTATGTGGATGACGTATCGCTGCTGATCGGCCCGGCGGACCCGACGGCCACCCCGCTCACGCCCACCCCCACGCTCAATGTCTCGCCCACGGCCACGCCCATCTGCGGCAGCCTGCTCGAAAACCCCGGCTTCGAGACGAACACCGCCTGGGAAATCCCCATCACCGCCTACACTGCCGGTTATACCGAAGCGATGGAGCATAGTGGGGCGCGTTCGATGCGCACGGGCATCGTCTCAGGCGGCAATGTGTACAGCTATTCCGATGTTCGCCAGCGGGTCAGCCTGCCGCAAAATAGTACCCAGACCATCCTTTCGATGTGGCTGCGCCCACGCAGCCATGGCGGCGCAGCCAGCAAGCCAGACCAGGTCGAATCGGCGCAGTCCTTCCCCGCCGCACCGCTCGGCAGCGACATTCACAACGTGGCTCTGACTGGCGACCTGCAATATGTCCTGATTCTCAACAGCAACCTGGTATGGGTGGATACGCTTGTCTGGCAGCGCAGCAATACGGATGCGTGGACGTACTACCAGTTCGACCTGTACGAATACAAGGGCCAGACGTTCTACATCCAGTTCGGCACCTACAACGACGGCTGGGGCGACCTGACTTCGCTGCACGCTGACGATATGATCTTGAGCCACTGCGCCCAACCTACGGCCACCCCGACGATCACACCCACGCCCACCCTCACCCCCTCGCCAACGACCACCCGCACGCCGACCATTACGCCCACAGCATCCAACACCCCCACGCCGACCATCACGCACACGCCCTTGCCCGCCAACTGCGGTAACCGCTTCGCCAACGACAGCTTCGAGAGCCGCAGCGATTGGGACATCCCCGTGACCGAATATACGGCAGCTTACTCGCAAGCACGCGCCTATTATGGCTTATCGAGTATGCGCACCGGCATCACCGCTGCCAGTGATAACCGCTTCAGCTATTCTGACGCCCGGCAGGTGGTGAGCATTCCGGCCAATGCCGCCCGGGCCGACCTGTACCTGTGGACGTATCCAGCCAGCAGCGAAGCCGCCAACGCCCCGCTGCCGGCCCGGCCCAGCGGCACCTGGGGCCTGCAAACGCCACCGACCAGCGATGTGCAGTACGTCTTGATCCTCGATACGTACGACAACATCGTCCAGATTCTCTACTGGAACCGCACCAACGAACAAGCCTGGGTTTTGCGTTCGTTCGACCTGAAAAATTACGCCGGGCAGACGATCAAGGTGCAGTTTGGCACGTTCAACACGGGCGGAGGGGGCATTACCTCCATGTTCGTAGATAATGCCGTGTTGCTAACCTGTCCTTAATAGGCTGTCTGAAAAGTCTTTGCCACACAGGCGCAACGCCAAGAAGTGTATTGCACCTGTGTCACCAACAGAGCGCCCCATGAACCTGGTTCATGGGGCGCTTTTTCAAACCTGGCGCACTTTGATCTCGTTGACAAAACCCGTTGCATCCAGGCGGATTTTGCGTTCGGCGCTGGCATAGTTTTCGCTTTCCCAGGTCAGCGGCACAATGAACGATTCTTCCTTGTGGCCGGGCAGTTTGACCTCACTGATGAACCCGGCTGCCGAAATGCGTACGCCGACGGAGGCTGGCAGCAGCACATCGGCATCGCAGATGAAGCCGGTGAACGCATAGCCTGTTTCGCCAACCGGGATGTCGGCCTGGGTCAGGTCGAGGTCAACATCACCGACGAAGGAAAGGAAGCTCTCGCCTTTGACCTGCCAGCGCCCGGAGCGGTCAATATCACCGATGAAAACCACATTGGCATCGCCCACGAAGCCCACCTGATGGGGTTTGAGCAGCATCCACACGCCGAAAAAGATCAGCAAAGCCGGGAAGAACAGGCCAGCCCAATTGACATCAATCCACAGCGAAAGGAGCGACAAGAGGCCGATCAGGATCAAGAAACTGCCGACCAAAACCAGACCGAAATTGCGTGTATTCATGGTATTTCTCCTTGAAGAGACTGACCGAATGAACCGCTGGAAAGCTCCAGGTTGAAGAAGCGGTTGGGGTTGTGGAAAAGCCAATCGGCGGCGATGGCGAGGGCCTGCTGCTCTTCCAGCCAGCCGCCTTCGACCAGGTTGGTCAGCGCGGCGGCGATATTTTGGCGGGCGATGTGCAGGTGGGCCACCGCAAACTCTGGCACGTCGCCGTAGTCGCCGCCGAAGGCGTGGATTTTGGTATGCGGCAGGGTCAGCACAGCGCGCTCCATCAGTTCGATGGCGTAGGCGGGGTCAATGATGTGCAGCCAGCACAGGTCGAGAGCCACATTGGGGTAGTTCTTGCCGAGGAAGAGCAGATCGCCCAGATAGGGCCAGTTGCCGTGCAACAAGTCGAAGCGCACGTCGCGGTGCAGCTCAAGGACGGTGGTGAGGTGGGCGGCGTTGGTTTTGTCCACGCGGTTGCGGATGCCCGCCATGTGGCCGGTGTGCAATTGCACGGGCAGGTGCAGGTCACGCGCAAAGCGCATATAGGCATGGAAGAGAAAGTCGTTGAGCGGCTTGCTCTCCGGCCAGCCCAGGCTGTTACGCGGGTCGGCGAGCAGCAGGTTGAACTGCTTTTCGGCCTCGGCGTGGGTAACGAGATCGTAGGCGAGGGAGCGCTCGTAGGCAGACTGGTCTTTGATGCCCACCACGCCGCGCTCGATCAGGCGCTCGAAGACCTGGTAGACAGCTTCGAGAAATTCATCGAGTGATGTGATCGAACGATTTGCCAGGCTGCCGATCCATTGGATGATGCCGAAATTGAGCGTGGTGGGGTGGAAGGCCGGCAGCGAGATGAGCGGTTTCCATTTGGCGGGGAAAATTTTCCGTCCATCGAGAAAATCCTCGAAGCGAGGCAGCCAGCCGGTGACATCTGATAAGATGGCCTGGATATTGGCTTCGTCGAGCAGGCGGAAATAGGTAGCTTCGTCCATGCCGGGCAGTTTGGCGGCCACGGCATCGAGGGCGGGGCGGGTCAGCGGGCCATCCACGCCGTAGACGTGTTTGAGCGCCAGTTTGGTGACGCGGGCGTAGGCGGTATGTTCGCTGGCGGCCCACAGCCGCTCGAACAGCGGCCACTTTTCGTCGGTGGCAACTTCCACATCCATCAACTTTTGAACTTCGCGATCCGGCACGCCAAAGGCTGCCGAGGTTAGATCGGAGGAATAATACCAATTGAGAATGGCCGCAATCGGCTCTTTGTATTTCGGGCTTGCATCCGGCCCAAACATGTGCTCATGACAATCCACCACCGGCATAGCGGCGATGGCATCGAGCAAACGGGTGTAAACGGGGGATTTTGGGTACAACATAGGGGGACTCCTGTGGCAGGTGGCAAGGGGCAAATAGACTTTTGACCTGCTACTTGCCCCCTGCTCCCTGCTACTTGCGCACCTGCTCCGCCACCCACGGATACGTGCGGGCGATGCCGTCTTTCAGGTAAAACTGCGGTTTCCAGCCGATGGAATAGATGCGTTCGTTGCTGAAGTTGCGCGATTGCACGCCCACCGGGCCTTTGATGTGCTTGATGCGAATGCGTTTGCCGGCCACTTCGGCCACGGTGCTGACCAGTTCATCCACGCTGACGTATTGCGGGCAGCCGATGTTGACCGCACCCTGCAAATCGGAGTGCATCAGGCGGTAGATGCCATCTACCATATCGTCCACATAAGTGTAAGAGCGGATGGCTGTGCCATCGCCCCACACTTCCACTTCGCCGCCGTCGGCGGCTTCGGCCACTTTGCGGCACATGGCCGCCGGGGCCTTTTCGCGCCCGCCGCGCCAGGTGCCTTCGGGGCCGTAGCAGTTTTGGAAGCGGGCGATGCGCACGACCATTCCCCGGTTGCGCTCGTAAGCCAGCGCCATGCGTTCGGAATAGAGCTTTTCCCAGCCGTATTCGTTATCGGGGTTGGCAGGGACGGCTTCGGCCTCGGTCATTTCGGGTTCGCCGGGCTGCATGTCGCGGTAGACGCAGACCGAGGAGGAGAAGAAGTAGCGCGGCGCGCCCATCTGCGCGGCGGTGTGGGTCATGTGGACGTTGATCAGCACGCTATTGTGCATGATCTCGCATTCGGCGGAGTGGATGAAGCCCATGCCGCCCATGTCGGCGGCGAGTTGGTAGACTTCGTCGAAAGTCCCCTGGCCGGTGGTGCTGTTTGTCAGCGTGAGGGCCGCCTGGCAGTCGGTTTCCTGGCGCAAATCCAGCTTGAGAAATTCGTCGGCTGCCGAGGGGGCAAATTCATGGGCTTTGATGTCCACGCCGCGCACCCAATAGCCTTCGGCTTTGAGGCGCTTGACAAGGTGTCCGCCGATGAAGCCACCGGCGCCGCAAACTAAAGCAGTTTTCATTGTGGGTTTCCTATGGTGAAGTAGAATGTAGCGCCCTGGCCGGGGGCTGATTCGGCCCAGATGCGCCCGCCATGTTGTTTGATCACGCGTTGCGCCAGCGCCAATCCCACACCGGTATTCTCAGCGCTGTTGCTTGCGTGTAGACGGTGAAAAACCTGAAACAGGTGGGTGGCATAGCTCATGTCGAAGCCGATGCCATTGTCGCGCACGAAACACGTCTGGCCGTGAGCGCTGAGCTGGCTGCCGATCTCGATTTTCGCAACGGGGTTGTCCTGGGTAAATTGAATGGCATTCGCCAGTAACTCGCGCAACATTTGGTGAAAGAGGAAAGAATCTACTTGCCAGGTGGGGAGTTCGCCGATGACGATTTGGATGGTTCGCCCGGCCAATTGGGGTTGTAATTTTTCAACCACCTGCTGGGTTAATTCGGCCAGGTTGGTGGGCTGGCGGTCTAATTTGCGCCGCCCCAGGCGGATGAAGGCGAGTAAATCGTCGAGTAGGCGGCCCATCTGCCGGGCGTTGGCGGCCATTTGGCGCACGTAGCGCAGTTCATCGGCATCCATCTGGGGGCTTTTTTCTTCGAGCAGGATATTGGCGTAGCCATCTATGGCGCGCAACGGGGCGCGCAGGTCGTGGGAAAGGGTGTAGCTGAAGTTTTCCAACTCGCTCACCGATTCTTCGAGTTCGATGGCGCGTTGACGGGCTTCGGCGTAGAGGCGGGCATTCTCCAGCACCACGGCCACCTGGTCGGCAAAGGCGCAGCACAGGTTGACATGCTCGGTGGTAAAGGCAGCCGGGCGGGGGCTGTCGAGGGTTAACATGCCAATCAGTCGGTCGTGGAACAGCAAGGGGATGCCCAGCCAGGAAAGGATCGGCCCGCCTGCGTTAAAAGGCGGCCTGGCGAAATTGGGATACAGCGACGGCGCATCATCCAGCACCAGGGTTTGCCGTGTTTCGACGACGCATGAATTGGGATTATCGCCTGGAATGGCAAAACGCAAACCGACGATTCCTTCTACCGCATCCCAGCCGCGCCCGCCGATGATTTCGAGATAATCTTTGCGCAGCAACATGACCGACGCGCTGGCATAGGGCACCACGCGTTGTAACTGATCGAGGATTAATTGACTGGCCTTTTGTTGATCGAGCGTTTCGGTGAGGATGGCGGAGGCTTCGCGTAGCGTGTCGGCTTCTTGCACGCGGCGTTGGGCTTCATCGAAGGAGCGGCTGCGGGCCAGCGAAAGGGCCAGGGCATCGGCAATTTGCACCAGAACAGGCAGATCGGCCTGGTCGTAGGTTTTATCTTCGTTCCATAGCAAGCTCAACGTTCCCAGGAGATTCTGCCCATCCATCATCGGCACGGTGATCATGCTGCAAAACCCCAGATCGTGCAGGTAGCCTTCGACGAGCCAGTCTTTCTCCAGGCGCAGTTCCGGTGATTGGTGAACTTTGCCGCTTTGAATGCTGGCGGCGGCTGCCGATTGCTCGAACTCGAAAGTAAACCCCTCGCCTACCTGGCCCAGCGGATGATCCAGCGCGTTCACCTGCAGGCTGCGGCCATTTTCACCCATCAGTGCGATAGCACTCATCGAGCAGCCCGTAATCGCCCGCAGTTCAGCAGCGATGCCTGGGAAGGTCTGGTTGACGCTTGGCACGGCATTCAGGCGGCGCAAGATATTGGCCACGCTGTGCAGATGCTTTTCAGTGCGCTGTCGGGCGGCTACTTCGCGATGTGCCTGTTCCAGGGCATCCATCGTCATCCAACGCGACAATGCCAGAAAGATATAGATGCCAATGCAAGTTAGCGTGAAAACGACCCACTGATTGCGCGCTGTGGGCGCTTGCGCCGATGGAAGCCAACCCCACATTTCTGCCTGGCTAATTGCACCTGCCCACAGGATGCTCGCCAGCAAAAAATACAGCCCGATGCGGCGGCCAAAGAGCAGCGTGGGAATGCCAAAGGCAATCAACAAATACGACAGTTGCAATACCCGAATGGTGCCCCAGTTCCATGTGATAAAGAACGTGCCGACCAGGATGATCACCGAAAGGATTGTGCTGACCACCATGAAATGGCCGCGCTTGACCATCGCCGCTAAGGCGATGATCACCACCAAGATCACGAGCGTGAACACCAGGTTAGCCGAATTGATCTCCCCAGCAAGAACCAGCAGCCCATCTCCCACGGCCACAAAACCGAACATGATCCAGAGCAAAAGGGTTAACAAAAAACCGGTGCGCGTTTTCTCATCATCACCTGGGAAAACTGGCGGGGCGAAAAAACGGTACAGAAATCGGCTCATGGCATGATTCTACTCTGAATGGGTAGAGCCGGCATTACTCCAATACGGTTGGGTTCCCCATGCTTCTGGGGGGTGGAACATCAGCCCCGGCAGATCGAAGATTTCACCGCCGGCCTCCAGCCAATCGAGGACGGCGCGGCGCAGCGAGGTATCACGTGGGGCCGTGGTGCGGTCGGGGTATTTTTCGCCAAAGACGAACGACCACAGGAACCCCAGGCTGCCCGCGTGTGGGTATAGATAAAACTCGCGTTGGAATTTGACCAAGTTGCTCTCTGGCGGTAAGAATTGCTGTAACTGCGGCGTGAACATCCAGGTATGGCAGAACAGCGCTTTTGGCAGGCGATCTGGATAGAGGCGTGGAAAAAACTCCAACGCCTGCGCATACGAAGCGGCGCAGGTTTGCGCGTTGAGCGGGTCTTTGCGGGGGATGTGCAGATCGAGGATGGGGTCGTCTTTTTGCAGGGCCAGTTGCCATGTGGAGGCCGAAAAGGCCAGCACGGGTTTTTCGACAAAACCCGCCGGGTGAACGCGCTGGCCGCGCCAGCCATCGGGCGATGCCGCGAACACCGGGTACCAGGCGTTTTCATCGGGCGGCGCATCCTCGGAACGGCCCGCCCCGCAGGCGTAGCCATCCTCGCGCAGGGGTTGTTCGGGGTCGGCCAGCAGGGTGATTTCGCCGTTGTCGCGGCGACGCAAGGCCGTCACGCCGCCTTCGAAGCTGGTCAACATATATTGAAGGCGTCCCAGGCGAAACAATTCGCCAGCCAGGTGACGCCAGATCCAGGCGAACTGCGCATAGCCAGGAATGCCGTGCAGGTCAGCATAATCTTCAATGTAAAAGCGAAAGTCGAGCATTGTATCGTGAAAGATTTGCTCGCTGATACCCAATTCCTGATAACGCTGCCAGGTGTAGGGCAGCGCTGAAAGGTAGGCCAGCAGGTAAAACAATGAAGTGCGCTCACCGAGGGATGCTTGCACTGCCGGGTCGAAGGGCAGGTCACGCCATTCGCGCATCCATTGGCCCTGGATGGCTGTTTGAAGGTGAAATTGGGTGAAAACCTGCCGCAGCGCTGGGTCGCCGCACACATCGGCGGCAACCACTTGCAGTGCATTTATGGCAGCCGATGGAAGACCTATTTTGTGACACCATTCGGTCAGGCGCTGGGGATTGAGCAATTCGATTTGCATTGCAGAACTCCGGGGTGATAGGCTGGGGATGGTGACGATCTTACACGAAAAGCGGACTTTTGAGATAATATCGCTCAGATGTCATTTCCTATTCTTTTGCAAAGGAGTTTGATTTATGAACAAACCTCACTTCCTCGGCTCAGACCTCATGCTTGGGGCCTTGATCGCTTTCCTGAGCATCCTCACCGCCTTCACTTCCTGGCAATTTTCCAGCACTGATGGTGCAGGCGCCGATTACAACCGCAAGGGCCTGCTCATGCTCACCGATGCCAACGCCGAATACCTGGTGGCCAACCAGGACATTATCCAAGATTACACCTACTACGACACCTACTACCTCAACTACGAAACCAACCCCGAAGTGGCCGATTATTACCAGGAAAATTTCTCGCCCTCGCTGACGGCGAACCTGGAGCGCGAGGCCATTTTCGATGAGCAGTATTATGCTGAAATGTACCAGACCCCGCAAGAAATGTTCGACGAAGCCGACCGCCTGTTTGAACTGGCCGGGGAAGTGGGCAACCGCAGCGACCGCATTCAGCTCAGCACGCTGATTTTTGCGGTGGCGCTGTCTTTCACGGCCTGGGGTTCGCTGCTCGAAAAAGACAGCAAGCTGCGCCTGCTCTTTTCGGTGTTGGCCTTGCTGGTGATGGTGGCCGGGCTGGTTGTTTTCTTCACCGCCCCGCCCATGCCCGCTTGATCTTCAGCCAAAGCCTTCCTCGCCACCGAGCAGCGCGTCCCCGGCCTGGGCAACGGCGTGCTGCAAGATATTCTCTGGACGGCCAAAATCCACCCCAAGCGCAAAATGGGCGACCTGCCCGAAGCCGCCGTTACCGAGATGTTTCAGGCCACCAAAACCGTCCTGGCCGAGATGACCGCCAAAGGCGGCCGCGACACCGAAAAAGACCTGTTCGACCAGCCCGGCGGCTACGCCACCGTTCTGAGCCGCAACACGGTAGACAAGCCCTGCCCGGCCTGCCATCCCTCGGCGGCGAGACCGAGCGAAGCCAGTGGCACACCGGCCTCGACAGCGACCCCTGGCCGTGGAAAGACCGCGCCGCCGAAGAAAAACGCCTGGCCTATGGCTGCATCTTGGGCGGCCACAAGGGCTTTGTGACCCAGCGCATGTACTCCATTTTCTACGCCGCCTTCCATCCGGCCCAATCCATGCCCGAACGCTGGGCCGCCGGAACGCTCAACCAAAACGCCTGGCGGCTATGGCAGCTTTTTGAAGAGAAAGGCGTGCTCAACATCAGCCAGATGCGGCACGCCATGGGCGTCAGCCGTAAAAATGGGGCCAGTGGGGTAGATGCCGCCATCGAGCAGCTTCAAAGCGAATATTACCTCACCGTAGATGGCAATGAACGCAAGGTCAGCGCCAAGGGGGAGTTTTACGGCTGGCCGGTCATCCGCTACCGCCGTGTGGAAGATTGGGCGCCGCCCGGCTGGCTGGACACCGCCAAAGATTGGTCGGCCGGCGAAGCGCGGGAATTGATCCTGGATGATGCGGTGGCAATGTCGGCGGGCGTGAAACGTGAAGCGTTGGCGAAGAAATGGGGGTGGGCCAAATGATCGCTTCCGAATTGATTTCCCCACCTTCCGAATACGGCGTTATCCCCTTCTGGTTCTGGAACGACGACCTCGACGAAGCCGAACTGCTGCGCCAGATCGCCGATTTTCAACAGCACGGCGTGGCGGGCTTTGTCATCCATCCACGCGTCGGCCTGCCGCGCTCGCTGGGCTGGATGTCGGAAAGCCTGCTGCGTTTCTACCGCGTCGCCATCGAGGAAGCGCAGCGCCGCCAGATGACCGTGCTGCTCTACGATGAGGGCATGTACCCATCGGGGTCATCCTGCGGGCAGGTGGTGGCCGCGAACCCAAAGTTTGCCTGTCGCTGCCTGGCCAAGCTGGATTTACCCGATGCGCAGCCACCCGACCTGAAACCCGGCGAAAACCTGATCGGCATCTTCCAACGGCAAAACGGAAGCCACCTGGCCGTGATTGATCGCCCCGCCAATAGCGTCATCCGCGGCCTGCATTACATCGGCGATGGGCCTCAAGAAGATGAACCACCCGCGGGGGATATTCTCAACCCCGAAGCCGTGGCAATGTTTATCCACCTCGTCTACGATAAATTTGCCGAATATTTCCAGGCGCACTTCGGCCACACCGTCCAGGCCATCTTCACCGATGAACCCGGACTGCTGGGACGCAGCCGCGAGCGTGACATCTGGCCCGGCACTACCGGTATTCTCGAACACATCAACCACATCCTCGGCTACGATTTCACCCCTCATCTGCCCGCCCTGTGGCACGACGACGAACCCGAAGCCGCCCGCTGCCGCCGCGACTACGAGCACGCCATCAACCTGCGCCTGGAAGAGACCTACTACCGGCAGCTTTCAGCCTGGTGCGAGGCGCACGGCATCGCCCTGACCGGCCACCCCCACAAAGGCGACGACCTCGGCCCGCTGCGCTACTTCCACATCCCTGGGCAAGATATGGTCTGGCGTTGGGTGCTGCCCGACCAGCCCTCGGCGCTCGAAGGGCCAGAATCCACCCAGGCCAAGTGCGCTTCGTCGGCCATGATCCACCACCGACGGCGGCGCAACGCCAACGAGTGCTGCGGAGCCTACGGCCACGAACTGACCTGGGACGAGATGAATTGGCTGGCGAATTGGGGCTTTGTGCGCGGCCTGAATATGGTCATCCCGCACGCCTTTTACTACTCGGTGCGCGGCATCCGCCGCGACGAGCGCCCGCCGGATGTCGGCCCGCACAGCCCGTGGTGGGATCGCTTCGCGGAATACGCCCTGGCCTGCCGCCGCCTGAGCTGGCTCAACACCGATGCGCAGCATATCTGCTCGCTGGCGATCCTGGGCCAGGCCGATTGGCTGCCGTGGAAAAGCGCCAAAATCTGCTACCAGCACCAGCGCGATTTCAACTACCTCGAAGAACGTGACCTGCTCGAAAAAGTCACCATAGATGCCGAGGGCATTCACATCGCCGGGATGACCTACCGGGCGTTGATCCTTGAACACCAGCCTGCGCCCGCCGTGCTGACGGCTTTGGAGCCGTTGGCTGCCGCCGGCCGCGTTTTTCGGTATGAAGAAACGAGCAATGCGGCGCTACGGAAATGGTTGGAGGAGAATATACCCGCTGTGCTCCCGGTTGCGCCGCCCACCCCGGCGCTGCGCCTGCGGCACGTGGTCAAAAACCAACAAGATTACTACCTGCTTTTCAACGAAGAACGCACCGCCTTTGCGTGCAGCCTGAAACTGGACGGAACCGCCTGGCAGGTTTTCGACCCCATCTCCGGGCTTACCGAACCCTTCCAGCCCAATCAGTCCATTCACCTGGAAGGGCATGAGATCAAAATCATTGTAGGGCAAAATTAATTTTGCCCCACTGAGGAGCATCCATGACCACTCCCATCACCCGCATCTGGCACGGCTTTACGAACCCCGAAAACGCCGACGCCTACGAAAGACTGCTCAAAGAGGAAATTTTCGTCGGCATCGCTGAACGCCACATCCCTGGCTACCGCGGCATCCAACTGTTGCGCCGTGAGCTCGACGACGAGGTCGAGTTCATCACCATCATGCAGTTCGATTCGCTCGAGGCCGTGCGCGCTTTCGCCGGGGATGATTACGAGGTTGCCGTGGTGCCGCCCAAGGCGCGCCGGCTGCTCAAGCGTTTCGACGAGCGCTCGCAGCACTATCAACTGCTGGTCACTTCGGTGCAGGAATGACCCCGACGAAAGGCTACGCCCATCCCCGCATTTTACCCTTCCCTTTCAGCGGAACCCCCGCCGGGGGGCACCTGGACGCGCTGCGCCTGGAACAGCACGGTTCAAACACTGACCTGATCATGGATTATCAGGAACTTTATCTCACCGCCCCGCTCATCATTTCGGAGCGTGAGGAGAAATTGTGGGAGCGTGTGCAAGGTGTATGGATTCCGCGGCGTGTGCGCTTCACCAAGGTCCAAATTCAGGAAGGCATGGCGTTATGTGAGCGTCTGCCCAAACTGGCTGATGATGACAAGGCCCGCGAGCTGTTGGCGATGCTGTGTTTCCGCTCCTTCGACGGTACCCACTATTACATCATCTCGCCGCGCGGCGTTGAAAACCCAGACCTGGTGCTGGCGGTGCATCGCTGCCTGCCCGAAGAACGCCCTGGAACAAACCAGGAAGCCAACTTTGAACGCGACTGGTCGCCTTGCCCGCCGAACCCGCCCGGCCTGATGCCGGTGACCCGCGGCCCGGCGCAGCATCCGTAAATTCAAATCTGATCCCATTCCCGAAGACCTGCTCAACCAAATCCTGACCGCCGGTTCTCTGGCCCCATCGGGCAAGAACCGCCAGCCGTGGCGCTTTGTGGTCGTCAAAGAAGACCAGCGCCCCGAAATGCTGCGCATCTTGCAAGAGGGGATCAGCCGTTCCGTGGCCAAAGGTGAAGACCCCGGCAGCAACGAGTGGACCGCTCACGTGATGGAACAGGCCCCGGTCACGGTATTCATCTTCAACCCCGATGGCATCTACCCCTGGCTGGCACACTCCATTGACCAGAACTTCTCCGAGTTAGTAGATACCCAATCCATCGGCGCGGCCATCCAGAACATGCTCCTGGCGGCCGTCGAACTGGGCCTCGGCTCACTGTGGATTTGCGATGTGTTCTACGCCTACGAGGAATTAGCCAACTGGCTCGGCCAAAAGGGCCAGATGATCGCCGCCGTCTCCTTTGGCTACGCTGATGAAACCCCGGCAGCCCGCAAACGCAAGCCGCTCGACGAATTGGTGACGGTGAAATGAACCGCTTACCAAGGAAAACGTCATGACAAACGCTTACACCCTCGATAACACCAATTCTCGCCAGGAATTAACTGCTTTCACAGGCCGCCTGACCGATGCACAACTCCGCCAACCCCTCGAGGCCGGTTGGACGGTGGCCAGCGTCCTGGCGCACCTGGCCTTTTGGGATCAACGCGCCCTCACCTTGCTGCAAAAATGGCAGGCCGAAGGGATTTCAGCCTCGCCGATTGATGTGGACGTGATCAACGAAGTGACCCGCCCCCTGTTCAAGGCGCTGGAACCACACGCGGCGGTCAACCTGGTGATCTCAACCGCCGAGGCCGTTGACGCCGCCATCGAACAGCTCACACCAGAATTCATCGCCCAGGTGGAGACCGACGGCAAGACCGTGCGCCTGAACCGCGCCCTGCATCGCCGCGACCATTTGACGCAAATGAAGGCAGTGGTAGGGCGAAATTAATTTCGCCCTACAGCCAGATAATCACTATACCCACCGGCATATTCGGTCAGCTTGCCATCTTTCAATTCCACAATCCGGCTCACGGTGCGGTCGAGAAAGTAGCGGTCGTGCGAGATGACCAACACTGTGCCAACGAACTCGGCTAGCGAGTTTTCGAGCACCTCGGCGGAGGCGATATCCAGGTTGTTGGTGGGTTCGTCGAGCAGCAGGAAGTTGGCACCCGAAAGCACCAGCAGCGCCAGTTGCAGGCGGCTGCGTTCACCGCCGGATAGCTGGCCGATGGGCTGGCTCATCTGGGGGTAAGTGAACAGGTAGCGCAGCAGAAACGCCACCGCCTGGTGTTCGCTGAGCGGGCTGGCGCGGCGCGTGGCATCGAGGACGGTCTGATTGAAATCGAGCGTCTCGTGTTCCTGGGCGTAGTAGCCCTGCTTGACCGATGGCCCGAGGGTGATCTCGCCTGAATCAGGCGTCTCGCTGCCCAAGATCAGGCGCAGCAGCACCGATTTCCCGGCCCCATTCGCACCAATCAACCCCACGCGCTCGCCGTGGCGCAAGAGCAAATCTACCCCTTGGATAACGTGACTGGCCCCAAAGGATTTGCGAACCCCTTGGATGTCCAGCACCTTATTCGAGCCGCGCCAGCCGCCCAGGTCTAAATCCATGCGGCGGCGTTCCAGCACCGGGCGATCCATCTCTTTCACCCGTTCAATGCGGCTCTCCATCGAACGCACCCGGCTGGCGAACTTGTCACTCACTTGCACCCAGAGCTTGTAGCGTTTGAGCGCCATTTCCATGCGGGCGATCTCGCGCTGCTGAATTTGAAACAGCTCCTCCTGGCGCGCCAGGCGCAGCTCTTTATCCAGCATGTAGTCAGAATAGTCGCCCTTGAAGGTAGTCAGCTTGCCATCTTCGATTTCGGCGATGTGGCTGACCGCGCCATCGAGCAAATAGCGGTCATGCGAGACGATCACCACCGCCCCCTCGTACTCGCGGATTAACTTCTCGAGGAACTCCTTGCCGGGCAGGTCGAGGTGGTTATCGGGTTCGTCGAGCAGCAGCACCGCCGGGCGCGAGAGCAGCAGCCGCGCCAACCCGATGAGTTTTTTCTGCCCGCCGCTCAACACACCCAGGGGCTTATCGAAGTCCCCTTCGGGCAGGCCCAGGCCGCGCAGCAGTTGGCGCACGCGTTCGGGATACTGCGCCCCGCCGAGGGTTTCGTATTCTTCGAGTGCCTGCATCTGCGTTTCCATCGCCCGTTCGAGCACCCTGGGGTTGTTGTAAACCGCCGGGTTACCCAGGCTTTCTTCGATGCGGGTCAGTTCCGCTTCCAGTTCGGCGTGGCGCGGGTTGCCATCCAGCGCGGCGGCGAAGGCGGTTTGCTCCGACGGCAGTTCGGGGTGCTGCGGCAGGTAGCCCACCGTCACGCCTTTGGCGCGCACAAGCGTCCCGCCGGGTTCGGTGCTGTGTTCGCCCATGATGATCTTGAATAGCGAAGATTTGCCCGCACCATTGGGGCCAATCAGCCCTATCTTCTGGTCGTGCTGAATTTCCCAGGACAGGTCGCGAAAGATGGTGTGGGAACCGAGGATGAGGGTGATATGGGAGAGTGAAATGGCGATCATAAGTTTCCTTCCAAAACAAAAAACGCCGCAGGGAGCACCTGCGGCGTTTGACAATCACAAAACGGGGGAGAGCTATTGGCTCTGGTGGGCAGGCGCGATTCGAGGAGGCCTGCCAGCGATAAAGCCACGCACACCGATGAATAGGGGGGATTGAGAAGCTCGGAAGACGTAAATCATAGCGGCGGGATTATACCAGCAATTGAACGACATTTTCGTAGCTCGTTTGTGCTATAATCCGATTATCAGACAGCATTTCCCCCGGGGTGGAGGAAATCCGCATAAGGTGACTGTCACACTTCCCCCTTTTCCCGCATAAAGTCACGCAACACGCTTCTCGTTACTCCAACCTTTCTTATGAATCCTACTATCCTCAACTACTACACCCCCCAATCCCCCATCACCGACCCCGGCCCTTACGCCCATCTATACGACAACCTGCCCGACGGCGTTCACGCCCTGGTCAAACTCATCCAGGGCCAGATGATGCACCGCAACGCCGCCGAACACTACGGCGTCACCGTTACCAGCGAAAGCCGCAACGAGATGTTCCTGCGCACCATGCAGCAGCGCCTGGAGCGCATCGCCGAACTGAGCAGCGAGCCGCTGACGGTGGCCCGTGAACCGCGTGAACGCCAGGTGGGCAAATGCCGCGACTTTGCCGTCTTCCTGGTCTCGCTGTTGCGCCACAAAGGCATCCCCGCCCGCATGAGAGTGGGCTTCGCCGAATACCTGTACCCTGACCAGCCCTTCAAAGCCGACCACTGGATCACCGAGTATTGGGACGCGTCCGAAGGGCGCTGGCTGCTGGTTGACCCCGACGTAGGCGGACTGGAAGGTAATCCCCTACCCCTGCCGCCCGGCTGCGACCTCTTCGACCTGCGCCGCGACAAAGATTTTTTCGTGGCTGGCTCGGCCTGGCGGCTGGCGCGAACGGGCAAGCTCAGTTCCACGCTGTTCCGCTACAGCGGGCGCTGGAAGGGCTTCCCGCGTATCCGCGGTGACCTGCTGCACGATTTTCAAGCCCTCAACCGCCTCGAGCTGGCGCTCTACGACTATTGGGATGATCTGCACAGAAAATCAGAAACATCTCTGACCGTCGAAGACAAAGCCCTGCTCGACCGCGTGGCCGACCTGACCGCCGACCCCGACGCCCATTTCGACGACCTGCGCGCCTACTTCGACGCCTTGCCGCGCACCCAGCGCCTCTACGCCAAACTGCGCCAACTTGGTGTGATCGAGGATGCCCCACTGGCCGATGCCGGGGAGTTACAGCTTTCGGGGGCGGAGCGGTTGGCGAGCCTGTCGAAAGTCGAAGGTCAAAAGTCAACCGTTGCCCATTATTCATCCCGTTTTCTCGCTCCCGATGAAGACACAACACCTTTCGAGACCCCTGACCTTCGACCTTTGACCTTCGACCCCCTTGCATCCGCCAACACCCTCAGCGACATCTTCGTGCGCGGCGCCCGCCAGCACAACCTCAAGCACATCAACGTGCGTATCCCGCGCAACAAACTGGTGGTGATCACCGGCGTTTCGGGCAGCGGCAAGTCGTCGCTGGCATTCGATACCATCTATGCCGAGGGGCAGCGCCGCTATGTCGAGAGCCTGTCGTCGTTTGCGCGGCAGTTCATGGATCAGATGGAGAAGCCGCAGGTAGACCAGATCACCGGCCTCAGTCCGGCCATCGCCATCGAACAGAAGACCATCGCCCGCAATCCGCGCTCCACCGTCGGCACCGTGACCGAAATCCTCGACTACCTGCGCGTGCTCTACGCTCGCCTGGGCACGCCGCACTGCCCGCAGTGCGGCCGCGCCGTCCAGCCGCAAAGCGCCCAGCAGATCACCAACCAGTTGGCTTCGCTGCCGCCAGGCACGCGCTTCCAACTGCTCGCCCCCATCGCCCGCAACCGCAAAGGGACGTTTGCTGCGGCACTCAAAGCTGCTGTTAAAGATGGCTACGCCCGCGCCCGCGTGGATGGTCAGGTGATGGAGTTGACGGCGGGAATTCCTGAACTTGATAAGGATAAGAAGCATAATATCGAACTGATCATTGATCGGCTAATCGTCCCTGATCCCCAATTCCTGATCCCTGAGTCAGGGATCAGGAATCAGGAATCAGGCGATTTTTCCTCCCGCCTGATGGACTCGGTCGAAACCTCGCTGCGCGCCGGACAGGGGTTATTGCTTGTTCTTCTCGATAACGAAGAACTCCTCCTCTCCAAGCATAACGCCTGCCCGCACTGCGAGATCAGCTTCCCCAAGCTGGAGCCGCACCTGTTCAGCTTCAACTCGCCTTTGGGCATGTGCGATGAGTGCAATGGCCTGGGGGCTAAACTCCAGGTGGATGTCAACAACATCATCGTCAACCCCAACATCTCGCTGCTACACGGCGCTTCACGCTGGCATGGCGATGTGCGCAAAAAATCCACCTGGCACATGAACCACCTGAAAACGCTGGCTGAGCATTACGGCGTGGATATTTCCCTGCCCTGGAAGGACCTGCCGCAATCGTTCCGCGATGTGATCCTGTATGGTTCGGGCGACGAAAAAATCCACTGGCAATACGAGAACGCCGAGGGCACCTTCAAGGGCGAGGGGATGCGCACCGAACAAGGCACGATCCATCACATCAACCGCCTGTTCCGCCAGACGAAGTCGGAGTACACCAAGCGCTGGTATATCAGCTTCATGAGCCAGTTGCCCTGTCCCAAGTGCAGTGGCGAACGCCTCAACCCGGAGGCGCGCTTCGTTACCGTGGGCGGCAAACGCCTGCCCGAACTGACCTCGTGGAGCATCGAGAACATCCACGATTGGGTCAGCGGCCTCGATGCCACACTCAACGAAGAACAGCGCGAGATCGGCCTGGAACTGATCACCGAAATCCGCCAGCGTTTGGGCTTTTACGCAACGTGGGCCTGCACTACCTCAACCTGGATCGCCCCGCTCCCACGCTTTCGGGTGGCGAGGGGCAGCGCATCCGCCTGGCCAGCCAGATCGGCAGTGGGCTGGTGGGCGTGCTGTACATCCTCGATGAGCCATCTATTGGCCTGCATTCGCGCGACCAGCGCGCCCTGCTCGATACGCTCGTTCATTTGCGGGATGTGGGCAATACCGTGATCGTGGTTGAACACGACGAGGAGACGATGAAAACCGCCGACTGGATTCTCGACCTCGGCCCCGGCGTGTTGGGCGGCGAGTTGGTGGCGGCTGGCACGCCCGAAGAGATCATGCTCAACCCCGATTCGCTGACTGGCAAGTATCTTTCGGGCGAACTCAAAGTCAGCGCACCCAATGGCAAGCACCGCCGCGACTCCAAAGGTGCGCTGGTGATCCACGGGGCGCGGCTGCACAACCTGAAAAACGTCACCGCCCGCTTCCCGCTCGGCAACCTGATCTGCATCACGGGCATCTCGGGCAGCGGCAAATCCAGCCTGATCGCCCAGACGCTCTACCCGGCGCTACAGCGCGCCCTGCATAATGCCCAATCTACCCCCGGCCCGCACGATTCCATTGAAGGGTTGGAACTGCTCGACAAGGTGATCAACATCACCCAGGAACCCATCGGACGCAACCCGCGCTCCAACCCCGGCACGTATGTGGGCGTGCTGGATGACATCCGAGCGGTGTTCGCCATGACACCCGAAGCGAAGGGCCTCGGCTTTGGGGCGGGGCGCTTCAGCTTCAATGTGAAGGGCGGGCGCTGCGAGGAGTGTATGGGCTATGGCTACAAACGGGTGGAGATGCACTTTTTGCCGGATGTGTGGGTGAAGTGTAAGGCGTGCGAGGGCAAACGCTTCAACCGCCAGACGCTCAGCATCAGCTACAAGGGCAAGAACATCGCCGAAGTACTCGATATGGACATACAGGAAGCGCTCGGATTCTTCGAGAACTTCCCCGACATCCGGCGCATTTTGCAAACGCTCGACGACGTGGGCCTGAACTATGTCAAACTCGGCCAGAGCGCCCTCACGCTCAGCGGCGGCGAGGCGCAGCGCGTCAAACTGGCGAAGGAACTCAGCCGCGTGGCCACCGGCGACACCATCTACATCCTCGACGAACCCACCACCGGCCTGCACTTCGCCGACATCCAGAAGCTGCTCGATGTGCTGCACCGCCTGACCGACGCCGGCAACACCGTCCTCGTGATTGAGCACAACCTGGACGTGATCAAAACCGCCGATTGGATACTCGACCTCGGCCCGGAAGGCGGCGAGAAGGGCGGCTACATCGTGGCCGAAGGCACGCCCGACCAGGTGGCGCAGGCCGAGGGCAGCTTTACCGGGCGCTTTTTGCGGGATGTGTTGTGAAAATCAGGGCAATCGAAGCAACAAACTTTGCGCATAGGCGCGAAACGCCTGGCTGGTGTGCAACGAACTGGTTGTGAACAGATTGTCTACGGCGTTTTTCAGGGTTTGGCGTTCCAATATTCCCACAGAATGAGCGCGCACCAATACGCCAAAACTACCCACCACTGTAGCACCCTGCATTTCCAAACGACGACGCAAGGCCAGATCATCTGTAAGTACCGGGAATGTGAAGGCTTGTTTTTGAGCCATTGCTATCACCTGGGCATCGGCTGGATGAATAGCGGATGCCCCCGCTCCGCCAATCAATGATTGCCAGTCGTCGTTTAGAGCAGGTGTGACTTCAATCGCTATCCCCATATTATCCAGACTAACCCCATAGGCAAGCAACTCAGCAGCAACCAGGTCGGGAAGGATGATGCGATTGAAAACGTGCAGACAGATCAACTGTCCAATTTCAGACAAATGAAGGATTGGCCCTGTGTCTGCAACTGCGTCAATCATCCTTTACACCCCATGCAAAATCTCGATGCATCGCATCCCGCTGGTATTCGATTTCATCCACCGCTTCTAGCCCGATCTCATTTACGAGTTCTTGACGTGATGTTTTGCCGAGCAAGTATGCTTCAATCAAAGCATCGCGATACATCGCCTGAATACCCTCACGTACCGCTTCGGCTAAAATAACAGCCTCATCTTGTTGACGTTGTGCTACGACATAAGATAATTGCTGCGAAAGTTGAGATGTAAGCATACCAGCCTCCAAAAATCAAACCAGGAAAGGGGTTGGTATGATTATACCAAAGCAAAAAATAGCTTACAGCGTGGGCGAGTATTGGCTGGTAGACCCCGAAAACCAAACGGTAGAACAGTATGGGTTGGTCGGCTCATCCTACCAACTGCTGACCAAGCTGCGCGAGGGGGATATTCGCAGCGAAGTGGTGAGTGGGTTTGGCATTCCCATTTTGGCGATGTTCGATCCCCAAGAAAATCTGACGATTTTGCAAAAACTCCTGGCATGACCAACGCCAAACCCCTCGGCAGTAAAAGCTACGGCCACATCCCGCCCCTGCCCGGCAGCCGCATCGGGCCGGGCGACCACAAATGTCACAGCGGGCAAGAACAGATCGCCACGATCAAAGCGCGCGACCGCCACGATACGATCATCGTCCAGGAAAAGCTGGATGGCTCGAATGTGGGCGTGGCGCGATCCACCGCGGGCCGCCATTCAGTGTGGAAGCGGCGCTGGCGGCGCTCAACGTTTACGGCTTTCACGGCGCACTCGACCCCGTGGAAGGCGCGGTGTGGCGGGTGGAACGCGACGAGTTGACCCACCCCGGCAGCCGCGAGCGCCGCCACATCGTAGATTTTCTGGTCAAATACGTCCGCCCTGACAAAGTGGATGGTTGTTACTTGCCCGAAATCTCCGGCCAGCCGCCGATGTATAACTGGCAGCCCGAATAAAAAAACGGCAAAGACGCCGGGTGTTTCCACAGCTCGTCTTTGCCGTTTTTTTTATGTGCAGCGTCCGTCAAGCGCCCGCGCGCAGCAAACCTTCACGCTCGGCCAGATGTTCCTCCAGCCCCGGCGGGCGGTAGCTGATGGACTGATGGCGAAAATAGGTGTTATACAGCGTGGCATAATGACCGCCCTGCGCCAGCAGGCCATCATGATCCCCTTCTTCGATGATGCGGCCCTTATCCAGCACGATGATGCGGTCGGCGGCCTTGACGGTGGACAAACGATGGGCGATCAGGATGCTGGTAGATTTCGCCAGGATCAGGTTGAGCGCCTGTTGAATCTGCCACTCGGTGAAGGGGTCAATGCTGGCGGTGGCCTCGTCGAGGATGAAGATGGCCGGTTTCTGCGCCAGCACCCGCATCAGCGAGACGAGCTGGCGCTGGCCCATCGAAAGGCGCGCCCCGCGTTCGCCCACCTGCGTTTGCAACCCATTCGGCAGCGTACTCAGCCAATCGCCGCCGCCGATACGCTGCGCCAGGTCTTCGATCTCGCACAGGTCGGGCGTCACAGCACAGGCGTAGCAGATGTTTTCCAGTACCGTGCCAGAGAACAGGAAGGGAACCTGCGAGACGATGCCCATCTGCTGGCGGTAGGCGGTCAGGTCAAACGAGCGGATATCCTGACCATCAATCAGCAGTTGGCCGCCCTGGAACTCGTAGAAGCGCGTGATCAACTTGACCAGCGACGATTTCCCCGCCCCGGTGTGACCCACCACCGCCAGATTTTCGCCGGGCCGAATGTGCAGGCTGAAATCTGCCAGCACCGGTTCATTTTCGGCGTAGCGGAAATCCACCTGCTCGAAGCGAATATCCCCTCGCAGCGGCGGCACGGGATTATTCGCCACCTGCTTGACTGCCGGTTCGGCATCAATCAACCCAAACACACGCTCCGCCGATGACAGCCCCGATTGCACCTGCGTCCAAAACGACGACAGGTTCAACACCGGAAAGAAAAACCTATCCAGGCTTTGCAAGAACAACTGCCACGCCCCAAAGGTGATCGCCGCCGCCGCCACGCTCCAACCGCCCACGTACACGATCAGCGCCGTGCCAAAGCCGCCCAACACGTTCAAAATGGGGAAAACCAGGCTCATCACCAGCCCGCGTTTGACATTCACCCGAAAAGACTGCTGGTTGGCCGTGTTGAACTCGTCGAAGATGCTGGCTTCCTGGCGGAAATTCTTGGCTACGGCAATGCCGCTGATGGTCTCTTTGATCGTCGAGTTGACGTTGGCCATCGCCCGCATCCCCTGGCGGGTGACATCGCGGGCCACCCGGCGGAAGCTGACGGCGAAGCCAAAGATGACCGGCAGGAAGGCCAGCACCACCAGCGACAGCCGCAGGTCTATCGAAAAGAGCGCCGCGCCCAAAATGAACGCCTGGACGAACTGCGAAATCAGGTCGGTGATCAGCGTGATCAGGCCGCTGAAATCACGCGTATCTGACGTGATGCGCGAAACGATCTTGCCCGACGGATACTGATCGTAAAACGAGAGATCGTGGGCCATGGCCGCCTGGAAGGCATCGCGACGCAGTTCGAGTTCGAGTTGGCCGATGGCGCGCACCGTGATGCGCCGCCGCACCCAGTTGATCAGCCACGAGAGAACGCCCAGCACCAGCAGCACGCCAAACAGCACGCCGATATTGCGGTCAGAAGCATCCAGGCGTACCGCGTCAAGGCCGCGCGCCAGCACAATCGGCGCGACCGCCCCCATCACCGAGAGCAGCAGCAACAAACCCGTCACGATGCCAATTTGCAGGCTGTGCGGTTTGAAATAAACCATCATGCGCCGCGCCAGTTCGCGGTCGGTGTATTGGCGGTCATAGCCTTCGGTGTCGAGGTTGGAGAAGAAGCTCATGGGATGTCCAATAACGAATTACGATTTACGTGATTGGTAAATCGTTATTCGTAAATCGTGATCATTTTTCGGTAAAGATGTTGCGATACGCTTCTGATGTTTCGAGCAAGGTTTCGTGGTTGCCGATGGCGGCCAGTTTGCCCTGGCGGATGACGAGGATCAGATCGGCCCAGCGGATTTGCGAGAGGCGGTGGGTGATGATGAAGGTGGTGCGCCCGCGGGCGGCGGTGAAGATGGCGCGCTGGATTTTGTCCTCGGTTTCTGAATCAATCGAGGAAGTCGAGTCATCGAGGATGAGGATGGGCGGGTTGGTGAGGAACGAACGCGCTAAAGCGATGCGTTGGCGCTGCCCGCCCGAAAGGGTGACGCCGCGCTCGCCGATCACGGTCTGGTAGCCATCCTGAAAGGATAGGATGAACTCGTGCGCCTGGGCGGCTTTGGCGGCGGCTTCGATTTCCTCCGGCGTGGCGTCGGGCTTGCCAAAGGCGATGTTCTCGGCAATCGTGCGCGAGAACAGGAAAATATCTTGCTCGATGATGGCGATATTGCGGCGCAGCGCTTCCAGGTTCCACTCGCGCACGTCGCGGCCATCCACCAACACCTGCCCGGCGGTGATGTCGTAGGTGCGGTTGATCAGCCTGGCCAGGCTGGTCTTGCCAGCCCCGGTCTGCCCAACGATGGCAACCGTTTGGCCGGGCCTGACATGGAAACTGACGTTTTCGAGGGCGGCTTCGCGGCTGCCGTAGCGGAAAGTGACGCCGCGAAATTCCACTTCGCCGCGCGGCGTCGCGCAGTAACCGGTCAGGTTTTGGTCCAGGTTGTCTTCGCGGTTCATCAATTCCAGAATGCGTTTGGCCGCCGAAACTCCCAGCGAAATCTGTGAATAGGCCCAGGTGGAAGTCCAGGTGGGGAAATCGAAGAGCTGCAAGATGCCAAAATAGGCCACCACACCGCCCAAATCGAGCGCACCCTGGCGGTAGAGCAGCAGGGCGTGCAGCAGGCCAAGTACCTGGGCCAGTGCCAGCAGCAGCATGGGCAGGAAACGCCCTTCGACATTACCCTGGCGGATCATGGCGTCGCGATAATCGGCAGCATTGCCCTCGAAACGGACGATCTCCGCCCGCTCCTGCGACATGCCTTTGACGGTTTCGATGCCATCCAGCGCTTCGGCCAGGCGCATATTGAGTTTGCCAAACGCCCCGCGCACCGCCCCGGTGATCGGCCCCAACTCGTGGAGATATTGCCACAGGGCCAAGAAATAGGCGATGATGAACAAAATTGGCACGATCACCAACGAAGGGTGATAACGCGGCGCAATAATCAACGGCATAAACAGGAAGTTGATCGAACCGACCACCAGGTTGATGCCAGGGCTGAACAGAAAGTTGACCTCGCGCACATCGTTGGTGGCGCGCGCCATCGTGTCGCCCACGGGTTGCAGGTTATGAAAGGTCATGCTCTTGCCGAGCAGGCTGATGTAAAGCTCCTCGCGCACGTTGCGCTCCACCTGCTGGGCGATCAGTTCGGCGCTAAAACCGCGCAGCAAGTGCATGAAGCCGCGCAAAAGCTGCGTCCCGGCAATCCACAGGGCGATGGGCAGCAATTCAGCGGTGCGCGCCGGGTTGGCCAGGATGGCATTGAACGCCTGGCCGATCAAGATCGGCGTCAACGACATCAGCACGGCATTGGCTACTGCCCCGCCGATCATGCTCAAAAATAGATACCAATAGCGTGCGCCGTGCGAAATGATCCAGCGGATTGGCCCGCGGCGGTTGGTGGGGCGGCGTGTGGCGTGAGAGGCGAGGGTAAATTCGGCGGTGGTCATGGGGGGCGTGTTATTGGTTGTTGGTTATTCGGTATTGGTTATTCGGTATTCGGTATTGGTTATTCGGTATTCGGTATTGGTTATTCGGTATTCGTTATTCGTTATTCGTTATTCGTTATTCGTTATTCGGTATTCGTTATTCGTTATTCGTTATTCGTTATTCGTTATTCGGTATT
>CAZSFD010000045.1:0-43393 GCA_964606085.1 uncultured Anaerolineaceae bacterium
GGCCAAATCACAGATTGTCTGACAAACTTGTATGTGGTTTATGCACCTACTGTTCTTTAATCGTCCCACCGCTGCCGCACACCTGCTTGAGTTGTTTCGCCAACGCCTTCAGGTCATCCTCGGAAAGCACCAGGTTCTTGACCAGGGTGACAGTTTTTCCACCGCGCCCTTTCGAATCGCGGTGCAAATAAGCAGTTTGCTGCGGCGGCGGCAGCGACCTGGCCGCAATGGGCCGGGCGCTTTTCTGGCGCAAATCGCCTTGTTCAGAAGACCAAACGGTCGGACGTTCATCGCGGGGCATGGCGTTATTGTATCAGCATTCCCGAATTAGCCTAACTTTATCCGATTTCCCGCTAGACAACCCGCCCGCTTTCAGGTATCATTTGACCGCTTTCAACCCAGAAAACCGAAAGGGTGTGGATTTCCCATGACCGATCTCATTTCCCAAATTACCGCCGACCTGCAACAGCAAATCGCTTCTTTCCAACCGGCCTACAGCCTCGCCGATGTCGGCGCAGTGCTGGAGGCCGGTGATGGTATCGCCCGTGCCAGCGGATTGGAAGGCGTGCGCTCGCAAGAGTTGGTGCAATTCGCCAATGGCGTGATGGGCATCGCCTTCAACCTCGAAAAAGACAATGTCGGTATCATCATCATGGGTGAGTACTCTGGCATCGAAGAAGGCATGAGTGTGCGTGCCACGGGGCGTATCGCTTCGGTTCCCGTAGGCGACAGCCTGGTGGGGCGCGTGGTCAATGCCCTGGGCGAACCGGTGGATGGCAAAGGCCCGATCAAGGCCAGCGGTTACCGGGCCATCGAACGTATCGCCCCGGGTGTGGTGCAGCGCAAAGACGTGGATACGCCCGTCCAGACCGGCATCAAAGCGATTGACGCCATGACCCCCATCGGGCGCGGCCAACGCGAGTTGATCATTGGCGACCGACAAACCGGCAAAACGGCCATCGCCCTCGATACGATCATCAACCAGAAGGGCAAAAACCTGCACTGCATTTATGTCGCCATTGGCCAAAAGAAAGCTGCGGTGGCTCGCACGGTGGCCACGCTCGAACGCTATGGCGCCATGGAATACACCACCGTCGTCATCGCCGCAGCCGACGAATCGGCGGCGCTGCAATATATCGCCCCTTATGCGGGCTGCGCCATCGGTGAAGAATTTATGGAAACTGGGCGCGATGCCCTGGTGGTGTATGACGACCTCTCCAAACACGCCTGGGCTTACCGCCAGGTTTCTCTGCTGCTGCGCCGCCCGCCCGGGCGCGAGGCCTATCCCGGCGACCTGTTCTATCTGCACTCCCGTCTGCTCGAACGGGCCGCCCGCCTGGCCGACCAGTTCGCCATTGTCCCCGCCGAGTACGCCCAACCCCAGGCCGCCAAAGCCGACGCACTCAATGGGCAAATCTTCGATGGCCCCCTGGCGCAGCATGACGCCGGGCAGTCGCTCAAGCAGCTCGCCAACCCCGAACAATACAAAGTGATCAAAGTCCAGGGCAGCGGCGGCTCGCTGACAGCCCTGCCGATCATCGAAACGCTGCTGGGCGATGTCTCCGCCTATGTTCCTACCAACGTCATCTCGATCACCGATGGGCAGATTTACCTCGAAGGCAACCTGTTCTATGCTGGCATCCGCCCGGCCATCAACGTGGGCATCTCCGTTTCGCGCGTCGGTGGCGATGCGCAGACACGCGCCATGAAGCAAGTGGCCGCCCGCCTGCGCCTGGATATGGCCCAATTCCGCGAGTTGGCCGCCTTCGCCCAATTCGGCTCCGACCTCGATAAATCTACCCAGGCCACCCTCAGCCGCGGCCAGCACATGCAGGAAATTCTCAAGCAGCCGCAATACGAGCCGCTCTCGCTTGAAGAAATGGTAATGGTCATCTTCGCCGGCGGCAACGGCTATGCCGACCCGGTGGAACTTGAGCGCATGAAAGAATGGGAAACCGCCCTGCTGCGCTACCTCGCCACCAATCACCCCGAAATTGGCCGTTCCATCGCCGAAAACAAACGCATCACCGATGAAACCCGCGCCGAGTTATTGAAAGCGCTCGATAATTTCAAAGCAACGTGGTAATGAGTCAAAGGTCAAAGGTCGAAAGTCACAGGTCAACAGCCGCCGACTTTCGACTTTCGACTTTCGACTTTCGATCTTCGACCTATGCCAAACACCCGCGAAGTTCGTCTCCGAATCAAAAGCGTCAAGAACATTTCCCAGGTGACGCGCGCCCTTCAGGCGGTCAGCGCCAGCAAGGTGCGCAAGGCGCAGCAGGGCGTGATGCAAACCCGTCCCTACGCCACGCGCGCCTGGCAGGTACTCAGCCATATCGCCGGGCAGCCCGGTCACACCAGCCTGCACCCGTTGTTGACCGCCCGCAGCGAGATCAAAAACACCCTCGTCTTGTTGATCACCGGCGACCGCGGGCTGGCAGGTGCCTATAACACCAACGTGGTGCGCCATTGCTTGCAGCGTTTCGACAAATCAGAAACGCCGGTGCATTATGTGGCGGTTGGGCGCAAAGGGCGCGATATGCTGCTGCGCCGCCGCAAGCCGGTGGTGGCCGAATTTAGTAACCTGCCCGCCTGGCCGTCGTTCTCCGATGTATCGGCCATTGGCCGCCTGGCGGTAGATGAATTTCTGATGGGTCAGGCCGATCAGGTGTTTCTCGTCTATACCGATTTCGTCAACATGGTGACGCAGATTCCCACCACCAAGCAGTTGCTGCCGCTCGAATTGGGCGGTGAAGATGGCCGCGTGGTCGAGTTTCAGCCCACCAGCCGCACCCCGGCCGCTTATATCTACGAACCCGGCGAGATCGAAATCCTCAACGAGATTGTGCCGCGCTTCACCGCCTTGCAGGTTTACCAGGCCATTCTCGAATCGCTCGCCAGCGAACATGCCGCCCGCATGGTGGCCATGAAAAACGCCACCGACAGCGCCACCGAATTGGCCGGCGCACTGCAACTGGAATATAACAAGACCCGCCAACAGGGTATCACCAATGAAATTTTGGATATCGTGGGCGGAGCAAATGCCTTGAGCCAATGATAGGTGATGCGTAAACCGTAACCCGCCACGTATCACGCATCACGACTCACTCCCGGAGATGCTATTTCCTATGACTTCTCACACAACCGGTCAAATCGTCCAAATCCTCGGCGGCGTGGTGGATGTGCAATTCCCCGCCGACCAGATGCCCGAAGTGTTCGACGCCGTCGAAATTCCGCAAGAAGGCCGCCCGCCGGTGATCCTGGAGGTGCAGAAGCACCTCGGCCACAACTGGGTGCGCTGCGTGGCCATGGATACCACCGATGGCCTGCAGCGCGGCCTGCCAGCCATCAACACCGGCGCACCGATCCGTGTGCCGGTTGGCCCGGTAACGCTGGGACGCATCTTCAACGTGTTGGGGCGTCCAGTGGATAACGGCGGGCCCGTGGAGGCGACGCTGCACTACCCCATCCACCGCGCCGCGCCGCCCTTTTCTGAGCAATCTACCCGTGTCGAGGTTTTCGAGACCGGCTTGAAAGTGATTGACCTGATCGCCCCCTTTACCAAAGGCGGCAAGACGGGCATTTTTGGCGGGGCGGGCGTAGGCAAGACGGTGCTGATCCAGGAACTCATCCGCACGATTGCCACCGTTCACAAGGGCAACTCGGTGTTTGCCGGCGTGGGCGAGCGCACCCGCGAAGGCACGCAGCTCTACCGCGAAATGCTCGAATCGGGCGTAATGAAAGATACCGTGATGGTCTTCGGCCAGATGAACGAGCCGCCCGGTGTACGCCTGCGTGTGGCCCTGACTGCGCTAGCGATGTCGGAATACTTCCGCGACGAAGGCCGCGACGTGCTGCTCTTCATTGATAACATCTTCCGCTTCTCCATGTCGGGTTCAGAAGTGTCGGCGCTGCTAGGGCGTATGCCATCGGCAGTAGGCTACCAGCCGACGTTGGCGACCGAAATGGGCGAATTGCAGGAACGCATCACCTCCACCCGCACCGGCTCAATCACCTCGATGCAGGCCGTCTACGTCCCGGCGGATGACTACTCCGACCCGGCCCCGGTGGCCACCTTCACCCACCTCGATGCCACCATCGCCCTCGAACGCCCCATCGCCGAAAAAGGCATCTACCCGGCCGTGGACCCGCTCACATCCACCTCACGCATCCTCGACCCGATCATCGTCGGCGAAGAACACTACAACACCGCCCGCGAAGTGCAGCGCGTGCTGCAACGCTACAAAGACCTGCAAGACATCATCGCCATCCTCGGCGTAGACGAACTGAGCGAAGACGACAAGCTGATCGTGCTGCGCGCCCGCAAGATCGAGCGCTTTTTCTCGCAGCCCATGTCAGTGGCCGAGCAATTCACCGGCATTCCTGGCAAATATGTGCCGCTGCGCGAAACCGTGCGCGGCTTCCGCGAAATTTTGGACGGCAAGCACGACGATCTCCCCGTCCAGGCATTCTTGATGGCTGGCGCAATTGAAGAAGTGCGCGAAAAAGCCAAAGGGATGATGTAGGGCAAAATTAATTTTGCCCTACGCAAGGGATAATTTCCATGCCTATCCATTGTGAAATTGTTTCGCAAGACCGCCTCGTTTACGAAGGCGAGGCCGATATGGTGGTGGTGCCGGGCGCAGCCGGCGAAATGGGCATTTTGCCCAACCACGCCCCGTTGCTTTCAGCCTTGAAATATGGCTTGCTCAAGGTGCGTCGGCGCGGCAATGAGGAAGTCTTCACGATAGCAGGCGGGATCGTGGAGGTGCTGCCGAACCGCATCACCGTGCTGGCCGATGTAGCCGAAAATGTGGCCGAAATTGACGTGGCCCGCGCCGAACAGGCCCGCCAACGCGCCGAAGAACTGCTGCGCGAAGGCCCGCCCAAAGGCAGCGAAGATTTCCTGGCCCTCGAAGCCGCCCTGCGGCGTTCTAACCTGCGCCTTGAAGCCGCCAAACGTTTTCGCGGCCAGCGCGCCAAAACCAGTTCTGATTATTCCGGCGGGGAAGCTCAATAATCCATGTCACTTTTCTCACGAGACCTGGGCATTGACCTGGGCACCATGCACATTCGGGCAGCCGACAGCGGGCGCGGGGAAGCTGTCCTGCTCGAAGAACCGATGGTCGCGGCAATTGTCGTGGCCGAACAGGTGTTGGTCGAATGGGGTGGAGCGGCGCAAGATATGTTTGGGCGTGTGCCTGAATCTATCGAAGTCACCCGTCCGATGCGCAACGGTGTGATTGCCGAATTCGAGGTGACCACCCTCATCCTGCGGGCTTTGCTCAAAAAATTGGGCGGCCCGCTGCCCTTTTTCCACCCCAAAGTAATGATCACCGTCCCCGAAGGCATCACCAGCGTCGAGCGCCGGGCCGTTCACGAGGCCACGCTGCGCGCCGGTGCCGGCGACGTGGCGCTGATTCAACAACCGCTGGCCGCCGCCATCGGTGTAGATTTGCCCATCGGCACACCGTCAGGGAATATGCTGGTATGCCTGGGGGGCGGTGCAACGCAGGCGGCGGTGATGGCGATGTACGGCATCGTTTCGAGCGAGGCGATCCGTTCTGGGGGGATGCAGCTCGACGAGGCCATTATGGCCTACGTGCGCAAAAAATATGGCCTGGTCATTGGCCCGGCCACGGCTGAACAGGTCAAACTGAAAATCGGCGCCGCCGTGCCACTTCCCGAAGAACAAAGCCTCGAAATCCAGGGGCAAGATCAGGTCAACGGCCTGCCGCGCCCGGTCACGCTGACCACTGGCGAAATTGTAGAGGCCATCGCAGAACCCCTGCGCGACATGGTGCAGATGGTACGCCGCACCCTCGAAAAAACACCCCCCGAACTGGTTTCCGACATCATTGACCGCGGCGTGGCGCTTACCGGCGGCGGGGCGCTGCTGCGTGGGATAGACAAGTTGATGACCAAAGAGTTGGGCGTGCCAGCCTACCTGGTGGATAACCCCACCACCTGCCTGGCGCAAGGGGCGGCGCGGGCGCTGAAAATGCGGGCGCTGCTGCGACGCAACCTGCCGCCGGTATAAGGCTGTCTCCTGCCACCAGGTCTGTCGAAACCAGGTCTCGATAAGCTCGACCGACGCCATCATTCCGATAGAGGCCCATGCAAACCTGTTTCCAACCGAATTTTCATCGGTTGATAAAGCAAAACGAGCTGGCTACGCCAGCTCGTTTTGCTTTATCATCTGGTTTGCGAGCCATCGCAAGCCAGAGACTTGCCCTACCTCATGGCAGGACAAAATACAGCAGGCGATTGTTGCCCGTATCGGCCACCCACAGGCCGCCATCGGCGGTGGCTGCCAGGCCGGTGGGCAAGTTCAGGCCACCCATATCTGCGCCTGGCACGCCCCAGAAACGCACCAGTTCGCCGGCGGTGGTGTATTCGATGATACGCGGCGTTTCAGGGTCGCTGATTAAGACATGCCCATCATCGGTGGTGGTCACATACGGATAATTGGTGATGCTCTTGCCATACCAGCCGTCTACATCCCAACGCGATAGCGCAAACAGATTGCCCAGGTCATCGGTTTGCAGCGATTGGACCCGCTGGTTCCACGTATCGGCCACAAAAACCAGCCCGCTGCGGTTGACCGCCACCCCAACCGGCTCACTAAATTGCTCTGGCCCAAAGCCACCCTCGCCCATTTGCGAGATGAAATTGCCCTCTTCGTCGTAAACGAGGATGCGCTTGTTGCCCGTATCGGTCACGTAAACCAGGCCGAAGTCATCCACGGCAATGCCGCGCGGCCCGTACAACCCATAGGGGTCATCCAGGTTTTGGCTGATGCCAAAGCCCCACTTGGCAAGGAATTGGCCGTCGGCGGTAAATTTCTGGATGCGATGATTCCAGGTATCGGCCACGTAAACAGAACCATCTGGCCCAACGGCCACGTCCCACGGCTCGGAGAACGTGCCATCGGGGGCGTCGCCGCCAGCCACCGGCGATGGGTCTCCCCACACGGCCAGCACTTCGCCATCTGGCGCGAGGCGCTGGATGCGGTGATTGCCGCTATCGGCAACGTAGATACTGTTATCGGCGGCAACAGCAATGCCATGCGGCAAGTTGAAACGCCCCGGCTCGACGCCCGTTGCGCCAACGACACTGCTGGCAACCAGTTGGATTTCTTTGCTGACATCCAGACCGATGTTGGTGAACAGTTCTTCAGTGGTGATGGGGGCCGCGCCATAATCCCACAGTTGCGACGAAATGTCTTTGCGAATGTACAGGCGCATCTTGCCAGCCGGCGACCAGTTTTCCAGGGTCAGGTTTTGCGAGGTGAGCTGCGAGTATTTGCTGTAATCGCGGTACCACCAGATTTCGAACAGGGCAGCGCGCATCGCCGGATCGGTCAGGGCGTGCCAGACGCGCTCAGGCGTGAGGTTGAAGTAATCTTGCATCGGCCACCAGATGCGGATGTATTCGAACTTGTCGTAGGCTTTACCCACGATGGGTTCAATCTTGCCGTAGTTGGCATCGCCGATCAAGATCAGGGGGTAATCGCGCAAATCGCGCGACGGGTTGGCGCCGTAATAATACTGGTTGGGATAGTTGCGCAAGTACCACCAATAGGGATAGGTGGTTTCGTTGTCGAAAGCGATCTTGACATCCAAAACCCCGGTCGTGCGGCGTGAGATTTCTTCGATCTGCGAGAGGGCGATCTTCACCCCCGGCGCAGAATGGGCGTAAACCAGAAATTCTGTGCTGCGGTCGTAGTTTTCGTAAGAGGCCATGAAGGCCGACCGGGCCGTGATCACCCCCAGGAAAGCGAAGACAGCCAGCAGCACCAGGCTGGCGATCTGAGCCGCCGGCCATTCCTTGAGCCAACGGAACAAGCCCACGCCGCTCAGCACCGCCACCACCAACGAAGTGAGGAACGTGGCCGTGTGGTTCAACTGATCCAACTGCTGGCCCTGGAAAGGCGGCGCAGCAATCAGGCCGCCTATCGCTGCCGAGGCGCTGACCACAAAGACCACCAACAGCAGCAAAGCCAGCCAACCGCGTTGCTGGCGCAGCTTCGCCCAATCTACCCCCTCGACAACCTGGCCAAGAAACCAACCCGCCAACAAAATCAACGGCAAGACGATGTGAACGGTCAGCCAGGGCATTTTCTCGCCCGCATACGAAAAAGCCAACAGGCTGGCAATGCTCCAAAAGCCCATCAACGGGATGGCCGGCACCGGCTCACGGTCTGGCAAAGCAGTGGGGAGCGCGGCGTTTACAGGGTCGTCTTCTTGCGCCAGCGCCACCAGCGGGATGCGCCGCAGAAGCAGGTAAACCGCCGCGGCCAGGCTGCCGAGAGCGGGCAAAAACTCATAGAATGGCACCTGCACCAGGGCGTAGTAATACATCGGTTGGCTGCCACGGTTGACGCCCTGTTGTTCGAGCCAATACCCCAGGCCGCCAATCAAGCCGGTGAAAAACCCCTGTCCATTGGTGAAAACGGTGGTGTACAAAACAACAAAGATGCCATAAAACAAAGCCGCATTGGTCAACCATTGGTTGCGCTGCCAGCCCAAGCCGATGCCAACCGCCAGAGCAGTGAGCGGGATCAGGATGACTGCCGATTTGATCATCCCCGTCAAAGAATAATCGGTGGGGTTGCCGATCAGATTGATCAAGAAGGCGGCCAGCGTGGGCAAGATAATGCTGACAATCAAGACGATCAGATCGAGTGAGCGGCTGCCCGGCTGCTGAGGCGGCCAGAACTGCACCACCCGCTGCATCAAGTATCTCCCGCAGAAGAACAGCGCCACGCCCGCGCCAATGGGGATCAGCAGCGCCAAAAAGCCCGCCAGCAAACCCATCAGTTGGTCGGCAGCCACCGGCGTCACTCCATCTGGCGGCTGGAGCATGGTGAGCAGGGGGCTATCCGGTTGCAGCGACATGCCATAAACCACCACAACCGCCACGAGCAACGCCACGCCAACCAGGGCCCCCATAAACCGCCATACGGGTTGCAGGCTTTCTACTGGGTCTAACTGCCCGTTCATCAAATAATAGATCGCCACCACCAGCGCCAAAGCCGCCAGCACAAACAAAACCACCGCCGCCAGCCCGCCACTGGCCGCTGCCGCAGCTTCCGTCGCCGCGGGGTCGGCAGCCGGCGCTTTGAGCAGCGCACGCGCCAACACACCCACGCCCCCCAACCCTGCCGCCGCCAGCAGCGAAACCCCAAAGCCCGTCCGCGCCGACGGGTTGGCCCACGGCTTTTGCAGCAGTTGGTAGATAAAGAAGAGCGCCAAAAAGACCAGCAACTCGGCCACATACATATAGGCCGTCTCTTTGGTGGCGTAATGCAGCGCAATAGACCCGATCAGCCACAGCCAATAGCGGGTCTGGCCGGTTTCGAGGTAGCGCAGCGTCGCCCATAACATGATCAGCCCCCACAACACCACGAACGCCTCATTGCGCACATACCGCCCATAGTAGAGCATATACGGCGAGATCACCAGCAGCAACGCTGCGATCAGCGCCCCCACTCGCCCCATGTAACGGCGAAAATACCAGATGAACCACACACTGGCTATGCTAAACAACACCGCCGGAATGCGCGCGCTGGTGTCGCTATCGCCAAACAAGAAATAAGACAGCGCCACGATATGGAACTGAAATGGCCCATGCGTGACCGGGTCATGGGAATAACCGCGGCCCTTGTACAACAACCAAGAATAGTAAACGTGCGAATTTTCATCGTGACTCATCACGCGTGGTTCGAGCAGATAAAAGCGCGTCACCACGGCCAACAGCACGATCAGGGCAAAGATGAGAATTTCCCATCCGAACTGGAAATTGGCAAACGGCGAACGATCCAGCCAGGAGGGCTGCTTTTCGGAAGTAGTTTGCATGGAAACTCCTTAAGGGGATAATGTACCTGTCTTGAGAACAGGCCGATTTCTCTGTTCAGGGGGAAATCTACACAGCCCCCATCAACGGGCCTTGTCCCTTTTCACGCCCGCTGGGCCAGGCTTGCGTCCAGCCGGGCCAGGGCGTCGGCTGCCGGGCTTACCAGCCGGGCGGCTGCCTGGCCTGGGGCTGGCAGGCGTTTCATTGGCTGCGGCGGGCCGCGGCGCAGCCCGCCGGGGCGGGCGTGGGCCGGCCTTGCCGGGCGGCAAGCGCAATTCGATGATCTCCGCCGGCGTCAGGTAACGCCACTCGCGCACCTTCAGGTTACCCAGGCGCAGCGTGCCAATGCGCACACGGATCAATTTGACCACCGGCAGGCCGAGTATGGCGCAGGTTTCGCGAATCTGGCGCTTGCGGCCCTCGCGCAAGACGATGTTGATCCAGGCCCCTTTGCCATGCAGCCGTTCTACACGCACATCAGCAGGGGCCGTGCGCTCGCCATCGGCCAGCACAACGCCGTGCCGAAAGGCGGCCAGTTGCTGCTCATCGGGCTGGCGGGCTACCAGCACGCGGTATTCCTTTTGATGCCCATAGCGCGGGTGCAGCAGTTGGTGCGTCAACGTGCCATCGTTGGTCAACAGAACCAGCCCCTCGCTGTCCACATCCAGGCGGCCAACGGGGTAAATGTTGCCTTCCACCTCCACCAAATCGCGCACGGTCGGGCGCGGGTCGGGCGCGTCCACGGTAGAGAGGACACCGCGCGGTTTATGCAGGGCGATGTAGATGAGGGGTTGGGCAGGTGGGATGGTGGTATCGTCAACGACAATCGTATCGGTGGTCGCATCGGCCTTCTGGCCTAAAGTGGCAACCACACCATTGACGCGTACCCGTCCGGCGGTGATCAGCGTTTCGCAAGAGCGGCGCGAACCGTAGCCGGCATGAGAAAGTATTTTTTGCAGGCGTTCTTCCATAGGGGCGTATTATAACCGGATGGCTGAAAATTCTCGCCGTGCGGCGCGTTTCTGGTATAATCTGCCGTCGCTGACTAGACCTGCCCACGGTATTTGCATACTGCGAGCAAGGAGACCTGCCAGGAATTTTACGAAAGGAGTAGCAGACGTCATGTCACTCGATAAAGAAAGCAAAAGCCAATTGATGGGCGATTACGCCCGTCACGAGGGTGATACCGGCTCGCCGGAGGTGCAAATCGCCGTGCTGACCACCCGCATCAACCAGCTAACCGACCATTTACGCACCAACCGCAAAGATGAGTCATCTCGCCGGGGGTTGCTCAAAATGGTTGGCCGCCGCCGCCGCTTGCTGGCCTACGTGCGCCGTCACGAATACCAACGCTATGTGGCCCTGACCGAGAAACTCGGCATCCGCCGCAAGTGAGCCAATGAAGAGAGTAGATGAGATGGCGCTGGCCTCTGTTCTCATCTACTCTCTTTTTTATGAAGTGATTGTGCTGGGGGAATGCAAACTGGCAAAGTGGGTTCGCCCGCGACCAGGTTTGTCTCCCAGCTTATTTTTTATCATCCATTCTGATCGGGAATTGAATGATGGTTACGAGCGCCAACCCTGCTCGCCACTATCCTTCAGTCCCTGACAGGGTGGAAATACAACAGGAGATTTTTTTATGAAACCCGAAGCCAAAATTTTTGAGGCTGTAATCGGCGCGGGCGATAGCGCCCATACGATTACGTTTGAAACGGGCCGCCTGGCCGCACAGGCTGGCGGCGCCGTCACCGTGCGCCTGGGCGACACGATGGTCTTTGCCGCGGCCACCATGGGCGGCGTGCGCGAAGGCATTGACTTCTTCCCGCTCAGCGTGGAATATGAAGAGCGCATGTACGCCGGCGGACGCATCCCCGGTTCGTTCTTCCGCCGCGAAGGACGCCCCAGCGAGGAGGCCATCCTCACCGCCCGCCTGACCGACCGCCCGCTGCGCCCGCTCTTCCCTGGCGACCTGCGCAACGAAGTACAGGTGTTAATGTATGCAATCTCCGCCGATGGCGAAAACCCGATTGATATGCTGTGCGTCAACGCGGCCTCCGCCGCCGTGATGATCTCAGACATCCCCTGGGGCGGCCCGGTAGGAGCCGTGCGCATTGGACGCATCGAGGGCGAATTTGTGGTCAACCCGACCTTTGCCATCATGGAAGAATCGGAATTGGATTTGCGCCTGGCAGGGACGCGCGAGGCGATCTTGATGGTGGAATGCGGGGCGCGCGAAATCCCCGAAGACGTGATGGTCGAGGCGCTGGCCTTCGGTCATCGGGCCATCCAGCCTTTGATTGACGTGCAACTGCAAATGGCGGCCCAGTTGGGCAAGGCCAAGCGCGAATACCCATCTTTCAGACTGCCCGAGGGCCTGTTGGAGAAGGTGGAAAGCCTGGCCGCGGCGGGGATGCAGGCGGCTCTCGACGCCGGGCCGGGCAAAGTGGAACTGCAAACGGCCATCAACACGCTCGAAGCCGAAGCACTCGCCAGTCTGCTGGTTGCCGATGAGAACGGGCAAATGCCCTTCACCGATAAGCAAATTAAAGAAGCCTTCCACGATGTCTACAAGGTCGTTGTACGCAAACGCATCATCGAACGCGGCCAACGGCCCGATGGCCGCGGCACGAAAGAAATCCGCCCGATTTGGGGCGATGTAGATATTTCGCCGCGTGCCCACGGTTCGGGCCTGTTCACCCGTGGTGAAACCCAGGTATTGACCCTGGCCACCCTCGGCACACCCAAAGACGCCCAGGAAATTGACAGCCTCAGCCCGACCAACGAAAAGCGCTACATGCACCACTACAACTTCCCGCCCTTCTCCACGGGCGAGGTGCGCCCTCTGCGCGGCCAATCGCGCCGCGAGGTGGGGCATGGGGCGCTGGCTGAACGCGCCCTGCTGCCGGTCATTCCCTCGGTCGAGCAGTTCCCGTACACGCTGCGCCTGGTTTCGGAGGTGCTGGCGTCGAATGGTTCGAGTTCGATGGCCTCGGTGTGCGGCTCGACGCTGGCACTGATGGATACCGGCGTGCCGATCAAAGCGCCGGTGGCTGGCGTGGCCATGGGGCTTATCTCCGATGGCGAGCGCTATACCATCCTGACCGATATCCAGGGCCTGGAAGATCACCTGGGCGATATGGATTTCAAAGTGGCCGGGACGGAAGCAGGCATTACCGCGTTGCAAATGGACATCAAAATCAGCGGGCTGACGACGGCGATCATGGCTGAGGCGCTGGCGCAGGCGCACGAAGGCCGCCTGTTCATCTTGAGCAAAATGCTCGAAATCATCCCGCAAATTCGCCCGCAATTGAAAGATCACGCCCCGCGCATCATCGTGGTGAAAATCCCGGTGGAAAAAATTGGGGCGGTCATCGGGCCAGGCGGCAAGATCATTCGCGCCATCCAGGAAGAAACCGGGGCGACGATTGACATCCAGGATGATGGTTCGGTGTTTATTGCCACCAGCGACGGCGAAAGCGCCCGCATGGCCGTCGAACGCATCGAAGAACTGACCGACTCTCCCATTCCAGGGCGCATTTACACCGGCAAGGTGGTGCGCATCACCGATTTCGGCGCTTTTGTCGAGATTTTGCCCAACACCGATGGGCTGGTGCATATTTCGCAGCTTGACACAATGCGCGTCAACCGTGTGGAAGACGTGGTGAATATGGGTGACGAGGTAACCGTGATGGTGACGGGGATTGACCCGCAAGGCAAAGTGCGCCTGTCACGGCTGGCCGTGCTGGAAGGCTGGACGCTGGAAGAGGCCATCGCCAACGACCGGCCCGGCGGCGGGAAGCCGTCTGGCGGCGGCGGTAATCGCCCTGGCAACGACCGCCGGCGCGGCAACAGCGACCGCCGGCGCTGAGATTAATCTGCAAGAATAACCGGTAGCGCTTCTCTGGCGCAACAGGGCGAGAGAAGCGCTACCGGTTGACAAAGCAACTTGGAGGCATAGAAGAGGCATGAAGCAATATCGCACATTGATCATGATTTTGATGGTGGTTGCCCTGGCCCTGTGGGTCGTGCTGGCCGATCAGGTTGGGTTTGGGCAAAATACCCGCGAAACCACCACCAAACTGGGTTTGGACCTGGTGGGCGGGGTGCAGGTACTTTTGGAAGGCGAAATCCCGGAGGGGATGGACGCCAACGAGCGCGACACAGCCATGACAACGGTTCGCACGATTGTGGAAAACCGTGTCAATGGGCTGGGCGTGAGTGAGGCGGTAGTGGTGCGGGCGGGAGAAAAGCGCATCGTGGTGGAATTGCCCGGCGTCGAAGACCCTGAACAGGCCCGGGCGACGATCAAACAGACAGCGCTGCTCGAATTCGTGGATATGTCGAGCATTTCGTATGAGCAAGCCCTCCAACTACAAATGAGCGGCGAAAAGATCGTCACCGATTTCAATATCGGCGAGGCGATTACGGCCACCCAATCGCTCACCAACACCGGGGTAATCTGGCACACCATTATGAGCGGTGCAGAGGTGAAAAGCGCCGGGGTCACCACGAACCAGGCCGGGCAGTATGAAGTGGCATTTGAACTGACCGATGCCGGAGCGAGCATCTTCGGCGATTTCACCTCCACGCATGTGGGCAGCGTGCTGGCTATCGTGCTGGATAAGCAAGTGATCTCCGCCCCCAACATTAAAAGCGCTATTGTCGGTGGGCAGGGTGTGATCACCGGGCGATTTACCTACGAAGAAGCGCAAACCCTGGCGGTGCAAATCAATTATGGTGCGCTGCCCATTCCGCTGAAAGAGGTGGAAACGCGCACGATTGGCCCCAGCCTGGGGCAAGATTCGCTGCAAAAAAGCCTGGTGGCGGGGGTGATTGGTTTTTGCATCGTGCTGTTGTTTATGGCGCTGTATTATCGTTTGCCAGGGATCGTGGCGGCCATCGCCATTATCATCTACGCCCTGATTACGTTTGCGCTCTACGAAATCTGGCCGGTGGTGCTGACCCTGCCGGGGATCGCGGGTTTCCTGCTCAGCACGGGCAGCGCCCTGGATGCCAATATCTTGATCTTCGAGCGCATGAAAGAGGAATTGCGCTCCGGGAGAACGATCCAGCAGGCGGTACGGCTGGGGTGGGAACGAGCGTGGACATCCATTTGGGATTCCAACATTGCCACGTTGATCACTTGCGGCATCTTATACTTCTTTGGCAGCACATCGGGCGCCACCATTGTCAAGGGTTTCTCGATTACCTTGATTGTGGGGATTGGGGTCAGTTTGTTCACAGCCATCTTCGTAACCCGCACGCTGCTGACCGTGGTCTTGAATATCGTCAAGCCCAATAATTTGCAGCGTTGGTTTGGCATTTAGGCAGGAGGCATCGCATGATCAACTTACTGGGTAAACGCTATGTATTTTTTGTCACCTCCCTGGTAATCATTATCCCAGGTTTAGTGCTGGCAATTTTTCCGGGCTTGCCGCTTTCGATTGATTTCACCGGCGGCAGTTTGCTGGAAGTGAGGTTTGAATCGGGTAATTTGCCCGCCACAGAAGACATCCGCGCCATTTATGCGTCCTTCGACATTGACGATGTGCTGGTGCAAACGACCAACCAGGGCAGTGTGGTGATGCGCTCTGCGGAACTGACCGGTGACTTGCACAAGCAAATCGAGGCGCGCATGGCCGAGCAATTCGCCGATACGATCACCGAACTGCGCTTCGAGACCGTCGGCGGCACCGTGGGCGCTGAGGTGACGCGCAGTGCGGTGGTGGCGGTGGCGGTGGCGGCGCTGCTGGTGGTGTTCTATATCGCCTGGGCGTTCAAGGGTTTGGCGCACGCCTTTCGCTATGGCATGTGCGCCATCCTGGCGATGCTGCACGATATCGCCATCGTAATCAGCCTGGGTTCGATTGGCGGGCTGATCTTCGGCTGGCAGGTGGACGCGTTGTTCCTGACCGCCCTGCTGACGGTGATTGGCTTTTCAATTCAAGATAAGGTGGTGGTGTTCGACCGCATCCGCGAAAATTCGAATATCTACCGCCGTCTGCCGTTTGAGATACTGGTCAATCACTCGGTCGTGCAGACGCTGCAACGCTCGATCAACACGCAGTTGATGACGGTGGAATTCATGCTGCTCTCGCTGGCCTTGTTTGGCGGCGTGACCTTGCGTGAATTTGCCATCATTTTGCTGGTGGGTCTGTTCAGCGGGACGTACTCGTCCATCTTCATCGCTTCGTCGGCCCTGGTGGTGTGGGAAAATGCGGAGTGGAAGAACTGGTTTGGGCGAGGGCAAAAAGCCGTGCAATAAGTTGGACAAGAGTGGAACAACTAAAAACCGGATGTGGCCTGGAAACAAGCCGCATCCGGTTTTTTGTTCATTTTGTGCTTTCAGTCTTTGCGTTGCGCTTCAATTGTTTATTTACTGGGCGTCACAAGCGGGCAGTGGAATCCGGCTATCCGTGGGATCGGGGTCTTCAGGAATAGCCGTGATGCAGTTGTGGAAGGTGATCTCCCGTTGGGCATTCATGCTGAACACATACCACAGGTCGCCGTTGCCTGCCGGAGCACCGTTGGCATAGTACACCAGCGATGTCCCGTCCAAACGATAGACGCGCACGACCGCGCTGGTGCCATTGATATCAGGAACACCGGTTCGATCCTGGTAATAATTCTGCACACCGTAATAAAAAGAGGAACCAGCGTCAGTTATTTTGCGAATGGCGGCCGTCTCAGGACCTGGGCCATTGAAAGAAAACAACTCGATACACACGGCAGAGCCAGCGTTACAATCGCCGATATATTTCCGACAATCGCTGGAATTGCCCGGATCGGGGCATTGGTAATGGTGCTGGTCGCCACCGGCAAAGCTTGCCCAGATGTGAGCATCCAAATCGGTCGGGCAGCCCACGGGATAATCGGGGCTGCAATCGCTGCCGGGCCAGTGTTCGCTGCCCAGCCATTCCACCGTAATGCGCATTTCGATATCGCCGGAAACCAGCAATTTGATCAGACCGAAGTCATATTCAACCGTCTGATCGGTGACGATTTGCACCGGTGAGATGAGGGTGTAATATTCAGCCTGTTGTATCGTGATGTTGTACGAACCAACCGGCACATTCTGAAAGCTATACCAACCAACGTTATCGGTATCATTGGATTCCACACACTTCGTCGGGGTCAGGCTCAGGCACACGGTTGCGCGCGGCACACCCGGCTTATCCTGGAGGGAAGCATTGTAGATGTAGCCTTGTATATTACCAAATGTATCGCCGCCACCGCCCCCGCCGCCCGAAGTGGCGTTCTTGAAAATCAGCGGCAGATTGACAAAAGTGGTTGCCTGCAGGGATGCCAGCGGGTTGGCCTGACCAGAGGCCGCCGGGAGCAGCAGGAACACACCCAACACAATTATCCAAAAAGCGGTCAAAACGATCCTTGCTTTCATTACATCCTCCAATACGGTTGTTTTTAAGAAAACCTGCCGCTGGTTTGCGCATGGCCAGCGGCAGGTTGTTACAGAGATGCTTTGCAATCAGCGCTGTCCCCGTGCGTGGGGATCAGTCGCCGCCGCCAGCCGGCGTGTTGGATGGGCGTGGGGTGTTGGTAGGGCCGGGGGTCGGCGTGCGCGGAGTAACGGGGGTCGCCGACGGTGGGACGCTGGTGCGCGTGGGCGTGTTAGGTACCCGGGTATTGGTTGGCGTGTTGGTAAACGTGGATGTTGGCGGACGCACCGTGCGAGTGGGTGTGAGTGTGATGGTGGGTGTATTGGTGCGCGTGGGGGTTCGGGTAGGACTGGGCGCTGGAGTGGTCGGCGCGTTGGTGCTGGTGTTGCGCACCCCGGTGCCGCTGGTAAAGAGCCGCAGATGCGTTCGGGGAATGATCACTTCCGTGGGATTCAACGGGCCCAACCAAGCCAATTCGGCCACCCCTGTGCTGGTTTGATCATAATACTCAACGACAATATTCGTCCAGGCGCAGGTATTAATAGTGGCGGTGCCAGTGGCGCGATGGCGTTCTTGCTCTCTCCAATCGTTGATGATTTGGACGCCATTCACCCAAAGCCGAATGCCATCATCGGCATAGGTGACGAAGGTGATTTGTTCGCCCGGGTAGCGCGGCATTACCTGGCCCAGCCAGCGTACAGCAAAACGATCGGCATTGATATATTGCCCGGGGCTGCCCGGCCAATTGAAGTTGACCGTCGCATCGTTGCGGACATAGGTGGGGTTGCCCATACCGGTGAAACCCGCCACCGGGGGTGTGCCGCTCCAGTTGTAGTAATTGCCCTGTAAGCCATTGCCATTGGCCGCGCAAGGCGTGGGGGTGCGGGTGGGCGTGGGCGTGTTGGCAAAACTGATCGTGATATTCGTCTGAATGCGCGTCCAATGCAGGCTAGCGGTGTCGGTATCTTTGGCCTGGGCGTAAATCGTGTACGTGCCATTGGTGATATTGACCGCGCTGTTGCCGCCGAGCCAGGGCCACGGCTGATCCACCCGACGGGTATTACAGGTTGTACCATTATCGCCAAACAGACAGTAGGGGGCGTTATATTCGTCCGTCTGCCCCACCAACGCTCCGCTCGAATTGTACACGTCAAAGTGAACATATTCAATTGCGCCATTGGTATCAGGGTCGGCGGCATTGGCCTGGATGAAGAAGGGGGCCGTAATGGTGGGAATGGGGCGGGCCGGGACAAAGGAGACGGTCGGGCCATATCTGCCGGTGATGGTGCGCGAGCAAGCCAGGTTGTTGCCACCCGGATCGACCACAAACTGCAACGAGATGGTGAAATCGTTCGGGTGATAATAAACGTAATAGCTCTGGAAATCCCAGGTGACATCAAAGTCAAAATTTTCGTAGTTTTCCATGCCCAGGTTAAACATCCCAATAGGCGCACCTGGGCTGATGCTATAGGTTCTGTTCACTCCGGGGGACAAAATGACATCAGGGTTGGGCCACGAATCGGTTATGCCGCCGGGCCGTGTCAGGCTGATCAGGAAATTATCTGGTGGATAGGGGATATCTTCCACTTCATCATGCCAGGGGCCAGCCCATTGGAAGGTCAGGTTGGTGAGTTGGACAGCATAATTATTGCGATTGCGATAGCGGAATTGCACGTTAGCGCCGTTTAGCCGCAGCGTGGTCGTCTGGAATTGGTTGCACGAAGGGGTGGGCGTTTGCGTGGGGGTATCGGTAATCGTCGGCGTAGGCGAGGCCGTGTGGGTTGGGGTGTGAGATGGGGTGGGTGTAGCCGTATTGGTGGCCGTGTTGGTTGGCGTACCGGTATTGGTTGGTGTCGCCGTATCGGTGGGCAACGAACCAATCTGGCGGCCAATACCACTGATACGCGAAGTGCGGAATTTTTCAACGATGCCTTCGCGATAGGATGTCAGCGGAACGCCAGGCCAAATGGAGGTCACAATCGGCACAATCACCGGGTGCATGTAGTGAACGGTCACACGGACCCGGTCACCTGGCCCACCGGCGTCATCCATCCAGCGGCCATCGTTGCGGTTATGATTGGCGGTCATAAATTCAAAGCACTTGGGAGGGTTGCCAAACTCATTGACATCCGCGTTGACAAAGTCACCACTGCCATTGCCATCTTTATCACGGTTGCTGCACACGGTCACGTGAATATAGCCCATTTCATCCGGGTTGCCTAAATGGCCCAGGTCGTGGGTATCCAAAAAGGCATAATAGTCGCCCTGAGCCGTTTCAGTGTCGGTCATAACCAGCCCCGTGGCGCCAATCAAGGCTTCATCGCGAGTGGATAACAGGCGGGCAAAGTCGGTCAACTGGTTGGAAAGTTCTTCCCAATCGCCATCTTCATAGGTGCGAGGCACCCGGCAGTCAATGAAACCATCGGCGTTATCGGCATCGGTGAGACCTAAAGATGTGGCGGCTTCATCGCAGTAGTCCTGGTTTTTCTCACCCGTCACTGCATAGCGCACCCCAAGACGCGCCGCGTTTTGCACGGCCAGGGCTGACCACAACAGGCGGCCAAACTCAATGATGCCAAAGACCAGGAAGACCAAAAAAGGCAAGACGATGGCAAATTCAACCATCGTTTGACCCTGATGCTTGCGTTGAATGCGGCTGGAAAACGTACTCATAAGCTCCACTCCTGATAGCTACAATTATCGGCTGATTTTCGTAAAAATGCGCGCCGCAATATCTTCAAACACGCGTTGCAAAATACTGGCATTGGCGGCGTAGTAATAATTGCCACACTGGGTAGCAACATTGGTGATATCTTCACAGGGTCCGCCTCGAGCGCCATCATCACCGACATCGGCCATATAGTGCATGAGGGGCAAGCCCTGGGCTAAATCGCTGGCTGTACCAAAAATAATCGAATACAACACAATATCTGCGCCGATCGGTTCGCCCAGCGTTGTGGGAAAGAGCAGACCAGCATCGTCCACACGGTCGAAAGCATAATCGGAAGCGCTGTACAGGCCATTCGTCGGTGGGCTGGTGTGTTGTGAGCCAGGCGGACAGGAATCGGCGCTGGCATCTATGCAATAGCGCGGCGAGGGGTCATAATCCCGGCACCAGTCCGACCAAAACCCATCGGTGCAAAACCCATAATCGAGGTTGGATGGGATGCCGAAACCGGGGGTATCATCGGGCAGAGCAAACCAGTTGTAGGGGTTGTCACTCAAGTTAGCTACGCCATCGGTCAGGAAAACCATCACCCATACGCCGCCGGGACGCCCCGTCTCAACGAGTAATTCCGTTCCCTGGCGAATGCCACAGCCGATGCAGGTGGAAACGAAGGTTGTGCGGTTGTAAACCTCATTCAATTGTCCAGAGTTGTAAAGAGCCTGTAATTGGCTAACGACCGGGTCAGACGGATCGTCATAAATGGTTTGATCGGTTGGGTTGGCCTCACTATAGGATGGATCATTATCCCAGTTGAAAACATCCAACGTATTGTCATTATCACAGGGAACCAGGTCTTCATCCCAGTTCCAGTTGGGATCGTTGGGATTATAGGAATTGAAATCTACTCGATAGACGTTATTGAAGGAGTCATCATAAGGGACACAGGGCGAGGCAGGAAAATCTACATCTAACCCATCTCCATCACGGTCTTCTGGGAAGATCGGGCTGTATTTGCCCAGGCAAGAGGCGTCAGCGCAGCGCGTATTCTGCCAGGCAAACCGATCCAGGGGGGCATCATCGTGCAGGCGAATGCCATTTTCAGCCAGGTTCGTGCCATCAATTCTGTCTTTCGCCAGCGCCAAATTCTCTGTAAAACCCAGCACGACGGTAGCCTGATAGTCAAAAGTGACCAGGGCAACGCGGTCATAGCCAGGGTACAGTCGGTCAATCAAATTCTTAGCAGCATCTTTGGCGCCTCTGAGCGGCTGGCAGTTATTGGCAGCGTTGCAGGCGGCCGGGTCAAAATCTGTTTCGCGAAACCCAGAGGTTGCATTGCCCATCGATTCAGATGTGTCGAATACCAATACCAGGTCCAACACAGCGGCCTCACCAATCGAATTCAACGTCAAAGGAACTGTTTGAACACCCAGAATAGACAGGAAATAGACCGGGACATTTTGCTGCGCTTCCACCCAGGCTAATTTGCGAGTGCCTTGCGCCGTTGGACACATGCGCTGCAAAATGTGATCGGCGGGCAATTCGGCCAGATCGTCGCAATTAAATACCACGAGCGAATCAATATTTGTAATATCGTTCAATGCCAGCGTTTCGCGCGCCGCTTCGGTCATAAATTCCTTGCGCTGCGCTTGGGAGAGACCCACGATGGTTGTTTTCATGTTATTGGCTGCCGCAACCGAGGCCGCGTCAATGCCGCGTTTCAACTGCGTCCAGGAAATGTAAATGGAGCCAAAATCAGTCACGACGCCCACAAAGGCCATCAAAACCACAAACATCATCGCAATCAAAATCAACGTTTGGGCGCGCTCACGCGGTGAGGCAGGAGGTTGTGGTTTACCCTGCAGCTTGTTGACAGCTATTCTTTTGGGAACATGGGGATAGCTACTCATAAACAATCACCTGATTTTTTATGATCTTCTTACGGAATCGGCGTGGGTGTTGGAATGGCTTCTGGCGAGGGCATGAAAGTATAGGTGTGCATGGAGAATGGGTCATCCATTATCAAATTCAGGCCGGGCAAACCCAAAATCTGCCGATAACAAAAATACACTTCGACCAGAACCAGCCCACGGTCAGCAGGCGCTTCAATAACAAACTTGGACTCAACGTCAGCATTGGTGAAAAAAGGCTGTGTACGAATTTCATTGCCTTCACAATCTAACTTCCAATTGTCGTTATACAAGGACCAGACCCCGTCGCCATCATCCGGCCAGCGATTGGTCACCTGACCATTGGTCACCGAGAATACCGAAATGGTGACATCTTCAAAACGGGTGGGCGAGATAGGCAGGGTCGGGTTGATTTGCGGGTCTACGAAAAAACAAGCCGTATCGAAGTAGAAATTCAACTCAGCATCTTCGCAGGCATCCATGGGGTCCGTTACCGAAGGTGGATTTAACTCTTGATAATCACGAGCCGATGCAAAACGGGCGGCTTCACGGGTCAGGTCAAGGGCTGTAAGATACGAGAAAAACAGAAAGCCAAATTCAACCAGACCAGCCAACAAGAAGAACAACACTGGCAGCAAAAGCGCCAATTCGATCAGGCTCTGACCATTCGCCCATTTATCACGCTGAGATCGCATACCCATGCAATAACTCCAAACTTTGCAACATGGTGACGTAACATTCGCACAACGGGTGCGTTATACCTGATTAAATTATACCAATTTCATTTTGCCAAGAATAAGCCATTTGTACTAAGCTGCCTTACAAAGGCGTAATTAAACATCACCGCGGACAACTATGCTGGTTGAAAATGCCCAATTTGCTTCACGGAATGAACCGAACCAGCATATTTTGAAAGAAGATAACGATGATCGCGCCCAAAACCAAAAATGGCCCATACGGCAACGCCGCAAACATCTGATACCGCCGGCTCACCAGCATGCCCACGATAAAGAGCAAACTGATAAAACCGCCGATAAAAACCGCCAGGAATAACCCCAAAACAATCAGCGGCCAGCCTAACAAGAGACCCAACACGCCCGACAGGTTGACATCGCCAAAACCCAGGGCCACATCGTTGATGGCCTTGCCGCGCCATTTCGCCAACAAGCGCACAAAAACTTCCCCCAGCGCATACAAGACCCACATCAAGCCAAACCCTACCGCCCCACCCAGGAGGGTTGTCCAGATGGCGTGCCACCAGGCTTCGCCAGAAAACCAGGATACGCCTGTGCGTTCGGCATATTGAAGCAGCCGCCACATCACCCCCAGCACACTCATCATAGCCACCCCCGCAAGGCTCACCTGATGCAGTATCAAACGGTACTCCAAATCAATCACGATCACTACCCCGAAATACACCAGCACCACCAGGCTGAGCCAAAAGCCCCAATAAGCATGCGGATTCATCCACACCCACAGTGCCGCCAGGCCAAGTACAACCTCAACAATCCACACCCGCCAATGCCGCCGCTCATCACACTGCACACAGCGCCGCGGCCAAACGAAATAATTGACCAACGGAAAACTGGCCTGGCAGTTTACGCAAATCGGCTTATGCAAGCGCCGCTTCCAGGGCAGCACATCTGAAAGATAATTCACCAACACGCCTGCAAGCCAGCCAATCACAAATATCCCGAATAGCAGGATGATATTTTGCATCGTCAACTCCTCATCAATGCAAACCGAAGTACGCTTTTTTCAAATCCAGGTAAAACAGATAATCATCGGGATCAACATTCGGCGGGCAGCGATGATCGCAGAAGGGGATGAAACCGCCGCGCTCGACTAACGGCACAAGTGTATCCATGTAAGCACGGATGGCCTCGCGGCCTTTGCCCAGTTCGATCTTGTCGAAACCGCCCATAATGCGCAGGTCTTTGCCGTAGCGACTGAGCAACTCGGCGGGATGGGCGCAACCGTTGACCTCGTAGGGGAACAGGCAGTTGACCCCGCCTTCCATCATCGCGTCGAGAATGGGGCGCACATCGCCATCGCAGTCAATCCACCAGATGTCTATGCCGTGGGCGGCCAGTTTGTTGTGGATGCGCTTGTAGCGTGGCGTGATCACCCGCCGAAACCACCTGGGCGAAACAATCGGCCCGGCCTTGAAGGCGATGTCTTCCCAGCCGGAGGCGAAATCGAACTGGAAGTGGGGCAAAATTTGATCCAGGGAATGCTCCACCATCACGCAGGCTGTCTCCACCATATCTTCCACCATTTCAGGGTAATCATAGATGGCATAAGCCAGGCCCTCGAAGGTGAGCATATCGCGGATTTTGCCGATCATCGAGCCAACCCACACGCCCAGCGGATAATCGCGGTCGGGCGGGTCCCAGGCCCGCTTGAGCGCTTCGATGTCCACGAGGCGGTCAGGGTCATCCAGGCGGAAGCGCTCCGCTTTGACCTTTTTCCAGTCATCGGGGGTTTGAATGGACGATTTGATGTAGTGGGGAATGGTATCGTGGCCGTCCAGCGGTACCTCGGCAAACAGGCCGTCGCCGTTGATCAGCACTTTGGTCGTCTCACGCACTTCAACCACTTCATCTTTAAAAGGCGGCGAAAGCCAGATGTTGCCGCCGATGCTGTATTGGCGGTCGAAGTTGAAGAAGATGTCGGCTTCCCAGTTGTTGGTGATGCCATTTTCGTAAAAAAGCGGCCATTCTCGAAAGTTTTCGTCCCAGTAACCAAATTCCATGTTGAAACAGCGGTCAACCGGTTGGTAGTGCATCTGGGCGTTGAAGCGTTCGCGGTCGGTCATGCTGCCTTGCCACTTGGGGCGGATGGGGGTGATGGATGTGGGCATGGGTATTCTCCTATGTAAGTTTCAGAAACTAGAATTAAGCATACCACGCAAGTCTTCAATAAGCGTAAATTCAATTGGGAGCGTTTCATTTGGGTGTGTTCCATTTCAGTTGGGGATTGGTTTCGACAAGCTCAACCAACGCCGGTTGAGCTTGTCGAAACCGGCTCCTATGAAAATAGCGTAAGGCGAAATTAATCTCGCCATACAACACCGCAGATTTTCATCCATCGGGGTGTTGCCAAAACATGACATCTCAAATGAAACGCTCCCAAGTGATTCGTAACGTGAATGTGTTGTGGGACAAAACTTCCCTGCAAATATCATACACCCACTTTGCAAACTGCGATCAAAACCAAAAACGACGCGGAGCGTCAAGAACCCTTCGCACCGCGGGAGCGATGCGAAGAGCTTGGGGACACTCCGCGTCCCCCGCCATCCTACCCTCCCTGCCCGCACCGCTCCTGCAGTGCGGGGGGATCGGGTACGCTCTGCGTCCCGCTTGCGCCATACCTACCAGTTCATATTCACTTCTAACAAGCCTGGCTGCCCGGCATAATTGCGTGCACTCGAATAACGCCAATGCTCCGGCAAATCCACGTACCCCCGCCGCACCGGATTATGATGAATATATTCAACCTTCTGCCGCATCATGGCTTCATCCTGAATTTGCTGCGGATGATACCCCTCCTGCCAAAATTGATACTCACGATCGCTATGGTGGGGCAGCTTGTGGAAAGCCAGTTGGTTCAAAATATACTCATTAGAGTCTGCACGATACCGATCAATAATTTGGCGAGCCACAAATGACTTGAAGTTGGCAATCTCTTTGGGAAGGTTCTGTGCTGCAACAACCATGTGGATGTGGTTCTCCATGAAAACGTACGCGTAAAGGATCAGGCGTTTATGCTCTTGCAAAAAACGCAGCGAGTCCAACATAAATTGTGCATTGAGTGGCTGGTTGAACAGCGGCAGCCAGTTGACGATGGTGGATGTGGTGAAGTATGGGCTCGTGTCACCCGTAAAAACGCGGTAACTGCTGCGGGCCATATTTCTCCTCCTGTTGCCCTGTTGACACCGCAGAGCGGTGTCAACCCGAACGCGACGCTCCGCGTCCCACAACTCGACGCAGAGCGTTGCCGAACTCTTCGCACCGCGGGAGCGGTGCGAAGAGTGTGAACCGCACCGCTTTGCGGTGCGGTTTCGTTTTAGAAAACCGATGGCTGATACTCCCCCCACACCCCGCGCAGCGTATTACAAATCTCCCCTAGCGTACAGCCGCCCTCCACGGCGGCCACGAACAATGGCAGCAGGTTTTCGCTGCCTCGCGCCGCCGCTTCGACCTGCGCCAGCAACGCGCTCACCTGCGCCCCGTCGCGGGCGGCCTTGAAGCGCTTCAACTTCGCCACCTGGTTCGTTTCAATCGAGGGGTCAATTTTCAAGCGCTCCAGTTCCATCGTCTCGTTCACCTGGAACTGGTTGACGCCAACGACGATTTCTTCCTTCTTCTCCACGGCGCGCTGGTAGCGGTAGGCGGCCTCCTGGATTTCGCCCTGGATGTAGCCGCGCTCGATGGCAATTTGCGCCCCGCCCATCTCGTCAATTTTGCGCAGGTAGGCCTCGGCGCGGCGTTCAATCTCATCGGTCAACTGCTCCACCACATAGGAACCGGCCAGCGGGTCCACCGTGTCGGCCACGCCCGATTCATAGGCGATGATCTGCTGGGTGCGCAGGGCCACACGCACGCTCTTCTCGGTCGGCAGCCATAGGGCTTCATCCATACTGTTGGTGTGCAGGCTTTGCGTGCCGCCCATCACCGCCGCCAATGCCTGTAAGGTGACGCGCACCACGTTGTTCTCAGGCTGCTGGGCAGTCAGGGTAGAACCGCCGGTTTGGGTATGGAAGCGCAGCATCCACGAGGCGGGCTTCTTGGCCGCAAAGCGGTCACGCATCAGCCGCGCCCACAAACGACGGGCAGCGCGGAACTTGGCGACTTCCTCGAGGAAGTTGTTGTGGGCGTTGAAGAAGAACGACAACTGCCCGGCGAACTCGTCCACATCCAACCCGGCATCGAGGGCCGCCTGCACGTAGGCCACGGCATCGGCCAGCGTGAAGGCCACTTCTTGCACGGCAGTGGAACCGGCCTCGCGGATGTGGTAGCCCGAAATGCTGATCGTGTTCCAATTCGGCACGGCATCTTTGCAATAGCGGAAGATGTCGGTGATCAGACGCATGGAAGGGGCCGGCGGGAAGATGTATGTGCCGCGGGCAATATATTCCTTGAGGATGTCGTTCTGAATCGTGCCGCGTAACTGGGTCGTCTCCACGCCCTGCTTTTTGGCAACAGCGATATACAGCGCCAGCAGCACCGCCGCCGGAGCATTGATCGTCATCGAAGTAGACACCTTATCGAGCGGGATTTCGCGGAACAGCGTTTCCATATCTTCCAGCGATGAAATCGCCACGCCCACCTTGCCCACCTCGCCCAGCGCCATCGGGTCGTCTGAGTCGTAGCCGATTTGGGTCGGCAAATCGAAGGCCACCGAAAGGCCGGTCTGACCCTGTTGCAGCAGGTAGCGATAGCGGGCGTTCGACTCCTCAGCGGTGGCAAACCCGGCGTACTGGCGCATCGTCCAGAAACGCCCGCGGTACATTGTGGGCTGCACACCGCGCGTGAAGGGATACTCGCCAGGGAAGCCAAGCTGATCCATATAATCGGGGTCGGGGTCGGCGGGGGCCAAAACCGGTTCGAGCGGGATGCCCGAAGGGGTGGCAAATTCGGGCTTGCGTTCGGCGAAGCGGGTTGTTGCCTTTTTGTAGGTCGATTCTTTCCAACGGGTGAGTTCAGATTCAAATGACATGGGGAACCTCGTGTAATGTGTGTGTGACCCTTTAGGGTCTTGTAACGCTAACTCATTGATATTAAGCCGTAGGTGAAAACACAGGCGCGGGACAGATGGTTACGCGGCCGGTTTGGCAATGTAGCGCACGCCCGGCAGGGTCTGGAAGTGTTCGTCTTGCGTCCAGAGCGTGGCATGGTGGGCCTGGGCCGTGGCGTAGATCAGGCTGTCGGCCATGGCAAGTTTGTGCTGAATGGAAATCTGCGCCGCCAGCAAAGCCAGCGAAGCATCTAATTCGATGATTTTTCCAGCGTGCATATCGTTGATACAGCGATGGGCGGTGCTGGTATCGTATTGTTGAAGTACGCGCTTGAAAACTTCGTACAAACAAACCGTCGGCACGAGCAAACGAACGGTATCTCGAATGGGCGGGAGAAAGAACGGCCCATTTGAGCCAGCCGCGAAATACTCCAACCAGCCCGATGAGTCAACCACATTCATACGCGGTCTTCTTCCTCACGCTGCACATCGGTATCCATCCCTTTGAGCGAACCGTACGCTTCCTCGATGGGGCGAATTGGCACCAATACGATTTGATTGCCATAAGCAAGCACCCGCATTTTCTGCCCCGCTTTAATGTGCATACTTTCGCGCACCGCCTGTGGGATAACCACCTGAAACTTGGGAGAAACGGTTACAGCATCCATCCAAAACTCCTTGATCGATCAGAATATCGTAAAACGATTATATCATCCACCCTGCGGGGCAAAATGCCCGCAAAACAGTGCTACAATCGCCCGCATGAATCCAGAGCTTACCTTTACCATCCAACTTGCCCGCCGCGCCAGCCTATTGCTGCGCAGCTACTACTCCAACCGCGGCCTGGCCGCCCAGCGCAAAGCCGATAACACCGTCGTCACCGCCGCCGACCTGGCCGCCGACCACCTGATCACCGATGCCATCCGCGCCGCCTACCCCCACGACGCCATCCTGAGCGAAGAGCAGCACACCGCCCTCGCTGGCCCCACCCGCCCCACCTGGGTGATAGACCCCCTTGACGGCACCACCAACTTTAGCCTGGGCTTTCCCACCTGGGGCGTCTCGATTGCCCGCCTGGTCGAAGGCCAACCAGCGCTGGGCGTGATTGATTTCCCCCTGCTGGGCGAATGTTACAGCGCGCTGCGCGGCCACGGGGCATGGCTCAATGATGCACCGCTGCGCATCCCTACCGCCGATGAAAGCGACCAGCGCGTCCACGCCTTCGCCTGCTGCGCCCGCACCCACAAGCGCTATCACGTCAGCGTGCCGTACAAATTCCGCATCCTGGGGTCGGCAGCCTACAACCTGTGCAGCGTGGCCCGCGGCGCAGCGCTGGCCAGTTTCGATTCGGTGGCCAAATTATGGGATGTGGCCGCCGCCTGGCTGATTGTGGAAGAAGCTGGCGGCGCGGTCAGCAAGCTGGATGGCACCACCCCCTTCCCGGCGCAGCCCGGCAACGACTACCTGGCTCTGCCCTACGCCGTCGTCGGCGCGGCCACGCCGCAAATCCTGGCGCAAACCCGCCAACAACTGCAACCCAAATAGGAGCGCATCCCTATGAAACCACAACTTCTTGCCTTGCTGACCGCCATCGCCTGGGGCGTGGGCGGCTATTTCGAGAAAAAGGGCCTGCACCTGGGCAACCTGTCGCCGCAGATGGGCATCACCATCCGCACGGCAGTAGCGCTGGTGGTGCTGAGCATCGTCAGCTTTCCGCAGTGGAAGACCGTGCCACAGGCCAGCCCCAAGGCGCTGTTGATGATGGTGGTCGGCGGCGGGTTGGTGGCCGGTTCGATTGGAATGTTATGCTTTTATGCTGCGCTCAAGGGTGCGCCGCTCAGTCAGGTGATGCCCATCGCCTTTACCTCCCCCCTGTTTGGTGCGTTGATGGGCGTGATCTTGGGCGGCGAACCGCTGACCTGGAAGCTGGTCATCGGCACGCTGCTGACGGTAAGCGGGATTGTGGTGCTGTCACGCTGACCAGGCCGGATTGGGTGTGTTTCATCAGGAAGTAGGGGCAGATGGCATCCGCCCCGGTGTAGTGCAACAGGCCGCCGCGCCGCGCCGGCGCAATGCCAATATCAGGCTGGTTGCAGCGCAGCGTTCAACTGCTCAGCCAGGGGGGTGCGATCCTTGAGAAAAACGAACCGGGCTACACGCAGCTTCTCCCCTTCGTGGTAGACCACTTCGAGAATATCGGTCAGCGGGCGGTTGTAGAGCCTGGCCGTTTTCACCTGGGCGCGTTCGATGTGCCAGGTGTGGCTGGCCCACCATTTGTCGTAGGTGAAGACCAACCGGTCGCCCCAGGCGGCCAGGTAGCCGGTGCAGCCGGCTGCGCCGCGCACGTTTTGCGCCTTACATTGGGCCGCCAGGCTGGGAATATGATCGTGCAGCAGCGCCAGGTGCCTGGCAGGCAGCGGGTCGGGCTGGATATCCTTCCCGGTAGCGCGCTGCCACAGGCTGGCCAGCCACTTCCCCAGGGCGGTAAACGTGAAGAAGCTCCAGCGCAGCAGCGGCGGGATGATGATCAGCATGGCGGCGATGCACACAATCGCCACGGTCGCCGCCAAATAAGGCACTTTCAGCGCCAGAAAAGCCAGCGCCGCCACGCCCAAATCTTCAACCAGGCTGACGCCAACATTGGAGATATTTTCGAGCGGCGAGGCGGCATTCATCGCCACACGCGCCGTGGCCTTGCCGCCGTGCGCAAACAGCGAAATGCCCCCTGCCAGCAGCGCCCCGACGACGATCACCACCGGGTCGGCCTGGCTGAGGGCGGCGATGCCCATCAGCGCCGCGCCAATGGGACGGATGAAGGTGTGGACGACATCCCAGGCGTTATCTACAAATTGCACCTTATCGGCCACAAATTCGACGATATACAGCACCCCCGCCAAAATGATCACCACCGGCGAACCGAGCGCTTCGAGGCCGTGCGGCGGGTTCTCCACCCAACCCAGGCTGATGCTCAGGCCCACCACCAGCACCGTGGCATACAAGTTGATGCCGGCGGTGAAGGAAAGCGGCAAAAGGGTGACGAGTAAGCGTAAGGCATCCATCGTTTTACTCCATAATCAGGCAAGCATGGCCTTCAAGGCCGCCATTTGTTCGCCCGTATCGAAGACGGCCCGCACAGGGATTTCAAATCCGGCGATGGCTTCGCTGGCAATGCTACCGTTCTTGACCTTGAGCGCCAGAACATAGCTACTCTCTTTACGGAGGTATTGTTCGATAGTTTCCTGATCGGGGTCAACGATCCAGTATTCAGCCACACCGTGCAGGGCGTAATCTACAAATTTGACACCACGGTCGTTAGCCGCTGTGGATTCGGAAAGGACTTCGGCAATGAAATCGGGAGCGGGAAATTTCATCTGATCGGGAGTGAATGCGCGCGATTTTTCCACGGAGAAATAGCAGATATCGGGTTCGTAATCGTTACGAGCGAGGCTGATGAGCAGTTTTTCGTGACCGATGTGACCTAAGTTGTGCCGTTGGACATACGTTTTGAGTAACGTTGCCAGGTTAAGGCTGGCAGCATTGTGTTTCAGCTTGACAGGTGAATGCACGATGATTTCTCCCTGGATAAACTCGGCTTTCTGATACTCGGTGACGATTTCGTAAAAATAGGCACGTTTTTTCTGTTCGGCGCGCCAAATATCTTGAAGCATTTGCACAGCTTCATCGAAATGCGCGGAGCGGCGCAGGGTTTCGATGGCATGGTTGGTTGAATCGAGTGTTGAGGGGGCAGAAGTGGTCATGTACGTAGTATAACGAAAATCGGCCCTGCGGAGCAATAGGTCAGGTTAGGCGCTTACCCCTTCAGGAACTTTTCCGACTGATGGTCATACGCACTCAATGGAAGTTCCTTGTTCGTCAGCTTCAGCAGTGTTTCCGTCAGCTTGCGGTTGACCGGGGTAGGCACGCCGGCTTGCTCGCCGTAGCGCACCACCGCCCCGTTGAGATAGTCCACTTCGCTTTGGCCGCGGCCGGCGTGCAGGTCAATATGGAAGGAGGGCACCTTGGCCCCACGCCCGCCGCCGACTGCTTTCGCCAGGAAGGGCCGCGCCAGCGCCACCGGCAGGCGCACGCCCAGGGCTAACAGGCGCACCGGGGTCTTGGGCAAATCTACCACGCCAATGCCGAGCTTACCCATCACGGCCAGCGCTTCGCGTAATTGCTGCATTTCGAGCTGGCACAGGCGCGGGTCGGCGAAGATTTCGGCGGGCGTGAGGTTGAGGATGGCCGAGGTGGCGTTAGCGAGCAAATTGGTAAGCATCTTCGACCATTTCATGTCGGCAGCTTTGGGGTAGAGGCGAGTATTCAGGCCGGCCTCGTTCATTGCCGCCGCCAGGCGTGCCGAAAGCGGACTGCCCACGGCCACGCCAGTGCCGCGCAGCTTTTCGACGATGATGTCACCGGCGGAGCGACGGCCAATGGCAGTGGTCACCGTGCCCGCGATGACGCGTTCGACGCCGAGGGCGTGGGCCAGGGTGGGTTCGTTGTCTACGCCGTTGGAGAGGCAGAGAACGCTCGTAATTCGTGATTCGCAATTCGGAATTGCAGCCAGTTCGGCGGCGAAGGCGGGGGTGTCGAAGGATTTGAGGGCGAAGAGGGCCACGTCGAAGGGGGCGTGAGCGAGGGCCGCCTCCAGAGAAGGCACAATCTCAAACGCATCGTCTGACACGTGATACGTGACACCGTCTCTGGTCATGTGCATCCCTTTTTGGCGGATGAAATCGGCCACATCGGGACGTTCGACAAAGATAGCATGATGCCCCTGCAACGCCAGGCTGCCGCCGATATACGTGCCAATCGCCCCCGCCCCAAACACCAGCAACTTCAGTTTCCCAGTTTCCATAAACCATCTCCTAACTTTCGACATTCGGCATTCAACCTGCCCCCCTCACACCCTATCCGCCGCTTCCTTCACCGCCCACTCTTCGGGGTTGACGAAGCCGAGCAAGTACCACTGACGCGTATCGGTCTGGTAGCGCCAGGTGGCGTAGGCGGTGTTGCCGAAGCGAAAACGCGGGCTGTTGTAATGGCCCTGCGGCGCAATGCCCATGATGGCAAAGTTGACCATGTTGAGCAGCGCCCCATGTGAGACGATCAGATAACGCCTGGCAGGGAGGCGCATCAGGCCGAGCAAACCGCTCAAGGCGCGCTGATACACTTCGATGCTGCTCTCCCCACCCTCGGCCACCGGCTGAAAGGGGTGGTAAAAATCGGCCGCGGGGATTTCGGCGCGTAACGCTTCGGGCGAACGGCCTTCGCCAGCGCCAAAGCCGCGCTCGATCCAGATCGGGTCGAGGGTGATTTCCAGACCCAATTCAGCCGCGACGATTTCCGCCGTCTCACGGGTACGCAGCAGCGGGCTGGCAATCACCCCATCGAAGCTGACACCCTGCGCCTTCCAGCGTTTGCCCAACGCCTCGGCCTGCTGACGGCCGCGTGCGGTCAACGGCAAATCCAACTGCCCCTGGATCACCCCCGCCAGGTTGCCTTCCGACTCGCCGTGGCGCAACAAAGTGATGATGTATTGCTGAGTGTTATTTTCCGCCTGCTGATTTGCTATCTGGCTCATGGGTTCATTTGCTGTATTGCCCATTGGTCACCTTGCTTATTTGTTCGCTCGTGATGAAATGCTGCCGGTCGTTGAAACTGAGAAAGAGCCAATCATGCACATCGGGCCGATAGCGCAAGACGGCAAACGAGGTGTTGTCGAAGGCGAAGCCCGGCCCCTGGAAGTTGGCCTGCGGGGCGATGCCCAGGGCGGCATACAACACCATGTTGAGCAGCCCACCGTGCGAGACGACCAGGTAACGCCCCGCCGGACGGTACAGCAGGTTACTCAAGGCCCGCCCGGCCCGCAAATACAATTCCCACTGGCTCTCGCCGGTGCGCCCGATGCGTTGGTAGGGATGGATAAAGGGTGGGCGTGGGTGAAGTTCGGCGGCCACTTCATATTTAAGGCCGGCCAACACGCCATTGTCGCGCTCCATCCAATCGGGGTCAAATTCAACCGCCAGGCCCAGGGTTTCGGCAATGATCTCGGCGGTCTGGCGGGCGCGGGCCAGCGGGCTGGCAATCAGGTGATCGAAAACAGCCCCTTCGGCCAGCCAACGCGACGCCAGCGCTTGCGCCTGCCGCAACCCCAGTTCGCTGAGTGGAAAATCGTGCTGCCCCTGGTGGTAGCCTTCGGCATTGGCGGTGGATTGGCCGTGGCGCAGGAGCGTGATGGTGTAAGTGTGTTCGTTTGGGTTGGTAAACATCGCCCAAGTATACCTGATACAAACTTGGCGGCGGCTAAATCTGGCGGCTATAATGGGCTCAGAAAATCTGTTCATGCAAAGGGAAGCTATGCCAGGCCAATTCATCGTCTTTGAAGGAAGCAACACCCCACGGCTCAACCACCAGGCCAGCCTGCTCGCCGCCTGGCTGCGAACCCAGGGCGCGACGGTGCTGCTGGCCCGCCAGCCCAGTAATGGGCCGGTGGGCGCGTTAGTGCAGCAGGTAGACAACGGACGCCTGGCCCTCGCCGCGCACAGCCGCGCCGTGTTGGCGCTGGCCGACCGGCTCGACAGTTTATACGGCGCGCGCAGCGATGGCATCCTGGCGGCCCTCGCCGACGGCAAGACCGTGATCGGCGTGAACTACCTGCTCGAGGCCCTGGCCCAACCCGGCCCCCACCCGGCCTGGCTGCGCCACATCAACGCCCCCTGCCCCTGGCCCGATCTGACGGTCTTGCTCGACACCCCGCAGGCGGAGGCCCTGCGCCAGGTTGATGCCCGTCCCCCAGACGGCCCGGCGGTGCTGATCGTAGATGGCAGCCTGCCTGCCGAACACATCCACCAACAATGCCAGCAGGCGCTGCGCGACAACCTGGGGGCGGCCCAGGCCGCGCCGCGTGCGCCCCAACCAACGCCTTGGCCGGCCATGCCGCCCAACCCGCACCCTGGCAAATTGATCGTCCTCGAAGGGCTGGATGGCGCTGGCACCACCACGCAGGCCGCCCGCCTGGCCGAATGGCTGGCGCGCGCACAAGGCGTGCCAACCTGGGTAACGCGTGAACCGAGCGGCGGGCCGGTGGGAGCGCAAATCCGCGCCATCCTCGCCGGGCGCATCACGGTCGCGCCGCAGACGATGGCCGCCCTGTTCGCCGCCGACCGCCTGGATCACCTGTTTGGGCCGGGCGGCGTGGCCGAACACCTGGCACGCGGCGAGTGGGTGATCCTGGATCGTTACTATCACTCATCCTTCGCCTACCAGACCCTCTCGCTGAACGAGGGCGATCACGCCTGGATGCGTCACCTGCACGCCCCCTGCCTGACCCCCGATGTGACCTTCTTTTTGGATGTGCCAGCCGCCGTGTGCATGGAACGCATCTGCCACCAGCGCGCCGCGCCGTTGGAGTTGTTCGAGAAAGCCGATTTTTTGGCGCAGGTGGAGGAGCAATATGGCAAAATCCTGGCTGGTTTGCGCCAGGAGGGGGAGAATATCTGCACGGTAGATGGCACGCTCCCGGTTGAAGCCGTGGCCGTCGGGCTGCAAAGACAACTTGAGGGGTTCTTGGCGCAAGCCCAATTTCGTCATTAAGTGCGGCTCCCTGGGATTTGCCGTGATGCGTTTCAAGATAAACCACGAATAGCACGAATTACACCAATCAAAACCAAAAATTCGTGCCGATTGGTGTTATTCGTGGTTTCGACAGCGCACAAAGGGAACTGAGCACGGAAATTCCCAAAGACCCATGGTTACATATTTATATAAATACCGCAAGTTTGCTATAATGTATTTATGAAAATAACGCGTACTATCCTTGCCCAAATCAAAGAATTTCTCATGCCGGGCAAAGCACTGGTTTTATATGGCCCACGGCAGGTGGGTAAGACCACCCTGGCAAACGATTTGTTAGCTTCGATCACCCTGCGCAGCCGATTCGTCAATGCCGATGAACTCATCGTGCGCGAGGCGCTGTCCAGCCAAAGCCGCCAGACCCTGGGAGATGTGCTGGGGGATGCCGAACTGCTGGTGATTGATGAAGCCCAACGGGTGCCCAATATCGGGCTGAATCTCAAAATCCTCGTGGACAGTTTCCCCCATGCGGTGATCCTGGCGACCGGTTCAGCATCCTTTGAATTGGCCAATAAAATTAGCGAGCCGCTGACCGGGCGCACGATCACATTCAACATGTACCCGGTAAGCTATGCAGAAATTCGCACCGCCTTTGGCGCCTTTGAGGCGCGCAGCCAATTGGAACGCTGGCTGATTTGGGGCGGCTACCCGGCGGTGCTGACGGCAGGCGGCCAGGTCTTGCGCGAACGCCTTTTAGGAGAAATCACGGGCGCTTATCTGTACCGTGACATTCTCGAACTGGAAGGCATTCGCCATGCGGATAAGATTGTGGCCTTGCTGCGCTTGCTGGCTTTCCAAATTGGGCAGGAGGTATCCCTGGCCGAATTAGCTACCAACCTGGCCCTGGGGCGCTCCACGGTGGAACGCTACCTGGATTTACTGGAAAAAGCGTTTGTGGTCTTTCGCGTGGGTGGGTTTTCGCGCAACCTGCGCAAGGAGATCACCAAAAACGCGCGCTATTATTTCTACGATAACGGGATTCGCAACAGCCTGATTCAAAACTTCAACCCATTGCATTTGCGGCAGGATGTCGGTCAATTGTGGGAAAATTACCTGATGGTCGAACGCCGCAAAGCCAATCAATCGGCCAATCGTGCGGTCAACCTCTATTTCTGGCGCACGTACGACCAAAAGGAAATTGACTGCATTGAGGAACATGGCGGGAAGTTATCTGGCTACGAATTCAAGTGGGGAGACAAACCCATGCCGCACAAAACCAGCGCCGAATTTCTGGAAAACTACCCAGGTTCCGATTTAGCCACCATTACACCGCAAAACTTTGAAACCTTTGTGTTGTGAACGGTTCGTGGGCATCTGCCCTGGCCGCCAAGCAGCGTATTCTGACCTAATTTGATGATTCGATTTTCTCATTTTCAGGAACTTCAACGTGACCTTTCTCGATAAAAAACACTTCGCCGAAGCCTTACAATTCAATAGTTTTTCGCGCTACCTCGATTGGCGCGTTAGCAATGCCGGCAAAGAACTTTACGACCGGGGGCAGGTGGAGCTGATCCACCACACCGATAGCAGCCTGGCAAGCCAGGTCAAAGATGGCCTGCATCGCTACACCGTCACCCTCGAGTATGAGAACAGCCAGGTTCTCTATAATTGCAATTGCAAAGCCGATCAAACGCGCTATCCGTGCAAACATGCCGTTGCAACGGCCCTGCTCGGCCAAAAAACGTTGAGCGAGGAGATCAAAAAATCGTGGGAAAATCGCCTGCTCTTCGTCCATGAGGCACCCCGCCAACGCCAGGAAACCCCCAAACAAGCTCCCGATTACCTGCTGGCCTTCGCTCTGGTCAACGAATATGGCGGCTGGAAAATCAGGCCGCTGACGGCGGTGATCGAAAAACTGCCGGCGAAATCGCTGCCGGCTGAAGCGCTGGAATGGAGCCAGGAACAGACAACCGAACTGCTGGCGCAAAACCACGAGCTGCGCGGCGCGTTCAGCGGCACGCTGACGCACCCGCTCAAAGCGGAGGCCTGTCGCAATGCCCCGCCGCACATCGTCAGCCTGGCGCAAATGCTGCGGGGGCTGGGCGACATGACCCCACATTACTATTCCTATTCGCCTGATGCGGGCCTGATCAAAGCGTTACCCGGCGCGCTGGAGATTCTGCGCGAAACACAATTCCCGCTCTACGCTGGCATCGAAAGACATCCCGGCGGGGTTGGATTGAGCAGCGCCCAGCCTTTGAACATTTCGCACGATACCGCCAACATTCTGCTCGACATCGAGACCTACAAGGAGGGCGGGCTGCGCCTGCAATTTCATCTTTACCTGGGGGATCAACTGTGGAAAGTGACCAAAAAGCCCCTGGTCATTTCCCAAGCGCCCTTGTGGCTGATGATGGATGACAAGATCATCCCCGCCCAAGAGGGCCTCGACGTGGAGCAGATTGAGAATCTGAGCAAGGCCTCGCGCGTCGTCATTCCGGCGCACGAAAAAGAGCATTTTTTCGATTTTTACCTGCCACGCCTGGCGTCGCGTTACGACATCACCGGCAGCGGCATCCAGACCAACGATGTCACCGCTAAACCCCAGCCGCGCCTGTATCTACAAGATAACCAGGGCGTGCTGGATGTGTGGCTGAAATTCGGCTACGCCGAGTTTGAAGTCCCCTACGCATCGCACATCCCGCCCGTTTCCTCCAACTTCGACCCTGAAACCACCCTATTTACGCGCATCTTCCGCAACGCCGCCGCCGAAAAGGCCGCCTTCTCCAGCGTCAGCGATTTTGGCCTGAAGCGGGCCACCGGCAGCCCTGGCCTGTTCAACCTGCGGGCCAAAGTGGATGTGGTAGATTTTCTGCTGCGCTACATTCCCAGGGCCACCGCCGCCGGGTTCGAGGTATATGGCGAGGAAAATATCAAAAATGTGCGCATCAACCGCCACACGCCCACCATCTCGTTCAACATTTCCTCTGGCATAGATTGGTTCGAACTGGGAACGGATATTCGCTACGGCGATCAACAGGTCTCGCTGAAAGATATGCGCCGGGCGCTCAAGAAGAGCGAAAATTACATCATGCTGGCCGATGGCAGCATTGGCGAAGTGCCACAGGAATGGCTGGAGCGCTACAAACACCTGTTTGGCCTGGCCGAAGAAGCCACCGATGACGGCCTGCGCTACTCACGCCAACAGGTGACGCTGCTCGACCAACTGCTGGGTGACTCTGAACAGGTGAGCGCCGACGAGGAATTTCAGCGCCGACGCCAACGGTTAAAAGAATTTACCAGCATCACCCCCCAGGCGCTGCCGGAAAATCTCACCGGCGAACTGCGCCCTTACCAGAAGGCTGGCGTAGATTGGCTGCATTTCCTGCGCGAATATCAGTTCGGCGGCTGCCTGGCCGATGATATGGGCCTGGGCAAGACGATTCAGGTGTTGGCGTTTTTGCAATCGCTGCGCGAGCGCGGCATCGCCAGCAAAGCCAGCCTGATTGTGCTGCCACGCTCGTTGTTGGTCAACTGGCAGCGTGAGGCCGAAAAGTTCACCCCGCAGTTGAAAATCCTCGAATATCACGGCCAGTTGCGCGAAAAAGACCCCGCCGCCTTCGACCAATACGACCTGGTGACAACCACCTACGGCATCGTGATCAAAGATGTCGAACTGCTGCGCGCCTACCGTTTTCACTACGTCATCCTCGATGAGTCGCAGGCGATCAAAAACCCGGTTTCGCAATCGGCCAAGGCCTGCCGCCTGCTGCAAAGCGATCACCGCCTGGTGATGACAGGCACGCCGGTAGAAAATTCCACCTTCGAGTTGTGGTCGCAATTTGCCTTTCTCAACCCGGGCCTGCTGGGCAGCCTGGAATACTTCAAAACCGAAATTGGCGGGCCCATCGAACGCAGCGGCGACGCCGACACGGCCCAATTCCTGCGCAAGATGGTCTACCCCTTCATCTTGCGCCGCACCAAAGAACAGGTGGCCCCCGAACTGCCGCCGCGCACCGAGCGCATCATCTACGGCGAGATGGATACCGCCCAACGCAAGGTGTACACGCGCACACGCGACGAATATCGCAAAGCGCTGCTGGGGCTGATCGAAGGCCAGGGCATGGAAAACGCCCGCATGAAAATTTTGGAGGGCCTGCTGCGCCTGCGCCAGATTTGCATCCACCCCCGGTTGGTAGATAAGGCCTACCGCGGCGAATCGGCCAAATTTGAGCTGCTGCTCGAAAATATCGAAATTTTACTGGCCGAAAAGCACAAGGCGTTGATTTTTTCGCAGTTTGTCGAGACGCTCAAGCTGTTACGCGCCGAACTGGATGCCCGCGGCATCGGCTATGCCTACCTCGACGGCCAGACGGTCAACCGCCAGGAACAGGTGGACGCCTTCCAAAGCAACGACGCCCTGCCCTTCTTCCTGATCAGCCTCAAAGCCGGCGGCGTTGGCCTCAACCTGACCGCCGCCGACTACGTCATCCACATTGACCCGTGGTGGAATCCCGCCGTCGAAATGCAGGCCAGCGACCGCGCCCACCGCATCGGGCAAGATAAGCCCGTCTTCGTCTACAAATACATCCTGCGCGACTCGGTGGAAGAGAAGATTTTGCAATTGCAGGAACGCAAGAAGAACCTGGTAGAGCAACTGATCACCACCGAGGGCAGCTTCTTCAAAAGCATCACCGCAGAAGATGTGAAAGTTCTATTCAGTTAATCAGGAGGAAAAATGATGGATACCCCAACCGATGCTGTCGAAATCTTACGGGCCACACAGCGAGAAGTTTACGCGCGCCTGCTGGATCGTTACACGCAGATCGAACGTGAAATTGACGAAGAAATTGAACCGGAGCTGGCCCGCCTGCGATACGAACAAGCGATCACCCAACGCCTGCTGGATAAAACCACCGACGCGGCGCAAAAGGATGATTGGCGCATTCATCTGGATGTGCTGCAAATGTTGATCATCCAGCAGGAAGATCGCCTGGCCGAGTGCGAAAAGGATTTGCATCACTACGACCAATTGCTCGACGAAATCCACAACGACCTGGGCGATGAAATTTTCGCCGCCATTTCGCCCGGTGATCAGGAAGTTTAAGAATTTAATGCCGCCTTACAAAGCCGGGCCAGAGATTTCTGGCCCGGCTTTGCTATTCTGCCCATCCGGTTGGACACCGCTCCGCAATGTCAACCCACAGGACACAGAGCCGCTCCTGCCACCTGCCCCTTGCTCCCTGCTTCCCATTTCTGCAAAAAAAAACGCAAAATGTGATATTTCTCACACAATCCCATGACATTTCCGCCTGGGCAGCCAGCCGACTGGCGGGTAAAATCGCCTTGCAATTTTGCAAAGCGCTCAAAGCGGGGATGGCGCGGCTCCCCCTCTGAGAAGAATATCCATCACACCACATCGCAAACGACCGACCAGAACGGTGGCCGGTTTTGAGAATCAAACCCCAAAGGAGAATTTTATGTTTATACAAAGAAAATGGTTGAAAAGGATTTTATTGTGGCTTGCCCTGGTCATGGGATTAAACGCGTGCTCAAGCGCTACCCCACCTATTCATATTACCGATGTCACCATTTCTGGCGCGCCGGTGGTAGGACAGATCGTTGATTTACACATCGAGATCACATCCATGTATGACGAGCCAGAAGTAACGTTCTATTTAGATTTTTTAGAAGAGTATGATAACCGAGTGAATTATATCTCTGGAGATAAACACTGGGTTGGTCCGATGGCTGCCAACGAAAAGAAAGCTTTTGATGTGTCCGTTTGTGTCGCGGAAGAAGGCCGCTGGCCGATTGAGATTTATGCCCGCCATACAGCACCGGATGGCGCTTCATACTATGACTCTGAGACCGTATTTCTTGAAAGCTGGATAGATGGGGGCAAGCTCATCCGTAATATCCATTTCTCGGCCAATGAGGTTCGCCCAACACCCAGACCCTACCCGATTTCTCCAGAATGTTCGGGCAGCAAATAGTTTATTCTTTCCCAGAAGTTCCCATGCGTACTTTGTCTTCACTATCATCGCTTTTGCTATTCTGCCTGGTTGCCGTTATGATTTTTCCGACGCCGATCTCTGGCAGCGCATTAGAAAATCCATCTGTTGCTGCGTTGCCCAAGCAAGACTCAACCGTAACGCCTGTCTGGCCGCCATTACAAATTTCTCAGGTTTCAGTATCATCTGAGCCCCTGGTGGGAAGCGTCGTAAATTTGTCCATTGGGATCATGTCTGTGGATAATGAAACCGAAGTTGCTCTTACCATTGATTTCTTTGAAAATTACGATAACCCGGTGCATTTCATATCGGGAGTCAGATCATGGCAAGGCACCCTGACCGCGAACCAGCCAATGACATTCACGCTCTCAATCATGGTTGAACGTGAAGGAGAATGGCCCGTTGAGATTCGCGTCATGCAATTAACAGGGGCTTCGCAATATCAAGCCATCGAAACCATCCATTTGCAAAGCTCGCAGGTGCAAGGAAAAATGATTCGGGGCCTTGAATATCAGCCGACTTTACCAGTCGTCCAGGGTCACACTTTGCACATTACGGATACATTTTCATCCCCATCTTCGACCTTTTCTCCTGGGATCGGAGAAATACAAGTGACCGGTACCATTCGTTACTCGGCCCGTAGGGATCAAGGTTCTTCGCCATTTGAGCGTCCACTTGGTCGAATAGGAATGCAGTTATGGACTGTCACTCCAGGTTATCACTTGTTGCTGAGAACTACACAAACGAATGATAACGGTGAATATGCCTTTGATCCAATAACCAATGGGCCATCTTTGGATTTATATATCGTCATCTATGCCACCGACAACCAACGAGTTAAGGTAACGGACTGGAATGGTACTATTCACTCGCATTCGAGGCAATTGGACCCCAATCATTCGCCAGATACTTATCCAGATGGCGTTGTACCATTCGACTACACAATTCCGCTAAACCCTATCCAAACTGAGATTTCATCCCAACCCTTTTACATTTATGACTTGACAGCCAATGTTGCATTGGGTTGGCTTCAACAACAAACCGGATGGACGCCATCAAGTTTTCTTGAAATTCACTGGCCTTATGGTTGTGCCTGGATTGGCGGCTTGCCTTGCTATGCTGGTCAAATCTTTTTGCCGTTTGATGATGGCATCAAACCGGATAGGATTCTTCATGAATACGGTCATTTTATCCTGGCTAAGGCTATCAATGACGAAAACAAAGTGATTAATGCCTGCATTAAATTAGATGGCACGTGGTGGAATCATGATTTGTGGATGGAAACCGACGCGGATTGCGCCTGGAGCGAGGGTTGGGCGCATTTTTTCGAAGCGGCAGTACAGGCTCATAACGAAGTCGAATTTACCAATATGGATCCCGTTGAGCAAGTCAATATAGAGTTACTGGTTCTCCAGAGAACTACGAAGGCGTGGTTGCCGCCAGCCTGCTCAACATCTTCGACAGCACCAGCCAAACCCATGACGAATTTTCTGACGGCTTCAACGGCCCCTCCAACAACGGCATCTGGCATTACAGCACCACGCCCCACAACGGCAGCATCCCCTTCTCCATCGAAGCCTTTTGGGATGCCTTCAAAACGGGCCGCGCCGCTGATGCCTGCTACGGCTCGGCCATCTTACAGCACCACAAGCTGAATTACCCGCCGTTCATGTACGAGTTGAACTATTTCTATGATCCTGCCGGTTCCGGAATGATCGTTCCCAATGCGTTGCCAGGATGCCCTGGCATGACCTATCTGGAAAACACCAATTTGGAATTGACGGCAAATTCCATTGATCCGGCCCGCTACGTATTCGATCACTGGAGCGGTGGTTTGAGCGGAGCAAATAATCCCGGAGAATTGGTGATGGATAGCGATAAAGATGTAACGGCTCATTTTGTCACCGCCACACCCACAGCGACCATAACCCCCACCCCCACGGCCACACAAACGCCCACCATCACGCGCACACCCACGGTCACGCGTACCCCCACCCGCACCCCTACCGCCACCCGCACGCCATCACCCACGCGCACACCCACGGCCACACGCACGGCTACCAATACCGCCACACCCACCCCCACCCGCACACCAACCCCCACGCGCAACACCCGCACCCCCGCGCCCACCCCCTCCGGCCCCACCCCCACGGCTACCGATCCCAACAACCCGCCCACGCCCACCGCCACCCTCAGCGCTGAGAATGTGGCCAGGGTAAACTGGAAATTTATCAC
>CAZSFD010000046.1:0-34142 GCA_964606085.1 uncultured Anaerolineaceae bacterium
AACCCCTGTTTGAGCCTTGAGAGGGCTCCGTCCTGGGCCCCTAGACGATGGGGGCGGGCAACTGGTTAAGCGGGCGAAATTCTACCATGCCCATCGCGCCGAGTCAACACCAGGCCGCCAAGATTTCAAAGTCTGCCAGCGATGGCGTTTACAAAACATTAACAAAATAAAACTACTCTTTCCCCCATTTCTTGCGTAGACTACATAAAGATAGGAGTTGACAACATGAAACGCTTTATTGGGCCTTTGCTCTTGATTGTTCTCATCCTGGGTGTCGGCGCGGGCATCTTCTTCTCGGTCAAAGACCGCGTTGCCGTGCGTAACACCGTCACCGTGCGCGGGTTGATCGGCTCGGAGAAAGAGGAATTTTTCCACGACCCGCGCGTCATCGAGGCTTTGCAGCGCGGCGGCGTAAGAGTCGAGGTGGAAAAGGCCGGTTCACGCCAGATTGCCACCAACTACAACGTCAAAGACTACGATTTCGTCTTCCCGGCCGGCATCCCGGCGGCGGAGAAAGTTCGCCGCGAGAATGGCATCTCGAAATCGTACGATGTCTTCTACTCGCCAATGGTCGTTGCCTCGTGGCAGCCGATTGCCGATATTCTGGTTGCCAATGGCATGGCGCAAGACCAGGGCGGCTATTACACGCTCGATTTCGACAAGTACATCGAGTTGGTGCAAAACGACACACGCTGGAAAGATTTGAAGGCCAGCGATGCCTATGCCGTCAACAAGAGCCTGCTGATCAGTTCCACCGACGTGCGTAAATCAAACTCGGCGGCGATGTACCTGGCGCTGTCGAGCTATGTCGCCAATGGCGATGCCGTGGTCGAGAACCAGACCCAGGCGGCGGCGATTTTGCCGCTGATGGAAGATTTGTTCCTCAAGCAGGGCTACACCGAGTATTCGTCTGAGGCGCCGTTCGAGAACTACCTGGTGATGGGCATGGGCAAGGCCCCGCTGGTGATGATCTACGAGTCGCAGTTCTTCTACCAGGCGTCCACCGCCGAAGGGCTGCAACCTGGCATGGTGCTGATCTACCCCACGCCGACCGTCTTCACCAAACACGTGTTGATCCCGGTCAGCGAGGGCGGCCAGAAACTGGGCGAATTGCTGCTCAACGACCCCACCCTGAAGCAGCTCGAAGTCGAATTTGGCTTCCGCAATACTGACGTAGCCTATTTCAACCAGTTCGTCAGCAAACTGAACATCCAAGCCCCCGAAGTGATCGTAGACGTGGTCGAACCACCCAGCTACGAAATTCTGGAAAGCATGATCCAACAGATTGAAGAAAAATATAAGTAAGCAACCATGTCATGCCGGGCGGAGCGAGGCATCCCTACCCCCTTTGCAACAGGGATGCTTCGGCCACAGAACGGCCTCAGCATGACATGACCATGAACAGAAAGATACAAGGAGAAATTTCCACATGGTACAAGAACTCACCCCCCCTCAGGTACTCGAAGCCCCCTTACAATTAGCCCCCCCCGAACCCGTCAACACCGTTGAACCCCAACAATCCGACGACATGATCCGCCTCGACAACCCCACCGTGCAGAAGCTGGACGGCAAGGTGAAGGAATTCGTGGACATCGTGGTCAATTCTGATGTACACAGCGAACAATTCACCGACCGCCTGACCGCCGTGCATAACCTGGGCAACAAGGAAATCCGTGCCGCCGCCAGCGTATCGAACCGCATGTTGGATCGGCCCGTCAAGGCGATGGATAGCGGCTTCTTCGATTCGGGTTCGCCGATTTCGCAATCGCTGGTAGATTTGCGCAAAACGGTGGAAGAACTCGACCCTTCCCGCCAGGGCGACCTCTTCTCGCCGGCCAAACTGCTCGAAAAACTGCCCTTCGGCAGCAAGGTGCGCAACTACTTCCTGAAATATCAGTCCTCGCAAGCGCACCTCAACGCCATCATCAACGCCCTCTACCGCGGGCAAGACGAACTGCGCAAAGACAACGCCACCATCGAGCAGGAGAAGATGAACCTGTGGACGCTGATGCAGCAGTTACGCCAGTACGTCTACGTGGGCAAGAAGATTGACGCCGCCCTCGAAGACCGCATCGCCATCATCGAAGCCACCGATCCCGAAAAGGCGCGCATCGTGCGCGAGGAAATGCAGTTCTACGTGCGCCAGAAGGTGCAAGACCTGCTGACCCAACTGGCCGTCAGCATCCAGGGCTACCTGGCGTTGGATATGCTGCGCAAGAACAACCTGGAGCTGATCAAAGGCGTGGATCGCGCCACGACCACCACGGTCTCGGCCCTGCGCACCGCCGTCATCGTCGCCCAGGCGCTCGTCAACCAGAAGCTCGTCCTCGACCAGATCACCGCCCTCAACACCACCACCAGCAACCTGATCGAGGCCACCTCGCAGATGCTCAAGAAGCAGAGCGCCCAAATCTACGAACAGGCCGCCAGTTCCACCATCAACATCCAACAGTTGCAGAACGCCTTCAGCAATATCTACCAGGCCATGGATATGATGGAAAACTACAAGGTCGAGGCGCTCAAGAACATGCAAATCACCGTCAACCTGCTCAGCGAAGAAGTGGACAAGGCCAATTCGTACATTGACCGTGTGCGCGCCGAACGCGCCGCCGAAGCCACCCGCAGCGTAGATTTGAGCGTACCCGACGGCGAGATTCGATTGTAAGGGTAAGGCGAAATTAATTTCGCCTAACAAGAACATGAAACACCACAAAATTTTCATCTTCCTGGCGCTGCTGGCGATCCTGTTCAGCCAGTTGAACTGCCAGGTCTCCGCCCCCACGGGCGGCGAGGCATTGACCGTGCTGGCTGGCTCGGAACTGAAAGACCTCGAGCCGCTCTTCCCCGACATCCAAAAAGCCACCGGCCTGGCGCTAAAAATGGAATACATCGGCACGCTCGAAGGGGCCGAAAAGCTGATGGCCGGCGAGGACGTGGATTTGGCGTGGTTCTCGCACACCAAGTACATGCTCCTGTTGCAAGGAGCCGGCGGGCGCGTGCTGGCGCAGGAAAAGACCATGCTCTCGCCGGTGGTACTGGGCGTCAAAACCAGTTTGGCTAAACAGTGGGGCTGGAGCGATAGCCCCACGGTCACCTGGCGCGACATCGCCGAGAAAGCCGCCAGCGGCCAACTGCGTTACGCCATGACTAATCCCACCACCTCCAACACCGGCTTTACCGCCCTGGTGGGGGCTGCCGCCGCTTTTGCTGGCACGGGCGATGCCCTGACCGTGGCCGATGTGGATGCCGTCAGCGATGAGCTGCGCCGCTTCTTCACCGGCCAGGCGCTCACTTCGGGCAGTTCGGGCTGGCTGGCCGAGCGTTACGTGGAGGAGCAGGATCGCCTGGATGGGATGATCAACTACGAATCGGTGCTGCTCTCGCTCAACCAGGGCGGCGATCTGCGCGAATCACTGACGCTGATCTACCCCCAGGAAGGCATCATCACCGCCGATTACCCGATCATGCTCGTCAATGCCGAAAAGCGCGCGGCCTATAACAAGCTGGTCGAATACCTGCGCTCGCCCGAATTTCAAAAGCTGATGATGGAGCGCACGCTGCGCCGCCCGGTGATCAGCGGTGTGACGCTCAGTAAAACCTTCCCCGCCAACTTGCTGGTGGAACTGCCCTTCCCCAATAGCCAGGAAGTGATCGATCACCTGCTGTTTGCCTACCTCGATAAGGCCAGCAACCCCACCCACTCCTACTTCGTGTTGGATGTGAGCGGCTCGATGGAAGGGGAACGCCTGGACAGCCTCAAAAACGCCCTGGCCGTGCTGACCGGCGCTGACCGCAGCCTCACCGGCCAATTCGCCCGCTTGCGCGACCGCGAAAAGGTCACGCTGATCCCGTTCAGCAGCACAACCCAACCGGCACAAACCTTCGAGATCAGCCTGTCTGACCCCAACAGCCTGGGCGCAGTGCAGAAATTTGCCAACGGCCTGCAAGCCAACGGCAAAACCGCCATCTACGACAGCCTGCGCAGCGCCTACGAGCAAGCGCTGGCTGCCCAACAGAGCGAGCCAGACCGTTATTACACCATCGTGCTGATGAGCGACGGCCTGAGCAACAGCGGTCAAGCGCTGGATGAGTTTCTCAAGTTCTACAACGCCCAGCCGGGCGCGCAGAGCATCAAAACCTTCGTGATTCTGTTTGGCGAGGCCGACGAAAAAGAGATGGCCGAGGTGGCCGAAGCCACCGGCGGGCGCGTCTTCGATGCCAAGAAGACCCCGTTGGAGACCATCTTCAAGCAGATTCGCGGCTATCAATGAATTAACCACGGAACACACAGAATACACGGAAAACAGCCTCGCACATAGATTCCTTCCGTGTATTCCGTGTCGTCCGTGGTTAAATAGCTTATCATTATTCCATGAATAACCGACAACGCCTTTTACTTTACCTGTACAGCAACAGCAACATTCTCGGCTCGCTCCTCGGCTTGGTGGGGCTGGGCTTGTTTTTCACCGGCATCATCGGTGATTACTGGCTGTTGATTGTCATCGGGCTGTATGGCATCGGTGCGCTGGCTGCGCCGCGCAGTCAGGCCCAGGAGCTGCGCCTGCGCCAGGAGTTGGATGTAGAAGCGATGCAGCAGGAGTTGGAAGAACTGGTCAATTCCATCCGCCGCCGGGTACCGAAAGAGATTTACCAGCGCGTGGTCAGCATCAAGAACACCATCATCGAAATCCTGCCCTACCTGCACCGCCTGGATCAGAGCAACTACAACCTGTACACCATCCGCCAGACCGCCCTCGAATACCTGCCCGAAACACTCGAAAACTACCTCAAGCTGCCGCCGGCGTATGTCAATCTGCATGTGGTCAAAGACGGCAAAACCGCCCAAAAGCTGCTGGTAGACCAACTCGATTTGCTCGACGAGGAGATGAAATCTATCGCCCAGGATTTCTACCGCAACGACACGAATCAGTTGGTGGCTCACGGACGTTTTTTGGAGGAAAAGTTCGAGCGGGCAGAATCGCTGTTTGGCATCGGCAGCAAATAATTGAGATTTGACCGAACAAACAGGAGCGAGTCAGACAAACTCGCTCCTGTTTGATTCACGCCATACCGCCAAGTTTCTACTTGCAAAATTGATGAAAGCCTGTTATATTACTTACAGTTAGTAATTATAATTTACACTGAGAAAATATCTATGATGAACGCCCCGTCCAAACGAAACATCCACACCATCACCGCCGCCGAAATGCGCGCCATCAACCGCTCGTCCATCCTGGAGCTGATCCGCAGCAGCGAAACGGTCTCGCGCTCGCAGATCGCCGAAGACCTGGAGGTCAGCCTGCCCACGGTGATGCGCATCGTGGACGAACTGATCGCCGAGGGGCTGGTGGTCGAAACCGGGCAAAAGGAGTGGAGCGGCGGGCGCAAGCGCACGCTGCTTAAGTTCAACGGTGAAAACCATCTGATCCTGGGTGTTGACCTGGGCGGCACAAAAATCTACGGCGCGGTGGCCAACCTGAATGGGGAGATCGTCCACGAAGTCCACTTTACCCACGGGCAAAGCCAGGCCGAAGAAAGTTTGGGGGTCGTGTGCCAGGTGATAGACAGTTTATTGGCTTTCACCCGCACCACGCCCCTACCGGTGCGCGGCATCGGCATCGGCGTGCCAGGCGTGGTGCAGGCCGCCGACGGCAACGTCATCCTCGCCCCCGCCCTCGGCTGGACAAACTTCCCCTTGCGCCAACGCCTGGCGGGCCGTTACACACATCCAACCACCATCGAGAACGACGTCAACCTGGCCGCCCTGGGCGAGATGTGGTTCGGCACAGCGGTGGAGATCAACAACCTTATTCTGCTGGCGGTCGGCACCGGCATCGGCGCGGGCGTGGTGATCAACGGCTCCGTTTATGGCGGGGCACACCACATGGCCGGCGAAGTGGGCTATTTTCTGCCGGATCGCAGCCACCTGGGGAAGAGCTACCCCGGTTTTGGGGCGCTGGAACAACTGGCTTCGGGAACCGGCATCGCCGAACGCGGCCGCGCCGCCCTGCAAGGCACGCGCCCCCCTGGGGAACTCGAATCCCTGACGGCGGAGGATGTCTTCAATGCGGCGCGGCGCGGCGAACCCTGGGCCGCACCCGTTTTGCAAGATACGGTAGATTACCTGGCCCAACTCGTCGCCGCGCTGACGCTCATCTTCGACCCCGATGCCATTTTGCTCGGCGGCGGCGTGGCCAAATCAGCCGATTTGCTGATTGACCCCATCCTGGCCCGACTGGCAGGCGCTATTCCACTTCAGCCGAAACTCCAGGCTTCGCAACTCGGCTACCGCGCCGCCGTGATGGGGGCCGTGGTGCAGGTTCTCCGCTTCACATCCGATTACTATTCCGTGCAACGCGGGTAAATCTTCCATTTCTGAGGTAATTATGAACACAACCAAAATCGTCTTTATCGGTGCGGGCAGCATGTCCTTTGGACTTTCGATGTTCCGCGACATTTTCTCCGGCGCCATCGGGGGCGAATCGCCCCTGCGGGGTTCCACCTTCACCCTGGTGGATGCCAACCCCGAGGCCCTGGCGCGCATGACCCAACTGGCGCAAATGATGAATCAGCAATCGGGCGCGGGGCTGAAGATCGAACACACCACCGACCGCCGCGCCGCCCTGGATGGGGCCAGGTTCGTGGTCAACTCGGTGGCGATTGACCGCAACCGCCTGTGGAAGCTCGATTTCGAAATCCCGCGCCAGTATGGCATCCGCCAGGTGTTGGGCGAAAACGGCGGCCCCGGCGGGCTGTTCTTCACCCTGCGCACCCTGCCGCTGATCTTCGACTTTGTGCGCGACATGGAAGAACTCTGCCCGGAGGCCCTCTTCATCAACTTCTCCAACCCCGAAAGCCGCATCATCTGCGGCCTGGGCAGGTACAGCAACGTGAAAGCGATTGGCCTGTGCCACGGGGTGTTCATGGGCCAGCACGATGTCGCCCGCATTTTGGGCCTTGCGCCCGACGAAGTGGACGTGTGGGGGGCCGGGCTGAATCATTTCCAATGGTTCCAACATATCCGCCGCCGCGACACCGGCCAAGACCTGTACCCGCTGCTGCGCCAGAAAGAAGCCGCCTACGACCCGGCTTACATGCCGCTCACCCGGCGCATGTTCCGCAGCTTCGGGCAGTGGGTCACCTGCTCGGACGATCACATGGGCGAGTATGTGGCCTACGGCTGGGAAGGCGGAGAGCATGGCTACGATTTCGATGGCGATGAACGCGGGCGTGTGGAAATGAAGGCCCAACTCGATGGCATTCTCTCCGGGGCGGACCCCATCCCCGCCGATTGGTTCGCCCCCTCAGGCGAGCGCGGCGTGGCCGTCATCGCCGGGATTCTCCACAATCAGAAGAAATTCATCGAGTCGGGCGTGGTCTACAACCAGGGCGCTATCCCCAATCTGCCCGCAGACCTGGCCGTCGAAGTACCCGTGGTGGCCGACGCTGCCGGCATTCATCCGGTTTCACTCGGCCCGCTGCCCGACCCGATTGCCAAACTGCTCCACATGCAGGCCAGCGTGCAGCAACTTGCCGTCGAAGCCGCCGTCCACGCCTCCAAAGAACTGGCCCTGCAAGCCCTGCTGATTGACCCCGTCGTCAACTCCGCCGAAGGCGCGGTGAAGCTGCTCGATGAGCTGTGGGAGATCAACAAGCCCTATATCCGCAAGTGTATTTAGAACGTGAAACGTGACCATCACGACTCACGCTTCATGCCCTTACAGCCATGAGCATCATCTCCCCCTCCCCCCGTCTCCCCTGCTCCTTCATGCTCTTCAACGGCCTCAAAGCCGAAAGCGCCGATTACCTCGATTTCATCCAGCGCCAACTCGACCTCGGTTTGCAGCCCTACGTGCAGATTCCGCCGCGCCCGCCGGTGGTGGTCAATGATCATTACAATCTGCACGGCCTGCCGGTCAGCTACCATCCCGACGTGACCGTGCGCGAATGGAAAGCGGGCGATATGCTCTTCAAGGAATACGTCACCCCCGCCGGGACGCTGCGCGCCGAAGTGCGCCAGGATGAGGAATGGCGTTGGGGCGACCACGTGCCCTTCCTCGACGATTACGTCACCAACCGCAGCCGCAAATTCATCGTAGACGGCCCGGCGGACTTGCCCGCCCTGCGTTACCTGCTCGTCCCGCCCACTGAGGCGGAAATCGCCGCCTTTCGCGCCGAAGCAGCCCCGGTGGTGGAATTTGCCCGAAAACATGGCCTGACGGTGGCCGGTGGTTGGGGCGTGGGCGCCGACCTGATCGGCTGGGTCTACGGCCTGAACCGCCTGGCCTATGCCCTCTTCGACGAACCGGAGTTCATCACCGAACTGCTCGACATCATCGCCACCTGGAACCGCGCCCGCATGAAGGTACTGCTCGACTTCGGCGTGGATGTGATCATCAAACGCGCCTGGTACGAGAACACCGATTTCTTCACCCCGCGCCACTACCGCAAATACATCCGCCCGCTGCTCGAAGCCGACGCTGCCCAGTGCCACACCCACGGCGCGCAGTTCGGCTACATCCTCACCGCCAACTGCATGCCCCTGCTCGATGACATCGCCGCTGCCGGGGTAGACGTGCTGATCGGCGTGGACCCGCACACCTGGGACCTCGAGCAGACCGCCGCCAAGCTGGGCGGTAAGATCACTTTGTGGGGCGGCGTCAACGGCCACCTCACCGTCGAAAATGGCACGCCCGAAGCCGTGCGCGCCGAATGCGCCGCGCCCTCGAAATCTTCGGCCCCACCGGCCGTTTCATCCTCTCGCCCGTAGACAACGTGCGCGAACTGACGCCGCAAGCACATGAAAATGTGATGGCGTTGATAGATGAATGGCAAAACGTAAGTCGTAATTCGGTATTCGATACCCGTACCGCGTAAACGGCAAACGAATATCGAATCTCGAATACCTGATCCCGAATCCTCCTATGAACCACATCCAATCCCAAATCACCATCCTTTCCCAAACTGAGATCGAACAAATCCACGCTGCCACGCTCAATATCCTCGCAACCACCGGCTGCCGGCTGCCGCACCCGCGCGTGCTAGACCTGCTCGAAGCACGCGGCGCAACGGTGGATCGCGCCACGGGCGTTGCCAAACTGCCACGGGCGCTGGTCGAACAGGCCCTGCGCGAGACCCGCCCAGCCCCAGGCGGCGACGCCCGCCTGCCCGTCATGCGCCATCCCTACGATATCCACCTCAGCAACCAGGCCACCATCGTCGAATACAGCGACCCGCGCCAGCCGCGCACCAACACCCGCCGCCTGGGCAACACCGAAGACGTGATCAAGGGCCTGGTGCTGACCAACCACCTGCCTTTTGTGGGCAGTTGTATGCCGCTGGTTACGCCATCCGATTGCCCCGGTTATATGCAAGACCTGTACGCCTATTACCTCTGCACGCTCTATTCCACCAAGCCCTACGGCGTCTACATTTGCAGCCCCGAATCGGCCCGGCAGATTCTGCGCATGTGGGAAGTCGTCAAAAACGAACCCTCGCGGGCCAATTTCCCCCCGCAGGTGGGCTACCTGCTCGAACCCAATGGCGCGCTCTCCTACGACATCCACAGCCTGGAGATGGCGATCATCTTCGCTGAGGCGGGGCATCCCATCTGGCTGGGGCCGATGGCTATGTCGGGGCTGGATGCGCCGGTGACGCTGGCCGGGACGATGGTGATGCAAAACGCCTACAACCTGGCCGGGATTGTGTTCTGCTGGCTGTTCGGGCGGCCCGGCAGTTGGAGCGGCTCGGCCCACACCGCCGATATGCGCAGCTTTTTATGCTCGTTTGGCTCGCCCAACCAGGTGTTCATCGCATTGGCGGCCATTCAGATGGGGCGTCACTACGGCTACGAAATCTCCGTCAACAGCGGCCTGACGGATGCCTGTGTACCCGATTTTCAGAGCGGCTTCGAGAAGGGCATGACCGGCATGGTGGCCTTCCTGGCCGGGGCCGGCGGCATTGGCGCGCAGGCCATCGTCGGGGCCGACCAGGGCGTGAGCTACGAGCAACTGGTGATTGATAACGAGTGGGCATCTGCCTTCCATCACCTGTTCAGCCGCGGCGTGGAAGTAAACGAAGAAACGCTGGCCGTGGAGGTGATCCAACAGGTGGGCATCGGCGGCAGCTTCATCGCCGAGGAACACACCGTGCGCCACGCCCGCAAAACTTATTGGAAATCTGACCTGTTCAACCAGGCCAGCTACGACGCCTGGATGGCCGACGGCGGCAAAGACGTTCACGAGAAGGCCCACGAAAAGGTGGAAGCGCTGCTCGCCCAACATTACCCCCCGCAGCCGGTGATCAGCGCCGAAAAGATCGCCGCGCTGGATGCGATTTTAGCGGAAGCGCGTAACGCCCCCGAAAAGTTCGCTTTGTAGTCTTATTCTTCTGGTTGAAGATCAAATCTTCTTTGCCTTGCGCAGCCAGGCCCAGGCACCGAGGGCCAGCACGCCCGCTGCGCCAGTCACTGCTTCATCGCCCATTGCGCAAGCTCCCCCTTTTGCGCCTGGATAAATTGCCAAAACTCGCTCTGCGCCCGCGTGGCCGGCATGCGCCGGTTGCGCGCCATCCAGATTTTGCGCGTCAGGCGCATCCCTTCCACATGAACTTCAACCACCCGGCCCAGCGCCAGGCCGCGCGCAGCCGCCAGGCGTGAAATGAACGCCACGCCGATGCCCTCGCCCACGGCCATCTCAATCGCTTCGGCATTGCCCAATTCCATCACCACATTGAGCGCTTCGGGCATGATGTCGCATTGGCGCAGGCCATCGGCCAGCACATCGCGTGTACCGGCGTGCTGCTCCCGCAAAATCATCGGTTCGTCGAGCAAGTCATCGGCGTAAATCTGGCCGAACTTGGCCCAACGGTGGCTGGCCGAGGCGATCAGGATCACCTCGTCATCGAAAAAATCCTGGTATTCGAAATCGCGCTGATCCGATTGTTTGCTCGAAACGCCAAAATCCACCTCGCCCCCCAGCAGGCGGCGCAGCATCCCCTCGCGGTTGAAAACATGCACATTGACGCGCACCTGCGGAAACTGCTGGCGAAAGCGGGCGATCAACCCCGGCAGCAGGTATTTTCCCGAAGTAGTCGTGCAGCCGATGGTCATCTCGCCGGCCACTTCGCCTTCGAGCGAGGCGACCGTCTCTTCCAGGCGGTGGGCGGAGGCCAACAGTTCGCGACCCATCGAGCGCAACATCTGACCAGCTGCCGTCAGGCGCACACTGCGCCCCTGGCGCTCGAAGAGTTTGACGCCAAAGGTCTTCTCAAGCGCATCAATATTCTGGCTGACGGCCGGCTGCGACAGGTTGAGCTGCCGCCCGGCTTCGCTAAAATTACCACATTCGGCGGCCGCCACAAACACGGCCAGCGCATTGAGATCGAACAAGTGAGCCTCTTGAAGGGGGAAGGGATTGGCGTTCATTGTATCAAAAAACAAACGGGGTGTTGAGCGCATATATCCGCTTCAACACCCCGTTTGATCATCAAGGTATGGCGAAATTAATTTCGCCATACACATCGTCTATTTTTCAACCGGCAGTTCGGCGGCAATCCAGGCACCCAAACCGCCATTCAGGTTGCGAACGTTGGTGTAACCGAGCATATTCAAGTACATGGCAACGATCGCGCCGCGGTGGCCCGAACCGCAGTAGATCACGATGGCGGCATCTTTGGCCGGGAGCTGCGCCAGCAGTTCGGCGGGCACTTTTTGCAGTTCGACCTTGATCGCCCCGGCGATAATGCCTTCGGCCCATTCATCGGGCGTGCGCACGTCCACCAAAACGGGCGGGGTGGCCTCGGCCAGTTCGGTGTTGAGGTCGGCGGCCTTGACGGTGTTGAAGCCTTCGGGCAGGCCGCTCAGGTAGGCATCGAGGTCACGCAGGCGGGTGGGGTCCACTTCGGGAGCCGTGCCAGCTTCGGGCGCGGCAGGCATACCGGTTTCGAGCGGCAGTTCGGCCTTCTTCCAGGCCCCGGTGCCGCCACCCAGGTTCTTGACATCGGTATAGCCAAGGATGCGCAGGGCCGACATAGCCAATGCACCGCGGTGACCCGAGCCGCAATAGATCACGATGGGATCGTTCAGGCCGGGCAGTTTATCCAGGTTCTTGAGCAGGTCACGCACGGGGATGTTGACGGCCCCGGCAATGTAACCGGCTTCCACTTCGGAAGGTTCGCGCACATCCAGCAGGAAGGGCGGGTTTTCGACCATCGCCGTGTTCAGGTCAGCCGCTTTGATGCTGTAATAGCCAGCCGGGATATTGCTGACGAAATCACTCCATACAACCGGCCAATCCACCCAGCCGGCCACCGGCAGTCCAGCGGCTTTCCAGGCGCCCAGGCCGCCGCCCAGGTTGAGTACGTTTTCGTAACCCAGCATGTACATTGCCAACTGCAGGATGGCACCGCGATGGCCGGAACCGCAGTAGATCACGATATGGGCGTCTTTGGCGGGCCACAGATCTTGCTTGGCGAAGAAATCATTGAAGGGGATGTTGACCGCGCCTTCGATATAGCCCTGGCTGTCCCATTCGCCCGTCGAACGCACGTCAATCAGCATGGGCGGGTTATCGGCCAGCGCTTCAGAGAGCTTGCTGGCATTGGTGGCATAGAAACCTTCGGGCATACCGGTGAAGAAGGCATTGAGCGCTTCGTAGAGGGCCTGATCGGCCACGATGGGCGTGCTGATAGCGGCAGGCGCTTCGGGCGCACCCATGACCAGCGGCAGTTCGGCCTTCTTCCAGGCCCCGGTGCCGCCGCCCAGGTTTTTGACATCCGTGTAACCGAGGACGCGCAGGGCGGCCATCGCCAGCGCGCCGCGATGACCCGAACCGCAGTAGACCACCATCGGTTCATCCAGGCCGGGCAGTTTGTCCAGGTTTTCCAGCACATTGCGCACGGGAATGTTGACGGCCCCTTCGATGTGGCCTTCTTCGTACTCGGAGGCTTCGCGCACGTCGAGCAGGAAGGGCGGGTTTTCGACCAGGGCTTCGTTGAGCTTGGCAGCGCTGATGCTGCCGTAGCCATTATCACCGGTCAGGCTGGCGGCCAGTTCGGTGAACAGGGCTTCGAAATCGGGCGGGGGCAGGGGTGTCTCGGTTGGCGGGACGGGCGTGTCCGTGGGGGGAACAGCCGTTTCCGTCGGCGGGACGGCGGTGGCGGTCGGTGGAACCGCGGTATTGGTGGCTGCCGGGGCAGCCGTGGGGGCCACGGTGGTGGCCGCCTGGCAGGCGCTGAGCAAGAAGCTCAACACGAGCAGCAGGGCGATGGGCAATTGCAGTTTCTTCATATGTTTTCTCCTGACGAAATAAATGGGGTAGATTTGGCGTTTGTATAACCACGAATTAGCACGAACGGGTTTTGTGAAGATTGGTGTTATTCGGGCTCTTTTATTCTGTTGGTAGCGGATGGCAGGTGGTACACGAGCCATCCTCACGCCCTGCATGGCTGGGCGGATTGACGGGCGCATCGCCGGCGCCCACCAGGTGACACACATTACACACGATCAGGCCGGTGTGGTTGGCCGGTGGCAGCGGAATGCCGCCGTTGGCCGGCTGCCCATCATCGTCACCGTCGTCGGGACTGCCGCTCATCGAGGGCAGGCTGGCGACGATTACACTGGCGTTGGCGGCCTGCTCTGCGGGCTTGACCTTATCCGCCGTCAAGAACAGGTCGGCGTTGCCATGACACGCCTCGCACGATTCGGTCTGCGGGGTGTTGCGCTGGATGTTGTGCGGCGTGGCGTAGGCCCAGGTGGGCAGGGCGTCGAAGTTGGGCAGCAGGTTCTCGCCGTAATACTGGAAACTGGTCGTGGCCACGGGGACATGGCGCAGCAGCACGTATTCGTAGGGGCGTTCGGCGCTCTGGCGCGGGTTGCGCCCGATGACGAAGGTGGCATAGGTAGCTTCGGTCTCGAAGAAGGGGTTGCCGCTCTTCTCGCTGACGGCCACATGGCAGCCATCGCAACTGGTGTAGGTGATCGCATGGCACACCTGGCAGGCCAACTGATCGCCGTGGGTGGTGTGCATCACGTTGCCGGTAGATGTCAGTTGCTCGGTGGTGTGGCAGTCGGTGCAGGCGGGCATCTCGGCCCCGGCGTAGCGGTGATCGGCGGCTGCGGCGGTTTCGCCATGCAGGTCTGCCCCGCTGTGGCACTTGACACAGTTCATGCGCCCCTGGCGGAAATGCACGTCGCCGGGGAAGCCTTCGTTTTTGCCGAGGAATTCATTGCCCACGCGGCTGCCGTGACAGGCGGTGCAGGAGCGCGTCATGGGCGGCGTTTCGACGAAAACATGCCCGTCGAACAGGCCGCCGCCTACATTCTTGGGCTGGCTGACGTGGCATTCACCGCAGGTGGTGTGGCAGGTGGCACAGTGGTTGCCAAACATGGTTTCGAGGGCGGCGTGGTTTTCGGGGACACTGCGCGTGTTCAGCACCGTCCAGTAACCGGCCTGGGTGTTGTGCAGGCTGGTGGCGTAGCTGCCAGCCTGTTCGCTGTGGCACGTGCCGCAGACGTTGGCGGCATCCTGGCTGGGCGAGGCGATCAGGCCGCTGTGGGCGGCATCTTTGTCGGCTTCGGCGGGCTGCCCGGCGTGGCAGGCGGCGCAATCTTGCTTGCCATGGATGGTGGCGGCGAACTTCTCGTTATTGACCAGAACTTTTTCCCAGGGCTCCAACGGAGCCACATCGCCCCCTCAGCCAACGCCCTTGGATTCGCCTTCGAGGTCTTCCTCAGGTTTGGCCGTATCAATCAGCATTTGCTTATCGGTATGGCAGACCACGCACTGATCCACACCTGCGGCAACGGCTTCTTCGGTCGGCTCGCTGGTGTCGGTGGGGGCAGGGGCGCTCGTCTCGCTGGGGGCCAGGGTGGGCGCGGCAGTGGGCGGCTCGGTGGCTGCCAGTGGAACAGCGGTATCGGTAGCAGGCGGCAGGGACGCCGTGGCCGTGGGCGCGGCAGCACCGCAGGCAGCCAGCAGCAGGCCCGCGGCGAACAGAATGATCAATTGGAAGATGGGTTTGGGCATCAAAAAATGCACCTCCTGAGCAGGGCCTTACGGCTTACTATCACAGCTTGTGGATAACTTCACTAACTAATGATAGGCTCAGGAGGGCATTTCGGGCAGTTACAAAGATAACTTCCCCTTATAAGGTTTACTTATCGAAAACGATAAGGAGCGCATACCTTTGCGCAAATATGAGCTGACCACCGCCACGCGGCGCGCGTGGGTTATTTTTTCCGGCGCAGCCAGGCCCAGGCGCCCAGGGCCAACACACCTGCTGCGCCAGCCACAGCCGCCGCCGGCCCAACCGGGATGCTCGATGCCGATTCTTCAACCGCGGCAGTGGCCGTAGGAATAACCTCGCTGGCGGGCATCTCGGTTGCTTCGGGGGCGGCGGTCGGTTCTGGGATGGCCGTTGCAGTGGGTTCTGGCTGAGCCTGATCCAGCACGAAGACGGCGGCCGTGCGGCCAGGGATGCTGAACGCGCCCGTGGCGGGGTCGAAGGCAGCCATCTGGACGATGGGATCAGCGGAGGCGGCCAGGACGGGGTGCAGATGCAGGGCCAGGCCAGCCGCTTCGGGCAGGCTGAAGGTGACTTCGCCCGGCGCGGCGTTAAACAGGACAACCAGCTTGTCGTAGGCCGGGTCGAGGTCGGCATCCGCCAAATCACTCAACGTCATCACGATCAGGCCGGGGATTTGATCCGGCCCGGTGTTGTGGAAGGTCAGGCGGGCCTGAATGTCTTCGGCGGTTTGCAGGCGGAAGAGCGGGCTGCTCCGGCGGATTTGCAGGATTTCCTGGAAGTGCGCCAGGGCCGCCAGGATGTTCTCCGGCGAGGGTTTGAGGGCCGGGTTGGCCAGCAAGGGGGCTTGCAGCGGCCAGTTGTCTTTATTTTTGTCAGCCACAGGCAGGCCGGAACCGAAGCCGTTATCGGTGTAGGTGAAATCGAGGCGGTTGAACCAGTCGCCGGAGTTGTAGCTGTCTTTGTCGAACGATTTCGAGCGCAGAATCTCGTCGCCGGCGGTGAAGAAGGGCACACCCTGCGAGAAGGCCACGATGCTCAAACCCAGGTTGTGGATGCGCACGCGGTCGGCGATGGCAGCGCTGGCCGGGGCCTTGTATTGCACGGCATCGAACCAGATTTCGTTGTCGTGGGCGGAGATGTAGACGATGTGTTCCTGGGGGTCGAGGGTGTAGCCGGTGGGTGAGCCGTTGTAGTCCACCGCAGCGCCGGTGACGGCCTCGCCGCCCGCCCCGGTGAAGGTGAAGTTCGCCAGGTTGCCGGCCAACGCCACGCGGATGCGGTCGCTAAACAGGAGCAGGTTCAGCTTATCCAGCGGGCCGCCCCCGGCAGTTTCGTTGGGGTCGGTGTAGAGGCCGGTGGCAAAACCCTGTTTGAGATAGTCGCCAAAGGGCGAGCCGCCGCGCACCGAGTCGCGCACGCGGTCGTTGAAGGTGCCAATGCCGGTGCCGGCCATGTTGATCTGCGTGGCGTTGAGGCCGCGTTTGCCACCGGCCACCTCGCCAAAATCCCAGCCTTCGCCGTAGAGGTAAATCGTCGGGTCGAGAGCTTGCAGGGCATCGCGGGCGGCTTCCATGTCGGCCACCATGTGATGGCCCATCAGGTCGAAGCGGAATCCATCCACGCCGTAATCGGATGCCCAACGAGCCAGCGTGTCAATCATCAACTTGCGCATCATGTTGTGTTCGGTGGCGGTGTTCTGGCAGCAGGTGGAGGTTTCCACCTGGCCCTTGTCGTTCAGGCGGTGGTAGTAGCCGGGGACGATCTTATCCAGCACGCTGTTGGGGCGCTGGCCGCTGGCGTTGGTGTGGTTGTAGACCACGTCCATCACCACGCGCAGGCCCGCTTGATTGAGCGCCTGCACCATCTGGCGGAACTCGAGGATGCGCGCCCCTTCTTCGGGGTCGGTGGTGTAAGCGCCATCGGGTGCGCCGTAGTGGACGGGGTCGTAGCCCCAGTTGAAGGCGTCATCCGGCGAGATGGCGGCCTGCTGCTGGTCAGAATCGGGCGGCAGGGCGGCCAGAGCGGGGAAGTCGTACTGCACCCAGGTGGCCTTATTTTCGTTGACGGAGGCCATATCGAAGACGGGCAGCAGGTGGATGTGCGTCAGGCCAGAATTGGCGAGCGCTTGCAAGTGCTTCATGCCATTCGAATCGGCCACGCCGAAGGCGGCAAACGTGCCGCGCAAATCCTGCGGCACCGAGGCGTCGTTGACGCTGAAATCGCGCACGTGCAGTTCGTACAGCACAATATCTTCGGGGGCGGCCAGCGGCGGGTTGACCATTTCGCTCCAACCGGCGGGGAAGTATTGGGGATCGGCCAAATCCACCACGAAGCCGCGGAAACCGTTGGTCGAAAGGCCGGGGGCGTAGGGATCGGTGACGACGTTGGTCTCCACTTTGCCGGTAGATGGCACATAGACTTCGACGGTGAAAGCGTAGTAGTTGCCACGCGCCATGCTGTCGGCGCTGGCCGTCCAGACGCCGGTGGCGGGGTCGAAGGCCATCGGGTATTTCTTGGGGAAGACGGTTTCGCCGGAAGTGGGATAAATGCCGAGCGTCACATTGCGGGCGGTGGGCGCCCACAGGCGGAAGGTAGGCAAGCCGCCCTCCCAGGTGATGCCGAGCGGGCCATCGTAGGTATACAGGTCATCCAGCACGCCGGGGATTTGCAGGCCGGTTACGTCAAGCGGTTTGCCATCGGCATTGAAGGCGGCCACGGCCAGTTGGCCCTTCAATAAATCTGGCACTTTGGGCAGGTCAGCGGGGTCGAGTTTGAGGGCGGCCAGGCTGGCCAGGTGGGGGAATTTGGCTTTGACGGGGTCGGACAGGCCAGCAGGGTCACGGGTGAGTGAAATCGCGTCGCCGCCGAGCACGCCGGATGGGTCGAGTTCGAGGCCGCCTGCGGGGGCCGCATAGAGCTTGAAGCTGGCGGCGGCTTCGTCCACCTTCCAGGCGATGGTGTCGGCCAGCACCCAATGGGCTTTTTGCGTGGCGAGATCGCCTTTGGGCGCGCCCGCCAGGATTTTGAGCGTCCCGGCGGCGGGGTCGAACTGCATGAAGACGACCGAGCCTTGATCGGCCACGGAGAAGGCGATCTCCTCGGTGACGAAATTCTCCTGTTCATTGAGGGCCACGCGAGCGGTGTACTCACCGACCGGCAGGCCGTTGAGGGTGGCGGCGAACACGCCGCTGCCAGAGGGGTCTTGCAGCCAGGAGCGCAGGCAGGCCGGGTCGTTGTCGTTCTCACAGCCCAGGGCGGCCTGGAAGTTCCCGGTGACGACGTAGATCGGCGCATTGACATTATCCGTCACCCAGTTGGTCTGGTGGTCGTAATAGAATTTCACGGGCTGCTCGGCAGGCACTTCGAGGGGAATGTTGGCTCCGCCGGGCGCGGCGTTCAGGCCGTAGTTGACATCCCAGGTCTTGTTCAGGGCGGCCTTGTACTCGTACTTCCCGGCGGGCAGCGTCCACTCGCCCTGCCAGACCCTATCTTCCTTGTCGAAAACCAGGAAGGTATTCTCGCATTCGGGCTGCCAATCGCCAGAACAGCCCAACGCCGACTGGATCGTGCCGGGGATGGTAACGTTGGCCGGCTGCGGCTTCTCGGATGTAACGGAATAGGTTGGGGCCGAGGCGGCACTGCCTTCGGGGGCGGGGGCGGTGGTGATGGTCATCACTTTGGAGGTTGAATCCCAGCTGAACGTGACCTGCTCGGCCTCGCCCACGCTGAAGGGGATGTTGCCGCCATCCGCCGCGCCGTCTGCGCCGTAGTTTTCCTTCCACGAACCGCCCACGGCCACTTTGGCTTCGTAATCGCCCTTGGGAATCCACGTCGTCTGCCAGGCGTAGACGCCATCGCCGTCGGGGTCTTGCAGCCACGAGCGCAGGCAGTCGGGCGCCCAATCGGCAGAGCAACCGATCTCGTCCTGGAAGCTGCCGGGGACGTTGGCGATGATGCTGTTGACATCGTCGGTGACGTAGTGGGTTTCGTGCGAGTAGTAGAAGGTGACGAGCTTGTTTTCGGCCAGTTCGAGCGGGATGTTTTTGCCGTAATACTCGCCGCCGAGGCCGAAGTTATCCGTCCACGAGCCGTTGAGGGCCACCTTGTATTCGTGCTTGCCGGCGGGGATTTCCCAGGTAGCGCGCCAGATCAGGCTGTTGCCATCGAGGGCCAGGAAGGTGTCTTCGCAATCGGTGTTCCACTGTCCGGCACAGCCCAGGGCCGGCTGGAAAGTCCCGGCGATGGCGACGGTCTGTGGCACAGGCAGGCCGCCAGGGGGAAGTTCTTGCTGCGCCGCAGCGGGCCTGAGGCGCAGGAGGGAGAGGGCGAGGAGGATGGTGAGGAGGGGTAAGAGGCGTTTCATGGGTTCTCCATGGGTGCGGTACGACGAAATTAATTTCGCCGTACAATCAGCCCTTCATGGGGGCGTAGGGAAAGCTGAGATAAATCGAGGGCTTGTGCAGCGCGGTCGAGGTGGGTGGTGAGGATCAGTTGGCCGCTGCCGCCGCCGGGGATGGACAGGGTGACAGGTTCGGCGGAAAAATTCAACACAACCAGCAGGCGTTCGCCTTCGGCCTGGCGGATGTAGGCGAAGCAATCTGGCGCGGCCACCTCCACGGGCTGGTAGCTGCCCATCGCAAGCGCGGCGTGTTGGCGGCGCAGCCACAGCAGGCGGCGGTACAGGGTCAGCATCGAGGCGGGGTCTTGCGCCTGCACGGCCACGTTGCGGGTGGCGAAATCGGCGGAAACCGGCAGCCAGGGTTCAACCGCTGAGAACCCGGCATGGGGCGAGGCATCCCACTGCATGGGCGTGCGGCAGACATCGCGGCTGCGTTCAGCGCCCAGGTTAACGCCCTGCGGATCCTGGATTTTTTCAGGCGGGATGAGGCCGTTTTCGAGGCCGAGTTCATCGCCATTGTAGAGGGTGGGCGTGCCGCGCAGCGTCAGCAGCAGCATGGCCGCCAGGCGGGCCTGGGGCTGGCCGCCAAAACGGGTGGCGAGACGCGGCTGATCGTGGTTGCCAAGGACGTAGTTGGGCCAGGCGAAATCGGGCAGCGCCGCTTCCATTTCATCCACCGAGGCGCGCATGGCGGCGGCCTGCCAGGGCTGGTACATCAGGCGGAAATTGAAGGGCAGATGCAGGCCGTCACCCTGTTCGCCATAGTAGCGCACCCAACGATCCAGCGGCCCCCACAGCTCGCCAATGGCGCAGCGGTCGCCAAATTCATCCAGCACGGCGCGGATGCGGCGGATATAGGGGTGAACGTCATCTTGATCCATGTTATAGACTTGCAGCAGGCGGCCAAAGAGATCGTTGGCGGGCAGGTTGGGGTTGGCCGCGGGGTTGGGCGGATTGTCGCGCAGGGCTTCATCCTTGATGATCAGGCCGATCACATCCATGCGGAAGCCATCTACGCCACGGCGCAGCCAGAAGCGCAGCGTCTCGTACATGGCCTGTTCCAGTTCGGGGTTGCGCCAGTTCAGTTCGGGTTGTTCTTTGACGAACTGGTGCAGGTAGTATTGGCCGGTCGCCTCGTCGAATGTCCAGGCGGGGCCACCGAAGAAGCTGCCCCAGTTGTTGGGGGGAAGGCCCTCACCCCCGGCCCCACACCCAACAGGAGAGGGGAGAGGATCACGCCAGATGTACCAGTCGCGTTTGGGGTTGTCACGGCTGGAGCGTGATTCGATGAACCAGGGATGCTGATCGGAGGTGTGGTTGGGAACCCAATCCACAATTACCTTCATGCCGCGGCGGTGCGCTTCGGCCACCAGGCGGTCGAAGGCCGCCAGGTCGCCGAAGAGCGGGTCTACGTTGCAATAGTCAGCCACATCGTAGCCGAAATCGGCCATCGGCGAGGGGTAAAAGGGGCTGAGCCAGATCACATCTACGCCGAGGGAATTGGGCGTGCCATCGTTCAGGTAGTCGAGGTGATCGATCACGCCTTGCAAGTCGCCTACGCCGTCGTTGTTGCTGTCAGCGAAGCTGCGCGGGTAAATTTGGTACACCGTGCCGTGTTTCCACCAGGTTTTGTTCATGTGAGTTTCTCCTGGTAGGGCCGAATGAATTCGGCCCTACATTAAATCCAACCGAGTTCTTTGAACCACGCGGCGCATAATTGTGTCCAGGCGGCCAGGGCGGGGCGGTCGAGGGCCAGGCCCACGCCATGCGGGCCATCGGCGAAGATGTGCAAATCGAAAGGCACTTTGTGGCGGCTGAGGGCGGCGGCGAAGAGCAGGCTGTTTTCCACCGGCACGCCGCCGTCGTTGGCCGTGTGCCATAGAAAGGTGGGCGGCGTCTGCGGGGTCACTTGCTTTTCATTGGAAAGCAGGTCAATCATTTCCTGGGGCGGGTTTTCGCCCAGCAGGGTCGTGCAAGAACCCTGGTGGCGGTATTCACCGAACGAGATCACCGGATAGCACAAAACCAGGGCATCGGGCCGTGAACTGACGCGTTCGACCGGGTCGGCAGCGGTGGGGTCGCCAGCATCGAAGTGCGTCCCGGCCGTCGAGGTCAGGTGGCCGCCCGCCGAAAAGCCCAACACGCCAATGCGCTGCGCATCCACGCCGAACTCGCTGGCCCGGCAGCGCACCGTGCGGATGGCCCGCTGCACGTCGAGCAGCGGCACCGGGTGGCGGTAGGGGGCCACACGATAGGTCAGCACGAACGCCGAAAGGCCAATTTCGTTCAGCCAGCGCGCAATCGGCTCGCCCTCGTGGGCGGCGCGGTGGTTGTAGCCCCCGCCCGGCAAGACGATGACCACCGGTCGCGGCGCATCGCCAGGCAGGAGATAGGGTTCGATGGCGGGGATGTCCGCGGAAAAATCGGCGCGGAAATGGGGAATGTCAGTTTGCCAGAGATGAATCACGGTTTCTTTTCCTTTTTTGAAAAGCTGGCGGATGGCCGTGCGTGTGGAATAACGGCCATCCGGTTTGACCTTGCCGTAAAAGTAGGTGCTGGCGGCAAAACCCAGCAGGCTGAGTAGAAAAAGCAATTGGAAGGCCCCCAACGCCCACGAACCGAAATTGACCTGCCAGGCGGCCAAGAATTGCAGCAGCCAACCCGCTGCCAGTGGCGTGATCCCGCCGCTGAAGCCGGCCCAGGCGTAGTAAATGGCCGTGTACTCGGTGTTTTTCTCGACCGGGATAACGGCATTGAACAACAGGCGGATAGCGCCAATCGAGGCGATGCTCGAAACCGCCCCATACGCGAAGTACAGCAGGCCGCTCCACACGATCACCTGCGGCACGCCCGGCCCCATCAGCAGCCAGCCCGCCGGGATCAGCACGCTCAACGCCAGGCCCGGCATCATCACCGGGCGGCTGCCCAGGCGGTCGGCCAGCATTCCGGCCAGCACACTGCCGAAGGCGCTGCCAAACATCACCGCCATATCCAGCGCAACCACCGTACTTGACTCCAGGCCGATTTTTTCTTTCAGGTAGAGCGGCAAAAAGCTGGCTAACATATACGCGCCGACCGAATAGCAGCCCATCCCGGCCAAAAAGTAGGAAAAATTGTGGTCGCGCAAGGCTTGGCCCAGGTTCGCCAGCGGGGCGCGGGCGCGCTCGGCGGGGCGCAGCGGCTGCCCGCCGGGGACGAAGGCCATCAGCCCCACGGCAAACAGGCCAATCCCCGACCCCAGGCCGATCAGCAGCTTGTAGCGCGCCTGGCCCGTGCCACGTTCGAGTACCAGGCTGGCAATCCCCAGGGCGATCAGTGCCGTGAGGGTGGTCAGGATGGTGTTGATGGCGCTGTATTTGCCGCGCACCGCATTGGGAACGAACTCTTGCAGCCAGGGGAAGTAGGCCGTCTCGGCCAGCGCCCGCAAAATGGCGACCGTGACCATCACGCCATACAGGTAAAGGACGGAGGCCGAAAAGCCCAGGTGCGCCAGCATCCACGGCAGGCCGATCAGCGAGGCCATGATCGGCTTACGAATGCCGTAACCGAGCAAATACATGCGCTTGCGCCCAAAACGGGTGATTGCCGCACCGGTGCCGAGAGCCAGCAGCCCGGCAAAGGGAAAAAACGACAGCATCAGGCCGATCTGGTCTTTGGGCAGCCCCAACTCATTCAGAAACAGGATGAAGATCGAACCGCCGAACGTCCAAATGTAAAAGAAGTTGTTCAGCGCAACGTGGGCGATGCTCCACGGCAGGGCGCGGTATTTTTCGCTCTCGGTGACAGGTGCAGGGAGGTTCATTGGCTCAGTTTTTCAGCCTGATATGCGAACGGGGTCATTCAAAACGGCTCACCCAGCGAATGCCATTCAACAACACGGCCTGAAAGCTGGCATCTTCAAACGCCAGGTGATCGTGACCCGATTGGTAGCAGAAAACGCGCCCGTGGCGGTAGGTGCGCACCCAGGCCAGCGCTTTCATGCAGCGCGGGTGATCGGTGGTCAGGATAATTTCGTTGCCGGGGCCAGGGTCATGCAGCACATAGGTTTCATCGGTGATCGTCCACGGCGCGACGCCCTGAACGATGGGATGCTCCGGCTGGGCCACGTGGACGGGGATTTGCTCACCGTGGCTGTATTCGCTGATCACGCGGTCGGTCATGCCCACCAGTTCATCCCACACCGGCCAGGCCGGGTAAGCGAGGATGGCGTGATGGAGCATGACAATGCCCTGGCTGGTCTCGCCGAGATGCTCGAAAGCGCTCTTCGGCTTGCCCGAAAACCACGGCGACTCGTCGCTGGGCGCGCCGCGCGGCATGATGTAAAAGACGATGGCATCGTAGCCATCGCGCACGGCCTGCGGCGAACTGGTGAAATCGTCAAGATGCTGGATATACGCATCCACGCCCGGTAAGGCACGGAACAAGGCGTGAAAGGGCTGGACTTCGTAGCTGTGTCCGCCGGTGACGACGGCAATTTTGAGAGCAGACATGCGGGCCTCCTAGATTTGCAGTGATTCTACTCCGATATTGGCGTTTCAAAAATCCTGGGTCTTTGGGAGTTGCCGTGATCACTTCCATCCAAGCGCTATCCAAACCACGAATAACACCAATCTGCACGAATTTTTGGCTTTTATTCGTGTAAATTCGTGCTATTCGTGGTTCATCTTGAAACGCATCACGGCAAATCCCAGAGAGCCAAAATCCTGGCGAGGGGTTCTTGGGCCTACATCCGCGGTGTAGATTGGGAATTGGTGAGAGCAGATATGTGCGGTCCAGATGCACATTCCTGCGATGATATAATTCTGACCATATTTAGCCGAATTATGCCAAATGTATTCCCCCACAAGGATAATTTATTAACAAACCCTACATGGTCTCAGCCGCGGTGGCGCACCGGCGGCCCGAATTGTTCAAAGACCCGTATCAGTTCGACCCGCTGCGTTACAGTCTCGTCACGACGCTGCTCTTCCAGCGTTTCAACCTCGAACTGCTTGACCCCAACCCCGGCAAGAATTTTGGCATGGGTGCCGTCCGACCAACGCCCACGCGGGTGAGCTATCACCAGAGGACACCATGAACTCGAACCCCTGCAAAATTAAACAGATCATCGAGCCGCAGCACGTCATCGAAGGCGCGGGCGTGCTGCTGCGGCGTTCATTTGGCCCCAACCGCGCCAACCGCTTCGACCCATTTTTGCTCTTCGACCACTTCGCCTTCAATGACCCGAAAGACGGCCCGATTGCCGGTTTCCCCACCCACCCGCACCGCGGCATCGAAACCGTCACTTACATGCTCGAAGGCAATGTGCGCCACCGCGACAGCATTGGCAACATGGGCATCATCGGGCCTGGTGATGTGCAATGGATGACCAGCGGGCGGGGCATCTTGCACGAGGAGATGCCTACGCGCAGCCCCGCAGGCCATGTGCTGGGCTTCCAACTGTGGGTGAACCTGCCCGCCGCCCAGAAGATGAGCCAGCCCAACTACCAGGAAGTCAGCGCTGCCAACATCCCCGTGGTGGAGGCCCACGGCGTGTGTGTGCGCCTGGTGGCGGGTGAATTTGCGGGCGTGCGCGGCCCGGTGACGGAGATCGCCGCGCAGCCGCTGTACATGGATGTGACCTTGCAGCCCGGCGTGGAATTTCGCCAGCCGATCACGCCCGGCCACGCCGTCATCGCTTATCTCTTCGCTGGGGCGGGCTGGTTCGGACTGGATGACGACCGCCAGGGCGAATTTGCCGAGGCTGTAAGCATGATCGTCTTTGAGCCGGGCGACGAATTGCGGGTACGGGCGGGAGATGAGGCCCACGCCCGCTTCATGCTGATGGCGGGCGCGCCCTTCGGCGAACCGATCTTCCCCTACGGGCCATTTGTGATGAACACGCAGGCCGAAATCCAACAGGCTTTGAGTGATTTGCGCAACGGTACGTTTGTGCAGAACTCAGCAATCTAAACACCATTACCCTGACCCGGATAAGCCGGAAAAAACTTTTAACCACAAAGAAATTCCGCATGATTGACAATAATCGCGTCACCCTTGTGCTTTGCCTGACGGTGGTCGCCGTGGTGGCGATCAACCTGATGATCGTTTCAGTGCTGCGCCGCGGGCCGGGCAGCCGCACGGGGCAGATTGAACTGCTGCGCCGCGCCGCCAAAACCGCCCGCCAGCCCTGGCAGGAGGAAGATGACAACCTGAGCGAACTCGCCCGACGGGTGCAGGCGTTGAAACAAACCTCCCACACTGACGAAAATCCCCCCACACCCAAGGACTCTCAGCCATGAAAAAGCTACTTTTCATCCTTTTCATCCTGTCCATTCTGCTTACGGGCTGCTTGACGCCCACGCCCGACATCAACCGGCATCAAGAGCCCCTGGTTTCGCGTGAATAACAAGGCAAAACGCCCGCACACCTTTCAAAACTGTTTGCGCCAGCGCCAACCCTTTACAAATGCTTAACCTCCGCCCTTTTATAATCGTGGGCGGAGCGTTCAGATGCCTCGCCTAAAACAGACATCCCCCTTACCCTCACTCGATACCGAGCCTTTCGCCTGGGATAATCCCACCGTCAGTGTGGATTACCTGGCAACCTTGAACCTTTCTTCCACCCTGGCCGAATTACCCACGCAAGAGTTTCAGGTCTCGCCCGATACCGTGGGACTGGAAATTGCCCACATTTTCGATGAGCGGCCTGAAATCCCTGGGGTGATCGTGGTCGAAAAGGACAACGTGTTGGGGGTCTTCTCGCGGCGCAAGTTCTTCGAGCAACTGGGCAAATTTTACGGCGTGGCGGTCTACCACCGCCGCCCGATTGGAGTCATGCTCGAACAGGTGCAAACCAACCCGCTCGTGCTGGCAGAAAGCACCCTCATCCATCAGGCCGCCAGTATCACCCTGCGCCGTTCGATGGATGAATTTTACGAGCCGATTGTCATCCAGCGCGCAAAAGATACGTTTTCCTTACTTGATACGCATGTTTTGCTGTTGGCGCAATCGCACTTGCTGAACATGATCTATCAGCGCGAGCAAAAGCGGCGCGAACTGGCCGAGGCCATGCAAAAGATCGGCCAGGTACTCAGCAGCAGCCTCGATATTCACAAAGTCACCAAACAAATTTTGAAGCAGCTCGATAAAGTGCTGGCCTATGAGCGCGGCGCGGTAATGCTCAAGCGCGGCAACTACCTCGAAGTGTTTGCCCAACGCGGCTTCCCCGATAAAGAAAAAGCCGCCCAATTGCGCATTCTCATCCGCGACGATGCGCATGATTTATTCCACCAGATTGTCGCCACCCGCCAGGCTTTCATCATCGAAGATGTGGCTGCCGATCCCCATTGGCATCAAATCGAATGGCTGCCGATGGATCATTGCTGGATGGGCGTGCCGCTCATCTCACAAGACGAAGTGATCGGCATGATCTCGCTGACCCACAAAGAAATCGGCGCCTTCAAAAAAGACGATACCGCCATCGCCGCAGCCTTCGCCGGCCAGGCCGCCATCGCCCTCGAAAACGCCCGGCTGTACGATGAGATCGCCGCCTTTAACACCCAGCTTGAATCGAAAGTAGCCGAGCGCACCGCCGAACTGAACCGGGCCTACAACACCCTGGAACAGCTCGACAAGAAGAAAAGCGATTTCGTGCGCATCTCTGCCCACGAACTGCGCACCCCCCTGACCGTCATCAAAGGCTACACCCAGGTATTGGGCAGCAGCTTGAAAGGCCAGACCGATGGCGGGGTAGAAAGCATCCTCAACGGCATCGTCACCGGCGTCAACCGTATGGGGCAAATCGTCAACAGCCTGCTCGACATCACCAAAATAGACAGCGGCACCCTGGATATCAGCGAAGAAACGGTTGAACTGCACTGCATCTATGCCACCGTGATCGAGGCCATGCAGCCATCCCTCACCGACAGGCAGTTGGAAATCTCTGCATCTGCGCTGGAAAGCCTGCCGCCCATTACCGGCGACCCTTCGCTGCTCGCCAAAGTGTTCAATGCCCTGCTGCTCAACGCCGTCAAGTACACGCCCGATGGGGGCAAAATTATGGTCAACGGACAGGTGATCCAGGCAGATGCTCAAAGCTGGGTGGAAATTACCGTCCAAGATTCAGGCATCGGCATTGCCCCCCAACACCACACATTGATTTTCGAGAAGTTTTACCAGATCGGGGAGGTGGCCTTACACTCCTCTGGGCAGACCAAATTCAAAGGGGGCGGGCCGGGCCTGGGGCTGTACATCGCCAAAGGCATCGTTGAGGCGCACGGCGGCAAAATCTGGGTGGAAAGCCCCGGCTGCGACGAAACCAACCTGCCCGGCAGCACCTTCTTTGTTCGCCTCCCTATTTCGCAATCCACCGCCAATTGATGAAGATTGAGCGATTGCGGCAATGCCGCCTTTGCACGGTTGCAAAACAGGCGTGTTCGCCTGCCAGACTCGCCCGGCGATCAATCGCCGGGCTATTGAGCAGCGCTGGATCAATCCAGCTTGAAGCGTATGTGGCGGCTTGAAGCCGGTTTATCGAGATCGGCAATTACCCTGGTAATTCAGATATAATAGGGGGAAATACTACGATTTCCGGGGAGGAAGTCTAATGCCTACATTCACACCCATTCACCTGCAATTTCGTTCACCCTTTGCGCGGCTTTCGCTGCTGACCCTGGCCGCCCTGGCTGCCCTGACCGCCAGCGGGAGCATCGTCGGCCAGGGGGATTGCCTGACATGGCCGCTGTGCGCACCTGCCACCACTGCCGGGTGGCTCAGCCTGCTACACCGCGGCCTCGTCCTCGGCGCGGCGCTGCTGTTGACGGCCTTGCTCATCCAGGCCTGGCGCACCCAACGCTCGCAGACCACCATCCTGGTCGCGACCACCGCGGCAGGCGTGCTGTTTCTCGCCCAGGCATTGTTGGGGGCCAAACTCGTCCAGGGCTTTCCGGCCTACTTGGTGATCATTCACCAGGCCACGGCGCTGGCGGTGTGGGCGGCGCTGATCCTCACCGCCCTGGCCGCCGGGCTGGCCGGGCGCAACGCCGCCGAGGAGGCCGCCGAAGCCGAGGCATTCGGTCAACGCCACGGCATGGCGCGCGACCTGCTGCTGCTGACCAAGCCCATCGTGGTAGCGTTGCTGCTCGTCACCACCTACGCCGGCATGGTCATCGGCGGACGCGCCTGGCCGACCTGGGATTTGACGTTGTGGACGCTGCTGGGCGGCTTTTTGGCCGCCGGCGGTTCAGGGGCGATCAACCAATACATTGACCGCACTGATGATGGTCAGATGCAGCGCACACAAAAGCGCCCCATTCCGGCGGGCCGCCTGACCCCCGGCGAGGGGCTGGCCTTTGGCGTGGCGGCGGCGCTGCTCTCGTTTTAACTGATGGTGGCGTTCGTCAACCTGCCTGCTGCTTTGCTCACCCTGGCAGGTATTTTCTACTACGTGGTGCTGTACAGCCTGATTTTGAAGAAAACGACCGTGCAGAACATCGTCATTGGCGGCGGGGCCGGGGCCATTCCGCCGCTGGTGGGCTGGGCAGCGGCCACTGGCGGGCTAAATGTGCCGTCGCTGTTCCTGTTTGCCATCGTCTTCCTGTGGACGCCGCCGCACTTCTGGGCGCTGGCGCTCGTCCGCCGCCACGATTACGCCCGCGCGGGCGTACCCATGCTGCCGGTGGTGCGCGGCGAAAAAGAAACGCAGCGCCAGATTTTGATCTACACCCTCGAACTGGTGGCGCTGACGCTGCTGCTGCCGGTCTTTGGCCTGGGCGGGGGCATTTATTTCATTGGGGCGGGGCTGTTGGGGTTGTGGCTGATCTCAGCCGCCTGGAAGGTGTGGAAACAGGGCGGCAACAAGCTGGCCTGGAAGATGTACCGCTATTCCAGCATGTATCTGGCGTTTTTGTTTGTGGTGTTGATGGTGGATGCATTGATATAGCGGGATGCGATTGGGGAGTGTTTTATTTGAGATTACCCAGGGCGTAAGTGGAAACTACGCGCCCCAATGATGGGATAAGCAACATTAAGGGGAGCGAAGAGCAAGCAGGATGAAGAGGCCCATGCCCAAAAAGCCGACCAGGGCCGGGCCGGGGAGACCCCAGAAGAAGAGCTGGCCGATGGTTTGCAGCAGCCAGGTGAGGATATAGATGGCGGTGAGCGGGACGATGGGCAGGTTCTTGGGGCGGACGAGGGCGGTCATCAGGCCAGAAACGAGCAGCCAGCCGAGGTAATTCGTCCACGGGATGCCGAAGTAGCCGCCAGGTTGCGCCCAACGCCAGAAATCCCAGGCCACCATTTGCGGGTCGAGGAACAAATCCCAGGCGGTGAAGGCGAGGGCCGAAATGGCGATGAAGGCAATCCGCAGGCGGCCGGCGGTGATGCGTTCGGCCACGGCCCAGGCGGGCGGCAGCATCATCAGCCAGGCCAGCGGGATCAGCAGCGGCACGCCGCCCAATTGCGGCTGCAAGACCGGGGTGTAGTGATAGGCCCCAAAAGGAAAACCCGTCTGGCTGCCCACAAACTCAGCCAGCCAGGCCAGACCGATCACGGTCACCGCCAGGCGCAGCGTTGGCAGCCAACCCCACGCCTGCACGAGTACAGCCAGCACCACCGCCACCTGCACGATCACGCCAAAGACAATCCCCTGCTGCAAGGCGGCGTCGCCAAGCGTCCAGCGCACGATGGGCAGCGCGATCATCGTCAGCAGCCAGGCGGCCACCAGCAATGCGCCGGGGTAGCCGAGCGCCAGGCGGCCTTGCTGCAGGATAGCTTGCGAGAAACGCGCCATCATTTCCCCAGCAAGCGCGCCAGGTTGCCATGCACTTCCAGCCCGGCATGGCGGCCCGTTTGGTGAAAGAGAACCTGGCCGCCGCGGGTGGAAAGGCGGGTTTCGAGCGTGGCGCTGAGGGTTTCATCCACCCGGCGGCCCATATCGTGGCGGGAGGGGCCTTTCAGCGGGGCGGAATCGGCGCGGCGGGCAGTGACTTCGAGGCGGTGCTGACGGTCAGCCAGGGCCAGCGTGACGTGGTCGTCGGCGATGGTCAGCGCTTCGATGCGTGCGCCGGTGTAGGTGGCAAAGCGGTATAGACGGCCTTCCAGCCACAGGCCGAGGATGAAGCCGCGGAAGGCGCTGCCCAACCAGGGGATGATCGCCACCGACCCGGTGAGACACACACCCGGCTGCTCGAAATGATTGCTTTGAAACCAGGTGTACGCTTCAGGGAAGGCCTGTCCCCAGTCTTTCTCGATGTAGCCGCGCCCGCCGGTAAAATCCCAGGTTTCGCCGTTAACTTCGAGGCTGCCCGTCAGCGAGTGATCGAAACTCAGCACGCCGTGATAGCATTCCATGCGCGGCACCCAGGCGAACCAGCCCATCACGCCCGGCGAAGTCCACGTCACCGGCCAGGGGTTGAGCGGGCCAAACTGCACCTGGCCGCGGATGCGGGTGGCGGGAGCGCCGAGTTCGATGGCGATGCCGCGTTGGCTGAAACGGCTGCCACCCACGCCCAGGTCGAACTGGCCCGCCACAGCGTCGAAGGCGGCCAGCGGGAAGGTGATGTAATCGGAGCGCGCCAGGCTGCCTTCCAACACCTGCACAAAGGCGTGGCCGTCTGCGCCGAGGAACACGCCGGGGATGAGGGCCAGCTTGCGCGTTTCGTCGGCGCTGATCAGCTTGAAGTACCAGCCTTCAAAGAATGGCGGGCGTTGGCGAGAGCCGTGGTAGGGGGCGGGGAGGGGGGGCATGGGGGCAAGGGGCAAGTAGCAGGGGGCAGGGAAGAGGTTAGCGGGTGAGGCGAAGGGTGTGGAGGAGGTCGAAGACGAAGAGGAAAGCGCCCTGGATGAGGATGCCCAGGCCGCTGCCGCGGGCGAGGCGGTTGCTTTGGCCTTTGGTGCGTTCGAGCCACACACCGCCGAGGATGTACAACACGTCGAGGCCGGTGTTGAGGGCCAGCAGGCGGCGCAGGTTGGCGGTCTCGGCGGCGGTGATGGCGGGGTCGGTGGGATCGGGCAGGGCAGCCAGGCGTTTTTGGGCAGCTTGCCTGCCACCGAGGGCAATCAGGGCATCAATGAAGCCCCAGCCGATGAACTGTGCGCCGATGCCGCGCAGCAGGCCATCACGAAAGACGGTCAGCAGCGCGCCGGAGATGATGCTGAAAATGCTCCAGGCCAGCAGGCGGCGGGTGAGGGCGGTTTGGAAGTGCCAGATGTTCATGAGGTAGTCTCCTGGTCAGCCAGTCGAGTGGTCGGTTGGCGGCGCAGGGCGGCCAGTTGGGTCAGCCAGCCGCGGGCGCGTGCCTGGGTGTAGGCCGAGAGGACGAGGGTGACGCCGAAGGTCAGCAGGGTGTTGGTGACGAGGAAGAAGAGAAATTCTTCCAGGGGAAGCACGCCGCCGAGATAAATTTGCAGCGATTGGGCCGGGTCAATCGTCCAGATGCCGTCGCCGATGGCGAGAAAATCGGCCGCGGCCAGATAGAGTGTCAGCGAGGCCAGCGCCGCGCCCACCACGGCGCGATGCCGCCACAACACATCGGCACCAACGATGATTTGCATCATGATCGGCGGGATGGCCCACAGCAGGATCAGGCCAAGATAGGTAAATTGCGGCCCGCCATAGGCAAAGAACGCCGCCATGATCAGCCACGCCAGACCGAGCAGGGCCGTCGAAATCCAACGGACACGCCAGGCCCGCGGCAGGGGGCGCTCATCCACCGGCAAGCGGCGCGCCAGCCACAACCACCACATCCCCGCCAGCAGGCTTTGCAGCACGAAAAAGGTGTATTCCTCGATGGGAACCCAGCCGAGGGTCAGGCCGACCACCCGTTCGGGCGGATACCACCAGACATTGGTGGCGACGAGGTAGTTATCCCAGGGGGTGGTGTAAATGACGGCCACCAGCATGTGGGCGAGCAATACCCAGCGGACGGGGATGGTTTGGAAGGCGGCCGGCAGCGGCTTTTGGCGGCGCACGTCACGCCAGGTGAGGACGGCCATGATGAGCAAGGGGATGAGTAAGAAGATGGCGAGGAAACCAAAGTAGGTCATAAGAAACCTTTCATCAAGCAGGGCAAAATGAATTTTGCCTTACCGGGTGGCCCACCACACGCCCAGCAGGCGGCGCAGCTTGCCGAACGTGCCGATGTGGGCGCGGCGGGTGAAGTTGTCGTAATCGTGATCTTCGATGTCGTCGAGGATGGCGCGGTAGAGTTGGGCAGCAGCAGCGATGGCGAAGCGCCCGTCGCGATCCAACATGCGGATGCCCGGCCATGATTCGTTGTACAGGCGGCGGGTGCGTTCGATCTGGAAGCGCATGAACTCGCGCCAGCGCTCATCCACGCGCCCGGCGGCAATGTCACTTTCGCCCAGGCCAAAGGCGGCCAGTTCTTGCTGCGGCAGGTACAGGCGGCCATTGCGCCAGTCTTCGCCCACGTCGCGCAGGATATTGGTCATTTGCAGGGCCACGCCCAGCCGGATGGCGTAAGGGATGGCCTCCGGCCCGGTGTAGCCGATGATGTGCATGGACATCAGGCCAACGGTGGAGGCCACCCGATAGCAGTATTCGGCCAGGTCGTCGAAGGTTTCGTAGCGCACACATTCCAGGTCAGCCGCCACGCCTTCGATAAGCTGTTGGGCGTAGAGCAGCGGCACGCGAAAACGGTAGCGCGTGTCCGTCCAGGCCAGCACGGTCAGCGCATCTTGATCGTCGAGAGCGGCTTGTTCGGTGAGCGGCTGCGGGTTGAGGGCGCGGCGACGCCAGGCTTCGAGGGCGGGGCGAGCGTCGCCGAGGGCGTGGTCTACCAGGTCGTCGCTGGTGCGGCAGAAGGCGTAGAGGGCGCGGGCGGCGCGGCGCTTGGCTTCGGGCAGCAGCCCCGAGGCCAGGTGAAACGTGCGGCTGTGAAAGGCGGTGACGCTTTCGCAGTAACGGTAGGCCCGGTCGAGCAATCCGGGGTTCTCGAACTGCGCCAAAACGCCTCCCATGCTGCGCAACGCCTGATGTGCTTGCAGTGAGGCGAATTGGGCTTGATCGAGCAATTTGGCTTCCCAGGCGTAGGCTTCGACGGTCATGGCGGGCTTTCCTTTCATGGGCAGGATCATCCTGCGTTGTTTATGCGCCGCCCATCGCTGGCGATAAGGAGACCAGCGAACGCGGCTCGGCGGGCATGTCTTTCAGAATGCGTTCGGTTACCAGTTTGGCTGAGAGCAGCACGATGGGTACGCCGGTGCCAGGATGTGTGCTGGCGCCAACGAAATACAGGTTGGCATAGCGTGGGTGGCGGTTGTGCGGGCGCAGATAGCCCACTTGCATGAAGTTGTGGCTCAGGCCAAAGGCGGCGCCTTTGGCAAGATTGTAATGCTTTTGATAGTACGCCGGGCCCCATTTGGCTTCAAAGGTGATGCGGGCGGCCAGATCGTCCAGGCCCATTTGCGCCAGGCGACCCAGCACAAACGTCTTCGCCCGTTCTTCGAGGGCGGGCCAATCTTGCTTTTGCCTGCCATCCAGGTGGCCCACCGGCACCAGCGCCATCAGGCCGTCGCCATCTGCCGGGGCAAAGCTGGCGTCCGAGCGGGATGGGGCGTTGATATAAAAGGACGGTTCCGCAGGCAGGGTCAGGTCTTTGAAAATGGCGTCGAAGGAGCTTTTGTAGCGGTGATCAGACAAAAATACGTTGTGATGCAGCAAATCGGCTGAGCGCTCCCCTTTCAAGCCCCAGTAGAACATCAGGCTCGACGAGGTG
>CAZSFD010000046.1:34152-42820 GCA_964606085.1 uncultured Anaerolineaceae bacterium
TGCCCGCCAGCTTTTGCGCCGTACCATCGTCGGGCAGCAGGTCGGCGTAGACGTAGGGCAAGTCGGCGTTGGCGATGACGATATCGGCCGCCACGCGTTCGCCTGTTTTCAGGGTAACGCCCGCCGCGCGGCCGCTTTCGATGTTAATCTGCGCGACCGGCGCATTGTATTGAAAGATCACACCCAGGCCGCGCACAATCGCTTCCAGGCTCTTGACCACTTCATAGAAGCCGCCTTTCGGCAGCCAGACGCCTTCGGCCAGTTCGGTGTATTGGAGCAGGCTGTAGGTGGCCGGGGCATCGTAGGGGCTGAGGCCGAGATACATATTTTGGCAGGAAAACGCCGCCCGCAAGCGCTGGTCACGGAAGTATTTGGCCGTGTTATCGGCGTGTTTTTGCAGGGGTTTCAACTGCCACATCATCGGCAGGTTTCCCAGGTTGATAAAGTCCGTCAGGCGGGTAAAGTTGCGCCCGACGAATTTTTGCAGCGAAACGTTGTAATGGCGGTAGCCTTCGGCCAGGAATTGCAGGTAGCGCTCGAACGAACCCGGCTCCAGGGCATCCAGTTGTTGGCGCATCTGCACCAGGTCGGAGGTGATGTCGAGATGTGCGCCATCGTGGAAGTGAACGCGGTAGGTCGGGTCAATGCGGATCAGGTCGAGGTGCGCCTCCATACGCTCACCGAGGGCGGCATACGTCTCGGCGAAAACCGGCGGCATCAAGAACAAGGTCGGCCCGGCGTCAAAGCGGAATCCATCTTTTTCGATCACGTCCACCCGTCCGCCTGGCCTGCTGTTCTTTTCAAACACCAACACCTTATATCCGGCGCGCGCCAGCCTGCCCGCCGCGGCCATCCCACCCATACCAGCCCCGATAACAATAGCAGTTCTTTGATTCATGTGGCTCTCCTTTATCCTTCAGAATATATCCAGATTATAATAAAGTGTAAATATAATGTCAAGCATTTGTATAGTTTTTGCGTAACAGAACCCTGGGATGTCTCAAAGAATGCCAAAAAACGCACTTGACACAGAACGAATGTTCGTGATATGATTATTTCTAGCACAAATGGACGATTTATCCAAATGTGATGGGTCAAAACCCAAAAGGAGCGAATAGGATGATGAGCAGACGCCGCACCCCTGGTTTGAATGAAAAGCACCGCAAGGTGCTCAATTTCATGGAAAAGTTTGTCGAAAATAACCAATACCCTCCCACCGTACGCGAAATTTGTGATGGGGCAAATTTGTCCTCGACCTCGGTGGTCAACTACTATCTCAACCAGCTTGAAGAAATGGGCTACATCGCCCGCGACCAGCACATTTCGCGCGGCATACGCCTGGTCAAAGATGCTGCCGGGCTTTCCTTCGGGCAGACCATCGGGCAGGCCGTACAAACTGCCCAAACCGCCGTGGAAGAACTGCTGCGCATCCCCGTAGTCGGGCGCATCTTCGCCAGCAACCCGGTGCCCATCCCGGCTTCCGACTTCGCCTACATGGACGCCGAACACATGGTGGACATCGCCCGCAGCATGTTGCCCGCCCGCGAAAAAGTCGGCGACCTGTTCGCCCTCGAGGTCTCTGGCGACTCGATGATTGACGCCATGATCAACGAAGGCGATATTGTGATCATGAAACCTGCCCGCGACGCCCGCAACGGCGAAATGGTCGCCGTATGGCTGAACGACCGCGACGAAACCACCCTCAAATACTTCTACCGCGAAAACGGCAAAATCCGCCTGCAACCAGCCAACCCCACCATGAAACCGATCTACGTGGACAACCCCGCCGCCGTACAAATCCAGGGCAAGGTGGTGATGGTGGTGCGCCGGGTTGAGACGCCGGTCGGCTGACACTTCCTGATCTCAAAAAAAAGCGGGCAGATGCTTCACCATCTGCCCGCTTTGCATTTAAGCACGCCAGCAACGCCGCCACAGGCCAGGGACAAGCACCAGACCAACCAGCCCCCAGGCCCAGAAAGGTTCTTCCCGGCGCGGAAGAGCCGCCTGCCCGCCGCAGCCGGCAAAAGGCGTGCCATTCAGTCGTGTACCCGGTGAAAAGCGCCGCCCGGCAGCCTCGCCAACCAGGGTGTGCCTGGCAAACAGGCCGGTCACATCGGGCGAACGGGTAATGGCCTGGTCATCGCCAGCATCGCTGCCGTAGGTGGTGGTGATGACCGCCGCGGCGCTGGCATCGAAGAGCGTCAGCGTGTCGCCGGTGTTGTTCAGGCCCAGCGCCCGGGTTGTCGCCGTGAACACCAGGCTTTCGCCATAAGTACCCGGCAACAAACCGCCGCCAAACACCACCACTGCGCAGTTGGCCGGCAAAACCGTCGAAATGGCAAAGGTATGGCGCAGTTGCACCCCATCGTGCAGCACCCAGCCCGAAAGGTCTATGGCAGCATCGGTCGTGTTGACAATCTCAACAAATTCATCGTCGGCTGTATCTACCACGCCATCCCCATTGGCGTCACCTTGACCAAGGTGGGGGTCAGCATGGATTTCGTTGATCACCAGCGGCGGCAGCGGGGTGGGCGTGGGCGGCGAGGCCAGGTCAACCTGGCCAGGGGCCGGGCTGGCCTGAATACGCCAGTCGCCCGCGGCATCGGTATCCACGGCTGGGGGGTAACGCTCGATAGACGAACCCGCCGCAGGCGCGCTAACCGGCGGCTGGAAATGAGCATAAGGCGAATCTCCATAAGCCACCCCATCCACCACCTGATCCGTCCCATCCAGCAGCAGCACTTCATCGCCGCCATTCACCAGGCTGATCGAGCCGCTGGCCCAGGCATCATAGTGGATCAGGTTCGGCACACTGGCGTCGGTTTCGTTCAATTCAAAATCAGGTTTGAAGCCATAGACGGCCACAAAAACACTGGCGCGGTTGGCAATCACCATCACCTGCCCGGCGTCAATTTGCGCGCCCGCCGGAAAAGCCATCATCCCTTCACTGCCGCCAGCCGCTTCCTCGTCGCCAATTTTGAATCCAGCCAGGGGATAATCTTGCTCAGACGGATTGTATAGCTCGATCCACTCACCGCCCGGTTCTTCAGCCAGTGGGTCGGCCTGCACTTCGCTGATCAGCAGTTGGCCGGTGAAGGGGGCAAACGTGGGGGTGGGGGTTGAGGTGGCTGTTGGGCTGGGGGAAGGCGTGGTGGTGGGGGATCGCGTGGGTGCGGGGGTAAAGGTGGGGGCGGCGGTGGGCGTGGGCGGCATCACATTCACCTGGCGCGGGCCTGGCACGGGCTGGCTGCGCCAATCGAGGGCGTTATCGCCATCCTGGTAGGCCGGATAGCGCTCCAGCGTCTGGCCCTTGACCGGCGGCCTGATCTTCGGGTCAAATTCCGGCCACGGCGAATTACCCCACGCCAGGGCATCCACCACATCGCCAGCCGGGTCATAGAGCAGCAGTTCGTCGCCGCCATCGGTCAACACAATCGTCGTGCGGCAGCCGCTATCGCATTTGAACAGGTTCGGCACCAGGGGGTCGGTTTCGTCAAGTTCGAAATCTGGGGCAAAGCCATACAGCCCGGCGAAGGCCAGCGCTTTCCTGGCAATCACCACCACCTGGCCGGGTTGCAGCCGTGTGCCATCAGGGAACTGCATCATTCCCTCGTTACCGTTGGGGTCTTCCTCGTCACCCACGCGATAACCGGTCAGGTCGAAGGCTGTCCCGCCGTCATTGTACAGTTCGAACCATTCCTGATCCGGCTGTGCGCCCGGCGGATTGGCCATCACTTCGGAAAACAAAACCCGCCCGGCGAGCGGAGTCGGCGGGCGGGTGCTGATCAACGGCCAATTTTTGACCGTCAGAGGCAGGTAGACCTGATATTGTTCAGCCGCGCCAGCCAGCGCAACGATCAACAAACTCAAGACACCAACCAATACTCCAACCAGGAGCTTTGTTTTTGACATGAACATCCCCTCCAGCAAGCGCTGTTTCAGACGCCTCTCTGCTATTTTTTGAGCAACTGCAAAATTTCCTGGCTGTGATCGGCTGGCTTGACGTTCTCAAACACATGCACAATCAGGCCGTTTTCATCAATCAAGAACGTGGTGCGCAGCACACCCTCGTACTCACGCCCCATGAATTTCTTTGGCCCCCACACGCCGTACGCATCGCACAAGGCATGGTCTTCATCGGCCAGCAAGGAAAACGGCAAATTGTATTTGGCCTTGAATTTGGCGTGCGACTTCGGCGCATCGGGGCTGACGCCGAGGATGGTCACACCCGCCTGCTGGTAGGCGCTGTAATCATCGCGGAAATTGCAGGCTTCAGTAGTGCAGCCGGGGGTGTCATCTTTGGGGTAGAAATACAACACCAAAGGTTGACCGCGCAACTCAGCCAGGGTACGGATCGCCCCGGTTTCGTCGGGCAGCGCAAAATCAGGGGCAGGGGTTTGTGGAGCAGGCAGGGGCATGGTTTCCTCCTAAATCAATTTGGCTTTTCGCAGCGACTCTTCCAGCGCTTCGACACTGGCAGGCTTGATAATGACATCCAACGCGCCTTCGCGTTTGGCACGCTCCATTGTGATACGCTCGCCATCGGCGGTCACCACCACCACCGGAACAGTCAAAAGGCGTGGCTCCCGTTTGAGAAAGCCCAACACTTCAAAGCCACTGACGCCCGGCATGTTCAAATCTAAAAAGACAATATCTGGAATGCCGTCGCGCATGGCTAACATGGCCGCTCGCGGGCCGTAGGCCGGACGCGCATCCAGATCGAACAAGGACAGCAGTTGGCACAAGCTATCTGCCGTATGGCGGTTATCGTCAATCACCAGTGCAACAGGCATCTTTCACTCCATCTCAGCGATTTGTCTACCCATACAGGCGACATCATAGCCAGGCATCGCCGCAACCGTTCGACGGAAGCGCTCATCTGCCAGCAAATCCAGCAGCGGGGCTAACAAGGCGTGATGCGCATACGTTTGTGGGATGACCAAATCGTACCGCTCCTGGAACAAGGGGACAAAATCCAATTCCAGCGCTTGCGCAGCAGCGGCAATGCCCAGGCCGCAATCGGCGCGGCCCGAAGCGACAGCGGCAGCCACGGCCAGGTGGGTAAATTCTTCCTGATTGTAGCCTCGAACCTGATCAGCGGCAACCCCCCTTAAGTTCAGGTGATAATCGAGCAGCACCCGCGTCCCCGCGCCGCGCTGACGGTTGATGAAGCAGACGTCCGGGCGCAGCAGGTCATTCAAGCTGCCAATCGCTTTCGGGTTACCCCGCCGCACCATCAGCCCCTGCTCACGCCCCACCAGGGCGATCACCACCAGCGGCACGCCCGGCAGGTATTCGCCGATGGCAGCCAGGTTGTATTCCCCCGTCGCCGGGTCGAGCAAGTGCGAACCCGCCAGGTGGCATTCGCCGCGGCGCAGCGCCACCAGCCCCCCCTGGCTGCCCACATTGGCCGAGGCCAGCCGCCGCCCACGTTCAGCCAGGAATTGCGCCATCACGTCCAGGCTGATGTCGTGTGAACCGACGGCCAAAATGGCCTGGGCAATTTCGCGCCGCAAACGGTACAGGCGCACATCCACCTCGGCCCCGGCCGGCAGCCCCTGCGTGCCACGCGGCAAAATAACGATACCATCGGCCCGCACCAACGACGAGATCACCCCCGCCCCACGCGCCACCGGCAGCGCCAGCGTGCGCTCACCCACCTGCCCCACGGCTACGCGCACGTAATCGTCATCGCCCGGCGGCGAGGTGAGTTTACGCGCCAGCACCGCCCGCAGGGTATCGGGTTCATGCGCCTGCCGCCCCAGCCAACGCGCCAACAACGCCTCGACGAATATCTCCGCCGTCAGCGCCGCAGAAACGGGGTAGCCGGGAACGCCGAGAATGGGGATCGCAGGTGGCAGGCGGCAGGTGGCAGGCGGGTCAATTTGTACCTTGCCACCTGCCACCATCCCCAATATCACCGGATGCCCCGGACGCACCGCCACGCCATGCACAAGCACCTGGCCGAGATGGGCGATGACACGGGCGGAATAATCTTCAGCACCAGCAGACGAACCAGCCAGGAGCAGGATCAGGTCGGATTCGGCGGCGGCTTGCTGCACCTGTTGGCACAGGGCGTCGAAGTCGTCGGGGGTGATCGGCAGGCGCTGGGCTGCGCCGCCCCAGGCGTTGACCTGCGCCGCCAGGACGAGCGAGTTGTACTCGATCATGTCGCCCGCTTGCACAGGCTGGCCAATCGGTTTGAGTTCGCTGCCGGTGGGGATGATGGCGACGCGCGGGCGGCGGGCCGCCTTCACCTGGCTGTGACCGCAGGCGGCTATCGCCCCCAAATCTACCGGGCGCAGGGTGTGACCGGCGGGCAGCACCAACTGCGTGGCCACGATATCTTCACCCAGCAGCCGCACGTGGCTCCAGGGTGTGACGGCGGCGCGGATGCGGATGGCGTGCGGTTGGCGCGGGTTGGCGGCGGGCCGGCCATCTGCGCCGAGGGGTTCGACATTTTCGATGGGGATGACGGCATCGGCCCACGCGGGCAGCGGGTCGCCGGTATCTATGTAGCTTGTAGCGTGTTCGGCCAAGAGGGTGATTGGGGTGTTGAGTTCTGCGCCAAGCGTATCCGCAGCGCGCACAGCGAAACCATCCATGGCCGAGGCGTGGTAATGCGGCGAGGAAATTTTCGCCCATACCGCTTCGGCCAGGACGCGTCCCAAGGCGCCTTCGTCGAGGGGGATTTCTTCGGCGGCGAGCAAGCCCCACAGCCCGGCAGCCTGCAAGGCGGCCTGAAAGCGGGCCTGTGCCTCGGGCAGGGGAATATCGTGCAGGTAAACGGCGTTCGCCGGTAGCATTACGCCGCCCGCATCCCTTCTTCGGCGGCTTGCAGCAGCGGGGCGAAGGGCGGCTTCTGGCCCGTCCAACGCTCGAAGGCCAGCGCCGCCTGCGAGACGAGCATCCCCAGGCCGGTGGAGGCGGTCAGCCCGGCAGCACGCGCATCAGCCACGAAACGCGTCAGCGAGGGGTTGTAGACGTTGTCGTAAACGACGGCCCCGGCGGGGAAGGGCAGGCCCGGTGGCCAGGGGGTGGCGTCGGTACGGGGGTGCATACCAAGCGGGGTGCAGTTGACGAGCAGGTTGGGTGACGGCGAACTTCGTTCGCGGATGGAAAGGTGCATGGGTGACAACACGGTCGGGCGAGAGGCAGACCTGGCAACATCATTGGCCAGGTTGTTGGCCTGCGTTTCATCTTCGGGGCGGGCGAAGATGATGGTGAGATGCCAGCCAGCCATCGCCAGGGCATACGCCACCGCCCGCGCCCCGCCGCCAGAACCGAGGACGACTGCTGATGGTTGATTTTTGATTGCTGATTGGAAGAGCTGCGGAGCGAGGCGTTCAAGGTCGGCCAGGAAGCCGGGGGCGTCGGTGTTGTCGCCGATCAGCTTTGCACCGTCGTGGAAGATGGTGTTGACCGCGCCGATGGCCCGCGCCATGGGGGTCAGGTCATCTACCAGGGGGATGACGGTCTCTTTGTGGGGGATGGTGACGTTCAGGCCGTGCAGTTCGCCACGGCGCACACGCCCGACCAGTTCGGCCAGTGAGCCGGGGCCTTCACTGCCGGGGGCAATGGGGTAGAGTTTGTAGTCGCCGGTCAAGCCGGTCTCGCGTAGCGCCGCGGCGTGAATGGCGGGGGACATGCTGTGTCCGAGTGGATAGCCGGTGAGGGCGAGGGAGATCCCGACGGGTCTCCTGTTCGTTCAGCGGGACGAAGGCGGGGCGCCGATAGAACCTCCCGAGGGCGCCCTCGCGGTGTACGAAGTCCTCTCCGCGAAGAAATTCGCCGTCACGGTGCTGCCCGCCGACCCGCATTCGTTGGCGGCCGGCTCCGACTGCGCGGCCCAATGCGCCTCCTGGGCGCGCGCGGGAAAAGACGCCGGCGTGAAACGGATCGTCTGCGTCGGCCTCAGGGTCGCCGCCTACGATACGGTGGCCGGCTACGAGGTCGCCAAGGTCATGGCGAATGCGGCGCTCTACGACATCGGCACGGGCGCGCTCGTGCGAACGTGGCAGACGCAGAGAAGCGGAACCGGTCTCACGCCGGAGCTCGCCCGCGTGAACGCATTCAGGGAGGCGGGAAAGGCGCTGGGGAACCTGCTGTCGACGACGATGCCTTAGGAGGGGTCACGCCTCCCCCGTTATCGAAATCTCCCTCTCGAGCTGGAGGAGCGCCTTCTCCATGAACTCGATCCGCTCGCGGGCCAGTTCCTTCCCCCGATCGAGCACCAGGTGCGAAACCGCCCTCTCTTTGTACTCCTTCAGGAGGGTCAGCACTTCCTGAAGGGTCTTCGCCCCCCTCAGCATGAACGCGCCTATCGCAAGCCTGGTGAAACCCGCCATGCCGAGGGAGTCGATAATGTCGGCGTCGTGGAGCATTTTCGCCTCTTTGAAGGTGGGATTCCCTTCGGGGATGTGGTTCAATATCGCCTCTTTCACGAGCGCGATCTTGTCGGGGCCGAAGCCCACCTCGTGGAGAACGGCCTCCGCCTTTTCCGCCGACGCGAGCTGGTGGGGCTCGGTGAAGATGATGTCGTGAAGGTAGGTGGCCGCATACAGGACGTCGTCGTCGTACCTGTCTTCGAGCAGTTTCGCGATGTGGTATACCCTGTTGCAATGATCGAAACCTCTGGCGAGTCTTCCCGCCGACATGTCCTTTGAGT
>CAZSFD010000047.1:0-41014 GCA_964606085.1 uncultured Anaerolineaceae bacterium
TGGGCGATTATCTCGGTTCACCCCCACATGCGTGGGGATAGCCCCAAGCGCGCCCCAATTTTGCCTTTGAATTTCGGTTCACCCCCACATGCGTGGGGATAGCCAATATACACGCAGACGATAATATAACGCATTCGGTTCACCCCCACATGCGTGGGGATAGCGTGGCGATGGGGGGCTCATTGCCTGAAACCTGCCGGTTCACCCCCACATGCGTGGGGATAGCGCCCCGCAATGTCAATTCCATAATCCGCTCCTCCGGTTCACCCCCACATGCGTGGGGATAGCTGGCCTGACCAATTTGATGAAAATGCCCGAAACGGTTCACCCCCACATGCGTGGGGATAGCTCATCCGTTTCGCTGACTGCGCCCAGAGCGCCGGTTCACCCCCACATGCGTGGGGATAGCTGAAATTGCTTTTGCCCTGCGCACGGCCAAAAGCGGTTCACCCCCACATGCGTGGGGATAGCGAGGCCCAGCAGCGGCGTTTGCTGGCCTTCCTTGCGGTTCACCCCCACATGCGTGGGGATAGCCCCACCCGCTACCGCTGTAATGGCATATGTGTCGGTTCACCCCCACATGCGTGGGGATAGCATAAAAACAAACTTCGCCCCGGCGCTGGCCGCCGGTTCACCCCCACATGCGTGGGGATAGCGGCGATGGGCGGGCGTGTTGCCTGAAACCTGCCGGTTCACCCCCACATGCGTGGGGATAGCAACACATACCCACCCGCCGCTTTCACATCCACCGGTTCACCCCCACATGCGTGGGGATAGCACAGCAGGCGGGTGGCGGTGGAAGCCAGAATATCGGTTCACCCCCACATGCGTGGGGATAGCGCATGAGCGCCATTGCCATTCGTCGGGCGGTTGGCGGTTCACCCCCACATGCGTGGGGATAGCGCATTGCCAGCGGCGTGCAGGCCGACGAAGATATCGGTTCACCCCCACATGCGTGGGGATAGCCGCTCACGTCGCCCAGGATGTTTTTGTTCGGACCGGTTCACCCCCACATGCGTGGGGATAGCCTGTCGAACGCCAGTGCAATAAATGAAAAAGCGCGGTTCACCCCCACATGCGTGGGGATAGCTTTTGCACGCCCGGGGGCGCTGGTGTCCCAACTCGGTTCACCCCCACATGCGTGGGGATAGCAGGGCTTTGCACACATACCGGGTGGGCTCCATCGGTTCACCCCCACATGCGTGGGGATAGCGACGGTGAGCGCGGTCACGGCATTTTCCTACCGCGGTTCACCCCCACATGCGTGGGGATAGCGCAATTGGCGCGCCCGTTTGGATACCGATGCCGCGGTTCACCCCCACATGCGTGGGGATAGCTTTTGCACGCCCCAATGTAGCGCACGTCCAACATGGTTCACCCCCACATGCGTGGGGATAGCGGCGTTTGATCAATTCGATATTGAGCCGAACTTCGGTTCACCCCCACATGCGTGGGGATAGCACCATATTTTGGCAAAAAGGCCGTTTCAGCCTTTTTCGGCCACATCTGGCGGTGGGGCTTCCTGGCGGGCAGCGCGTTTTTGCGTCGCTTTCAGCTTCTTCTGCACTTTTTCGGGCGGGTCGGGCCGGCAGATCAATTTTAACCCTTCCAGGTTCACCACCAGGCGTTCGGGCGCACCAAACAGGCGCATGTCGAAATGCTGCTCGGTGTTGGTAGACCAGATCTGCAGCACGCCGCCGGCATGGCCCACCGCTTTGCAGCATTTCTCCCACAGGCGGTCGCGCACCATCGCATTCACATGGCCGACAAAGACGCCGCTGTGTGGTTCAAGCAGCCAGCGCGATAATTCACCCCGCGCCGAAGCAGGCACTTTTTCGAGGATCATCACAATCATTGCAGCATCTCCTCGTCTTCGCCGTCGTCCACGTCATCCCACAGCGCGGCCGGCAAGGCCGGGTCGGCATCCATAGCATCATGGGCCTGCGCTTCTTCAGGCGTGATGCCCAGCAGCGCGTCAATATCTGGCAGGATGCGCGCCAGCAGTTTCACGTCCTTAAACTTCTGGCGGCAGGCGGCGCGCACGCGGCTGTCTACCTGAGCGGGTGAGGCGGCCACGGTCTGAAAGGCCAGCGGGATGGTGATTTCGGCCTTGTACAGATCGGCAATGTCATAGACAAACGAAAGCTGCTTGCCGGTGTGAATAAAACCGAGCGCGGTAGAATAGCCGCCCGAGACGATGGCGGCGTGGCAGATGCCGTTGAGCAGGGCGTTGCCCGCCGAAAGGGCGCGGTTGATCGGGTCGGAAGCGCCCCAATTGCCACGGTCATAGTTGCGGCCAGTCCACGGCACGCCGGTTTCGCGGCTGTAGCGATAGTAGGCGCTGCGCACGCGGGCGCCTTCCATGCCGCGGATTTGTTCCAGGGTGAGATCATCCGCCAGCGTTTCGGGGAAACGCATCTGATACATCTTGCGGATCACGCCCAGGCGTTGCTGCGGGTTGCAGCTCTGCTCAGCCTGGCGCAGCAGGTGGTAGGCTTTACGCGTCTCGCCGGTGCCGGCAGCATAGCAGCGCGTCACATCTTCGCCCGTCCAGATCAGCGAGCAGCCACATTCGGCCAACACTTTGACGGCGGCGTGGCTGATGCTCGTGCCGGGGCCGAGCAGCAGCACGCTGAGCGCCGCGGCGGGAACGTGGGTGCGGCCATTTTTCTGAATGAATTCGATGGCCGAGTCTTTACGGTCTACGATGGCGTGTTCGATGTACAGGTAGCTGAGCGAGTCGCGCAGTTTGGGGAGTTCATGAAGGTCTTGCATACGAGAATCCATCCTTTTGTGTGAATATGCGGTTGTCAAGGTGCGGATGGAGACCGACGATCCTGTCAGGCATTGCGCCGCGTCTCCGGCAGCGCCACGCCTGGCAGTCTCATCGCAGCGGATCAGGCTATCCGCAGAGAAGCTAATTTTGGCAGGGTATAATGCAGGTAATCAGGATTGCCCTGGATTAAATTGGAGGTAGCCATGTTGACTTTTCAAGCGGGGTATCATAAAGGCGTTTTGAAGCCCAAAATAAAATTAGATTTGCCCGAGGATGCGGTGGTTCAGGTGCAGGTAACGCCAGTGCCTCAATCAACCCTTTTTGGCGCACTAAAGGGCATTTGGTGCCAGCTTCCTGAAAGTGAAATCGAACAAGCGGTCGAAGATCTGGCTGCTGCACGGAAACTTTCAGCAGATAAGGTTTCCCAAGCCGAGGCATTACGGAACAAGGCAACCCTGATTACGCGCGACGGAGCCATTACGGCTTCAGGTTTGGTGCCAGTCATTTGGTAAAGTGCACTTCGACCCCGGTAGACCTGGCAGGAAATGAAACCTGCCAGGTCTTTTCGTTTATACGGGTGCCAGCGACAGTGCTTTCACTGCAAAGGCGCCAGTGAAAGCAGGCCAAAGCCGAAACCTTTGGCGCTGCCGATGCCGTTGACGATGGCTTGCTGCAGCAGGGCGGGGTCGGTCACTTGCAGCAGGCCATCGAACTGCACGGCGAACAAATCCAACTGGTGCTGCTCATCTTTCAGACGGCTGTCTTTGCTGGTGTGAACTTGCAGAATGCGAAAGCCGCCCGCTTCGGCCTTGCGTTGCAGCCATTCGATCTGCTTCTCTTCTTCTCGAATGCCCACGCGTTTGCCTTGTTTGGCCTCGCCGGCGCTTTTGCCCAGGCGTTTGGTGGGGTTGGCGCGCAGGCGGAAGGCCCAGGTTTGGCCGGGGATCAGTTTGCCGGCCAGCGAGAACTCGGTGCAGGCCGGGTTGGGCTTGCCACCGGGGATCAGTTCGGCGGGCAGCAGGTAGGGTTGGCCGTGGCCGTCTTTTTTGTCCGCCAGAAAACCCCATTCGGGAGCGGTTTGGGATTGGACGAGGACGGTGACGCGGTTTTCGTGGGAGAAGTCATCCAGGCGGAAGAGGATGCCCGAGGGCTGGTTGGGTTCGAAAACGATGCCCGGAAATGCCTTGCAGAGGGTGCGGTGCAGTTCGTAGGGGTAGGCAATTTCCTTGCGCGCCTGGGCGTTGCGGGGGTTGAGGGTCAGGCGGGTGAGGTGCATGGGCGATCCTCCTGGTATGGGGGCGGTGTGCAGAAATCCATGCGCATCTGGCGCACGCCGAATTGCCGCTGGCCTTTGACGAAAGAGATGGGGCTGTCTCGTCGGACAATTTCGCCGCGTTCGCCAGTTCGGGTTTCAATCACCAGGCGCGCTGGCTCATCTTCAGGCGTGATCCGACAAAGGCGTGGCTGTTGGCGCAGCGCGTCTTCTAGTGACTGAGATTCCTTGATTCCGTCTTGAATCCAAATCGGCCCGGCGGGGGTAAAGGCTTTGCGCCCCAAGAAGAGCAGCCAATGGGGGTTGTGCAGGGCGGCATCCAGACGGTAAAGGAAATCCAATTGGTCGCATTCCAGCCCGACGAGGAAGGCGGCATCGGCCAGGTAAAAGCGTTCGGAGAGTTCGGTGGGTTTGGTATCTTTCATGGTTTTGCCGCTGGCTTTGCGGACATCTTTGGCGGTATGGTAGTCGCGTTTGAGCAGACCTTCTCGATCCACGCGCACGCCCATGCGTAATTGGGAAAGCTCGGCCAGCGTGGGCTTGCCCTGGTTCTCGGGGTGGGTTTCGTCGCGGGGTTTGCCCAACGCCGCGCACAGCAGGCCGATTACGCCGCTCTTGGAAGGTTCCAGGCCGGTATCGCGATGGGTGAAATCGCTCTGCACACCCCAGGACTGCATCGGCGCGACCAGACGCAGAAGCAGGGTGTGGCTCATGCTTGCGCTCCCTTCTTGAGCGGCTCGCAGATTGTTTCGATCATCACATCCAACGCACTCTTCTCGTCTGATGGCGATTGCGCCACCGCCTTAGCCAGCCGTCCGTGAATGGCCTCCTCGTTTCGCACCAATTTGCCGTGCGCCAGGAGCGACTTTGCCACGATGCTTTTCGCGCCGTAACGTTCGCAGTGATCGTCAAATTCGTCGCACAAGGCGCTGACCGAGGCCGCCACCAGCCCATCTTTTTGAATTGCAAGGCCGCGCACGGGGGTCTCGAAGGCATTCACCAGCGACCAGCCTTCGCTGTGCGGGGCGCGCAGCACGGCCAGCATGAACGAGGGGCGGCATTCCTGGGCGTGGCTGTTCTTCTTGCCGCCGGGGATGGCGGCTTCGCTGGCGCGCAGGAAGGCTTCCACGCTGCGGCAGGCCAGGTCTGCATCGCCGCCCAGGTTTTTCTTGAGCTGCTCGAAGTCAATGCGGGCATAGCGGTAGAAGCAGGCGCTGTTGAAGTAGGCCACATCCAGGAAGCCGGCGCCGCTTTCTTCTTTGGGTTTCAATTCGTCCATGGCGGTGAAGTAGTCAATATCGTTGCGGCTGACAGCATGGGTAGAAATGGCGTGCGCCACCTGGCAGGCAGCGTCAATGTTGGTGACTGGTTTATCAGCCAACATGCGGCCAAACAGGGCAATATCGGGGGCGCTGGTACGACCCTTGTTTTCCTTGATAAAGTCTTCCACAACAGGAACGAGAGGCGATTCTGCTTTCCTCTGATCTTGGATTTGCTTCCATTGTCTGTCAATCTCGGCGCTGACCCAATCAATATCGTCAACTGAAAGCGTAGCTACATCAAGTTTGATAGCTTTCTTGAAATCGCTAACAATCGCTTTGATTTCTTTCCCATCTTTGCCTTTCGCTTCCAGGCGAGATTGAATTTCTTTGCCCATATCTTTTGTGCGAATGGCTTTGTCCTTTGCTGGCTCATTGGAACGTTGTCCAATTTTTTGGATAAATTCTTGCGCGATGTGATCGAGCAAAGTTTCGGATGACATGGTTGCAACCAGTGCATCCCAGGATTCGTTTAGTTGGTTGGCGATCTGGTTTTGTTCTTCATCGCTCAGGAAGAGCAAGACATTCGTATTGCCTTTTTCATCCAGGCCGCCCGCATAAGCTTCAGCAAAAGCAGTCGCTATCTTACGGGCAGATGCTTCTTGTTCAGGATGTTTTTCTGTCAGCCGTTTTACTAATTCTGGAATGATCAGTTTCGTTCGATCAGACAACGGCACCCCGGTATAGCGCTCAAAAACCGATTGGGCAGCGTGATCCTGCGGGTCTTTGCCGGCGTAGCGCGTGGCGCGCTTCAGGCATTGCGAGGAGATGCGCGCCCGGCGAAAGCCGCCGAAATCGGTATCTTTGGGTTGCCCCACGTCGTCGCGGTTGAGGTTGGAGGGCGGAAAGTTTTGGATGATGTGCAGTTCGATAAACATTTTTGGCTCCTTTTCAGTAGGTTGTGGAAAGCTATAGGATTTTATAAAAGGTTTCTCTGCGCGCCTTTGGGTTTTGTTTGCGGCTGGAGGCCGCGCTATGTTAGAATTAATCATTCGGAGGTTGTTTGAAATGGTTACTCCTGCCTTGAAAGAACAAGTCTTGCAACAAATTGAGGCCTTGCCGCCGGATCGTCTGGCTGAAGTGGCGCGCTTTCTCGAATTTTTGCAATTCCAGGAAGAAAAGCTGGTTGTTCGAAAAAAAGCATCAGGAAAGCTGACCGGTTTTGGAATGTGGGCCGATTATCCTGAAGCCCAAGACCCGGTTGCCTTTGCCGAAAAACTTCGCCAACAGGTTGGCATGAGGCATTATGACTGAATCCTTTCAACTTGTGGATACATCGATTCTGATAGATTATTTTCGTGGATATCAGGCTGCCCAAACCTGGATAGATGCGACACCACAAGAATTGGCTGTTTCGGTGGTCACGGCGGTCGAATTGATTACCGGCTGCCGTAATCGCCAGGAACAGGCGCAAATGGAAGCTAACCTGGTGTCTTTTCCAATGGTGCTGATCTCTGCTCCGATGTCGCAAACAGCCTGGGAGTGGTATTGCCGGTTCCATCTCAGCCACGGTGTGGATTTTCTCGACTGCCTGATCGGGGCCAGCGCCTATCATTTGGGGGTCACCGTATACACGTTGAACGAGAAGCATTTTCGTCTTTTTCCAGAAGTGAAAGTGGAACGCCCTTATTGATTGGGGCTGCCCTCGCCTGCTTGTTGGTTGTATTCAGCGCGCCAGAAAGCCTTTGACCATGCCTTGCGCACCTGGTCGCGTCGGTCATCATCCCAACGCCAGCGCCGCACATCCCACAATAATTGCTGCCAATTGACGCCGACATCTTTGGCTTTGAGCAAGGTGACGGCCTGGCGCAGCAGGTCGTCCAGGTCGTTGGCGTCGCAGGCCAAAAGCTGCATGAAGCGGCGCTCGACGCTGCGGGGGATTTCTTCGTTCGGCGGGCAAAGCTGGCGAAAATGGCTGCCCATATTGCCTTCGTAACTTATTTCATCGTGATGCAGGCCGAACAGGGGCGCGACCGTGAAATAGGCCTGCTCCAGATAGTCTGGCGAGTTTTCATGCAGAAACGGCTGCACCACGCGGCTGACTTCGGGGCTGAAGGGCTGCGCCAGGCCGCGCCGCAATTGGGCCATCAGGGCGCGGTCTTCGCGATGCTCCAGTAGATGCTTAATCAACGGGTCCTGATATTCAGTTTGTGTCATGGGTATCACCTCCGGGGTTGGTTTGGGGTTGCGGAACATTGAGCAGCCAGGCCAGCCCGCGCTCGAACTGGGCTTCGGCCTGCACGCTGGCGCGCAGCGAGCGGCGGTCATTGCCGGCGTATTGTTGGGCCTGGGTAAAAGCGGCGCGGGCCGTGCGCCTGATATGCTTGCGCCATTCGTTCAGCGCGGTTTCGCCCTGGTCGGGCAGGTTTTGCAAGAAGCGGTAGAAGGGGGCTTCGAGCTGGCTCCAGTACAGGCGTTCGACGCCGAAGGAGGAGAAGAGTTGGTAGGCTTGTTGGGCTTCGTGGTCTTTGCCCTTCTCGTTTTGGCCGGCCCTGAGCTTGTTGTCAATCAAGGTTTGCTCATCAAAGGTTTTATCGGGTTCGGCGAATTTTTCTTCGGGCGTGGCGGGGTTGTACACCAGCCAGGCAATCAGGTACGCGCAGCGATTGAGCAGTTTGCCGACTTTTTCGGCGAGGGCAATTTCAGCACCAAGTTTTTTGATTAGATTGACCTGGGTCTGGTCAAAATATTTGATTGGCAATGGCATACTTTCTGCCCGATAAAAAAAGGTTTTATCCTGTCCGGGCTGTGTGCAGGCTCCTATTGCCAATAAGCGATAAGAGTATTCAAGCGGGATAAGATTTTGATTGGCCAATTCTCGCACCCAGGCTAAAGTTGCAGGGGGTTTATCTCGCTGTTCGTCATCTGAAGGAAGTTCCAACAAGACACAACTATCACGCCACAGTGCTTTATCTGCCCTGAATGAAATTGGCGAATGGCTTCGATCAGTTTCTTTTCGTTTGATGTTGTCTGTTTTCGCTCGCCAGTGATGAAATGGATTGAATACTTCACGTACCGATTTGGTTTTTGGATCGTATGTCTTCATGCCTGGTGCATAAAGCATATCTCGAACTAAATCACCTCCATTTTCAGGCTCAACTAAACGAATGCGGCGATTATGCCAGGTGAGATGATCGAGTAACCCATACGGGCGACGCGGATCATCAATAAAGGGATCACTTTGTTCCCAAGAAGGGCTATCACCTTCCCTTTGTTTGAGACGGTAAGAACGAAGATCATATTCCATCAGGTTCAGCATTAAGGTTTCAAAAAGCGTATTACCCTCGATAAAAAACATGACACCTCGAGCGCATGGGGCATCATTGAAGGATACCGCGCTACCTTTTGTTCCGGCCAAACCAAAGGCTTGGATTGTAATCACAGCACGTGCTGCTTGGTCTAACGTAAGTTGGATTGGCCTTGTCTGAGTGTTGTGACTGAATAGCGTTGCATCTGCGCCGGAAGCCACATGTGTCATCAGGCTGCTAATTGATTCGGGCTTGCCACGAAGCGTCACGTCCTGAAAAAAAGGTTTTTTGGTATCAAAAAGATTGAAGTACATTTCGTATTTAGAGCAATATGCGGAAACGTAGTTTTCATTAAATTGCTTCTCATTCCACGCATTAGACCATGTTTCTATCTCTGAAATACCTCGCTCAGGATTTTGAAAGGCATACACCGAGTGAATAACTGCTATTAACAACCGATAAATAGCAGCTGTTTCCAGTGGGGTAGAACCTTGAATAAAAAGGTATTGGTTAGCCTGAGTAAGTAGTTTTTGGACTCCGATATTACGAGGCGTGCCTGTATTTGAGCCAACGGGAATCCAATCATCTTTGAGCAAATTGAAGCCTATCATGATGCCTCCTGTATTTGTAAACCAAGTTGACTTTCTTTCTTCAAGCTCATTGTATAACCTGTTCCAGGTAATGAACAAATGCCATCTTCAAAAATCGCTACTCGGTGGTAACGTAACGCAGCGATCCTTTTCCATCGTTCCAATATCTTTTTGATTTGAGCATTCCCCAAATCTGTAAGTAGACACTGCTCAACAGCAGGATCATAGAAACGCACATTTATTGAGCAGCGGAGCAGTTCTCGGATCATTGTGCTACTAATTTCTTTTGAAGGATCATAACCTTTTGACATAAACGGATCGAGATATAGCTGCTCATTCAAACGATGCAAACAGATTACTGAAATACCCAAATCGCCGTTACGAGTTAAAGCACGGAAAGCTTTGTGAACACGCGGGTCATCTTCCTCCAATTCCATATTTGATTGGTAAAGCAGTCTTCGGAAACTCGGCTCTCGAACCATACGCTCTTCCGCCATATCTTCGGCTTCAACTTCCTTTTTCAGCATCTCTTGCCTGGCCTTCGCCAGCGCCGCCTGCACCGCGGGCGAACCAGCTGGCTCCTGCGCCCCGTACACCGCTTCGATCAGCGTGTCGAAATCACCGGGCAGGTCAATTTGCTTGGCGGGCTGCGCTTGCAGCGCCAGCCAGGAGCGCAGCAAAATATATTCGTCATACACCTTCTTGTCGGCGCGCTCCAATTTGGGCAGTTCGCCTTCGCTGGGCGGGATCGCCACCCACAAACGGAAAGGCTGGTCGCGCTCGACGCCGTTGACCTTGTGCCTTTGCAAACGCCCGGCGCGCTGCAAGAGCAAATCCAGCGGGGCGTGGTCGCTGATCAGCACGTCGAAATCCAAATCCAGGCTTTGCTCCACCACCTGGGTGGCAATCAAAATCGCCTTTTGGGGGCGCTGCGGGTTGGGCTGGCTCTTATCGTTTGGGTTGGGTCCGAATTTATCCAAAACCTTGCGCTCAATCTCTTCGCGCCAGGCCAGCGGGTAACGGGCATGGAACAGGATGAGATCATCCTGGCTGCATAGCGGAGTCTCGCGCTGGGCAAGCCGTTGATACAGCTTTTGCGCCCGGCCAACCGTGTTGCAGATTACCACCGCGCAGCCGCCGGATTGCAATTCGGTTTCTAACCGTTGGATGATAGCCTCTTCATCCCTGGGCAGCCAGTCGAAGCCTAATACCTTGTTTTCGGGGCGGGGCAGTTCGATCACATCCGGCTTACCGTCCTGGGATGCGATGGTCAGGCGGGGATAGTGCTTTTCGGGCAAAGTTTCTTTGCTGCCGGTGAACGCCTGGACGAAGCTGTTGCGCGTCTTCTGCGGCAACGTGGCCGAGAGCAAAATCACCGAAGCCCCAATTTGCCGTAACCAGATCAGCAGCTGGGTAAATAACTCGGACATATACGCATCGTAAGCGTGAACTTCATCGAAAATGACCACTTTGTGGTGCAAACCCAAGAGCCGGACGAAGAAATGTTTGGTTTGCAAGATGCTCATAAATGCCTGATCCACCGTGCCCACGCCAAAGGGGGCCAGCAGGCTTTTCTTGCGCGGCAGGAACCAGGCTTGCTCACCGGCGTAGTCGTCATCCGCATCCCCTTCCTCGAAAACGCTGCTTTCTTCCGGGTGATTTTTCAAGAGCGCCTGCCCATGCACCAGCAGCGGTTCGATGTCTTCGCCAAATTGCCGGGTCAGGAAGTCGGCTACGCGCCCGTGCATCTGATTACTGGTGGCGGTGGTGGGCATGGCAACGTATAACCCGGCGTGGCCGTTGTCTTTGGCCCACTGAGCATACACGGCCAGCGCCGTTTCGGTTTTGCCGCTGCCCATCGGCGCTTCGAGGATGGCAATGGCCGGCCACGAAACCGCCGCCAATTGCGCGCAGGCATTTTGTTGGGCCTCCCGGGGTGCAAAACCAAAGGCACGCTCAAAATCGAAGGATGGCATTTTGGGGGCGCTTTGCCATTCGGCGCGTAACAAGGCATATTGGGCATGCTGCCAGGCGTGGCGGGCGTAGACATCGAGTGGCAGGATGAACGCTTCGTATGGAAAGTTCTGCTCATCCGACCCAAGCCAGTCGGCCACCGAGACGATGCCTGAAACCAGCGTCCACATCACGTTATCACGCAGTTCGTCCGGCTGAAACTGCGTCACGGCTGGCGGCTTCCAATAGTCGGCTAACTCTCTGAGCAGCCCCAGGCGCGCCGCTGTCCATTCTTCGCCGCCGAGATCGTTTGCGTCAACATCTCGGATTTTGAGAGAAGTCGGCCATGCGCCGTGATGCCCGCCAAGCGCCTGGCAGAGCTTGCTGATCAGTCCGGCGGGCATTGGCGTAACTTGCGCCAGCAGGCCGGCATCGCTCAAGGTGTGAGTCGTCATCGTTTCGTGCCTGGCGCGTTGATCACCCCCGGCCAGGTTGGGAAACTTGAACCCTTGTGCTTCCAATTCGCGGCGCATCTGGTCGCGCAGTTTACCCGGCATCGCACGATGGTTTTGAAAAGCCGGGCTGGCCTTGCCCAGGTCATGCAGGCTGGCCCAAAAGGCTATCAGGCGGCCTGCATCGGTCACGCTCAAATGCAGCCAATCGGCGATTTCCTGCTTGACGGCATCGTTCAGGGCCGTTTGCCAGATAGCCAGCGCGGTTTGGCCCACATCCATCAGGTGATAGGGCAGGCGGTGGATATCGAGCGTTTTCTTGTCTGCTTTTGCCCAGAGATGATAGATGGATTTCTCTGTATTAGGTTGTGGCGCTGCAACATGGTAGAGCCATGCCAGGTTTTTGGCTTCTATCTCCAATTCTTTCCTCAGCCCCTCCGGCGCCACCACCTCGCAATCTGCCCCCCACCCCCTCACCCACGGCAGCAAATCCAGCGTATCGGCCACATCCACCTGCCAGCGCAGCCAGCCGGGCTTTTCGGGGTCGTCGCCCGTCGCTTGCGAGGGATGCCAGCGCGTTTCCAGCACGCGCGCCTTCACCTGCGGGCTGAAGCGCAGCACCACGCGCACGGTCTCGTCGCCAACGACGATGCTCCAGGCGTTGCGCAGCATGTCCAGGCCAGGGAAATCGGGCGGGATGGCGTAATCGTCGCGCGTCAGGCGGGCGGCTTCGATGCGTTCGAGCTTGTAGGCGCGCAGGGCGTTGACGATGGAACTGTGACCGATTAAGTATGTGGAAAAACCGATGGGGGATGGTTCGAGCAGGTAGGTGGAGAAGGTGGTCTCGAAGGGCTTATCCCAGTTCAGCGGGCGGTAGGTGATGACCACTTTCTTGCGGTAGATGTAGCCGCGCACCATGTCACGGAAAATCGGCTGATAGCCTGCCTGCACAGGCCGCCCGGCCAGTTCACGCGCCGCCTGTTCGATCTCATCGCCCACGCCAGCGTCGGCTTTTAACACCGAAGCCAGTTTGAGCAGGGCGGTTTCGGCGGGTTCATTGCGCTTATCGTGCTGTTTCGCCAGCAGCCGCGCCCCCAGGTAAAGTGTGACGGCCTCTTCGGGCGAAAGGTCGAAGGGCCGCAAGTGACCTTCTTTGAGCAAGAACGGCAGCCAATAAAGGCCATCTTTGTAGGCTCTGCCCTGTGTTTCCAGTTCGCGCAGGTAATTGTTCACCGAACGGCGCTCCAGACCGGTTTCTTCGGCCAGTTCGGCCTCGGTCAGGCCAAGCGGGTGGCGGGTGAGCAGCAGGTGCAGACGTTCGAGGCGCTGTTGTTTGGTGGTCTCTTCGATTTTTGGCATGATCGTGTTAGTATGCTCCCACGCGGCCCGCAGGGACGCTTGCGGGTTGCGGCCGGGCACGTTTTGGAGTACGCTATTCTTGTTGAGCAAACGGGGATGCGAACCCCGGGTACGCTGCATCAGGGCCCGTCGTGCGCGGATTGAGAAGCCCTTCCAGGCAAGCTCGCGAGCGTGTTTGACGGCCCGTTCGATTACTCAACTGGGAACCCTTCGACTTTGTTCAGGGAAGCCCGAGTCTGTGTCTGTAACAGCAACCCAAAAAAGAAACGTGCCCGGCCTGCTGGTAGGTTCACCAGAACATTTCAAAAGGAGTATGCTGAAATGTCAACGGTCAAACCTGGCCCCAAACGTTTTGTGGGACTCGATTTACACAAATACTACCTGGTCGCCACGGCGTTGGATCAAGACCTCAACAAGGTCTATGGCCCAAAACGAGTGGAGTTGACCGAACTTCAGGTGTGGATGGGGAAAACACTGACTCCTGAAGATGCCGTCGTACTCGAAATGACCGGCAATACCTGGCAGGTGCATGATGAACTGCTGCCGCACGTTCACTCCGTCACCGTCGTTCACCCGCCGCATGTGGCGCTGATTGTACGCGCCCAGGTAATGACCGACAAAATCGCCGCTTTGCTGCTTGCCCGCCTGCACGCCAAAGGCTTGTTGACGGGTATCTGGGTGCCGCCCCAAGACGTGCGCGATTTGCGAACGCTGGTGGCGCAGCGCCAGAAAATGACCGCCATCAAAACGCAGGCCAAAAACCGCTTGCAAGCTACCCTGCATCGCTATCACATTCTGCCGCCAGAAGGGAAGCTGTATGAGGCCGAAACGCGCGCGTGGTGGTTGGAACTGCCGGTCAGCAAGCTGGAACTGGTACGCATCCAATCCGACCTCGACACGCTCACGTTTTCTGAACAGCAGATCGCCAATGTCGAACGCTGCATGGCTGCCTGGGCTGCCCAAGATGAGCGTGTCCCTTTATATTGATGATACACAGCAGTTGGAAAATTACCCAACTCCATCTTTCCATTTTACCCGGCAAACCAACTTCGCCCCTCCTTGTAGGCTTTGCCGTCTTTTTCGAGATCGCGCAGGTAATTGTTGACGGTACGGCGTTCCCAACCTAATTCATCGGCAATCTCCGTCTCACGCGCACCCCAAATCAAGCGGCGCAACAGTTGAAAAATCGTTTCCTGGCGTTCTTCACGTTCGCCTTCACAGAGCCGGGCCATAGCTTCCTCCTGAAAGTTGTTTTGCCTACCACCCACGGTAGACCATCTACTTTCAGGATAGCGGCCCGTTGGAAACTAATTTTCCAACCCTGCAAACGCGGCTAGTCACCGATGGCCGAAACCAAAATGAACGAACCAAAAGTTAATGGTAAGATCGTTTCCACCCATCCCAACCTACCAGGTAATGAAGCGGCGCGATCTGGCCTCGATGCTCATCCTGCCGCTCCTGGTCGGTGACTGCGTAATCGGCACCATCGGCGTTGCTTCGGCAGCGCCGCGCGAATACCGCACAACCGAGATTGCTCTGGCGCTCAAAGCCGCCACCTTCGCCGCCTGGGCCGCAACGCATCTGTGAAAGGAGTTCCTCGTATGTATCGCATCGAATCATTTCTCTCCGCCCGCCTGTTCCTGGCCCCGCAGGTGGTGGGCGACCAAATCTACTTTATCAGCAACTTGAGCGGACGCCTGAGCCTGTACGTCATGGAGGTCAACGGGAGCATCCCCACGCCCCTGCTGCCGCCCGAAATTGCCATGCAAAACCCGCACCTGATCGGCGGCAGGTCGTTTTACGTTTTCCCGCAGTTGGGGCGCATCTTGGTGATGCTCGACCGCGATGGCGACGAAAACTATCAACCCATGTGGATTCCCCTCGGCGGCGGCTACCCCGAACCGGCCTTCGACCGCGCCCTGGCGAAATACCGCGTCCACCTCAACGCCTGCTACCCAACAGAAAACCTGGTTTACCTGAGCGCTGAGTCACGCAGCGAAGCCAGCATCATCACCTACCGGGGCGATGTGGTCGCCAACAAGCTCACCCGCATGGGCGCCAGCCCGTGGGGCTTCCACCCTGGCGCAATCAACAAAGCCCACGACAAAGCCCTGCTGGTCAGTTCCTACACGGCTGGCGACGCAGTGCTGTACCTGTGGCAGCCGGGGCAGCGCAAACCGCGCCTGTTTTACGGCACGCCGCTCGAAGCGCGCAAGGAAGGCCAGCAAACGCCGCTGCTGGGCCTCTTCGGGGCCGAATTCACCCCCGAAGACCGCGGCCTGCTGGTGGGCGTCAGCATCTTCCGCGACACGGGCAGCCTGGGCTATATCCGCATGGCCGAACCGCACGCCATCTGGCCGGTGATCACCATCGGTGAAGCGCACAGCGGCGTGGGCGAAATGACCAGCCTGGAATACCTGCGCAAAGACCGCTACCTGGTGGGCTACAATATTGACGGCTGTTCGTGGCTATATGAAGGCGTGTTCGATGAAGTGGCGCTGACGATGACGCTGGATCGCGTTGTGGTTGGGCAGGGTGAACTCGCCACTGGCGTGGTGGAAGCCTGCCATTATGACGACGAAGGCAAGCGCTACGCCATCTCGTTTTCCACCGCCACCTCGCCCACGCAAATTTACCTGGTGGGCAAAGGCAAGAAAAGCCCCAAGATCAGCCAGCACACCCAGGAGCGCATCCTCGGCATCCGCCCGGAATTGCTCTCGAACGGCGAAGATGCCTCGTTCACCTCGCACGATGGCCTGCGCATCTCGGCCCGGCTCTACCTGCCCGCCGCCGAACTGGCCTTCGCCGGGCCGCGCCCGCTGGTCTACTACATTCACGGCGGGCCGCAAAGCCAGGAACGCCCCGATTTCGCCTGGTTTTCGATGCCATTAATCCAATACATCACGCTCAATGGCTTTGCCGTCTTCGTCCCCAATGTGCGCGGCAGCAGCGGCTACGGGTTAGATTACATGAAACGCGTTGACCGCGACTGGGGCGGGCAAGACCGCCTCGACCACGTTCACGCCATGACCCAGGTGCTTCCACAAGATGCCCGCCTGGATGTCACCCGCGCCGCCGTGGTGGGCCGCTCGTATGGCGGCTACATGACGCTGACCCTGGCCGGGCGTCACCCCGAATTGTGGCAGGCCGCCGTAGATATGTTCGGTCCCTACGACCTGCTGACCTTCTCCGAGCGCATCCCCGCCACCTGGAAGCCCTACTTCGCCATCGCCCTCGGCGACCCCGCTACCGAAGAAGGCCGCGCCTTCCTCACCGAACGCTCGCCGCGCATCTACCTCGACCAACTGGCCTGCCCCATGCTCGTCATCCAGGGCAAAAACGACCCGCGCGTCGTCGAAGCCGAATCGCGCGACCTCGTCGAAGCCTTGCGCGCCCAGGGCAAAAAGATAGATTACCTGATGTTCGCCAACGAAGGCCACGACGTACTCAAGTTCGAGAACCGCGTAACCTGCTACAACGCCATCACCGAGTTTTTCAAGAAGCATTTGCGATAAACGTTATTCGAAAAATCGTTATTCGTTATTCGTTATTCGATTGATCGAATAACGAATAACGATTTCCGAACAACGAATAACGATTTCCGAACAACGAATAACGATTTCCGAACAACGAATAACGCCCCCCTCCCCTATGCCCCCCACATCCCTAGCCCAACCCGGCGACCTCGCCCAACTCATCTCGGCCACCAACAAGCGCTTTCTCTTCCGGCTGACCCCCGGCGAGGCGCTGCATACCCATCGCGGTATCTTCAATCACAACGACCTGATCGGCCAGCCGTGGGGGTCGAAGGTACTCAGCCATCTCGGCAGCCCCTTCACCCTGCTGCAACCCTCGCTGCTCGACGTGCTGCAAGAGACCAAACGCAACACGCAGATCATGTACGCCAAAGACATCGGCTTTGCGCTGATGATGATGGACATCCACCCCGGCAAGCACGTCATCGAAGCCGGCACCGGCTCTGGCGCGCTGACCACCGCCCTGGCGACGATGGTCGGCCCGCAGGGACACATCACCACCTACGAACAGCGCCCCGAAATGCAAAACCTGGCGCGCAAAAACCTGGCCCGCCTGGGCCTCACCGAGCGCATCACCTTCAAACTGCAAGACATCAACGAAGGCTTCGAAGAAACCGACGCCGACGCGCTCTTCCTCGATGTCCCCAATCCCTACGATTTCATCCATCACGTGCGCAAGGCGCTCAAGCCGGGCGGCTTCTTCGGCAGCCTGCTGCCCACCGCCAACCAGGTCTCACTGCTGCTGATGGCCTTGCAGCGCGAAAAATTCTCCTTCATCGAAGTGTGCGAGATCATGCTGCGCTTCTACAAGCCCGCTCCCAACCGCCTGCGCCCTACCGACCGCATGGTGGCCCACACCGGCTACCTGATCTTCGCCCGCCCGGTGGCCGAAAATGTGCTGGATGAGGAAGAACCACCCGCCGAAGCGGCGCCCGATGCCAATACAGACGAGGAAGATAATTCCTTCAATTAGCGCCCCCTTTCATGCTCACCCCCGCTGAAATCTCCCGCCGCCTGGATGCCGCCCTGCCGCCGCCCGGCCAGGAAGATTGCACAGCCGCCTGGATTCACACCACCCCACGCCCGGCGGCTGTTTTGATCCCCTTCCTGCAAATAGACGCCGCCTGGCACATCCTCTACACCCGCCGCACCGACCAGGTGGAACATCACAAAGGCCAGGTGGCCTTCCCTGGCGGGCGCTCTGACCCTACCGACCCCTCGCCGCAGTTCACCGCCCTGCGCGAAGCCGAAGAGGAAATCGGCCTGCGCCCCGCCGATGTGACCGTGCTGGGACGCCTGGCGCAACTGCCCACGTCCAGCGGTTATTGCGTCACGCCGGTCGTCGGCGTCATCCCCTGGCCCTACACCCTGCAACTGGCCGAGCGCGAGGTGGTGCGCGCCTTCACCATCCCCCTCGATTGGTTGGCTGACCCCGCCCACCGCCAAACGCGCACCCGCCTGATCCCCGGCTCTGCTGTGTTATACCCGGTCATTTACTTTCAGCAATACGATGGTGAATTGTTGTGGGGGGTGAGCGCGGAGATTACGGTGAACCTGCTAAAAGTATTAGACACATCCAACCAGGCAAAAATTGACTGATTTTCTATATACCGTTACACTTTATTTTCATGTTGTATAAAAATAAAAAGTATCACTTTTTCAAAGGAGTATTACCTGTGGAAGCAATCGTTACATCCAAAGGCCAGATCGTTATCCCCGCATCATTGCGCAAAAAATACAGTATACGACCCGGTACGCGTATTGATAGTAGCGATGATGGCGAGCATATTTTGCTGCGTTCGCTGACGCCTGAATATGTGGATTCGTTAATGGGTTTCCTGAAAGGTGGTGGCGCATTCAAAGCCCTGGTGGAAGATCGAGAGTTTGAAAAGGATCGCGAATGACAAAAACACCCCTCGTTCTGGATAGCTGGCTGCTCGCCTGAAAGTGCCGGGGCGCATTGCTTATGCCGATTGCTTTGCCGCCGCCTTAGCTTTACAACAAAATGCGACGCTGGTCACAGGCGACCCAGAATTTAAGCATCTCGAAAACCAAATCACCATTCATTGGGTTTGACCATGAACCACACCCTCCTCATCGCCCCTTCCCAACTTGCCCCCCACCTCCAAGACCCGCACTGGATCGTGGTAGATTGCCGCTTCGCCCTCGGCGACGCCGCCAAAGGCCGCGCCAGCTACGAAGCCGCCCACATTCCGGGAGCCGTTTACGCCCACCTGAACGACGATTTGGCCGCGCCGGTCATCCCCGGCGTCACCGGGCGTCACCCGCTGCCCACGCCCGAAGCCGCCGCCGCCACCTTTGGCCGCCTGGGCATCGCCCCGGCGATGCAGGTGGTGGCCTACGACGATATGGGCGGGGCGCTGGCCGCCGCCCGCCTGTGGTGGATGCTGCGCTGGCTGGGCCACGAGGCCGTGGCTGTGCTGGATGGCGGCTGGCAGGCCTGGCAGCAAGCCAGCCTGCCGGGGCGCAACGGCGCAGAAACCAGACCACCCCAAACCTTCACCGCCAACCCGCGCCCCGAATTGCTGGCAACTGCCGACCAGGTGGACGCCATGCGCCAGGATGCCGCCTGCCGCCTGCTGGACGCCCGTTCTGCCGAGCGCTTCCGCGGCGAAAACGAGACGATTGACCCCGTGGCCGGCCACATTGCCGGGGCCATCTCCGCCCCCTTCGCCCACAACCTGACCACAACGGGCGTCTTCGCCACGCCCGCTGAACTCAAAGCCCACTACCAAAATCTAGTGGGGGAAACCGCGGCTGAAAATGTGGCCGTCTACTGCGGCTCTGGCGTCACCGCCGCCCACAATGTGCTGGCGATGAAAGCGGCTGGCCTGGGCGATGCAAAACTGTACGCCGGTTCGTGGAGCGAGTGGATCACCAGGCCGCATTCGGCCATCGGCTGAACGTTAAATCGTCGTGACGACAGCGTGGGGGATAAAAATGGGCTGGCCGCCGTGGCGCAAACCTTTGGTTTGCGAGCTATCGCAAGTCAGAGACTTGCACCGCAGGCTATTTTCAACTCAATTCGGCGGGCAGGTGGGCCAGGTCTATGGCGGCGTCATCGCAGAAGAGCATGGCGCGCTCGATCACGTTGCGCAGTTCGCGGATGTTGCCGGGCCACGAGTGCGCCAGAAGGGCCTGCATCGCCCGCGGGGTAATATCCTGGATGTTGAGGCCCATGCGGGGGTTGTTACGGGCGATGAACAGTCCCACCAGTTCGGGGATGTCGTCCTTGCGTTCTCGCAGCGGGGGTAAATGCAAATCCACCACTTTCAAGCGATAGTATAAATCTTCGCGAAACTGGCCGTTGGCCACCATTTCGGGCAGCTTGCGGTTGGAGGCGGCCAATATCTGCACATCTACACGAATAAGATTGGTGCCGCCCACGCGCCGGAAGGCGCGTTCTTCCAGCGCCCGCAGCAGTTTGGCCTGGATGTCTAGCGGCATCGAGGCGATCTCATCGAGAAACAGGATGCCGCCATCGGCCACTTCCATCAGGCCGTTCTTGCGCTTCTCTGCGCCGGTAAACGCCCCGGCCTCGTAACCGAACAATTCCGATTCGAGTACGGTGCTTTGAATGGCGGCGCAGTTGATGGCAATGAAGGGCTTCCCCGCCCGCGGCCCCATCTGATGAATGGCGCTGGCCAGCACCTCTTTGCCCGTGCCCGTCTCGCCGGTGATCAGCACCGAGACGGAGGCCTGGGCGGCGCGTTGAGCCTGGTGTAGCAGCGCCTTCATGGCCGGGCTTTTCCCGACGATGAAATTGGCCTGCTGCTTCTGTGTCTGGCGCAGGTGCGAAAGCTCACGGCGCATGGCTACCATCTCCTGGGCGCGCTGCACCGATCTTTCGAGCTGCGCCAGTTGGATTGGCTTTTGTAAAAAATCGTGTGCGCCGTTTTTCATCGCTTCGACGGCCATTTCGATGTCGCCATAGGCGGTGATCAAGATGATGGCCGGGCGGATGGGCAGATGGGCGGTTTCGGCGAGCAGGTCGGGGCCATAGCCATCGGGGAGCTGCACGTCGAGCAAGATGATGTCGGCCACGCCGCGTTGGATGGCCTGGCGGGCGGCGGCCAGCGTGGCGGCGCCATCCACCTCGTAGCCGCGCCCGGTCAAGAAGGTGGTGTAGTTCAGGCGGGCGTTTTCTTCGTCGTCAACGATCAAAATGGTAGCAGTCATCGCATTCTCTTTGGCTGGGTAAGGGCGGATGGCGTGCGCCCCAACCGAAGTCTATTTTCAAAGCAGCAGTCGCCATGCCGGGCATTTGCCCGCAACTTTAATGGATGAAAATGGGCTGGACTCCGTTGCGCAAACCTTTGGTTTGCGAGCTATCGCAAGTCAGAGACTTGCGCCACGAGCTATTTTCAAAGCGGCAGTGTCAGGCTGCTAAGCGGCGGCAGGCAGAGAAACCTGAAAAGCTGTGCCGCCGGGGATGCTCGTCACCCGGATCAGCCCGCGGTGGGCGGTGACAATCTGGCGGGTGATCGCCAGCCCCAGGCCGGTGCCGCCGCTCTTGGTGGTGAAAAACGGCTCGAAGATGCGCTCACGCAAATCATCGGGGATGCCGGGACCGCTGTCAGCCACGCTGATTTCAACGCAGCGAGCGCCATGCTCGGTGTGGCTGTGACGCACCCGCAGCACCAGCTTGCCGCCGTTTTCGTGCATGGCCTGTTGGGCGTTGTGAATCAGGTTGCTGAAGACCTGTTCGAGGGCGCGCGGGTCGGCCTGGATGGGCGGCAGGGCGGTTTCGACGTGCAGTTCGTAGCTGATGCTGGCGCGCGCCAGGCGCGGATGCCAGCGTTCGAGCAGGCGGCGCAAAAACGGCTCGACTGCCAGGCTTTCAAATTGGTATTCCTGGGGACGGGCGAAAGCCAGCACCGCCTTCATCAACTCAGACAGACGGTCGCAATCTTGCAGCATGCGCTGGAGCGCCGGTTGTTCAGGCGCGTCGGCGGGCAGGTTCATCGCCATCAGTTGCAGGCCGGTGCTGATGTTGTTGATGGGGTTGCGCACCTCGTGGGCGAAGATGGCCGTCACTTCACCCAGCAGGGCGCGCTGTTCGAGCTGCTGAATGCGAATGCGCGACTGCGCCTCGTGGCTCAAATCTTGCAACAAGATGGCCCAGCCCATTGGCTCGCCAGCCACGAACAGGGGTTGTAAGCGCAGCCCCGCCTGGAAGGTCTGGCCGCTGCGGTGATAGAGCCTGACTTCGTCAATATCCTGGGCATAGCACAATTGGCGCGTCGTTTCCAGGTTTTTCGCGAGCACATCGCAGCCGATCAGCACATGCTCAATCGGCTGGCCGCGCACTTCGCGGCTGGCATAGCCGAGTAATTGCTCGGCGTAGGCGTTCATCGCTTCAACCTGACCGCCGGGGGCAAGATAGATCACGCCATCACGCAGGGCGTCGAACAGGAGGGACTGCCGGGCGCACTGCTGGCGCTGCTGCGCCAACTGCTGCTCGATGGCCTGGCGCTGCTGCTGCGCCTGCAAGTTGGCCGCGAGATGGCGGGCCAGCAACTGCAAAGCTGGCAGCGCCACGGCGGGCGGCCTGGGTTGGCGTCCGGCCAGAGCCAGCCAGCCCACCCAGGCAGGGGGTTCACCCACCAACGCGCCCGCCACGAAGGTCAGGTGCTGACTGCGGGCCAGGCGATGCAGTTCGCTGGGCGGGCGTTCGTGGGGCATCCACAGGTGGGCGGCGGGCAAGCGGGTGAGGGCGGCGGGCGGCAATTCGGGCGGCAGCGGGCTGGCCTCGCCGCAGACGGCGGCCAACTCGAACCGCGGGCGAGTCGGGCTGACCTGATAGTAGGCGATCAGGTCGGCCGCGCACAGCCAGGCTGTCACTTGCAGGGCTTGCTGAAGCGCCGGTTGCTGCGCCGCCAGCAGTTGGCTCAGCCGTTCGGCCAGGGCCTCGGCAGGCGCTTCGGTGGGCGCGGACACGCCCGGCAGGGTTTCGGCAGGCGGGTCTGTTTCTGCGGTATGGGGCAAAGGGAAATCGGACATACCTATGTGGGCTGGCGCAGGTGAACGGGCAAGATGCCTTCCTGGGCGCGATATTTCGCCACCGTGCGGCGCGCCACGCGGTATCCCTGGTGAGCCAGTTGTTGCGCCAGTTCGCTATCGGTCAGTTGGCTGCCGCCCTGTTCGATCAGGCGTTTGAGCGCCAGGCGGGCGGGCAGGCTGCGGTCGAAAAAGCGGGCCAGCGGGATGATGCGGCCGTTGGGCAGTTGCACGGCCTTATCGGCAACGGCGCGTGAGATGGTGGATTCGTGTACGTCGAGTTCGGCGGCCAGCCGGGCGCGCGTGAGGGGTTTGAGCGCGCCTTCGCCATGCAAGATGAAAGCACGCTGACAGGTTGCCAGGAGAGCCAGCAAGCGCACGATGGCCTGCTGACGCTGCGCCAGGCATTTGATCAGCAAGGTGGCCTGTTCCAGGTCGGCGCGCCATTGGGCGTTTTGCTCGCCTTCAGCCTGCAAAACGGCCTGGCGAAAGAGCGGGTTGATGCGCAGCCGGCCGGCGAAGGGGCTGAACACTTCGACCAGCAGCGGCCCGGTGGGGTCATGCGGGGGCTGCGAGATGATCGCATCGGGGTTGCGATAGGTGGGCAGGGCGGGGCTGCCGCTGCATACATCGCCCCAATGTGAGCGGCCCGGAAAGGGGTTGAGGTTGTCGCTGATGAATTGGGCAATGGCCTCGGCCTGCGCGAGGCTGATGCCCAGGAGCTGGCCGAGGTCGGCGTAGCGGCGGCGGCTGAGCAGGCCGAGGCCCTGGCGGATGGCGCGTTCGGCCAGGGGCGGCACGCGGCGTGTTTCGGCCAGCACGCTCAGTTGCAGGCACAGCGCATCTTCGGCGCTGGCCGACCCCACGCCCAACGGGTCGGCGTGCTGGATCAGGCGCAAGACCGCCTCGACCTGCGAAGGCGGCACGTGGTGGTAACGCGCCACTTCTAGCACGGAGGTTTCGAGCAGGCCATCTTCGTTCAGGTGGGTGAGCAGGTGGGCGGCCAGGGGGCGTTGCGCGGCGGTCAGGTCGGGGGCGATCTGGCGCAGCACATATTCGGCCAGGCTTTCGCAGACGGCGGGCTGGTTATCGGCGGGGATGTCGTCGGGGGTCAGGCTGCCACAACGGGTTGGCGTGGGTGAGACGAAGATGATCGGTGCGTCGCTGCCGGGCCGTTCGAGGCGGCTGCAAACCGGGCAGGGTGCGCCCGGCAGGATGACGCGCCCACAGGTGCGGCAGCGGCGTTCGGGCAGCAGTTCGAGGGCGGGGTTGGCTGCCAGGGCGCTTTCCACTTTTTGGCTCAACTCATCGGCATTGAGGTGGAGCAGGGTCATCGTCTGGGCCAGGTGGGCGGTGGCGAGGCTGCGCAGGGCGGGGGTTTGACGTTGCAGGAGCATGGCAAGGAGAGAATGGGAAGGATGGATAGTGGCTATGCCCGGTGATGCAAGTTTTGTGCCAGGCGGCCCGAAAAGACGACCTCCGAGCGGTGAACGATCTCGGAGGTCGTTGGGTAGGATTAAGGAACTGTCATTCGGTAGCGAATTTTGCTTGTGGCGCAAGTCTCTGACTTGCGCCGGTTGGCATACCTTTGGTTGGCGCCACCAATTTCAAAAAGCCAGGAGCTATCTGAAGATAACCGGCAGATAAACCGCATAACTGACCGTGGGATCAATGACGGAGATGGCTGGCGATTGGAAGAGAAAATCGCGGCATTCATCGGAGATGAAGAAGTTGTTGTAAATCCAATTGCTGATCAGGTTATCGCGCACCAGCAGGTCGAGGGTGATGACGACCTGTTGGCCCTGATCGAGTTCGCCTTCCCACAGCACGCGGCGCTGCGCCGAGTTATAAGTCAGCGAGCCAGTGCTGGCCTGGCCCGAAACCCACGCCAGTTCAGCCGGGAGGTTGTCAATCATCGAGATGACTCCATGGACGCCATAGTTGGGGATGGTGATGGTGTAGCGAATGACATCGCCGGGTTTGGCGGTGGTACGGTCGGTGGTGATGGTGGTGGCTTCAATGTCAGGCATCTCGATATAGGTCAGCACCAGGCGTTCCAGGCTGACCCCGGCGATGCTTTCGATGCGGACGACATTGGTAATCACCAGGCTTTGCAGGTCGAGCGGACAGCCGGCCACGACGGCAAAGCGGAAGGAGGAGAGAGCGCCAGATGCCAGGCTGCCATCCCACAGCACCGCGCCATCGTAGTAGCCGCCGCTGCCGCCGGTGGTGCTAAAGCTGTTGGGGACGAAGGTGGTGCCAGCGGGGAGGCGGTCGAAGGCAGAAACGGCAGGGCCAAAGCCGCCGGTGTTGTTGAGCGTGACCGTGTAGGTGATCAGGTCGCCCAGTTCGACAACTTCATCGCTGGCGGTTTTGACCGAGGTGCTGAGGTTGGGCAGCGTCACCGTGGTGGTGGCAACCAGCGTGACCGGGCCGCCCCAGGTATCGCTGAGGATGGCGGTGTTGGTGATGATGCCGTCGGCAGCGCCATAGGGCAGGCCGGCCTCGACGCCGTAAGTGAGGGTGACCACCTGGCCGACGGGCAGTTCGCCAACCCAATAGATGCGGTCGCGGTCGGGGTCGTAGCCATAGGTGAGGCCGAGCGTGGGGGTGATGCTGAACGTGCCGCTGATGTAACGGCTGCCTTCGGGGATGGGGTCGGTGAGGTAGGCCGGCTGGGCGGCGAAAGCGCCGTCGTTGCGCAAGACGAGGGTGTAGAACAGCGGGTCATCCAGTTCGACCACATCGGGCAGGTCTTCTTTCGAGGAGGCCCGCAGGTCGGGGGCGTAGATGGTGGTGGTGACGGGGGTGGCTGTCCACACCGGGTCTATGTTGTTTTGCAGGCTGAAGGTGTTGGTGAGGACGGTGTTGCCGGGCAGGGGGTTTTGCACCTGAACGGTGTAGGTGATGTAAATTGGCTCGAAGACGTTCAACTCGCCTTCCCAATTGACGACGCCATTGGCATAAGAGATATAACCGCCCGAAACGGAGAGATTGTTGAGCCAGACGGTGTTGGCTGGGACAACGTCGGTCATGATCACATTGTGGGCGTTATCGGTGCCGGTGTTGGTGAGGACGATGGTGTAGGTGAGCAGTTCGCCAGGGAAGACGATGTTTTCGGTGAGGCCGTTGACGAGTTTCCACGATTCGTCGGTCTTGGGGGTGGAGCTGATCTCGAAGGTGAGGCAGCGCTCGAAGGGGGCGTGCAGGCCGTCGTAGATGTCGGCGCAGTTGGTGACGTTGAGGCCGTTGGGCAGGGGGCGCACGACATAGGGCGAGAAGTGCAGGCGGAAGATGTGCGGGTAGGCGGGGTGGTAATCGTATTCAATCGCCCCGGTCCAGGTGATGTTGGTGAGTGTGGAGGTGATTTCGCTGTAATAGGGCGAGGAGTATTCGGCCCAGGCCAGGCCGTAATCTTCCATGTAGAGCTGCGGCGGCAGTTCGTCTATGATGTAAGCGCCGGGCGGCATGCCGTGATCGGTCTGGCTGATTTCGACGGTGAAATGCAGTTGTTCGCCGGGGTGAACGGCTTCGGGCATTTCGTGGGCCAAAACTTTGGCCGAGTCAGACCAATCGGGGCGCATGTCGGCGCGCATCAGGGTGGTGTAGCTGCCGTAGCGTGGACGCTGGATGGGGCCGCCATGCTCGTTGTGCGACCAGGGAACGACGCGGAAGGCGATGTCCATTTCCTGGATGCTCTTTTCGAAGGGGACGTAAACGCCGCCGCCGGGATTGAACGGTGTATTCTGGTGCGCCAAAAGCTGGTTGAGCGCATCCCACCAGAAGATGTGGTAAGCCCCGTCGCGACTGGTGCTGACATTGTTCCACACGCCCGATTGCCCACCCTGGTATTCCCAGGCGGCCTGCCAGTGATAGCCGCCATCGAACGAGACCTGGTGCTGCACGCGGAAGGCGCGGTCGCCCTGGTTATCGGTGAGCAGGTAGGCGAGGGGGATGTAGGGGTCGCCGACGACCAGCCCGGCAGAAAAATGCCAGCCGTTGGCCTGTCCATCCCATTCGTCGGGACGGATGAGGTAGGCAGACGAGGGATCGTTGGCGAGGGTGGTAGCGCCGAGGATGGTGTTGATGTACAGGTAGTCGGGCGTACTGTTGGTCAGATCATTGCCCACGGCCAGGTCGAGGTCGCCGTCGTTATCCACATCGCCCCAGGCCACGGCCAGCGAACGGGCCACCTGTTCGAGGTTGGTCGTCCAAAACAGGGCCATGCTGCCGCCGGTGTTGCGATAGATGCGGCTCTTGAGGCCAAATTGGCCGGTAAGCGCGGCGGCCAGGTCGGGGTCGCCGTCGCCGTCGAAATCGCCCCAGGCCACCGAGTTGGGGGCCAGCACATTGCTGCTATCGCTCCAGACCTGGGTGAAGGTCCAACTGCCGCCGCTGTCATCGCTGGTCAAGACGCGCACGCAGCCATCCAGGGCTTCGGCAATGTCGAGGTCGCCATCGCCGTCCCAATCGGCCCAGGCCACCGAGCGGGTCTTGTTGGTGCTGCAAACGCCGGTCGGCGAGGGCAGGCTGAGGGTGGTGAAATTGCCGTTGCCCCCATTAACGTAAACGCGGTCGGCCTGCCCGTCGTTGCCGACGAGGATGTCGAGGTCGTAATCCTGATCGAAATCGCCAATGGCGAGGCTGGTGGAGCGGTCGGAGGCTGCGCCAAAGCCCAAGGTCTGGGTAAACTGGTAGCTGCTGGAAAGCGGGTTCCAGATATTCCAGAAAATGGTATTCGACTGGCTGTTTTCGTAATTGGCTTCGAGCAGGTCGAGCGTGCCGTCGCCATTCATATCACCCCAGGCTACGGCGGTGGTGTTAGCGCCCGGATCAACCAGGTAAGCGGTGGATGCGGTCAGGGTGTTGTTGATGTTGCGGTAGATGATATTGGGCGCACCGGAGCCGCCCTGTCCATTGCCGAGGGCCAGGTCGAGGTCGCCATCGCGGTCGTAATCGCCCCAGGCCACCGAGCGCGTGTTGTACGACTGCGAGGCGGCCCAGGCTTCCACCAGCGCTGCGCCATCGCTGCGATAGACCTTAACCGGGCTGCCGCTGTTGGCTACGGCCAGGTCGAGGTAGCCGTCGTTGTTCATGTCGCCCCAGGCCAGGCCGCGCGTGTCGTTGCTGGAATTAGCCAGGCTGAGCGGGGTGAAACTGCCGCCGATGTTGGTATAGAGGGCGAGGTTGGCGGGATATGGCTCCAGACTGCCATCGTAACCGAGGCTCAATTCCAGGTCGCCATCGGCGTCCACGTCGGCCCAGGCCAGGGCCGCGCCTTCGAGCGTCTCGTCGTCGAAGGTGGTGCCGCCGTTTTGTGTAGCGAGCATGCCGCCTGCGTTGATGTAGAGACGGGTGACGCCCAGGTCGGCCTGGCTGGTGGCGGCCAGGTCGAGGTCGCCATCACCGTCATAATCGCCCCAGGCCAGGTCGGCGGTGGACGAGGTGTCGTTGGATGTCCAACAATCGAAGAAGGTGGGGGTTGCACCGCCTGTGCTGCAGATGACCTTGTCGGGATCGGTGCGCCCGCTGTCGGAGCCATTGCCGAGGGCCAGGTCGAGGTAGCCATCGCCATCCAGATCGCCCCAGGCCACCTGGTTGGTGAGAAAACTGCTATCGCTGTCGCGCGTGATGGTGTAGACGGGGGTCATGCGGATGCGCGTGCCAGGCGTGGGCGGGTCGTTGCGGAAGATGATGGTGGGCTGGCCGAAGTTGCCCATGGCCAGGTCGGGGTCGCCGTCGTTGTCGTAATCGCCCCAGGCCAGGCTCTTGGTGTTGTAGGCGCGCGGGAAGGTGTAGGGGAATAGCTGACCGGTATCGAGCAGGTAGATGGCGCTGATCTGACCATCGTTGCCGACCGCCATATAGGTATTGAAACCGCTGCCAGCCGAATACCACCCGGCCCAGGCGATGCTGCTGGTGGCCTGGTTGGTGGAGGCGGTCCAATCTTTGCTAAAGGTGTTGTTGGCGCCTTCGTTGTGATAGTAACAGTTGCGCCCGCCATCGTTGCCGATGCTGATGTCGAGATAGCCGTCGCGGTCGTAGTCGTACCAGGAAATGGAAACGGTGTTTTCGTTGGCCGTCCAGCAGCTCAAATTGCCCATGCTGCTGCCCGAAACGAAGGTCAGCGTGCCGTTCTGGTTGTTGAACAGGCGGTTGGGGCCGGTTGTACCATTGGCAACCAGCAGATCGAGGTCGCCATCGTTGTCGTAATCACCCCAGGCCAGGTCGGTGGTGGATTCAGAATATACCGCCGTCCAGCCGAGGGTCAGCAGCGGTGTATCAGCCTGGGGAGATTGGAGGCTATCGGGCAGTGGTTCGTTGGGGTCGAAGGCCACTGCGAAGGGCGGCAGCGGGTCCTGCGAGTTGCCCGGCAGCGCCGCCGGCGTAGCGGCGGCATCTTGGGCGCTGACGCGGCTGTTGCTCAAAAAGACCAGCAGGCCCAGCACCAAACCCAGCCCCAGCAGCGGGCTGAGAATTTTCGTAAGCCAATTGTTTTTCATTGCATCAATCTCCTCGATAAAAAGGTGTTTGCGGTTTCCCACATTATTATATAGCCAAAAACTTTTTCAGGTTTATGGGAGCTTCGGGGGATACATTGCATTTGCGATTCTGTTAGCGATTTTGGCAACTTGCCGCAAGGATATGCCCATGCTATACTTCGGGCGGTTTTTTCCTAATTTATCCCACAAGAAAGAGAACCTCAAACATGACCCCTTCTACCGACATCCAGGCCCGCGCCATCAACGCCATCCGCTTCCTGTCTGCCGATGGCGTGCAACAGGCCAAATCGGGCCACCCCGGGCTGCCGATGGGCGGCGCGGCCATGGCCTACACCATCTGGACTCGTCACCTGCGCCATAACCCGCACAACCCCCTGTGGCCCGACCGCGACCGCTTCATCCTCTCCGGCGGGCATGGCTCCATGCTGCTCTACTCCCTGCTCTACCTCACCGGCTACGACCTGCCGCTCGACGAGTTGCAGCGCTTCCGCCAATGGGGCAGCCTGACCCCCGGCCACCCCGAAGTGGGCCTGACCCCCGGCGTAGAGACCACCACCGGGCCGCTGGGCCAGGGCTTCGCCAATGGCGTGGGGTTTGCCATCGCCGAGGCGCACCTGGCCGCCGAGTTCGATGCCAGCATTGTCAACCACACCACCTACGCCATCGTCACCGACGGCGACCTGATGGAAGGCGTGGCCGCCGAAGCCGCCTCGCTGGCCGGACACCTCAGCCTGGGCAAATTGATCTACCTCTACGATGACAACCGCATCTCCATTGATGGCTCCACCGACCTGGCCTTCACCGAAGACCGCGCCGCCCGCTTCACCGCTTACGGCTGGCAGGTACTCAAGGTGGAAGACGGCAACGATGTCGAAGCGATAGACGCCGCCATCCAGCACGCCAAGACCGACCCGCGCCCCTCGCTGATCATCTGCCGCACGGTGATTGGCTACGGCCTGCCCACCCGCCAGGGCACCGCCAAAGCCCACGGCGAACCCCCCGGCGACGAAGAACTGGATGCCGCCAAAGACAAGCTCGGCTGGCCGAAAGAACCACGCTTCTACGTTCCCGAAGATGTACTGGCGCACTTCCGCGCAGCCATCGGGCGCGGCGAACAGTGGGAAAACGAATGGCAGGCCCGCCTGGCCGCTTACCGCACCGCCAACCCCGCCAAAGCCGCCGAGTTCGAACGCCGCATCAGCGGCGAACTGCCCGAAGGCTGGCAGGCCGCCCTGCCCACCTTCGCCGCCGACGCCAAAGGCCTCGCCACCCGCGCCGCCTCGGGCAAGGTGATCAACGCCCTGGCAGCCAAACTGCCCGAACTGCTCGGCGGCTCGGCTGACCTGCGCCCCTCCAACAACACCTGGATTGACGGCTCGCCGTCCTTCCAGAAGGACACGCCCGCAGGCCGCAATTTCCACTTTGGCGTGCGCGAACATAGCATGGGTTCGATCCTCAATGGCATGAGCCTGCACGGCGGGCTGATCCCCTATGGCGCCACCTTCTTCGTCTTCACCGATTACATGCGCCCGGCCATTCGCCTTGCGGCCCTTTCGGATATGGGCGTGATCTGGGTGATGACGCACGACAGCATCGGCCTCGGCGAAGACGGCCCCACCCACCAACCGGTGGAACACCTGGCGGCCATGCGCACCATCCCCAACCTGGTCGTCTTCCGCCCGGCAGATGCCAACGAGACCGCCGTCGGCTGGCAAGTTGCCATCGAACGCCGCCACGCCCCCACGCTGCTGGCGCTCACCCGCCAAAACCTGCCCATCCTCGACCGCACGCTCTACACCCCCGCCAGCGAAGCCGCCCGCGGCGCCTACGTGCTGGCCGATATGGGCCACGAAGCGCCCGACCTGATCCTGATGGCTTCTGGTTCCGAGGTCAGCCTGGTGCTGGCCGCCGGCGAACGCCTGGCCGCCGAGGGCGTCAATGTGCGCGTCGTCTCCTTCCCCTCGTGGGAACTGTTCGCCGCCCAAGACAGCGATTACCGCGAACGGGTGCTGCCGCACGCCGTCAAGGCCCGTCTGGCCGTCGAAGCGGGCATTGCCCAGGGTTGGCAGCGCTGGGTCGGCGACGCCGGAGACGTGATCAGCCTGGAGCGTTTCGGCGCTTCGGCGCCCTATCAGACCCTGTTCCAGCAGTTTGGCTTTACCGCCGACCATGTAATCGAGCGGGCGCGGGCCTTGCTGCGCTAGTTTAACAATGTCACATAGATGTGTAGCCGTTGGTTGAGCCTGTCGAAACCAGCGAATTTGCCGAATGTGACATTGTCAAACGAAGCAGGTTTCCGTTTCGACCCAACAGCAGCGCCCCGGCAAGAGAAACTCTTGCCGGGGCGCTGGTTTTTCGTAGGCCGCAAAAAGTTACTGCGCTTTATTGGCCGCCAAAAACTGATTCAACACCTCGCTCTTGGGTGGCACGAGGGTGATGCGCGATTTGGCTTCGAGCAGCTTTTGCGTCTCCAAGATTTCGAACATGGCATCGGTCACTTCTTTATCCGTCGAGATGGATTGCAGCGCCGCGCCGATGATGCGCGGGCGCAAGGCCGCCGCCTTGGCGAACTCGATGGCGGCCTGGCGTTCGGCGGTGCTGGTGATGATGTTAACCTGGTTGGCGCCATCTTGCTTGATCGCCGAAGTCACCTGGCGCAGGCGGTTGACCACCTTGGCCTCGATCTGCTGGATCATGCCGGCGTCGCGGAAATGCACCTTGCGAATGTACACCGAGCCGAGCTTGTAGCCCCATTCATGCGAACGCGGCGACACTTCCTGGCGCACGGCGCGGCTCATGCTGTGGCGGTCTATCAACATCTGATCCAGCGGCAGGTTGCTCAGTGAGCGCACGACCGCATTGCTGACATTGGCCGCCAGCGAGCCGCGCGGGTCGGCGTTCTTGAACAGGTAGGCCACCGGATCGCTGATGTACATCTCGTACCAGATGCCCACGCCCATCGGCGCGCCTTCTTCCGAGTTGACCGGCGTGCTGCGCAGGTATTGCTGATCCAGGCGCATATCAAGCACCTGCCGCCGGCCCAGCCAGTTGACCAGGAAAGCGCTCGGCCCCAGGCGGAACGGTAAAAAGTGCAGGCCGGGCTCCTTCAAAATGCCCGCCACCCGCCCAAACAAGATGAACACCTGGCAGGTGCCTTCGTTGACGATGGTGTAAAAGCCGATCACCCGCAAAACGAACAAAAACATGGGCATGATAAACCACATGGCAAAGAAAGTGACCGTGGCGGCGACGATAAACTGGGTGAATTGTTCAAAGATGACGTTCATTGCTCCACCTCCCGCACCACGTTTTGGGCATGGGCATAAAGTTGCAAGCGCACATTGCGAAGATAGGTTTTCAACACGCCCGGCCCACTCTGCTTGAGCGCACGCAATTGCTCAGCCAGGGCGGTCAGCGGCTCGACCTCGGCCTGGGCGTTGAGCGTTTCGATCTCCACCGCCTTGCGCGATTGGACGATCTTCTGATCCGCCGCCGCACGCGCCAGGCTGATGTCAGACGATACCTGGTTGTGGGCGGTGTTGATCGCCGCCAGGGCCGATTCCACGTCGGCGGGCGGGTCAATGCCGGTGATCAGCGACGCATCCAGCACGATGCCATAGCGCGCCGCCGATGAGGCGCACTCGCGCTCCATGTGGTCGTTCAGGTCGCGCAGGTTCTTGCGCAGGTCGTTGATCGAAACGCCAGTGACGATGCTGGTTTCGCCAGGCATGGCCCCCGTGCTGTCGCTGGCCACGTTATCGGGCGCTTCGAAGCTGGCAATGCGTTCGCGCAGCACCGAGACGAAGTAACCCATCACATGCGAGAATGGGCGCTTGACGCCGAACAGGTAAGCATACAGGTTGTTATCTGACACACGGTAACGAATCTGCCCGGTGAGGCCGGTGTTGAGCTGGTCTTTCGTCACCGCTTCGAGCAAAGTGCCGCCCAGGTTAGCCTTCGGGTCGTCGGGGTCGAAGGCCATGTTGACGGTTTGCGTGGCAATGGAGACCTTGTATATCTTCTCCCACGGCCACTTGAAGTACGGGCCACCCGGCTGGATGACGCGCACCTGGGGGTAGTTGTAGCGTTCCTTGTGTTCGGAACTGAGCATCTCCGCAATCGGCGAATCGGCCGTCATGGCCTTGCCCACGCGTTCGGCGCGGCCAAAGATCGTCTTGACGGCGCGTTCGTTTTGATCCACGGTGTAGATCATCGTCAACACATAGCGCAACAGAAACCACCCAATGAACCCGGCAAAAACTCCTAAGAATACGCCCATAGATACGCTCCTTTGTCTGATTGGTTGGTGATACTGACAAGAGAATAGCCGAATTTGCGCCAGAATGCAAGGGGGATGCCTGTGGTATGATATGCACGCTTCCCCCCATTTATCACATCATTGATAGGACATTCGCCATGACCGAAACCCCTCTCTACCTCGACCCGACCCAACCCACGGCTGATCGTGTGCGCGACCTGCTGGCGCGCCTGACCCTGGAAGAAAAAGTCTCGTTGATGAACCACCCGGCGAGCGGCATCGCACGCCTGAACATCCCCGCCTACAACTATTGGAGCGAAGCCCTGCACGGCGTAGCCCGCAACGGGCAGGCCACCGTCTTCCCGCAGGCCATCGGCATGGCCGCCAGTTGGAATCGCGACCTGGTGCAGCAGGTGGCCTCGGCCATCGGCGACGAAGCGCGCGCCAAATATCACGAGGCGCTGCGCCGCAATGGCTTCACCGCCATGTACCAGGGGCTCACCTTCTGGTCACCCAATGTCAACATTTTCCGTGACCCACGCTGGGGCCGCGGGCAAGAAACCTGGGGCGAAGACCCCACCCTCACCGGCGAAATGGGCGCCGCCTTCGTGCGCGGTCTGCAAGGCGACCACCCCCAATACATGAAAGCGGCCGCCTGCGCCAAGCACTATGCCGTCCACTCCGGCCCAGAGCGCGACCGCCACACCTTCAATGCCAGGGTTTCTCAACGCGATTTGCGCGACACCTACCTGCCCGCCTTCAAAAAGCTGGTGATGGAAGCCAAAGTGGAAGCGGTGATGGGCGCCTACAACCGCACCCTCGACGAACCCTGCTGCGCCAGCCAACTGCTGCTGACCGACATCCTGCGCGGCGAATGGGGCTTCGACGGCCACGTCGTCTCCGACTGCGGGGCGCTGACCGACATCCACGCCCATCACAAAGTGACCGCCGACGCCGCCGAAAGCGCCGCCCTTGCGCTGCAAAAAGGCTGCGACCTCGGCTGCGACCACGTCTACAACGAAATCCCCACGGCCATCGCACGCGGTCTGATGAGCGAAGCCGATCTCGACCGCAACCTGGCGCGCACCCTCACCACCCGCTTCCGCCTGGGTATGTTCGACCCGCAAGAGATGGTGCCTTACGCCTCGACGCCCATGAGCGTGGTAGCCTGCGAAAAGCACATCAACCTGGCTTACCAGATCGCCGCCGAATCGGTGGTATTGCTCAAGAACAAAAACAACATCCTGCCGATCAAACCCGGCGCCAGCCTGATGCTCACCGGGCCGACCATCTCCAGCATCGAAGCGCTGTTGGGCAACTATTACGGCCTGAACAGCAAGCTGACCACCCTGCTGGAGGGCATGGTTGGGCGCATCCCCGAAGGCACACGCGTCGAATATCACCCCGGCTGCCTGCTGACCCAAGAAAGCGCCATCAAGGAATCGTGGGCGCCAGGTATGGCCGCCGACAAAGACGTGACCCTGGCCTTTATGGGCCTGGCCCCCTTCCTCGAAGGCGAAGAAGGCGAAAGCCTGCTCACCCCCAATAACGGCGACCGCGCCGACATTGGCCTGCCCGCCACGCAGGTGGAATACATCAAGCGCCTGGCCATCCAGGGCGCCAAGATCGTGCTGGTGCTGACCGGCGGCAGCCCGATTGCCCTGGGCGAGGTCGAAGACATGGTACAGGCCATCGTGTGGGTGGGCTACCCCGGGCAGGAGGGCGGGCGCGCCGTGGCCGACGTGCTGTTCGGCGATATTTCCCCCGCCGGAAAACTGCCCATCACCTGGCCCAAAGCACTGGCCGACCTGCCGCCCTTTGAAGATTACAACATGGCCGGGCGCACCTACCGCTACGCCACCACCGAGCCACTCTTCCCCTTCGGTTTCGGATTGAGTTATTCGTCATTCGAATATGCGAACCTTCAAATAACAAATCACGAAGCTACCGTAGAAGTGAAGAATACGGGAAGCGTTACCGCCGCCGAAGTCGCCCAGTTCTACCTGAGCGACCTGGAAGCCAGCGTGCCGGTGCCCATCTGCAAGCTGGTCGGCTTCGAGCGGGTGATGCTGCAACCGGGCCAAAGCCAGACGGTAAAGCTGACCCTCACGCCTGAAATGCTGATGCACTACAATGAAGACGGCCAGGCAGTGCTGGAGCATGGCACCTTCCGCCTGACGGTGGGCGGCTGCTCGCCATCAGCACGTGGGCTGGCCCTCGGCGCGGCCCAGCCCGTCAGCTTAACTTTTGACGCCTGACATCCCCGCCGCTCCTGTTAACGCCGTTCAGCGGTGTCAACCTCTCGCAGACGCTCCGCGTCCTCCCTTGAAAACATGTCCACCTTCACCAACCCCATCATCCCCGGCTTCTATCCTGATCCATCCATCTGCCGTGTTGGCAACGATTATTACCTCGTCAACAGCACCTTCGGCTACTTCCCCGGCGTGCCGATCTTCCACAGCCGCGACCTGGTCAACTGGCAGCAGATCGGCTACTGCCTGACGCGCGACAGCCAACTGCCGCTCGCCGAAGTGCCAGCCGAGTTCGGCGGCATCTACGCCCCCACGCTGCGCTACCACGATGGCACGTTTTACATGGTGACGACCAACGTCTCGCACGGCGGGCATTTCTACGTCACCGCCACCAACCCCGCCGGGCCGTGGAGCGAGCCGATTTGGGTGCGCGAACATGGCGATATTGACCCCTCGCTCTTCTTCGATGACGACGGCAAGGTCTACTTCACCAGCCGCTATGCCAAAGGCATTATCCAAAGTGAGATAGATATCGCCACTGGCAAGCTGCTGACTGAGCCGCGCCACGTGTGGACGCGCGGCGTCAGCCGCGACGCCGAAGGGCCGCACCTCTACAAAATCAACGGCTGGTACTATCTGATGGTGGCTGAAGGCGGCACGGAATACACGCACGTGGAGGCCATTGGCCGCAGCCGCAGCCCGTGGGGGCCGTTCGAGATGTGTCCGCACAACCCAATCCTGACCCGCCGCGGTGAAGGCTGGGACTTGCAATGCACCGGCCACGCCGACCTGCTGCAAGCACACGATGGCCGTTGGTGGGCTGTCTTCCTGGGCGTGCGGCCCGTGGGCTACACGCCATGCTACCACCTGGGCCGCGAAACCTGCCTCGCCCCCGTAACCTGGGTGGATGGCTGGCCCATCGTCGGCGAAAATGGCATTCCCGAATTGACCTGCCCCGCTCCAGCCCTGCCGCCTGCCCCTTGCCCCCCGCCCCCCACCCGCGACAATTTCGACGCCCCCGCCCTGGCGCTGCCGTGGAATTTCATCCGCAACCCGCTGCCGGGCAGTTGGTCGCTTGATGAGCGCCCCGGCTGGCTGCGCCTGCACGGCCAGCCCACCGGCCTGGATGACCTGGGGCCGCTCGCTTTCGTGGGCCGCCGGCAATGTCATTTCGATTGCCAGGTCAGCGCACGGGTCGAATTTGATCCACAAGATGAAACCGACGAGGCCGGCCTGACCACCTACATGACCCACCGCCACCACTACGAGATCGCCATCACCCGCCGCAATGGGCAGCCGGCCATCATCGTACGGCGGCGCATTGGCAGCCTGCAAGCCATCGTCGCCCAACAGCCCATCACCCCGGGGCCGGTCATTTTGCACATTCACGCCAGGCGCGCAAGCTACCAATTCGGTTTTTCACAAGACCAAGAGCCAATCCACTGGCTGGCCGAAGGCGAGACGCGCTATCTCGCCACCGAAGTCGCCAGTGGTTTTACAGGGATTTACCTGGGGATGTACACCCAAGGCATGGGCAAGCCAGCCGATTTCGACTGGTTCGACTATTTGCACGAATGAGAGATACCATGACAATCCTTGATTTCTCCGTCAATATCCACTTTTTAGAAGGTGTGCGCGCCCTGCGGCAAATGCTCGATCAGTTTCAACAGACCCACCAATGCCAGGTGGCCCTGCACATCATTCCCGGCAGATCGGCGTGGCACACATTGATTTACTACGGCCTGTATGGCCGCGGCGCAGATGTCTCGGAGATCGGCACCACCTGGGTCAGCGGCATGGCAGAGATCAACGCCCTGCGCCCGTTCGCCGCACAGGAAATTGCCGACGTCGGCGGTGAAGCCGCCTTTCTGCCTTCGCTCTGGCAGCCCAACCTGACCGGCGACGGCCAGGTGTGGAGCCTGCCCTTTTTGGGCGATGTGCGCCTGATCTATTATTGGCGCGACATGCTTTCGCGCACCGGCACACGCGAAGAAGACGCCTTCACCACCATCGAAAACACATCCGAAACGATCCGCAAGCTGGCGCGGGTGAACCTGACCCCCTGGGCCACGCAGACCAATGCCGACACACGCGATATCGTTTACCTGGCGTCGAGTTGGGTTTGGGGCGCTGGCGGCGAGTTCATCAACGCAGATGGCAAGCGCACCGCCTTCAACGGAGCAGCAGCCCGGCGCGGCTTGAGCGCTTACTTCGGCCTGCACCGCTATATGCCCCAGGGCCTGCAACCGCTCAATTTGCAACAACTGGCCGACCTGTTTGCCGAACGCCGCATCGCCGCCATGATCTCTGGGCCGTGGGTGATGAGCTACCTGATGCGCAATATCACCGACGCCGATTTGCTGGGGCAGGTGGGCGTGGCGCAGCCGCCTGGCCCGGCCTTCGTTGGCGGCCCACAAATAGCGATCTGGCGGCATACGCTGGATGAGACCACCTCCCTGGCGCTGGTGAAGCATCTGCTGACATCCGAAACCCAACAGGTGCTGCCCAAACTAACCGGGATGATACCCGTCATTCGTTCCGTTGCCGAAAGCGAGGCCATGGCGCAGGTCTTCCCGCATTACAGCCAATTTTTATCCAGCTTGCAGCAGGGACGCAACCCGGCCAATTTGCCCTATTGGGGGCTGCTCGAAGAATACCTCGCCAACGCCTTCCAGCAAATTTGGGGCGAATTGTTCGAAAACCCCAAATACAACGTAGATACGGTGATAGACCAGGTGCTTTCGCCGATGGCCGAATACCTGGATCGCATTCTTACCCATTAACACGATGTCCCCATCTGCAACCATGACCCCCAAAGAACGTTGGCTGGCCGTCCTCACCCGCCAGACCCCCGACCGCGTGCCAATGGACTATTGGGCCACGCCCGAAGTGACCGAGCGGCTCAAGCAGCATTTCGGCAAAGACGATGTTTACGAAATGCTCGATTGTATGCACGTTGATTACCTGATCAACGTCTGGCCGAGTTATGTCGGCCCGCAGCCACCCGCCGGGCAGGATATTTACGGCATTCGTTACCGCGAAATTGATTATGGCAGCGGCGCTTACGGCGAGGCGATCAGCAGCCCACTGGCGCAATTCAACAGCGTCGAGGAAATTGAAGCCAACTACACCTGGCCAAACGCCGATTGGTGGGATTATTCTGGCATCCCCGCTCAGATCAAAGGCCGCGAAGATCGCGCTATTCGCGGCGGCGGCAGCGAACCCTTCTTGCTCTACAAAAACCTGCGCGGTGACGAACAGGCGATGATTGACCTGGTGGAAAACCCCGGCATCGTCGAATACTGCCTGGGCAAGTTGTTCGACCTGGCCTACGAAAACACTGTGCGCACTTACGAAGCCATCCCCGGCAAGGTCAACATAACCTACGTGGCCGAAGACATGGGCGGACAAAACGACCTGATGATGTCACCGCGCCACATTCGCCGCTTTCTGCTGCCCGGCATGAAGCGCATGATCGATCTGGCGCACTCCGCCGGAGCCTACGCCTTCCACCACAACGACGGCAACTGCAGCCGCATCTTGCCGGATATGATCGATTTGGGCATTGATGTCTTGAACCCGATCCAGTGGCGGGCGGTGGGCATGGAGCGTGAGACGCTCAAAGCGAAATATGGCGACAAGCTCATCTTCCACGGCGCGGTGGATAACCAATACACCCTGCCCTTCGGCTCGGTGGATGAAGTGCGCCAGGAAGTGCGCGACAACCTGCGCATTTTGGGCGCCGGCGGCGGCTACATCATTGCCCCCTGCCACAACTTGCAGCCGATCACGCCGCTCGAAAACATCCTGGCGATGTATGACGAAGGCTACCGTGCGGGGTGGTCGTAAAAGCCTTCACCCCCTTCTCTTGATCGGCGGACGCCCGGAGGCCGATCAGCAGCCAGGATAGTTGGCATGTTCGTCTGATGTAAAGGGAGAGCAATCTCCCCTTACATCAGACTTTTTGATTAATCAACCAACGGCTTGGCGTACTGGAAGTAATTGGCGATGCGTTCGGCTTCGGTGAACTTCTCGAAATCTTCCACTTCGGCCACTTCGCGGTGGGTGATCAGCTCTTCGAGCAGCGAGACGGCCAGGTCGTAGTTCCTGGTTTGATGCTCGTTGAGCAGTTGCCACAGCAGCATGGTTTTGTCGCCGCTCTTGAAGGCGTACAGGTCGCGCTCCATTTCGAGCCATTCGGGCTGGACGTGGTTGAGCAGGATGTTCTGCGGCAGTTGCGTGAAATCTTTGATGTGAACGCCGCTGGCGTCAATATGGGCGGGCACTTCGACCACCACGTTTTCGGGGATGCCGTGCAGCTTGCCGCCCTTGTTGGGCACGTTGACCTGGAAATCGCCGCCGTTATCGAACGAGAGTGCGTCAATGATCGAGACGATCTGCTCGCGCGAGTGTTCTTGGCCAACCAGGCCCACCAAGTCGAAATTGGGGTCTTTGGATGCTGCGATCCACTCGGCAATTCTGGCTTCCAGATTCTTGACGAAGTAGGGCCGGGCGATGTGCGTATCCGGCCCGCCAAAGGGTTCGCCGAACCAGCGCTTCTTGGTGGCGATATCGGTGTGATACCACCAGCCGCCGCGCCGCACGGTATCGCCAACGGGCATCAGGCCGTACAGGCGGTACTCGTTGCAAGCGCCGCGCGACATCTGCGCATCGTGGGTGGATTTGGCCCGGTGCGTGCGCCAGTATTCCTCGCCTTTGGTAGCAATCCACTCGTCGAGCATGGGGTAGATGCTCTTGCCCTCGTACTCGAACCTGGTCAGCCAGATGTTGTGGTTCAGGCCGGGGGCTTCCCAGACCACCTTGTCAGGATCAAGCCCGAGGACATGGGCCACTTCGAGATAACCATAATGCCCATGGCATAAACCGATCACCTTGGTCGAGGTCTCGCGCGTCATCAACGTGCTGCCGTGGAAGACCGGGTTGCCGACCTGGATCAGCCAGGCATTCGGGCAAATGCGTTCGATGTCTTGCGCCACGCTCAGCATCAGCCAGAACTGGTGATATGGCCCCAACGCCCCGCCGAAGTGATAGTAGCCGTAGCGCGAGCACAGGTCACGCAGATTGGCCTCGACCACGTGACCAAGCACGTAGCCGGTGTTGATCACGTAATCGGCCCCCTGCAGGGCGGCGGTGCGGTCGGTGGTCTTCTCGAAGGTCAGGTTCGAGCCGAGTTGGGCGGCGTAGCGCCGGGCCAGGTTGTAGATCATGTCCAGGCGTTCCTCGTCAATATCCATGAATGCCACGTGGCTGTCGTTCAGGTTGGGGGTCAGGCACAAATCCTTGACCATGGTCATGGAAAATTGGGCGCTGCCTGCGCCGATGATGGTGACTTTCAGTTTTTGGGTCATTTTTTGCTCCTTGTGAGAACCTTGTAGTGCGAAATTTATTTCGCATTCTGTGGGTGCGAAATAAAATTAGAACAAACAAAAAGCCAAACCACCGTGCCGCAGATA
>CAZSFD010000048.1:0-38292 GCA_964606085.1 uncultured Anaerolineaceae bacterium
TGCTCCCCCTCCCCCCATGCTCCCCGATTTCCGCTCCCGCCAACGCGAGTACCTGCTCGAAATCAGCCAGGCCATCACGCAAGAGCTTGATCTCGACCGGGTGCTGGCGCGCATCCTCGAAATTTCGGTCGAGATGCTGGCCGGGCAGGCCGGCCTGATTGCCCTGCGCCAGGACGAAGGCGGCTGGCAGACCGCGGCCACCTACGGCTTGCCCGATGCCCTGATCCCCTACCTCGACCCGCTGCTGGCCACCGCCGCCGACACCGACGACCCCGAACGCTTCGAACTGCCCGAAATCAACCGCCTGCTGCAAAACCTGGCGCGTTCGGTCAGCCTGGGGCTGCTCACCGGAGCCGGGCTGCCGCTGATCGCCCGGCAGCGCGTGGTGGGCATGATCTTCGTCTTCCGCAGCTATTTGAGCATGTTCTCCTCGGCAGATCGCAACATGCTCAAGAGCTTCGCCGATCAGGCCGCCATTGCCGTCTCGAACGCCAGGCTCTACACCCAGGTCAGCCGCGAAAAGCAGCGCCTCGATGCCCTGCTCGACTCGGCTGCCGATGGCATGTTGATCTTGCTGCCCGATCACACCATCGAACGCGTCAACCCCGCCTTTGAACACATGGTCGGGATCACCGCTGCCGACCTGCGCGGCCAACGCCACGAAGATGTGCTGCGCTGGGCCGAGCGACCGACTGGCAGCACGCTCGAACAGGCCGAAGCCGGCGGCTGGCCGCTGACCCGCCACGCCACACTCTACGTGGAAGGCAGCCTGGCACGCGACGATCAACCCCCCTTGCCGGTGGGCATCACCTACGCCCCGCTCTTCTCTGCTGATGGGCGGCTGATCAATATCATCGCCACCTTGCGCGACATCACCCGCTTCCGCGAAGCCGATGAACTCAAGCGCACCTTCGTCTCGGTGATCAGCCACGAACTGAAGACCCCCGTGGCGCTGATCAAGGGCTACGTGTCCACCCTGCGCCGTTCCGACGCCGCCTGGGAGCGCAGCGTGATGGAAGACAGCCTGGCTGTCATCGAGGAAGAAGCCGACCGCCTGGCGGGGATGATCGAAAACCTGCTGGACGCCTCGCGCCTGCAAGCCGGCGGCCTGAAGATCAACCTGTGCGACCTGTCGCTGCCCATGTTGGCGAACACCGCTGTCGAACGCTTCCGCACGCAAACGGAGCGCCATACCATCACGGTAGATTTTCCTGCCGATTTCCCCGTGGTGCTGGCCGATGAAAGCCGCATCTACCAGGTGCTTTCCAACCTGATCGCCAATGCCATCAAATACGCCCCCGCAGGCGAAATCTGCATCTCTGGCACGGCCCGCCCCGACCAGGTGATCGTCTGCGTGGCTGACCAGGGGCCGGGCATCTCTGCCGAAGACCTGCCGCACGTCTTTGACCGTTTCTACCGCGCCGACCGGGCCAGCAAAACCACCAAGGGGGCCGGGCTGGGCCTCTACCTGGCGCGCGCCATCATCGAAGCGCACGGCGGGCGCATGTGGGTAGACCCGCAGCCGGGTGAGGGGGCAAGAATCTGTTTTTCGTTGCCGCGCTGATTTTTGACACTTGACACATCCCCCCATCGGCATCATACTTGCCCCCTGGCATCGCTGCCCAAGCCTTATTCTGCAATCATCAATCCTCAATCGTTAGGAGTTTTCCATGCCCCGCACCCAAATTGCCTGCCCCAACTGCCGCCAGCCGGCCGTGGCTGAGATTGAACAGCTTTTCGATGTTTCTGCTGACCCGCAGGCCAAGCAGCGCCTGCTTTCTGGTCAGACCAACATCGTGCAATGCCAGAGCTGCGGCTATGTGGGCCGGCTGCCCACCCCCATTGTGTACCACGACCCCGAAAAAGAACTGCTGCTGACCTTTGCACCGCCCGAAATGGGGCTGAAATTGCAAGATCAAGAGCGCATCTTGGGGCCGTTAATCAAAAAAGCGGTGGATGCCCTGCCGATGGAGAAGCGTAAGGCCTACCTGTTCCGCCCACAGAGCATCCTCACCTTCCAGGGGCTGATGGAGCGCATCCTCGAAGCCGATGGCATCACCAAGGAAATGATCCAGGCGCAGCAGAAGAAGATGCAACTGCTCCAGCGCCTCGCCAACGTCACCGCTGACGATGTGTTGGCCGAGATCGTCAAGCAAGATGGGTCGTTGATGGATGCGGAATTTTTTGGCCTGCTCAACCGGGTGATCGAAGCCTCGATGATGGGCGGCGACCGCAACGCTGCCCAGGCGCTGCTGGCCTTACAACAGAAACTCCTGCCTCTCACCGAATATGGCCGCCAGGTGCAGGCCCAAAGCCAGGAAGTGCAGGCGGCGATGAAATCGCTGCAAGACCTGGGCCAGGAACTCACCCGCGAAAAACTGCTCGACCTGGTGATTGCCGCCCCCACCGACATCCGCGTCGAAGCCCTGGCCAGCATGGCCCGCGCCGGCATGGATTACGTCTTCTTCCAACTGCTCAGCGAGAAAATTGACAAAGCCAGCGGCGACCAGAAACAGAAACTCTCTGCCCTGCGCGAACGCCTGCTCGCCGTCACCCGCGAAGTGGACCTGCAAATGGAAGCACGCGCCGCCCAATCGAAACAACTGCTCGAAGCCATCCTGGCCGAAGCCGATATCGAAGGCGCCATGATGCAAGCCCTGCAAGCCCAGGCCATTGACGATTTCTTCATGCAAGCCTTCGCCGCCGCCCAGGAAGCCGCCCGCAAAGCCGCCAATTTCGATCAACTGGCCAAACTTGGCAAAATCCAAAAAGTACTCGAAGAAGCCAGCGCCCCGCCGCCCGAACTGGCGCTGATCCAGGAATTGCTCGAAACCGAAGATGACGCCGCCATGCAGGCCAGGCTGGATGTCCACCGCAACGAAATCACCCCCCAATTGACCGAAATGCTGGGCACGCTCATGTCGCAGCCTCAGGTCGCCGAAGACGCCGACCTGGGCGCACGCCTGCAAACGCTCTACGGCATGGTCGTGCGCATCTCGATGGAAAATAGTATGAAATAGCGATCATGTCCCGTGACCTGCGCCGCTACGCCCGCGACACCAACATCCGCCTGTTCGTTGGTTTCCTGCTGATCTTGTTCGTGGTCGGCGATGGTTTGATTGGGGTCATCTACGGCCGGGAGGCTGCCATCTTCGGATTGCTGTGCCTCCTGGCCGGTTTGTTTCCGCTGCTGCTGATTGCATTGGCCTTGTGGGGGATTGACCTGTTTTTGCACAAGATGGGTGATCGCTAAGGCCACCCTGCCACCGATTGAAATCGGCGTCTGAAACAGCCAAAAACCTGCTTAAGCAGGTTGCCCATTGCACCCTTCACAAACCACGAATAAAACCAACCTGCACGAATTATTGGTTTTTTATTCGTGGTTCACCCTGAGCGTATCTTGCCGTCCATCATGGCGAATCGCAGAGAGCCTGCCTGAAAAACATTGTCCTACGCGGGCTTTGTGGTAAAACATGGGTTTGGAAATCCATCCAATCTGCACGCCCGCTCAGGAGACACCCCCATGAAAAAGTTCCGTGTTGCTCTGCTTGCCAACTTAAAAGTCAATGCTCCCAAGTTTGAAGGCATGCCCGAAGACCAGTGGGACGACCTCGACTCCGAAAAAACCATCCACGCCCTCACCGAGGCCATTCGCGCCGGTGGGCATGTCTGTGAGTTTTTCGAAGGTGATCTCACCCTGGTCGAAAAACTGCCCAAATTCCGCCCCGATATCTGCTTCAATATCTGCGAAGGACACTTCGGCAACGCCCGCGAAGCCCACGTTCCCGCCCTGCTCGAAATGATGCGCATTCCCTACACCGGTTCGAGCGTAGATACGCTGGCCCTGGCCCTCGACAAGCCAATGACCAAGCGCATCCTCACCTACCACGACCTGCCCACCCCCACCTTTCAGAGCTTCGAGCGCGTAGACGAACCACTCAACGACGACATGCAATTTCCCCTCTTCGTCAAGCCCAGCAGCGAAGGCACGGGCATGGGCGTCTCCAAAAAATCCATCGTCAACAACGAAACCGAGCTGCGCGAGCAACTGGCCTACATCATTGGCCGCTACAAAGAGACCGCCCTGGTCGAAAAATACATCGAAGGCCGCGAAGTCACCGTTGGGCTGGTGGGCAACCTGGTTGGCCCCGTTTCTCGCCGCCTGCCTGATGACGAAGACGCCCCCCGCGTGCAGGCTGGCCTGCGCTTCTTCCCGCCGATGGAAGTAGACCTCAAGCCCTACGAAACCACCGATGTGGTCTACAGTAACCGCCTGAAAGTGGCCCTGGCTGACCAACTCGATTACCTCTGCCCCGCCCCCCTCGACGATGACATGGTGGACGAACTCAACTGGCTCACCGCCGCCGTCTTCCGCGTCACCGGCGCGCTGGATGTGTCACGGGTAGATTTCCGCCTCAACGTCCACGAAAACTGGAAGCCCTACATCCTCGAAATCAACCCTCTGCCGGGCCTTTCACCGGGCATCTCCGACCTGGTTATCGAAGCCGCCGCCGAAGGCGTGGGTCACGCCCATCTGGTCAACATGATCCTCGATACCGCCCTCAAGCGCCACGGCTTACGCTAACCCCCGCACCTTCCCCATCGCCAGCAACACCGCAATCCCGCCGTTTTCGAGCGGGATTTTTCTTTCAAAGGCCAACCGGGTTTGCCGCAGCAGCGCCTCATCGCTGCACAGCAGCGCCGCCCGCCAAACGCTGAATTTCTGGCGCAGCACATCGCCAAAACGGGCGTACAGGTTGCGCAAATCCTTGCCACCGCTCACCCGCTCGCCGTACGGCGGATTTGTCACCACCCACCCTGGCCCGGCCATCGGCTCAAGCGCTGAAACCGCCCGCTGCGTAAAGTCAATATATTCGGCCACGCCCGCCCGCTCAGCGTTGGCCTGGCACATCTGGATCGCCCCGGCATCCCGGTCAGACGCGGTGATTTTGGGAAGCGTGCTGCCCCGCTGTGACTCCGCATCTCGCAACATCTCCTGCCAGGCGTCTCCGTCGAAGCCGGGCCACTGCTCAAACTGGAAGCGCCGCCTCAGCCCCGGGGCGATCCCCAACCCCAGGCAGGCCGCCTCAATCGGAATCGTCCCCGACCCGCAAAACGGATCGAGCAGCGGCGCACGGCCATCCCAGCCGGCTGCCAGCAGCATCCCCGCCGCTAACGTCTCGCGCAGCGGCGCTTTTGCCACCGCCAGTTTATAGCCGCGCCGGTGCAAATGCTCCCCCGATGAATCCACCCGCACCGTGCAGCGATCCTGGTCGAGACGGATGAGAATGCGTTGCGCGTTCTCGCCCGCGGCGGGCGGCGGCGCGGCGCCCAGCCGTTCGCCAATTGCCTGCTCCACATGCCGGGCGATGTCGCGCTTCATGCTCAGGCGCGAGCGCTGGCTGGTCACATGAACATCTACAGGCTGGCCGGGCAGCAGATAGCGTTCCCAGGGCAGTTGGCTGGCCTTCTGATGCAGCCCGGCAAAGCCCTCGGCCACGAAATCCATGCCAACCTGCGCCTGCACCCGGCTGGCGGTGCGCAGCCACAGGTTGGCGCGATACATATCTGCCAGATCGCCATCAAAAGCCACCCCGCCCGAAGCATCGCTGGCAGCGATTTCCAGGCCCAGCGCTTTCATCTCTTGGGCCAGGCAGGCTTCCAAACCGGGAGCGCAAACAGCAAAAAGTTTCATCCTAAAAATTCCTTGTCATGGAAAGTAGTATACCAAAGGTATAATCGGCCCTACATTATCCAGTTTATCAAGTTCCAGAGGTGTTTCATGCCCCCTACCAAAACCATCGTCGTCCTCGAAGGCGACCAGACCGGCCAGGAATTGCTCGAAGAGAGCCTGCGCGTGCTCTCCCCCGAAGTGACGCGCGTGCCGACCGAATTTGTGCGCTTCAACCTTGCGCTCGCAAACCGCCGCGCCACCCAAAACCAGGTGGTGTGCGATGCCGCCGATGCCATGGTCAAGACCGGCCTGGCGCTCAAAGCGGCCACCATCACCCCTGAGACGAAAGGCGATGTGGGTTCGCCCAACGCCATTTTGCGCGAGGCGATGAACGGCAAGGTGATTTTGCGCACCGGGCGGCGCATTCCGGGCGTGCGGCCCGTGGCCGGCGTTCACGCCCCCATTGCCGTGGTGCGTATGGCCGTAGACGATGCCTACAACGCCAAAGAATGGCGCGAGCCGCTTGGCGATGACGAAATCGCCTTCCGCACCGAAAAAATCTCCCGTTCCACCTGCCGCGCTGTGTCTGAGTTTGCCTTTCAATACGCTCAGAAGGTGGGGGCGAAGGTGTTTGGCGGGCCGAAGTACACCGTCAGCCCGGTGTACGAGGGCATGTTCAAAGAGGAGATGGATGCCGCCCACGAACGCCACCCGGCTGTGCGCTACGAACCACAGCTCATTGACGCCACCCTGGCCCTGCTGCTGACCTCGGCGGGCGATGGCATGGTCATCCCCTCGCTCAACCGCGATGGCGACCTGCTCTCCGATTTGGTGCTGCAAATGTTCGGCACCATTGCCGGGTCTGAGTCGCTGGTGTTGGCCTTCGATAAGACGGACACCCAGGTTAAAACGGTGATGGCCGAGGCGCCGCACGGCACCGCCCCCGCCCTGCAAGGCAAGAACATTGCCAACCCCATGGCGATGATTTTAGCCGGCGCGGCGCTGCTGACCTATTTCGGCAGCCCCGAGGCCGACCGGGCCTCGCGCGCCATCTACGAAGCGGTTTTCGAGGCCATCTACGAGGGCCAGAAAACGGCTGACCTGGGCGGGCAGTGTACGACGAGCGAGTTCGCCGATACCGTCATCCGCCGGGTGAACACCAAGCTGGAAGTGTGGAGCGCCCTGGGCTAAATCTTGAAATTAGCCAGTTGACCAGGATAAAGACGACTCTCGGCCAGTTGTATTGGCCGAGAGTCGTGCTATGATAGGAATGCTCTTTCAAAACTATCACGACGGCGAAGATTTTGGGCGATTGCGCCATGTTTAACGCAAAGCCGCAAAGCCGCAAAGATGCCAAGTTTTATGGTTTTCTTGGCGACTCTGCGCCTTTGCGACTTTGCGTTAAACTTTTGGTTGCGGCTGGAAGCCGCGCCATGATCTGCGTAGTGTCATGCAACCCGGCTTTTTCTAAGCCGTATACGAGATCATCACCGTAACGGCCTGCACAAAAGTGCCTAACCCGTGAAATCCTTGCGCAAAAACAAGAATTTCCCCGATTAGTGCGCTGAACGTTCCGCTTTATGCGGGTTAGGAGTTATTCATGCGACAGGGTAATCTTTTCTGGGGCTTTGTCTTGATCGTGGGCGGCGCCATCTTGCTGCTCAATCAGATGGGCTTTTTTGGCAACATCAATATCTGGGGTATTTTGTGGCCGGTCTTTTTGATCTTGCTGGGGGCGTGGATTTTGTTGGGCCGCGTCTTGTGGCGCGGCGGCAGCAAGGAAGCGAAGATCGAACTGGATGGCGCAACCCGCGGGCGCGTGGTTTTCAAGCATGGGGCCGGCCGCCTGAACGTGCGTGCTGGCGACGATGACGATGACCTGCTCGAAGGCGAGTTTGGCGGCGGCGTGGATGTGGCCTCGCGGCGCAGCAGCGCGGACACGCTCGAAGCCACCCTCAGCGTCCCACCGACGGCCATCCCCTGGTCTGGCGGCGTGGGCTACTCGCTGGATTGGGAAGTCAAACTCAACCCGCGCATTCCGCTGGCGCTCGAATTTAACACCGGCGCTGGCGAAAACACCTTCGATTTGACCAGCCTCAAGGTCGAAGACATCCGCCTGCACACCGGGGCCAGCGCTTCGACGATCAAACTGCCGGCCAACGCCAGTTTCACCAGGCTATCAGTCGAATCGGGTGCGGCCTCCGTGGTCATCCACGTCCCCGAAGGCGTCGCCGCCCGCATCCACACCGAAGGCGGCCTGGCATCCTTCAACATCAACGCCGCCCGTTTCCCTCGCGCCGGCAATCTCCACCAATCCCCCGACTACGACACCGCCGCCAACAAAGTCGAGATCAACATTCAGACGGGCGTCGGCTCGGCGGAAGTTCACTAGAGGCAAGGGGGCAGGGAGCAAGGGGCAAGTGGCAAGGAGTAAGGAGCAAGTCAAGCCCCTACCACCCGCTACCTGCCACCTGCTACCCGCCACCTGCTACCCGCCACCTGCTACATGAACGCCCTTTCCCGCACCACCGCCGAAGGCATCCTCTTCACTGACCAATACCAGTTGTCTATGGCGCAACTGTATTTTCGGCTCGGCTTGCACGAGAAAGAAGTGCAGTTCGAACACTACTTCCGTGAAAACCCCGATTATGGCCTGCACCGCGCCGGATATTGCGTCAACGCCGGCATGGAGTGGCTGCTTGATTGGATGGACGAAACTCGCTTCCGCCCCGAAGATGTGGCCCACCTGCGCCAGCAGAAAACCCGCCGTGGGGCGCAGCTTTTTGGCGATGATTTTCTGGATTGGCTGTTGGCCGAGGGCAACTTCGACGGCCTGAACATCCAGGCCATCCCCGAAGGGCGCGTCATCCACCCCAACGAACCGCTCACGGTGGTGCGCGGCCCGCTGGCGATGGCGCAAATTTTGGAAACGTCGCTGCTCAACCAACTCAATTACCAGATTCTCATCGCCACCAAAGCCGCCCGCATTCGCGAAGTGGGCCAGGCGCAACTGATGCTCGAATTTGGCCTGCGCCGCGGGCATGATCGCGGCGCCAACGCCGGGGCGCGCGCCGCCCTGATCGGCGGGGCAGACTATACTTCCAATGTCGGTCTCTCGCATGTGATGGGCCTGCCGCCCAAAGGCACGCACGCCCACAGCATGGTGCAATTGTTTACCGCTACCGGCCACAGCGAACTGGACGCCTTCCGCGCCTACGCCGAACTCTACCCCGATGACTGCCTGCTGCTGGTGGATACGGTCAACACGCTGGAGAGCGGTGTGCCAAACGCTATGCGTGTCTTCGAGGAACTGCGCCGCCGCGGTCACGAGCCGGTGGGCATTCGCCTGGATTCTGGCGACCTGGCCTATCTGAGCATTCAGGCGGCCAAAATGCTCGATGCCGCCGGTTTTACCAACACGTCTATTGTCCTTTCCAACAACCTGGATGAATTGGTGATCTGGCAAATTGTCACGCAGATTGCCCAGGAAGCGCCGCGCTACGGCGTGGATGCTGATGCCCTGGTCAAACGCCTGGTCTATGGCGTGGGCACGCGTCTGCTCACCTCGTGGGGCGACCCGGCCCTGGGTGGCGTATATAAGCTGGTGGCGGTCTGCCACGAGGGAAGCTGGCAGCCGGCGATCAAAATCTCCGAATCGCTGGCCAAAACGCCCAATCCCGGCCACAAGCGCGTTTGGCGCATCTACGACCAGCGCGGCAAAGCCACTGCCGACCTGCTCACGCTGGATGGCGAAAACCCGCTTCAAGGGGATCGCCTGGTGCTGCATCACCCAACCGATCACACCAAATCGCGTGTCTTGCACCGCGCAGATATCCTTGAGATCGAGCCTTTGTTAGTAGATGTGTTACGAGATGGCCGTCGTCTCGATGGCCCGGCCACCCTCGACGAATTGCGCCGCCGCCGCCAGGACGATGTAGAACGTCTCGATCCGGGCGTGCGCCGCCTGATGAACCCGCACATTTACCATGTCTCGCTTAGCGAATCGTTGTGGCTGTTGAAGCAGCAGTTGATTAAGTCTGCAATCAGGTTATCGTAATCTTTTTCTTGTGACCGTTCTGCGGCGTTGCAAAACGAATGGAGGTCTGGATGAAACTCAAATGGTTCGGTTCCACCACATTTTGGGGCATCGTATTGATTCTGGCAGGGGTATTGTTCCTGCTGCAAAACCTGGGCATTTTGCCAGCCGGCAGCCTGTTCATCGGCGGCGTGCTTGGCTTTTTTGGGCTGCTGTTCCTCTCGGCATACGTTGGGGATCGCCAGCATTGGTGGGCGCTCATTCCGGGGATCATTTTGTTGGGGCTGGCTTCACTCATCGTCATGGATGCCTTCTTCCCTGCGGCGGCATCGGCCTGGGGCGGCAGTGTCTTTCTCGGCGGTATTGGTCTGAGCTTTTGGGCCGTATACCTGGCGCGGCGCGAACACTGGTGGGCGATCATCCCCGGTGGCGTGGTGACGACGCTGGCCGTGGTCGCCGGGCTAGGCTCGAATGTAGATGGCAACCTGTCGGGGGCAGCCTTTTTCCTCGGCCTGGGGTTGACCTTTTTGCTCGTGGCGCTCTTGCCCAACCCGGCCGGCAAGATGACCTGGGCCTACATCCCTGGCTTTATCTTGCTTGGCATGGGCGTGATGATGCTGGTGTTCACCGCCAACCTGGCCGCGTATGTGCTGCCGGCGGTCGCCATTTTGTTCGGCGTGGTGCTGCTGGTGCGGGCCTTGCGGAGCTAACACGATGAACCGTAAACTCTTTCGTACCCCCCATGACGTGATGATCGCCGGCGTTTGCGGCGGGCTGGGCAAATACCTGGAGATCAATCCCGCTTTTGTGCGTGCCTTTTTTGTGCTGCTGGCCCTGGCGAATGGGATCGGTTTTTGGGTCTATGTGGTGTTGTGGGCGGTTATCCCGCGCGAAGATTGCGGCCCCAACCCCACCCTGGGCAAAACCGCCAACGATGCCGCCAACGAGATGGCCGAAAAAGCCCGCATGATGGGCGATGAACTGCGCCAGGCTGTCAACCGTCCGCATCCGCACACCGTGGCCTATATCGGCGCGGCGCTGATCGTATTTGGCGTGATCACCCTGCTGACCAACCTCAATCCGGCGCTGCTGGGTTGGCTCAATTCGGGCTTTTTGTGGGCCTTGCTGCTGATCGTGGCGGGCATTTTCTTGCTGCTACGCTCGCGCAAATTGTAAGTGCCTAACCAGTGAACTCTTTGCACAACAAACGAGAATTTCCTGGATTAGTGCGCTGGTCGTTCCGCTTTATGCGGGTTAGGAGAGAGCTATGAACGAAAACGAACGTGAAACCTATCATCGCCGCCATCGCCCGGGGCTGTTTTTCCCGGTGCTGATCATCACCCTGGGCGTGCTGCTGCTTTTGCAAAATGTCGGCATCTTGACCGAGAGCATTTGGGATTTGCTCTGGAAGTGTTGGCCGGTCTTCTTGATCTGGATCGGCCTGGACAGCCTGTATAACCGCCAGGGCGTGGCCGGGCCGGTCTTTTTCATCGGCATTGGGGCGATCTTCCTGCTCAATAACTTCGGTCTGCTGGCCTGGAATACCTGGGATTTGATCTTCCAGCTATGGCCGGTGATGCTGATCGCCTGGGGCCTCGACCTGGTGGTGGGACGGCGGGCCTGGTGGGGGGCGTTGGCCGCGCTGGCGCTGCTGGCGGTGGTCGTCGTGGCGGTGCTGGCTGTTGGCGGGCTGGTTGTGCCTGCCGAAAAGACCTCGCTCGATTGGCAGCCCGAAGGCGAAATCGAACAATTCGATGTCACGCTCAAACCAGCCGTTGGTTCCGTCGCCGTAGACGTCACCTCCGACACGGCCTACCTGGTGGCGGGTGAACTTTACCACCGCAAGGGTCTCGCCATCGAAAAGGTGATGACCGAGAAAAATGGTCAGGCCACGCTTACCCTGGCGTTACCCGGTGAAACGGTGATGAACCCGCTCAACCAGGCCAATCTGCCCGACTGGCAACTCACCTTCGATGAGCGCGCCCCGCTCGACCTGACCGTGCGGGTTGGCGCTGGCAGCGCCGACCTCGACCTGCGCACCGCCGCCCTGACCGCCCTCGATGTGGAAGTGGGCGTGGGCAGCGCCGAAATCTGGCTGCCTGCCGAAACCTTCACCGCCCGCGTGGATGGCGGCGTGGGTGAGACCGTCATCTACATCCCCGTAGATGTGGCCGTGCGCCTCGAAGCCGACCCTGGCGTCACCGCCTTCTCGCGCCCGCCTGGCTTCGATGAAGAATCCGAAGATGTTTACGAGTATCGCACCAGCCAGAACGATCTGCCGAAAATTACGCTGATCGTTGAGCAGGGGGTGGGGCGCTTGGTGATCGCGTTTGCGCCGTAATCCTGGCGCCGATTAACACAAAACGGGAGTTTGTTGCAAACAAACTCCCGTTTTGTGTTAATCAGTGCCAACTCTTTTCGATGCTGGCAGGATGCTCAGGGTGCGGGGGTAGCGGTGGGTGGCGGCTCGGTAGGTGGCGGCTCGGTGGGTGGCGGCTCTGTTGGCGGCACGTCGGTGGGTGGTTCAGGCGTGTCGGTTGGGGCGGGGGCGCTGGTTGGTGCGGCTGTATCCTCTGGCGGGGGATAGGGCGCTTCGGTCACGACACGGGTTGGCGTGGGGGATGGGGGTGACGATTTGACTGGCGTTGCCGTTGGCGGTTCGGCGGGTGGCTGATCGTCGTCGCCGGGTTTTTCGGTCGGTTGTGCGGGCCGCGGTGCGGGGGATGGCAGCGCGGTGATTATCGGTAAACTTTCCACGATCAAGGTATCCAGTTGAAGCACAGAAACCGCTATCCAGCCGGTTTTCTCTTCCCCTGGCATTTGCACGGCCAGCCAGGTGCCATCGGCGTTGCGGCCAATAACGGCTAACTCGCTGCCTTTGGAAACAGCGGTCAAGACATTGTAAGTGGTGCCAGGGCCAGTGCGGATATTGGCTGAGCGGGCGTTGACGATCACACGCGGTAACGCGGTGCTGGTGGGCGTTGGGCTTGGGGTGATGGTGCGCGTTGGCGTAGAAACCGTGGTTTTCGTGGATGATGGGCGCATCGTGGCGCTTGGCAGGGCCGTGGCCGGGATAGCGGTCGTTGCTGCCAGGCTCGGCTGGATCGTGGATGTCAGCGATGCGGTGGGCGTGGCCTGGCCGGGCAAATTGAAGATCACCAGCATCAGGGCTGCTATTCCCACCATCACACACAAGATCACCGCGGCCACTCCAGCGATCAGCCAGGGAAAAGGTCTGGCGGGCGGCGGCATCGGCCCGGCCTGCAACGTAGCGCTGACAGGTACTTTTGGGCTTTTGGCAGGCAACGACCCGCTGGAAATTTTGCGGGCGGCCGAGGCAGCCTGGCTGCCCCCTGCGCTTGCCGCGTTGGCGGCAATATCGGCCAGGGCGCTGGCAAAATCGGCAACACTGGCATAACGCCAATCGCGCTCTTTGGCCATCACCCGTTCGATGATGGCCTGGCAATCGCTGGGCAAATCGGGGCGGATTGCCAGCAAATTGGGGATGGGGTCGGTGATGTGCTTGATGATCTGCCCGGTGGGGGTGTCGGCTTCGTAGGGCTGCCGCCCGCTGAGCATCTCGAACAGGATGGCCCCCAGGGCGTAGATGTCGCTGCGGCCATCAATGTCTTTTTCGCCGCGGCCTTGTTCGGGACTCATGTAAGCGGGGGTGCCGATGATCGTGTGGCTGCTGGTCAGCGCCGAGGCGGCCGTCAGCTTGGCGATGCCGAAATCGGAGACATGCGGAACATCCTGGTGATCGAATAGGATGTTGCCCGGTTTCAGATCGCGGTGGATGATCCCTTTTTCATGGGCGTAATCTATGGCTGAGGCAATTTGGCCCAGGATGCGAGCGGCTTCGGCCAATGGCAGCGGCCCCTGGGCAATGCGTTCTGCCAGCGAACCGCCCAACATCAACCGCATCACCAGGTAAGGCTGATCGTCTTCTTCGCCGAAGTCGTGCACCGGCACGATGCCGGTATGCTCCAGGGCGGCGATGATCTTGGCTTCCCGTTCGAAACGCGCCCGAAAGGTTGGTTCGTGCAGCAGTTGGCGTGGCAGCACCTTGATCGCCACGTCACGCTCGAAGCGGGGGTCATACGCCCGGTAAACCGTCGCCATGCCGCCGCGCCCGATCTCGGCCCTGATTTCATACCGCCCGATGCTTTGTGGTTCCATGTTGGCCTCTTTTCATAAGTACAGTCATTATAACATTTTGGTACAATCGCCTTTATGCCTCCCCTCTCCAAACGCATCTTCGACCTTGCCCTGACCATCCCAGGCCTGATCTTGATCTCCCCCTTGCTGGTTTTGCTCGTTGGCCTTGTCTGGCTCTTCCACGGTTGGCCGGTGCTGTTCTCACAGGTGCGCCCTGGCTACAAGGGTAAGATGTTTCGCCTGTACAAATTCCGCAGCATGACGGATGCCCGCGATGCCGCCGGCAACCTGCTGCCCGACGCCGACCGCCTGACGCCTCTCGGCAAATTCCTGCGTTCCACCAGCCTCGACGAACTGCCCGAACTCTTCAATGTGCTGAAAGGGGAGATGAGCCTGGTGGGGCCGCGCCCGCTGCTGGTGCAATATCTCGAACGCTACTCGCCCGAACAGGCCCGCCGCCACGACGCACTGCCCGGCATCACTGGCTGGGCGCAGGTTAACGGGCGCAACGCCATCGCCTGGGAAGACAAGTTCCGCCTGGATGTGTGGTATGTGGACAACTGGTCGCTGGCGCTGGATGCCAAAATCCTGCTGCTGACGTTCTGGAAAGTCATCCAACGCGAAGGCATCAGCCAGGAAGGCCATGCTACCGCCGAGGAGTTTAGGGGTAATCACAAGGAGTAATTCGCCATGAAACGTGGATTGATCTTTCACCCTCTTTTGATCGCTTTGTACCCGATGACATACCTATACCTGCTCAACTACCAATTAGCGAACTTTGACCAGGTGTTGCGCAGCTTGCTGATTGTGTTGGCGCTATTAGGGATTGTGTGGTGGTCTGTTCAACGTTGGCTGAACCAACCTGATAAAGCAGCGCTGATCGTATCGGTCTTTTTTCTGCTCTTCTTCTCGTATGGTCATTTGTTGACGAGTATGACCAATTATCTCCAGGCCTGGTTTGGCCTCGGTGCTGAAGCCCTGGTCCCGTTGCAAAGCCAAACGGCAATGTTGGTCTTGTTGCTGGTTTGGGTCGGGGTATTGGGTATGGTTACCATGCTGACCATCCAGTCGAAATCGGATTTTCGCATCGTAACGCAGTTGATGAATGTTGTCTCGTTAACGTTGTTGGGCCTGGCCATCGTCAAAGCAGGGCAATTGTCCCTCGCCTTACGCGGCAACCAGGGTCAAGTGCGCGACCTGTTGGCCGCCGGACAACTCACGACGCCCTTAACGGCCAGTTGCACTGAAACTTGCCCCGATATTTACTACATCATTCTGGATGGTTATGCCCGTTCCGATGTGATGAACCAGATATTCCATTATGATAATTCGGAGTTCATCGCCCATCTACGCCAGCGGGGGTTCTATGTGGCCGATCAGGCGCATACGAACTACAACTATACGTATGTTTCGTTGGCGTCATCGCTGAATGCCGATTATCTGAGCGCCCTGAACCGTCAGTTTGCGCCAACCGACAACAGCGTTTGGGCGGTGTTTCAACTGCTTACGAAAAATTCGGTGATGAAAGCCTTGCGGGATACCGGCTATACACTCATTTCCCTGCCTGCTCCGCTCATTTCAAACAACCTGCCGGCCGATATTTCCCTGACACCTGTTTCGCGTATCAGCGCGTTTGAACTGCAATTGATAGATACCACACCGCTGCGCTTCCTGTTGCACGAACAACAGCATAGCGCACACCGCCAGTGGATTCACTATCAGTTTGCAACCCTGCCGCAAACTTCTGTTTACCCCTCGCCCAAGTTCGTTTTTGCGCACATCCTGGTGCCACATGCCCCGTTCGTTTTCAAGGCTGATGGTTCAGCATTCAATCCGCCCTGGGAATTTACCTTGCTGGACTCAGATAACTTTACCAAACGCTTTGGTCAGGATGTGTTTGTAGAAAGTTACCGTCAGCAGGCCATTTATACCACCGCCCAGGCCACCCAATTGATCGATCAACTGCTGACCATCACACCGTCGCCCATCATCATCCTGCAATCGGATCATGGCCCTGGGTCACAGCACCACGGCACGAATGTGGAATTGATTGGTAATTATGATGAACGCTTTTCCATTTTGAGCGCTTATTATTTCCCCGATCAGTCCTACACGGCGCTGTATCCCAGTATCACCCCCGTCAATTCATTCCGCATTATACTTAACCAATACTTCGGCGGCCATTATGACCTGCTGGAAGACCGCAGCTACTGGATTAATATCGAATTTCCCTACGCTCCTGTTGATGTCACCGAAAAATTGACGAGCCCATGATCGTCAGGCATCAGCAGATGCCCGCATGCCGGCATTGACTTTGCTGGTATGTTCTAAGTCATTACCCTGGAGGTTATCGTGTATCCACTAGACTTATTGCACCTTGTCCACGGGATAGGCCATGCTCCCCTTTTCAAGAGCCATGCTTACCTCGACCCTGGATCGGGCAGTTTTCTGCTGCAATTGTTGATTGCCAGCCTGGTCGGGGCGGGCTTTCTGATCAAGACCTTCTGGCAGCGCATTGTGTCCTTTTTCACCGGCAAACCACTCGATACCCCTTCTGCTGACACCCCACCCACAGACCAACCCCCGGCAAACAATGATGACCAGCACCAACCCTGACCGCGCATTGCGTCTGGCCGCCTCTTTTCGCGACCCCAGCGGCTTTTTATTTAAGCAACAGGGGCAGCTTTACCGCCAGGTCAACCAAATCTATCAGCCTCATTACGATCACCTGATGGCCTCGGGTTTGTATCAGCAATTGGTTGAGCGCGGCTTGCTGGTCCAACACCAAGAAGTTGCCATGGCCGCGCCCGAACCTGGCCTGGCTTACAAAGTGATCCAACCAGAACTGCTCGCATTCATCTCCTATCCGTATGAGTGGTGCTTTCGCATGCTCAAAGCGGCCGCGTTGACCACATTGACCATCCAAAAAATGGCTTTGCAAAAGGGGATGACCCTCAAAGACAGCAGCGCTTACAATATCCAGTTTCAACACGGTCGCCCGTTGTTGATAGATAGCCTCTCGTTCGAAACCTACCGCGAAGGGAATCCCTGGGTGGCTTATCGCCAGTTTTGCCAGCACTTTCTGGCCCCGTTAGCACTGATGGCCCATGCCGATGTGCGCCTGAACCGCTTGCTGGCGCTCTATGTAGACGGCTTGCCGCTGGAATTGACGGCCAGTCTCTTGCCAGGGCGCACGCGCTGGAATCTTGGCCTGAACCTGCACATTCATCTCCACGCTGCCGCCCAGAAGCGCTATGCCAACAGAGCGGTTAAACCTGGCGCAGCAAGCGCTAAGATGAGCCGGATCAGCTTCTTGGGGTTGATTGACAGCCTCGAAAGCACCGTCAACAAGCTCAACTGGAAACCCGCCAATACCGAATGGGGCGATTATTACACCGCTTCGGCCAGTCATTATACGTCGGCAGCTTTGCAGCACAAGCGCCAGGTCGTGGGACAGTTTATCGAAAAAATTGCGCCTAAGCTGGTATGGGATTTAGGCGCCAACACGGGCGAGTTCAGCCGCCAGGCCAGCCAGCGCGGTATTTTCACCCTGGCCTTCGATATTGACCCCGCCGCTGTGGATATCAACTACCAGACAATCCAGCAGAAAAAAGAAACCCACCTGCTGCCCCTGGTGATGGATTTGACCAATCCCAGCCCGGCGCTTGGATGGCATCATCACGAGCGCTCTTCGCTGCTCGAACGCGGCCCCGCCGATGCGGTATTGGCCCTGGCGTTGATTCATCATCTGGCGATCTCGAATAACGTACCGTTGGATGCACTGGCGGCTTTTTTCCATCAGGCCGGCTGCTGGCTGATCATTGAATTTGTGCCAAAAGAAGATTCACAGGTACAGCTTTTACTGGCCAGCCGCCTGGATATTTTCGCCCATTATCATCAGCAGGGCTTTGAAGAAGCCTTCGGACGCTATTTTAAGATTCATGAAAGTGTTCATCTGACTGACACGGGGCGCATTCTCTATCTGATGGAGAGGCAAACCCCAAAATCTTGATCAAACTGAGGTTGTGCTGTGCAAAATCACTATGGTGAAATGGCGGCCCTGCTCACATCGTTTTTCTGGGCAGGGTCGTCAATCTTTTTTACCCTGGGCGGCAAGGTTTATGGCTCGCTCGTCGTCAATCGCGTGCGGTTGGTCATGGCGCTCGTGTTGCTGATGCTGACCAACTGGTTTCTATACGGCAAGCCCATCCCCTGGGACGCCGACGCCAATGCCTGGCTCTGGCTGGGGCTGTCGGGCTTCGTGGGCCTGGTGCTGGGCGATATTTTCCTCTTCCAGGCCTATCTGTGGATCGGCCCGCGCATCACCATGCTGCTGATGAGCCTGCACCCGGTCATCGGCGGCCTGTCGGCCTGGCTGCTGCTGGGTGAGGAATTGCGTGGGCTGGAATGGTTGGGCATCCTGCTCACCATCAGCGGCATCGCCTGGGTGGTTTGGGAAGGCAGCGGGCAAAACAAGGCCGAACGCAACCCCCATTACCTGAAGGGCATACTCTTCGGGTTGGGTGCTGCCGCCGGGCAGGCGATTGGTCTCGTCCTCTCAAAAAAGGGCCTGGTGGACGATTTCCCCGCCATCTCTGGCAATGTCATCCGCATGGTGGTCGCGGCGGCCTCGCTGTGGACGATTACGCTCTTCCAGGGGCAGGTCAAATACACCCTCCAGCAGATCCGCCAGCACCCGCGCGGCAACCAGTTTGCCCTGGGCGGGGCGATTTTAGGCCCGTTCGTGGGTGTCTCGTTCTCGCTCTATGCTGTGCAATATGCCAACGTGGGCATTGCCAGCACGCTGATGGCCCTGGCGCCGATCATCTTGCTGCCGGTCAGTTACTTCTTGTTCAAAGAGCGCTTCGGTTGGGGTGCGGTGTTTGGCACGCTGGTGGCGATCTGCGGCGTGGCGTTGTTGTTTTTGGTATAACATGCCATCGTTCTATCGTTCGCTCCACCTCATCCGCCGTTTCGAGGAGATTGTCCTCGAAAACTTCCCGCGCGGCGTTTTCTTTGGCACCACGCACACCTATCTCGGCCAGGAAGCCAATGCCGTTGGCGTGCTCGCACACCTGCAAGACAATGACATCGTATTCAGCAATCACCGCGGCCACGGGCACTTCCTGGCCTACGGCGGCAGCCCGCAGGCGTTGTTTGCCGAACTGATGGGCAAGCCCGGCGGCGTATGCGGCGGGCGCGGCGGCTCGCAGCACCTTCAGTGGCGCAACTTCTATTCCAACGGCATCCAGGGTGGCATTGCCCCGGTGACTGTGGGGATGGCGTTGGCCGAAAAACGCAAAGGGACGAATGCCCTGGCCGTCTGCTTCCTTGGCGATGGCACGCTGGGCGAGGGAACTCTCTACGAGGCGCTCAACCTGGCATCGCTTTGGCAGGCTCCCATCTTATTCGTCGTCGAAGATAACCGCATCGCCCAGACCACACCCATCGAACTGGCCCTGGCTGGCGAAATGGACTTGCGTTTTGCCGCCTTCGGCATCCCCGTGGCCGAACTCGATACCTCCGACGTGGGCGAAATTTCCACCACTGCCCGGCGCATCCTGGCTGATATACGCGCCAGCCAGTCTCCGCACGCCCTGATCTTACACACCTGCCGCTTCGGCCCGCACTCCAAAGGCGATGACACCCGCCCCGTCGAAACGGTTGCCGCCTTGCGCCAACAACGCGACCCCCTTGCCATCCACGCTGCCCGCCTGACCCCTGCCGAACGTGCTGCCATCGAAGCCGAGATCAACGCGTACCTCGACGCTGCGTTTCGCGGCGCGTTGGCAGGCTGATACTCACCCTCTCACCCCTTCACCTTGTCACCCTCTCACCCCCTCACCGTTCTCGACTCCCTCAACACCGCCCTGCACCGCGCCTTCGCCGCCGATGAGCGCGTGCTGCTGCTCGGCGAAGATGTGCTCGACCCCTACGGCGGCGCGTTCAAGGTGACGCGCCGCCTTTCGACCGCCTTCCCTGGTCGTGTGTTGACCACGCCGATCTCCGAAGCGGGCATCGTGGGCGTGGCGGCAGGCATGGCCTTGCGCGGCTTGCGCCCCATCGTCGAGATCATGTTTGGTGATTTCGTCACCCTGATCGCCGACCAGGTGATCAACCACGCCGCCAAATTCCGCTGGATGTATAACGAGCAGGTGCGCGTGCCGCTGGTGATCCGCACGCCCATGGGTGGGCGGCGCGGCTATGGCCCCACCCACTCGCAAACGCTCGAAAAACTCTTCCTCGGCGTGCCGGGTTTGCGCGTCCTCGCCCCCAGCCACTTTGGCGACCCCGGCGACCTGCTCGCCCGCGCCATCCTCGAAACCGAAGACCCCGTCCTCTTCATCGAAAACAAACTCCTCTATCTCCTCCCCCTGGCCGACCCCACATCCCTGGCCGAATTTACCCTCGCGCCCTGCCCCTCGCTCCCCATCTCCCCGGCTCCCACGCTCCGCCTGACCCTGCGCGACGCCCCGCCCCCCACGCTCAGCCTCGCCGCCTACGGCTACATGGCCGAACTCGCCCGCCAGGCCATGCTCACCCTCGCTTACGAACACGAAATTTTCACCGAACTCCTCGTTCCCACCGATCTTTCAACCTTCAACCTTCAACCTTCAACCTCCAGGCTTTTGACCATCGAAGAATCCACCCTCACCCTCGGCTGGGGCGCCGAAGTTCTCGCCCGCTCTGCCGAAAGCCTGGGGCCGCGTCTGCAAACTGCCCGGCGGGTAGCCGCCCGCGAGACGCCTATCCCCGCTGCCGGGCCGCTCGAAGCCGCCACCTTGCCCGGCGTGGCCGAGATTGTGCAGGCGGCGCGAATGATGGTATAACAGATTCGTGGAATCTATATCCATTCCTATTCCCCTCCTCAACCCCAATGAGCCAGATGGCATCCTGGCCGCCATTCACGTCCGCGCGGGGCAGCAGGTTCGCGCCGGCGACTTGCTTTTCACCCTCGAAACTACCAAAGCCACCGCCGATGTGACCGCCGAGGCCGCTGGCTACCTGGTGGGCCTGCGCTTTGCCGAAGGCGAGAGCGTGCGCGCCGGCCAAACCTTCGCCTATATCGCTTCAACGCCCGATTGGCAGCCGCCTGCCGAGCAATCCACAATCAGCAATCCACAACCAGAAATTCCTGCTAACCTGCGCATCACCCAGCCGGCCCTGGCTCTGGCAAAGCAGCACAACCTGGATTTATCGCAGCTCCCCGTTGGCCCGCTGATCACCGAAAAGACGGTTCGCTCGCTGCTCGCTCCCGCGCACCTCGCCTCCCCCGCTCCCCTTGTGCAACCAGGAATCCCCTTCGATGCCACCGCCATCCTCGTCTATGGCGGCGGCGGGCATGGCAAGGCGCTGATCGATCTGCTGCGGGCGCTCGGCGGCTACCGCATTGTCGGCGTGGTGGATGATGGCATTCCAACAGGCAGCTGTGTGATGGGTGCGCCGGTTTTGGGCGGGGCGGCCATGTTGGCAGAAATTTTTGGGCAGGGGGTACGCCTGGCGGTCAATGCCGTGGGGGGCATCAGCAATATCCAGACGCGCATCAAGGTTTTTGATCAATTAGCCGCAGCAGGGTTCGCTTGCCCGGCGCTCATTCACCCCACGGCCTGGGTGGAAGCATCGGCGGCGCTGGCGGCGGGGGTGCAGGTGTTTCCGCAGGCGTATGTGGGCAGCGAGGCGCAAGTGGGCTATGGGGTCATCGTCAATAGCGGGGTGATCATTTCGCATGGCTGCAAACTGGCCGATTACGCTAACCTGTCGCCGGGGGCCATTTTGGCCGGGGATGTGACCGTGGGTGAGCGGGCGCTGATCGGTATGGGGGTGACGATCAACCTGGGGGTTCAGGTGGGCGCGGGGGCGCGCATTGGCAATGGCGCTACCGTCAAGGGGGACGTGCCTGATGGCGCGATTGTGCGGGCTGGTTCAATTTTTCCAGTTTGAATGCAGGGAGGTCGTTATGCCAGGTGATGCTGCTGCTGTCAATCCGGCCTTTTGCCGCAGTTTGTTTGAGCATACGCCCATCTCGTTGTGGGAGATGGATTACAGCCAGATCAGGGTTTTCTTCGACGAGCTGCGTACGCGTGGCGTGACGGACCTGGGCAGTTTCCTGGATCAGAACCCCGATATGTTGAGCGATTGTATGCAGGCCATTCGTGTTCTCGATGCCAATCGTAAATCGGTCGAGTTGTTTCAGGCGCAGACGAAAGATGCCTTGGTTTTGCACCGCGTGATGATCTTTCGCGACGTGCTGGTGCGTCACTTTCGCGATGAACTGGTAGATTTATGGCAAGGGCGTTTTGAGTATGCGCGCAAGGGTGTATGCTATTCGCTCATGGGCGATCCGATGGATGTGGACATGCGTTGGGTGGTGCTGCCAGGCTGCGAGGCCGATCTCTCGCATGTTCTGGTCGCCGTCACCGATATCACCGCCCAAAAACGCGCCGAAGACCATCTGAAATTTTTGACCCACCACGACCCCCTCACCAGCCTGTATAACCGCTATTGTTACGAAGAAGAACTGACCCGGCTGGAAGGCAGCCGCCATTACCCGGTCAGCCTGATCCTTGCCGAACTGGTCGGCCTGAAAGAGATCAACAGCCGCCTGGGCAGCGCCGCCGGGAACGATCTGATCTGCCGCGCTGGTGAGGTGTTGAAGGCTGCTTTTCGCAGTGATGATATTGTGGCCCGCACCAGCGGCCACCAATTCGCCGTCATCTTGCCGCAAACCGACGAGAACGCTGCCGAGGGGGCTTTGATGCGTATCACCAACCTGGTCAGCCTCAACAACCAGTTTTATCAAGGCCCGGCGCTCGAGTTTGCCTATGGCCGCGCCACCGGCGAAAAAGGCTGCTGCCTGCAAGACCTGCATCAGGCGGCGGAAGCTCGTATCACCGTATCCTCTCAATAAACCGGGTCACTCCGCCCGGCGATAAATCGCCGGGCTAGTGCGACCTTCGGTCGCCCACAAAGCCCGATTTATCGGGCTTTGCACCGCCCCAAGTTGTTGCAAGCCGGTTTCAACCGGCGCTGCTGAGGGGATGATGGGGACAGGGCGAAGTATCTTGTCGCTACAAGTTTATTGTGGGGGTTAGCGTGACATCAGGGGGAAGAATAGACGCCACTGGCGAAAATCTACCCAAACCAACGTACGCAGGCCGCGGCTGTCGGTCACTTGCAGGGTGAGCAGGTGGCCGCCCGGAGAAAGCCGCGTGGTCAGCGTTGGCCCGATGCCCAGCACCCCATCTCGATCCGAAATCCACACCATTTGCACATCAGCCAGCACGCCATCTTCGCGGTCGAAGGCGGCCCCGCTCAACACAACCGTATCGGCATAGACGGCTTGCCCCGGCGCAGGTGTGAAGATGACGGCCTGGGGGGGGCTGTTGGGCAGGCGCACACCCGGCTGCTGGGCGGCGGTGCTGTTCAGGCCGCTGCTGGCGCTCACATCGACGATGCCGCTGCCATTGTTGCCGGGCAGCGTGGTCAGGTCTATGGCGAACGCGGTGGCGGTGAGCGGCGGCGAGAGTTGCAGCCAGCTTATGCCGCCATCCCACGAATAGCGCACCAGGAAGGCGCTGGTGTGTTCGGCCTGCCAGGTCAGCGTGTGGATCGGATAGGTCAGCGTCAGCGGCGATGTGATGGTGATGACCGGGGCCGGGCCGGGCAGCAATTCGCTCAAAAGCTGCTCGCCGTAATAGAGCCGGATGGCGCCCAGGTTGAGCGGGCGCGGCAAATTGACGGCAAATGGGTACTGCGCAACCGAAAGGTCTGCATTGAACGCCGGCAGGGGGATATCGCGCACGTTTTCGACCTGACCGTTGGTATTGATCAAGTAGATTTTGTACGCGCTGGGGCTGGCGGGCTGCGCGGGCAGGTTGGCGTTGAAGTAGAAGGCTGCTTGCAGCGCTCCCGTGGGCTGTGCCTGACCAGCAGAACTGGCCGGGGCCAGCCAACCGCTGATCAGCAGGTTGCCTTGTGCGGCGTTGGGCTGCTCGCTGCGTTGCGCGGCCTGGCGGGTCAGCGTATTGCCACCCAGCAGGAGCGCCTGATAGGTGGTCGGCGAGAGCCATGCGCCGGGGCAGCCGGTCATCAGGTCGGGCGTGGCGGCGGGGATTGGGGCATTGCGGGTGAAATCCCAACCGGGGTAGCCGATCAGCCCGTCAGCGCTGGGCGGGCAGGCGTCAAACGGGTTGCCGCTGACCCCGAATGTGTGCGCCACCATGCGCGCCAGCGTCTCACTGCCGCCGGCATAGGCATAGACGGCGGCGCTGTTGCCTGGCTGATACGCCAGGCCCGGCGGCGCGCCTGCCGGGGGCGCGCCGCCGCCGGGAACGGGCAGCAGGGCGATATATTTTTGATGAATGCCCGGCTGAGGCTTTTCGATCGCTCGCAGCGCGTCTAGCTCAGCCAGCAAGGTGGGCCAGTGGATGGCATCAGCGGCGTAGGGGTAGGCGGGGTGCAGGCTGATGTTGACCCGGCTGAACGGGAACAGACGTTGCAGCAGGGCGGCGTATTCGAAGAGCAGGGTGGGTTCGACGCGGTATACCTGCCCGCCGCGCTGCCAGTTGACCGGCACGAGGATCAGTTCGAGGGTGTGTGTGTCGCCAAAAACGGCAGGCAGGCTGCCCTGGGCCGGATAGCGATTGTTGCTTTCGTCGCTTTCGGCGATGGCGTTGGTGGGGTCTACCACGGCATACAGTTCGAGTGTGCCAGAGAGCCAGGCCGAGGGCAGTACGAACGAGAAGGTATTGCTGACTGCGGCTGTGGCTGTCAGCGGCGAGCCGGGCAGTTCGAATCCATCTTGTAGCAAATGCAGTTCTGCCTGTACCGCAGCCACGGGCATCCCTGCTTCGAGGGCCACCTGCACCAGCAGGGGGCGGTCAGCGATCAGCGGTACGCTATTGCTGGGCGTTTGGATGCCCTGGGTGAGCAGGATGTTTTGCGGGCGCAGGTCGCCGGCGGTGATGGGCGTGGTCAGGGTGGCGCAGTTTAGGGCGATATCGGGGTAGGCCGAGGCGTTGCCGGCCTGGTCGTGGGCGCGCAGGCGAAAACAGAGCGTTTGGCCGGCTTGGGCGGCGTAGATTTGCGTGGTCGCCTTCGTTTGCGTCAACCAGTCGCGCCAACCAAGGCCCGCAGGGTTGACCTGCACATCGAAGCTGGCGATGCCGCTGTTGTCGTCGAAGCCCTGCCAGGTGACGGTGACGTTTTCGCCGTGGACGAGGCCGCCGGGGGCGGTGATGCGGGCGGTGGGCGGCTGGCGGTCGAGGGTGATCGTCGCACCGACGAAGGCGCTGGTGTTGTGGTGCGCATCGGCAAATTGGGCGTAGATGGTCAGCGGGCCGTCATAGTCTGCCGGGATGGGCAGGGCGCGGGTGGTGGTGTAAGGCTCCCAGGCGCTGACCGTGCCATTGATGCTGAAGCGCATCTGGGCCACGGCGGTGGCGCAGTTGCCGTTGTCGCGGGCTTGCAGGGTGGCGGTGATGACAGACGTGTTGGCAAAGTACGCCCCGCCGTTGAGCAAAAGGCTGCCCTGCGGGGCGGGGTCATCTTCGACGGTGATGGTGACAAAGGCGGTGTTATTCAGTTCGTCAAATTCGGCCACCTGGTTGGCGGCATCGGCAGATACGATCAGGTAGCGTGTGCCGGTGATGAAACTGCCGGTAGAGAGACCATAATTTTTGCCTTGCCCGGCCAGCAATCCGCCGATAGGGATTTGCCCGATGGGGTTACTGTTGATGGTTGGCCCGGCTTCGTTGAACAGGAAAACGCTGTGGCTGGAGGCGGCCAGGCTGCCCTGGTTGGTGGGACGCAGGGTCAGCGAGAAGTTTTGCCCGCGGCAGACGGTCTGCGGCGTGACGTTCAGCCGCTTGACGACCAGATCGGCCTGGGGAACCGTGGGCAATACCACGATGCTCACGGCGGCGCTGCTGCTGGCGGTGCCGTTGTCAGCGGTGTAGGTGAACGTGTCGGAGCCGTAGTAGCCGGGGTTGGGTGTGTAGGCCAGGTCTGCGCCGCCGTTGGTGATGGCGACGCTGCCATTGGCCCCCTGGGTAATGGCGGTGATGGTGAGCGGTAATTCGGCGATGTCGTTGGCGAGGACATCAATGGTGCTGGCGAGGCTGTCTTGCAGCAGCGATGCGCTGTCGTCAACGGCCGTGACCGATGTCGCCACATTCAGCCAGACATTGCTGGTGGCCTGGTTGCCATCGAAGGCATCCAGGTCGCCATCGCCATCCAGATCGCCCAGGGCGACACTTTCGGTGGTAGCATTTCCCAGGGACTGACCGCTATCGCTCAAGAAGCCATTTCCATCATTGAGTAATACGAGATTGGGCTGGTAGTTGCTCACACTAACGTAAGCGTCCAGGTCGCCATCGCCATCCAGGTCGCCTAAGCTGACAGATGTGTTGGGAGCTGCCGTGAAGCTTTGCCCGCTGTCTGTGAATGATCCAGGGCTGCCGCCCTGGATTCCGCCATCATTCAGCCAAATGGTATTCGACTGGTTGTAGTTGGTCACAAAAGCATCCAGATCGCCATCGCCATCCAGGTCACCCAGAGCAACATTGCTCCAGTAGGTGCTGTCGAGGGCTTGCCCGCTATCAGTAAAGCTGCCGTTGCCATCATTGAAATAAACGCGGGTTGCCTGGTTTTGGTTGGTGACGAAAGCATCCAGGTCACCGTCGCTATCCAGGTCGCCCAGAGACACACTTTTTGAACTTTCGTTCCCCAGGCTTTGCCCGCTATCGGTGAACGATCCAGGGCTGCCGCCCTGGATTCCGCCATCATTCAGATAAACCTGATTTGGGCCATTATCGGCTATAAACGCATCCAGATCGCCATCGCCATCGAGATCTCCCAGATCAATATCCAAAACTTGAGAGGCGGTTCCCAGGTTTTGGCTGGTGCTGAAGATGCCAGGTGTTCCACCCTGAATGCCGCCATCGTTGAACCAGATGATATTTGGTTGGCCGGAAAAATAACTGGGTTCAACGGCATCCAGATCGCCATCACCGTCGAGATCGCCCAGCGTAACTCCAAAAATATTGGCTCCCGCAAGGCTCTGGCCGCTATTTGTGAAAGTACCGTCGCCATCGTTCAGCCACACCTGGCTGGGTGCGCCACTTTGCGAGACGAAGGCATCGAGATCACCATCACCGTCTAAATCGCCGAGTCTGACGCCTGTGCTGCTTACAGTTGCCAGGGCCTGGCCGCTATCGGCAAAGATACCGCTGCCGCCGTTCGCGGCGGTGCGGAACTGCCAGACGTAGGGTGCTGCGCCCGTGCCGCTGGTAACGGTGGCCTGGATCACTTCGCCGGGCAAGAAATCTTCCGTGGGGTCGTAAGTGAAGGTGGTATCGCCGCCGCTGGCGATGATGCTGCCGTTCAGCCAGCCGTGCCCGCTGCCGTGGATGACGAAGCTGGACGGCGTGACGTTGGCCGGAACGAGTGCAGCATCGGCAGTGAAGCTGACGTTGGCTGTCGGCGCGGCGTTGTGGCTGTTGGCGGCGGGGCTGGCGTTGGTGACGGTGGCTGGCGGTGTGATGGGCGGGTTGTTCAGATACACCAGGTTCGCCAGGCCGCAGCAGCGGGCCACGAAGGCATCCAGGTCGCCATCGAGATCGCCCAGGGGAATTTGCCAACTATTGTCAGGATTAAGCGTCTGACCGCTGTCGCTGAACGAGCCGTTGCCATCGTTGAACCAGACCTGATCGTACTCGCCAGAGTTGTTGCCCACGAAGGCATCCAGGTCGCCATCGCCATCGAGATCGCCCAGCGAAACGGCAGTGCCGGAATTGTTTCCCAGGCTTTGGCCGCTGTTGCTAAAATTGCCGCTGCCGTCGTTGAGCCACACTTCATCGGGCTGACTGCTGGCGTTGACCATGTAGGCGTCGAGGTCGCCGTCGCCATCCAGGTCGCCCAGTTCAGCGGCCCAGGTGGATTGGCTGCCGAGCGCCTGGCCGCTGTTGGCAAATACGCCGCTGCCGTCGTTGAGCCAGATTTCGTTGGGGCCTTCGTTGGCGATGAGGGCGTCCAAATCACTATCACCGTCCAGATCGCCCAGGGCCACATCCCAGGTGGTCGCGCTGCCCAGCCATTGGCCGCTATCGCTGAAAACGCCGCTGCCATCGTTCAGCCAGACCTTGCTGCCGCCGGGATAGGCTTCGGTGTTGAAGGCGTCGAGGTCGCCGTCGCCATCCAGGTCGCCGAGGGCCACATCTGCGCTGCTGCTGGTCAGCGCCTGGCCGCTGTCGCTGAAAACGCCGGGCGTTCCTCCCTGAACGCCGCCGTCATTGAACCAGATGGTGTTGGCATTGGGGTAACTGTTGCCGAAGAAGGCATCCAGGTCGCCATCGCCATCGAGGTCACCCAGGGCAATTGCCAACGCGCCGCTGCTGCCCAGGGCTTGCCCGCTGTTGGTGAGTGTCCCGCTGCCATCGTTGAACCAGACCTGGTTCACCAGGCCCTCGCCGAAGAGCGCATCGAGGTCGCCGTCGCCATCGAGGTCGCCCAGGGCGGCGGCGTTGCTCTGGGCCGCGCCGATCAGTTGGCCGCTGTCGCTGAAAAAGCCGCTGCCAGCATTTGCTGCCAGCACCCGCGCACCGAGAGCAAGCGCGGCGTCTGTTTCGGTTTCGTGTGGGGGCTGCCGGTCGGCTTCTCTGGTGTTGTCAGGCGTTGCCCCTCCAGGCGTTGCCCCTCCGAACGAGGCTGCCAGCAGCGATAGCGCCAGTAAAACGGTCAATCCCAGGCGGGTGAAGGTTGACGGGTGCATGTCTGCATCCTTTCTTAATACAAGACTTCGGAAATCTGGTGATTTCCGAAGTCTTGCGCACTTATTTCTAGGGCGATACGGTAATGGTTACGCTGGCCGTGGCTGTGCCGCCGGTGCCATCGCTAATGGTATAGGTGAAGCTATCGGAGCCGCTAAAGCCGGTGTTGGGCGTGTAGGTCACATCGCTGGCGCTAAAAGCGACGCTGCCGTTGGCGCCCTGGCTGACGGCGGTGATGGTGAGTGTGCCGCCCTCGGGGTCTGAGTCGTTGAACAGCACCAAAACGGTCACATCCGTATTGAGTGGGGTGATTGCGCTGTCATCGGCAGCGTTGGGTGGACTGTTGGTGGGTGTGGGCAGTGGGGTGAAGGTGCTGGTGGGGGCCAGGGTGGGGATGGCCGTGGCAGGGTCGGTGGGAATGGGCGTGACCGTGGGCTGCGGCGTGACCGTTGGCAGCGGCGTGGCCGTGGGCAGTGGGGTTGCCGTCGGCGGTGGCGTGGCCGTCGGCAACGGGGTTGCCGTCGGCGGCGAGTTGGTCTCGGTGGGCGAAGGGAGCGGCGTGCGCGTGGCCGTGGGCGATGGTGTGGGGGTGCCGGTTGCCGTGAGGGTTGGGGTGCGCGTGGGGCTGGCCGAAGGGGTGCGGCTGGCCGTGGCTGAGGCGGGCGTTGTCGGGCTGGAGGTGGCGGGCAGCGTGGCTGTGCTGGCCGCGGTGGAGGTTGCTGCTGGCGTGGGTGTGACCGTCGGTTGGGGGGTTGGGGTGAGCGTGGCCGATGGCTGGGGTGTGTGCGATGGCTTGATGCGCTCTTCGACGCGGCTGTCGCTGCGCACTTTGGGTTGCTGCTCGCCTTCGCCCGGCGCAGCCTGCCCAGGCTGCGTATCGGGCTGGGCCGTGGGCGGGGTGACGGCCAGGGTGGGCAGGCTGGCGGCGTCAATCCATTCGTTAACCGGGATCAGCAGTTCGGCGGTAAAATTCTCAGAGACCACCTGCCGCACGGCAGCGCTGACCGGGTTGTTGGGAAAGGCCACCTCGCTGACGGTGGTCAACATGGTGGCTGTGACCGTCAGGCCCATAAAGACCTGCCGCGCCGCCCGATATAGGCCGCTGCTATTCCGCCGCGACGATTTTTGACGTGAGCCTGTTGATACCATCCGGCCAGGGCGCGACTGTGCGCTGGCTTGCTGTTCCCTGGTCGGAATCTGGTTCTTCGTGGGCCGCGCGGCTGACGCCAGATATGGCTGGCTGGATGCGTGGTAACCAAGCGCCGCTGGCGGCCTGCTGGCATGGATGGCCGTTGGCTTGGCCTGCGCTTCAGGACGATGCACAGCCCTGGCCGCCAGGCGGCTGGGCGCGTGGGCTGTCTTGGGCGTCAGTTTGACCGGCTGGCGCAGCAGGCGCTTGGAGGCGCTGTTCGGAAGATGCAGCCCGCCAGCCGTCAGTTTGCTGAGGCTTCTACGCCGCTTCGCCGACCGAGATTTCCTGGGCATTGAGCGCCTCCACCAGTGCCAGCCGCATCCGACCTGCGGTGTTGATTTCGTAGGTTTCTTCGCAAACGCTGATGATCACCTGGTAGTAAGTCGTTTCGATCCCGAAGCCATCCAGCAGCACCTGCGGTTCGATATCCGCGTCACGCGGCTCAAATTGGGCAGCGGTATCGTGCATGATTTGAATGGCCTGTTGCCGGTTATGGTCGCCCTTGACCGGGATGATCACATCTACCAGGTAGCCGGGGCTTTGGCTGTGATTGATGATGATGCCCTCGATGGCGGTGGAGTTGGGAATGTAGATCAGGTCGCGGACGAGGGTTTCGATGATGGTGTTGGTCATGGTGATGTCCATCACTTTGCCGAAATTGTCGGCTACCGTGACGATGTCACCGGGCTTATAATAATTGAGCAGCACCAGCTTGACGCCCGCCACCAGATCGGCTGCCAGGCGTTCGGAGCCAATGGCAAATGCCCCGGTCAGCGCGGTGACGATGACCACGAAGGCCCCCACCACCCCGGTCACATCTACGATAAACTTGACCGAAAGCAGCAAAATGCCCAGGCGCACCAGGTTGCCCAGCAAACTGGCCCACACCGCGCTGACATAGCGCACCATGAAACGTTGGATGGCACGCCCAATCAGCAGCGCCCCAAAATAACCGGCCACGGCTATCACCAGGGCATAGGCGGCGTGGGTGATGAATTCTGAAAGGTTTTCTGGCATTATTTCCTCCACGATTACAGATATGGATTTCGTTTGACCTTGTCAAAGAAGCATATTTTAAGACCTATTCTATACCAATTTTCTGCGAAATATCCAAAATAGACCTGACACATAAAAATGAGCCTGACCCCATGATAACCCCCACTACCCCTGAACCCCCTTTTGCGGCCAGCCGATGGGATATCCTCGGCTATCTGCTCGTTGGCTATGGCGGTTATACCGCGCTGATGACCTTGTTGTTGGCGGCCTTGTTCATGCCACAAACCGCCTGGGCTGTGTTGCAGGTGGTCTTCAAAGTGATTTTCCTGGTGGGCGTGGTGTGGCTGCTGGGGGAGCGGCGTAAGCGTTTTAGCTGGGCTTCTGTGGGCCTGTTGCCACCGCGTTGGACATCGAAGGGTTGGGTGTGGGTGCTGGTCAGCATGGCGGCGCTGGCCGGGTTCAACCTGCTCTCCGAATGGCTCTACCTGGCCTTGAAACGCGGTAGTTTGCTCGACCTGGCCCAACTTGGCTTTCAGCAATGGTCTGAGTTGTGGCTGGTGCTATTGGGCATGGTGCTGTTGATCCCCTTGGCCGAAGAGGTCTTTTTTCGCGGCGCGGTGTACGCCTGGTTCGAGCATTTTTACGGCAGCCTGCTGGCGCTGATCGGCAGTGCGGTGTTGTTTGCCATCACGCGGGCCACCTTTTTCGACCTCAACAGCCCGGTGTTCGTGCTGCAAAGCCTGGCGCTGGGGCTGGTGACGGGGTTTGCCATGCAGCGTACCCGTTCATTGTGGCTGGCGGTTGCCATTCACGTGTTCACCTATGCGTTGGAACTTGTGTTGCGCATGGCGTTGAGCCTTGTTTAAATGACCCCGGCAAATTCGCTGGTTGAGCCTGTCGAAACCGGCCTTTTCGGGGGCGAATTCGCTGGTTTCGATAGGGATTTCGGCCAGGGTTTCGACAAGCTCAACCAACGCCGGTTGATGAAGAAATTGAAGCGGCTGATTCGGGCGCGTTGCAGAACAACTCTATGGCTCACCATGCGTAGAAGTGGGTAGATGTCCAATTTTTCACGGAGGTGTAACCATGTTCGACGACAATGATGGTTGTATTACCGGCATTCTCAAGCTGCTCATGTTGGGTTGGCTGTTCGATTGGCTGCAAGATAACTTCGGCTTTGGCCGCGGCTGTTCGGGCTGCGGCTGTGGGGTCATCATCGCCATCATCTTTCTGATGCTGTGCTGCTCGGTGGTGTTTGGCACCAATTGGTTTGAATTTGGTTTCTGAAGCACGCCAACCGGCGAGTGGGCCGCGGCAAACTCAAAGACCTCCCAGGTTTATCCTGGGAGGTCTTTGGGTTTAAAGCCGAGACTGCGTTTTGGTTGAAACCCTATGGGTCTCGACAGGATCGACCGGCGGTAAGGCTAACGGATCACAATCGGCAGGTAGACCCGCGGCGTGGGCGGCAGCGTGGCGGTGGGGGTGGCGGTTGGCGAGGGGGTGAAATCGGGGGCGGCGGCCTGGCTGGTGATGGCTGCGCTGACCTGCTGGCCGGGGTCGGCGTGGGACGTGAGTGCAACGGTCAGCATATCGGTTTCGCCAGGGCTGGCGGTCAGGGGAATGGTGACAGTCACATTCAGCGAGATGGCCGGGCTGCATGGCGGCAGGGTCAGCGTGCTGGTCAGCGGGGCCAGGCTGGCCGGCCATAGGCTGGTCAGGGTGATGGTAAACGTGTCGGTGATATTGCCGGTGTTGGCGGCTTGCAGGGTGTAAGTCAGCGTTTCGCCAGGGTGGGCCTGGGCGCTTTGCGCAGCGGGCAGCAGGTTGACCCCGGCCCGTTCACCCACATCGAGGAAGCCCGCCGATGGCACGCCCCAATTGCCGGCGGCATCTTGCCCTTCGATGTAGACGGTGTGACGACCAGGGGTCAGGCAGGCGGTATCCAGGTTGGCTGTGATGGCCTCGTTTTTGCTGTTGAAGCTGCCATCTGCCGCATCCATGGCGGCGAAGGTGACGCCCTCCTGCCAGGAAAGCCGGTCGAGGGCGTAACGCGCCGTGGCGATGTTTTGCGTCGGTTCGCCGCTGCCGCCGTAGCGTTGATCGTTGGCGGTGGCCTGGATGGTGGCTTGCTGGCTGGCGTCTGTGGTCACGGTTACATTAATGATCTCTGGCCCGGCGGGGTCGAGGTAGGGCTGGCGGGCGGCTTTGAAGGCGTAGTAGAGCGCTTCCAGGTTGTCGGGGTAGATGGTGCTTTCAAAATAACTGCAACTCTGGAAAAATTCGGTGCCCATCTCGAAGGTGTAGGCGGCCACGCCCAACTCGCCATAGGCCCAGTCATCGCTGGTGCCAGAAGTGGGATAGAGCGTGACCGATTGCCCCGGGTCGTAGCCGTTGAAATAGGCCATTTTGCGGCCCAGGGTTTGCAGGCCGGCCGCGTTGGGGGCCGGCGCGGAGGTAAAACCCCACGGCCAAATGACCAGTTCGCTGTAACTGTGCAACGAGATGAACACGCCCGTGGCATCTTGCGGGGCCGGGTCGGTGAGCAGCGGGCCGCGCTGGTCGGGGAAGATGTTGCGCACATAGTTTTGGATCGCCCGCACCTCTGGCTCGGAGGATGCAATTGGCCCGCGGTAGGTCAGATCGCAGGGATCGGTGCTGGCGCCTGGCCCGCCCCATTCAAAGCCGTGGTTGCGGTTCAGGTCAACCCCCCAATACTGCGCATTGTTACAGCCATCATCATTATCGGTGTTCTTGCGCCACGAAAGCCCGGTTTCGGCTTTTTTGCGGCCATCGGGGTTGGTCATCGGCACCACGTGCAGTTCAAAATGGTCGAGCAGCCAGGTGGCATCGGCATCCGTGCCATAATTTGCCAGCAGGTCTTCGGCAAAGCGCAGGGCCATTTCGGCGGTGGTATATTCGCGGGCGTGGATGGCGCCCATCAGGAAAAAGATCGGTTTGGGGCCGGGGATGTTCTGGTTGGTCAGCTTCAGCACGTAAATATCGTACCCAGGAATGCCGCCCACCACGCTCTTTTCCCAGCTATTGCCAATGTCGCTGCGGCTGGCCAGGGTGGGGTAAGTGTTGACCAGGTTTTGCATGGCGTCGTGGGTTTCTTCTACGGTGCGGTAGCACGAATAGCCGGGGATGCCGTTGACCTGCCCCGGCAGAGCCAGGCGCGGCGTGTGCAATGCGGCAGTCCGCGCCGCATCCACTGTGACGGTGTAACCGGCGGCTTGCAGGCGGGTCACATCTTCGGGGCGCAGCAGGGCGATCAGGTAGCCTGCCTCGGCGTGGACTTCCCAGATGTCTATGGTGCTGGAGAGCGCCTCCAGGTTGGCGCGGGTGGCATAGTCTACGCGGGCCACCACGGGCTGCGTGGCATCCCAGGTGGGTTGAGCGGCCGGGGTGCTGGCCTGGCCGGGGTTGACGCCGAGCAGTCCTACCAAGAGCAGGGCCGCCAGCAAGAGAACGACCCAGGTCAAAAAATTCTGTCGCCAATTTGGTTTCATTCAAAATTTCCTTTCTCGTTATAATCGGGTTGTTGAGCGCCATTCATCTATTATTTTTTGAGGAGATATTGCAAATGAAAACGATCACCTTTCGGCTGCTGTGCATCCTGGCCCTGTTCGCCCTGGTTCTGACGGCCTGCGGCGGCGGCGCGGCCAAACTCGAAGACCAATTGATTGGCAAATGGGAATATACCGACCCCGATATCAATGCCACCATGACGTTCGACTTCCAGAAAGAAGGCAAACTGGTTGTTTCTGCTGAAGGTATTACGCTGGATGGCTCATATACCTGGGAAGACGCCGATACGATCAACCTGGTGATGACCTTTGGCGATGAATCGGATGAAAGCCTGGCGGATGTCAAAATCGTCGAAGATACCCTGACCCTGACCGTTGACGGCGAAACGCAAGAACTGACGCGGGTGAAGTAACTTTCCGCGCAAACTGTCCGCGCTCAGCAAAGACCCCAGGCCATCTGCGCCTGGGGTCTTCGTTTAACCTTTCCACAATTTGAATTCTTTGAGAATTGACCCGCCGATGAACTCGCGCAGGATCGAATTATCGGGGATCAGATCGGTGGTGAGCGGCAGGAACCATTCGAGCAGCGAGAGCAGGCGCTTGGCTTCGATAAATTCCTCTGTGCCATGCGGCACCTGGCGCAGCAGCGGCTCGGCCAGCGGTTTCAAGGCTGCCAGCTCGTAGGCCAGTGCCGAGTTGAACATCACATCGGCGTTCTCCTGGTACGGGAAGATGAAGCGCTTCTCGCCGCGGCCCACCGATTCCCAGCGGGCGATGGTGTTTTGCGCCGTGTAACCGCGGTCGCGGGCGTCGCGCACGATGCGCCGCAGCAGGCGCGAATCGGTGGTGGAGATGCGGTTATGGCGGTCGAGGTTGAGCTGCGTGAGGCACGAGACGTAGATGCGGTAGGCCTGTTCGCACGGCAGATCGGGGATCAGCGCCGGGTTGAGGCCGTGAATGCCCTCCAGAATGACCGGTTGCCCCGGTTTCAACTGCACGCTGTCGCCCGTTTCGCGTTTGCCGGTGTGGAAGTTGTAGTGCGGCAGTTGCACACGCTCGCCAGCGATCAGGCGTTGCAGGTCTGCTGCCAGCAGGTCGGTATCGAGGGCGCGGATCGACTCGAAATCGGGCTTGCCATATTCATCGAGCGGGGTGGCGTCGCGGTCAATGAAATAGTTGTCCATCTCCAGCGGGAAGGGGTTGATGCCGCGCGAGATCAGTTGGATGGACAGCCGCTTGGAGAAGGTGGTCTTGCCCGAAGAGGACGGCCCGGCGATCAGGATGATGCGTGCCTGCGCACGCCGCGCAATTTCGCCGGCGATGTGCGAAACGTGCTGTTCGTGCAGCGCCTCCGAAGCCAGGATCACCTCGCGAATGCTGCCGCTCTGGATGGCGTCATCGAGCTTGCCGATGTTGGCAATGCCTAGCATATCGAGCCACGCCCCATACTGCTGAAAAGTAGCCAGCAGCTTGGAGTAGCGCGGCATGGGCTGGATGCTGGTGGGGCTGTTGCGGCGCGGGAAGCGCAGCGTAAAGCCGCCATCGGTCAGTTCAAGTTTGAACCATTGCAAATAGCCGGTGCTGGGCAGCATGTAGCCGTGGTGATAATCCAGATGGTCGCCCAGGCGGTACAGCACCAGGTAATCTTTCTTGCGGTGGGCCAGCAGGCTGACCTTATCGGCAAAGCCTTTGGCCGCGAAGTAGGCGGCTGCCTCGCTGAGCGGCGCTTCGCGGCGGATGAAGGGCAGGTCGGCTTCCACCAATTCGCGCATCTGGGCTTGCAGGCGGGCCAGGTTTTCGTCGGTGAGCAGGGCTTCATCGCTCACCTGGCAGAAGTAGCCACCCGCTGAGACGGAGTGGTCAATGCTCAGGGTGGCTTCGGGGAATAAGTCCTCGAAGGCGGCATCCAGCAAAAAGGTCAGCGAGCGGCGGTAGATCAACATGCCGTCGTTTTCGGCCATCGTCACCGGGCGCACGCGGGCATCCATCTGGATGGGGAAGGTCAGTTCGCGCAAATCGCCATTGACTATCGCCCCCACAATCGGAGCAGGGGCTTCAAGAATTTTTAGGAAATCACCAATTGCCGCGCCACGCGGCCCCTCGATGACGCGCTGATCGGGCAAGTGGATTTCAACAGCGGAGCGGGGGGATGTAAATTGGAACATGGCGGGGAAGCCGACTAACGAGCTAACTCATACAATTCCACCATCACGCCGTAGGCGCTCTTCGGGTGGATGAAGGCATATTTTTTGCCATCGGCGGCCACTTTGGCGGTCTCGTTGATCAGTTGGATGCCCTGCGCTTTGAGCTGCGCCAACATGCCTTCGATGTCGTCCACTTCCAGACAGACGTGGTGCATGCCGGGGCCGCGCTTTTCGAGGTATTTCGCCAGGCCCGAGTCGCTCGTGGTGGGGCGTACCAGTTCGATCTCGCTGCCGCCGCTGGGGATGAAGGCGATTTGGGCCATTTCGGCGGGGATGTCTTTGACGTGGGTCACTTCCATGCCCAGGGCGTCGCGCCAAAACGACAGGGGGGCTTCCATGTCGTCTACAAGGATGGCGATGTGGTCTATGCGGGTAATTTTAGCCATGAGTTGCTCCTGAAAATAATCAGGTGACAGTTACCTGGATGATCGGGGCCGAGGCGCCTTTCGAAACCGGTGACTGTCACCTTGAGGGGTATGTCAGGCCAAATTTTACCCGTTTTTGATATTGCTGCGGGTCTTCTCGAAGAACTCGGTGAAGACGGCGGTGATTTTATGAATGCCGTCGCTGCCGCCCGCGATCAACCCGCCGGTCAGCAGCACATCTACCACATGAAAGGCGGCGCGCTGAAAGTCATTGAGCGTGCCAAAGGTATCGGCATTGACCAACGGCTCCAGCGAACGCACGCCCACCAGGCTGATCGCCGCACCCAGGATCAGGCTCGTCCACAGGGCCAGGCGCTGCGTGCGCGATTTGAATTTGGTTTTTTCTGACTGGGCGGCTTGCACATGTTCGCTGGCGTGGGCAATTTCGCCCTGTTTGCGGTCGCGTTCCACTTCCGAAAGCGCCGCGACCGAGGCGGTGAGCGTATCCAATTGTTTTTCGGCATCGGCCAGTTTATTGTCCAGGTCGGTAGCGCCAGGCCCGCGCCAGGTGGTGACGAAAACTTCCAGGGCGCGCTCCATAAAGAGGGCGATCAGCGCCAGGCCGGTGAGAAATTGGATAATCTCATCGAAGGTGAAGGCGCGAAATGAAACCGGCGTTGGCGAAAGCTGGATCGAGAGATACAGCAGGCCAACAATGATCGCCCACGGGATCAACCAGGGCAGGCGGGCATACCAGGGTTCTTGGGTTGGGTTGGACATGGGGGTCTCCTTATGGGTGTGAATGGGTGAATTTCTGTTTGATTATGGCTTAAAAAGATGTCAAAAGCAACCGCCAACCCCGCTAATGGATGACCTCGATCCGATCAGCCTCTACGATCACATCCGGCCAATTTTCATCCACCCAGGCCACCACCGACTGCAAGGCGCGTTGCACGTACGCCGCATCATTGCCCACCAGCGCACACGCCACCACCGCTGAACGCCAGGTATCCAGCGCCTCCACCTCCGCCGCCGACACGTTGAACTCGCGGTGCAGCCGCGCCAACAGCGGCTTTAATCGGCTGCGCTTTTCCTTCAGCGAACCACAACCGGGAATTTCAAGTTGTAAAGTAAGTAAACCAATGTGCATATTGAAGTGGGCTGCTGGTTTCGACTGCGAACGAAGTTCGCCATCAACCAGCGTCGGTTGAGCTTGTCGAAACCGATTTTCAACTCAAATGAAACGCTTCCTATGGAATTGCTGATCGTTGATTTGAGATTGCCGATTTGCTTTCTTGCTGAGTTGAGTATAATCGGTTGCAACCTGCAACCTGCAACCTGCAACCTGCAACCTGCAACCTGCAACCTGCAA
>CAZSFD010000049.1:0-37628 GCA_964606085.1 uncultured Anaerolineaceae bacterium
GCCGACGGACGCTTGATCGCCTTCGCCTCCGCCGCCAGCGACCTCGTCCCCGGTGACACCAACCAGGCCAGCGACATTTTCGTCTACGACCGGCAGCAAGGAGCGCTCACCCGCGTATCACTGGCAACAGACGGCGCCCAGGCCAATGCGCTCTCCACCCACCCGGTCATCTCTGCCGATGGGCGTGTGGTGGCGTTCGAGTCGCTGGCAAGCAACCTGGTGGCAGACGATACCAACGGCATGAGCGATGTCTTCATCCACGACCGCCTGAACGGGGAAACCAGCCGGGTCTCGCTGGGATTATATGGCGAGCAGGGCGATGGCTGGGCCGATGCGGCGGCGATTTCAGGCGATGGACGGCTGGTAGCCTTCCGCTCGACGGCCAGCAACCTGTTCCCCGGCGATGACAACGGCCAACGCGACGCCTTCGTGCGTGACCGCCTGACGGGGCTGACCCAACGCCTGTTCGCCGATGGCGAGGCGCACAGCGTAGCCGTCAACCACCAGGGGACGATGCTGGCCTTCATCGCCAATACCAACGCCGCGCCGACGCTGTTCACCTTCAGCCTGGGTGACTTTCGCACCCGGCAGGTGGCCGCGGCGGCCCACGGCGAGACGCCCGGCCTGTCGGCGCTCGGCCTGCTGGTCAGCTTCCTTGCGCCGGGTGCGCCGGAAAAGCAAAGTGTGATCGTGTTCGATCAATGGCGGCAGTCCAGCCAAACCGCCCGCTTCCCGGTGTCTATCACGCAGCAAGCCCTTTCCGCCGACGGCCAGCACCTCTACGCCATCGGCACGCCCGATGCAGCCACCTTCGAGTTGTATCACCACGACCTGAAAACCAGCCAGACCACCCTGCTGGCTGCGGGCGTGGCGAACCTGCGCCCGGCGCTCTCGCAGGATGGGCAGGTGATTGCCTATGCGCAAATGACGGCTGACGGGATGGCGCTTCAGGTGCTGGATCGGCGCGGCGCACCCGCGCCAACCTACACCCTCCACGGCCAGGTGCTTGACCCGCTCGGCGACCCGCTGGCCCAGGTGACGGTGAGCGATGACCGCGGCAGCCGCGCCGAAACCGACCGCATGGGGCAATTCGTGTTGGCAGGGGTTTCGCCAGGGGGGGTCACGCTCACGCCGTCGAAACAGGGCTTCGCCTTCGATCCGGTCAACGCCGAGTTGCAGGTCAACGCCGATCTGGGCGGCATCCGCTTTACAGCCATCTACAGCGACGTGATCGCCGAGGCGCGCCTGGATGTTGGTATGCCCTACGACCACCGCTGCGAAAACGGCCCGGCCTGCCAGGGGGCTTTCCACGGATATGCCGCCGGGCAGTGTACCGACCTGGTGCTGGATGCCTTTACCTGGGGGGCGGGCTATAACCTGCAATTGGCCCTGTGGCGCGACGCCGAAATCCACCCCAATCACCTGTATCAGACCGGCAACGCCCAGGATGCCTACGATATGTGGCGTTACTTCGCTTACACCGGCCAACTGCTGTCCAACGACCAGCCCTACCAGGTGGGCGACCTGGTCTTTTTCGACTGGACAGGCAACGGCGAGATCAACCACGTTGCGCTGGTTTCGGCGGTGGATCAACACCACCAGCCACAGTGGATGGTAGATGCCACCGGGGTGACGGCCAGCAACCCGGCGGGGCTGGCGGCTGAACTGCCCTGGGAAGCCTTCCATGCCGCCTCGGCACGCGGCCACGCCCGCTGGAATGGCATCCACCACGCCCCCATCGTGGGGCTGCCCACGCCGACGGTTTTGCAGGCGGCGGTGGGTTCGGCAGGGGTGCAACTGCGCCTGGCCGATGCTGCCGGCAGGCTGCTCTCAGCGCAGGCCAACACCCTGCCCGGCGGCGCTTTCTTCGACCTGGCCTGGCAGCAAAACCTGAGCGTGCCGCAAACGCTGGCCGGCCAGCGCTACTACCAGGTGATATTGCACAACCCAGGCGAACAGGAGCAGCCTTATTATTTCGTGGCCCAGGTGCGCCAGGGGTGGGAACTGCGCGGCGTGCGGTTGCTGACAGGCCGTCTGCCGGCAGGCGGCAGGCGGCTGATCGCGCTGCGGGTGCTGGCCGATGGGAGTCTGGAAGTCATCCCCTGGTGGGGGCAGCGCTTTCGGCCAGGGAGGTAAAAAATCGCTATGGTATACTTTCGCCCCGTGAAGCTGATCATCCAAATCCCCTGTTACAACGAAGCAGAAGTCATCGCCGAAACCATTGCCGCACTGCCGCGGCAAATGGCGGGGATTGATGTGATCGAGTACCTGATCGTAGACGATGGCAGTCAAGATGGCACGCTGGCAGCCGCACGCCAGGCGGGCGTTCACCACATCGTCCAAATTCGCCATCGCGGGCTGGCCGGGGCCTTCACGGTCGGGCTGGATGCGTGCCTGAAGCGCGGGGCCGACATCATCGTCAACACCGATGCCGACAATCAATACTGCGCCGACGATATTGTCAAACTGGTCGAGCCGATTTTGGCGGGCCAGGCAGAAATTGTGGTGGGCGACCGGGGTGTAGCCACGCTGGAAGTGTTCACCCCGCTCAAACGCAAGCTGCAACAATTGGGCAGTTGGGTGGTGTCACAGGCTTCGGGGCTAAACGTGCCAGATGCCACCAGCGGCTTCCGGGCGTATACCCGCGAGGCGGCCCTGCACACGCTGGTGTTGAGCAGTTATTCGTATACGCTCGAAACGTTGATCCAGGCCGGTGCCAACCGCCGCCAGGTGGCCTACGTGCCGGTGCGCACCAACCCGCCCACGCGTCCGTCGCGGCTGATGAAGAGCATCCCGCAATTTCTCAGCCATTCGGGGGCGACGATCATCCGGGCTTACACCATGTACCGCCCGCTGCGAGTGTTCACAGCGCTGGGCTTTTTGCTGATCGGTGCTGGCACTTTGCCGGGGCTGCGCTTTCTGTATTTTTATATCGTTGAGGGCGGCGCGGCGGGGCATATCCAATCGCTGATTTTAGCGGCCATTCTGGTCATCATCGGGTTTCAGGCGCTGATGATCGGGCTGGTGGCTGATCTGATCAATTTCAATCGAAAAATCACGGAAGAGATCATGTTTCGGATGCGGCGGATGGAATTGGAAAGGCAGGGGGGGGTGAAGGAGCGCGGGGGCGAGGGGGCGGCGGAGAGGAATGGGAATGGGTAAAGTGGCAAATTGGCACATCAGCAAGCTGATGGTGTGGTTGGTGATGGGGGTGCTTGTGCTGACGGGGTGTTCGGCGCAGCCACAGGTGCAGCAAGGGACGCTGACCAACGAGGTGGTGTTGAGCGCCGCCAACCCGGTGGGCCAAACCTTTGTGGCGCGCTATGATGGGCTTTCGGGCATCTATTTCACGCTCTCGCCCGGTGAGCCTGGCGATGGCACAATCCGCCTGCACCTGCGCGCCGATGCGCAGGCCAGCGAAGACCTGGCTATCTCTTACGAAGCGATTCCCGTCACATCGGTCACGGGGCCGCTGGTGCAAAGTTTCTTCGTGCCAGCCCAGGCCGCTTCCAACCAGCAGTATTACTACGCCTTCCTCGAAGTGACCGGCAGCGGCAGTGTCGAAGTGGGCAGCGGACCCGGCGACAGCTACCTGGATGGCGCGCTCTATCAAAACCACGCCCCGCAAGATGCGCAGGCGGTTTTCCAACTCAGCTACTCGCGGCGGGCCGCGGCGCTGGGGTTAGCCCAAGAGATCGTGGGCTGGGGTGGCGTGCTGCTGGCGAGCCTGTTTTTGTTCGTGCTGCCCGGCTGGGGGATTTTGAGCGTGCTGCTGCCCGTTTGGGATGAGCGCTCGTGGGCAGAAAAAGCCGGGCTGTCGGCGGGGTTGAGCCTGGCGCTCTACCCGCTGCTGTTTTTGTGGACACATCTGATCGGGCTGAACCTGGGAAGCGCTTACGCCTGGATGCTGCCCCTGCTGGGCGGCTACCTGTTGGCGTGGCGTCACCGCGACCGCCTGCGGCTGATCCGGCCACGTCTGCCAACCATCTCCTGGAAAAATCTACACGCGAAAATCAGCCATCCGCAATTCCTTTGGCCCGATCTGACGCTGCTGTTCTTGCTGGCGCTGATCATTTTCACCCGTTTCTGGGCCATTCGTTCGCTCGAAGCGCCGATGTGGGGCGATGGCTACCAGCATACGATAATTGCTCAACTGCTGGTAGATAACAACGGGCTGTTCAACTCCTGGCAGCCATACGCCGAGTTGACCACCTTCACTTACCATTTCGGCTTTCACAGTGCGGTGGCCGTTTTTCACTGGCTGACCGGGATAGATGTCATCCACGCCACGCTGTGGGTTGGGCAAATTTTGAACGTGCTGGCGGTGCTGGTGCTGTATCCACTGGCCGTGCGCGTGGCGGGTGGCAGCCGTTGGGCCGGGGTAGTGGCCGTGCTGGTCGCCGGGCTGCTTTCGCCTATGCCAATGTTCTATGTCAATTGGGGGCGGTATACGCAACTGGCCGGGCAGGTGGTGCTGCCGGTGGCGGTGTGGTTGGGGTGGGAGGGGATCAACCAGCGCGCCACATTGAAGACGTTCATGGCAAGCGCAATTGCGCTGGCAGGGGTTGGCCTAAATCATTACCGCATTTTGATCTTCATGATCCCTTTTTTTGTGATGGTCTGGCTGGATGAAACGCTCGCTTGCCGAAGCTCTCGACCAACACGCCAACTTTTCTGGACAGGCAGTATGGCCTCGTTGCTCTTTTTGCCCTGGTTTGTACATCTTTTTCAGGGAAAAATCCTTTCTTTTTTCGGTATGCAATTAGCTACACCAGCAAGCAACGTGGCGGTCGAGATGATGCAATACAATAACGGCATCGGTGATTTAAGCCAGTATTTTGCACCACAGATTTGGCTGCTATTTTTACTGACCCTGGCGTGGGGATTTTGGCGACGTGAACGCAACAGCCGCATTTTTTTCATCAGTTGGCTGCTGATCTATCTGGAGGCAAACCCGTATTTAGTTTCTCTGCCCGGGACAGGTGCAATTAGCAATTTCACCGTACTTTTGGCAGCATACATTCCGGTCAGTATCAGCCTGGGTAGTGCAGCAGCCTGGCTGTTTACCACCATCGGCGAACAAACCGCGTCATGGCGTTCAGGGCTGCGTACCGCTTTATCGTTCACAATGGTGATCTTCATGATTAGCCTGGTTTGGGCAAATTCCAGGTGGGAGATTGCCCAACCGCGCAACTATGCCCTGGTCACCCACCCTGATTTGCTCGCTGCACGCTGGATGCAAAATCAACTGCCAGACGAGGCAAAGATTCTGGTGAATGCCTTCAAAGCCTATTCGGGAACGGTTGTGGTTGGTTCCGATGCGGGCTGGTGGCTACCCTTGCTGGCCCATCGAGCCACCACATTACCACCGCTCAATTACACCAACGAACAAACCGTAACAACCGACTTACGCACCGATCTCATCGCTCGATACGAGGCGGTCTTAAACAACCCATTGGACACAAACCTGGCGAAATCGCTCAGGCAGCAAGGGATCACCCATATCTTCATCGGACAACGCCAGGGCATTGTCAATGCCAGTGGTGTGGCGTTATCGGTGCAAACCCTGATCGAATCTACCCATGCGCAGCTGCAATATCATCAGGATCGGGTGTGGGTCTTTTCAATTGAGCCATGAAAATATCCCTGGTTGGGCCGGTTTATCCATTTCGAGGGGGCATTGCGCACTACCACACAGAACTGATCAAGGCACTGAAAGCACAGGGGCATGTTACGCAGGTCATTTCTTTTCGCCGGCAATATCCCGCCTGGCTGTATCCTGGCGAATCAGACCGAGATACCAGCACGCATTACCACATCGTAGATGCCCAATATATTTTCGAACCCTTCCATCTTTGGCAATGCTGGAAAACAGCGAAAGCGATTGGCACATTTGCGCCCGATTTTGTGCTGATCCAGTGGTGGGTGACATTTTGGGGGCCAGCCGATTTTGCCTTGGCCTGGCTGCTTCGCCGCATGAAAATCCCCGTTGTATATCTGATCCATAACACGCTGCCGCACGAGGCCAAGCCCTGGGATCGCTGGCTGGCGCGCCTGGCCCTCGGGCAGGGTAGCGCATTCATCGTTCAAAACCCCAGTGACAAGGCAAAACTGGCCCAAGTGCTGCCCCAGGCGCAGCCCCAATTGTGCAAACACCCCACTTATCAACCCTTTCAGGCCGCAATCATCCCACAGACCGAGGCCCGGCAGGAGTTAGGCTTGCCCCAACAGGCCCATCTGTTGCTGTTTTTCGGCATCGTACGGCCGTATAAGGGACTTTCCTATTTGCTCCAGGCGTTGGCGCAAGTTGGAACCACGCCCAGGCCGCTGCACCTGGTCATTGCGGGTGAGTTTTGGGACAATGTGGAGAAATATGAACAGCAAATTGACGACCTGGGATTGCGTTCGCAAGTAACTATCATCAACCGCTACATTCCCAATGAGCAAGCGCACTTGCTGTTTTGCAGTGCGGATGTATTGGTAGCGCCATACACCGGCGGCTCGCAAAGCGGCGTAGCCAGCCTGGGCCTGGGATATGGGCTGCCGATGATCATTACTGAACGCGTTGCGGCGGGCCTGGTTGAAGGCCGATCCAGTCAGGTGATTATCGTGCCAGGAGAAGACGCAACATCATTGGCGAAAGCCATCATCAACTCACTCCAAAGGCCGCAACACACTGAAGCCGAACACCAAGAAGCTGCCTGGGGAAAACTGATCGCCGTTTTAGAGGACATAAAATCAGGCATAGTATAATGCCCACCCTATGAAGCAAGAAAAAGCACAGCCCGGCATTTATGCTATCGTGTTGAACTGGAACCGCCCCGACGACACCCTGGCATGTGTCGAATCGTTGTTAGCGCAAGACACTATCCAGCCATATATTGTTGTGGTAGATAACGCTTCACAAGATGACTCGGTCGAAAGAATCCGCCAACATTATCCTGCGATCACTTTGCTGATCAATGACTCCAACCTGGGCTTTGCTCGCGGCTGTAATGTGGGCATCCGCCATGCCCTGGCAGAAAAGGCCGATTTTGTTTTCTTGATCAACAATGACGCCGTTCTGGCCCCAGATGGCCTGAAGCAATTGCTTGAACATGCGGATGAAAAAACTGGCATTGTAGCACCCCTGATTTACTATGCCACACCAGCAGATGTGATCTGGTCAATGGGGGGCAAGGTCAACCCAATCTTGCTGGAAAAGTCGAATGATGCGGCCAACCAAAAAGACCCCGGCAATTGGCCCGAGGTGATTGAGCAGGATTTTGTCACTGGATGTGGCATGTTGATCCCGCGGCGAGCGTTGGAAACCGTGGGCATGTTTGACGAAAGCTTTCCCATGTATTACGAAGACTCTGATTTGTGCTTGCGCATGCGCAAGGCTGGCTGGCGTGTCCGTGTTGTTCCGAGCAGCCACATGTGGCATAAAGTATCCAGCAGCAGTGGCGGCACCGCCTCGCCCAAATATCTCTACGCCATTACCAAAGCCAGCATTCATTTCTTTTGCAAACATGCCCAATGGTGGCAAGCGCCCTGGATATTTCTGTACCGGCTGGGCAGCGCAATCAAGAAATCGCTGACGCTTATCCGCCAGGGTCACACCGCTGGGTTACAGGCTTATTGGCAAGGGGTGTGGGATGGGTTCTTGAGCCAACGAACTGGCCCGCAAGAACGCATTCATGTTTCTTCGTAACCCAAGGCAATGGTTATCCAATGACTCTAACCCCCCTTTCACCCTGCTGTAAAACACCGTTGGCGGTGCTGCCGGAAAATGGCTTTGTCTGTGGTACATGCCAGAAAAGTTATCCAGCCATCCTGGAGCATATCTTTGACTTGCGCGATGCGGCGCGGGCCAGCGAGGATGCGCAGCCATTGGCTGAAAACAAAATCGTCCAGTTGATGCTTGAGGCTTATCCCAACGCGGATTACGCAGAACTCGTGCGCATTCGCGTCGAAAATGCGCCCACCTATCACAATTTGCGCGGCCACGAAGTTCCATATATTTTGTCTATGCAGCAGCGGGGGAGCGAAATGATCGCCATGTTCCATCAAAGGCTGGAGGAATTCTACCCTTCATGGGGACGGAATGTTGCGCTGGATATTGGCTGCGGCGGCGGCGCGAGCCTGATTAACCTGGCCAGGCAATATCCCATGGTGATCGGTGTTGATCCCAGCCTGCCCGACCTGATATTGGCTCATAAAGCATTAGAAATGGCCGGGGTAAAGAATTTTCAACTGGTGCTGGCTTACGGCCAAAATATCCCCTATCCTGATAACTGCATAGATTACATCAATGCCCTCAACGTGTTGGAACATGTCTTTGAAATTGATGATGTATTGATCGAATGCCACCGCCTGCTTCGCCCTGGCGGGGTGATGGCCGCCGATTCGAGAAATCGTTATGATCTGTTCTTTTTGGAGCCACACGTCAAGCTGCGTTGGGTAGGGTTCATCCCCCGCCGCTGGCAAAAAGCGTACGTGCGCTTTCGGCTGAATGTGGCGTATGAGACAACCCGCTTGCTGTCGCTGAACGAAGTTAAAAAAGGTTTGCATCAGAGCTTTGGCGCAGGGGGACAAGTGGTCTTTCCATACATCAAGGCGTATGGCGGGCCAGCCAAACTGGATGCGTGGCTGAAAAACTTCCACCGAGTGCCATTCTTTTCGACACTGGCTTTGATGTTTTTCCCATCGCATTTGCTGATTGCGCAGAAAAGGCAAGCCAACGATTAAGAGCCAAGATGAACATTCTCCACATTGTTTACAATCGCGTCGGGCAGGGTTCATATTGGCGGGCCTTTCACTTTGGCCGAATTTTGAGCCAGCGCGGGCACCAGGTGACGGTGATGGCAACTTCGCCGCGCAACAGAACGGGCATCGTCACGCGACAAGTTGAAGGCTTTCGGCTGGTCGAAACGCCCGACTTATTCCGCGGTTCGCTGCGCTCAGGCTGGGACGCGTGGAACACCCTGAATCGCTTATTCTGGCTGCGCAAGCATTCCTTTGACCTGGTCTACGCCATCGAATGCCGCCCGACAGTTATTTACCCGGCGCTGTATTTACACCGCCAGCGTCATATTCCCCTGGTTTTAGGCTGGTCCGATTGGTTAGGTCGCGGCGGATCGGTGGAAGAGCGCAAGAATCCCATCATCCGCAATATCTTGCGCCCGATTGAAACGTATTTCGAAGAGCATTTTCGCGCAGAAGCCGACGGCACCACGGCAATATGCTCGACACTGGAGAAAAAAGCCCTTGCCCTGGGTATCCCTGCAGATACCATCCGTTTGATCCCCGATGGGTCGGATACAGAACGATTTCAAGCTATCGAGCGGCAAACCTATCGCTCACCGTTGGGTTTGTCATCCGAAAGCCTGATTCTCGGCTATGTGGGCAGCATTTTTCACCAGGATGCCCTCTTGATGGCTCAGGCGTTCGACCGTGTGGCCGATTTGGAATCGCGGGCGCATTTGCTGGTGGCCGGGTATTGCCCAATTGCCATCAGTGAACTCTCGCGCCACCCGCAACGGATTACGCAGACTGGCCCGCTAGATGATGCACGCTTGCAACAATACCTGTCTTGCTGCGACCTATTCCTGCTGCCGCTGAATAACTCAAATGCCAACCAGGGACGCTGGCCGCATAAACTAAACGATTATATGGCCTTAGGCCGCCCGACCGTGGCGACATCTGTAGGAGATGTGCAACCATTATTCAACGAAACTCACATTGGCCTGCTCAGCAGAGATCAACCCGAAGAATTCGCAAGCCAGGCGCTAAAACTCTTACAAAATCCACAACTGCGCGACGAAATGGGGAAAAAGGCGCGCCAGGTGGCCGAGGAGCGTTTTAGCTGGGAAAAATTAACCGATCAACTTGAGACGCTATACGCCGAATCTGCTGAGAGATTTCAAAAGTCTCGGCGCAATTTTTAAGATAAACATGAATAAAAAACACTATTCGCAACTGCCCGCTTATATCCCCCAGTGGATACAAAAACGCGTCGCAGTTCAAGTCTATAAATTGTATGAATTCATGGCACAGGCGGGACAGTCCACGCCGGCCAGTGCGTATGTGCTGGACGCCGGAGCAGGGGAAGGCCGTTTCAAACCGGAGTTCGCCCATACCCACTATTTTGGCGTTGACCTGGCCATCGGCGACGATACCTGGGATTATTCCAATTTAGATGCTATCAGCACTTTAACATCCCTGCCATTTGCCGACAACACCTTCGATGTGGCGCTATGCAATCAGGTGTTGGAACACGTTCCCGAACCATACCAGGTGTTAGCTGAAATACAACGTGTGCTCAAACCCGGTGGCAAACTCTATTTTTCGGCACCGCAAAGCTGGCATCAGCACCAGAAGCCGCACGATTATTACCGCTACACATCGTATGGCTTAACCTATCTCATGCAAAAGGCTGGCTTTAACATCAAGGTACTCGAGCCGCTGGGCGGGTATTTCTGGTTTTTATCGTTTCAATTGCACAACATTAATTATTGGGCGTTTCCCAAAGGCATGCCTGGGCGAATATGGACATGGCCGCTCAGGGCATTGTTTGGCCTGCTCTTTCAACTTATTCTTCCAATGATATTGTTCTATCTTGACCCCCTGGATCGAATCAAAGACGAAACCTTTGGTTATGTTTGTGTTGCCGAGAAAAATTTGGGGCTATATGAAAATTCCGCGCCTCGCATCTGATTCTATCTATGCGATTGTTATTAACATCATCCCCCGCATAACCAACGTTGTCTTTTTTATCGTTATCGGGAGAGTTTATGGAACCAGCCTGGCAGGGAGTTTTGCGCTGGCTGCTACGTATTTAATTATCTTGACTACCCTGATTCGAGGAATTGATGAATTTGTTACCAGAGAAGTATCTCGTGCGCCTGAACAGCGGGGAGCTTATTTCCTGGTCTATGCCAGTTTGAACCTGGTCATTGCTGTTTTTTTGTATGGCGGGTTATATTTTTTTGTCCGATTTATCTTAAATTATTCTGACGAACTGATCACAACGACGAGCATTCTCTGCGTCAGCATTATTCCTGACAGCTTGAATTACCTGGCCCAGGGCATTTTGTTGGGGCAAAGAAAATTTGCTTTGCCGGCCCTGGTCACTTTTATCGTGGCGTGCTTTCGGATTGTGGTTGGCCTACAAATGGCCCTGCAAGCCCATGCCATTGCCACACTGGCCTGGATATGGTTGGGTGGCAGTATCTTGGGGGCGTTGATCACGAGTGCGTTTGTTTTACAGGATATTTTCACCAAAATCCGGCCAACGCAGGTGTTCAAGAAGATGGCGATCTCGCGCGAAGCGTTCTCATTTCTCTTGATCACTATCCTGCTGACCATTGAAGGGCAGGCTGATATTATTTTGCTAGGCTCTGTTCGCTCTACCACCGATGTCAGTTGGTACAATGCTGCGACCACGGTCGCTTTCAGCCTGTCTATGATCGCATTAGCCTATCGGACATCGCTTTATCCGCTCATGGCCCAGTATGCCGTACACGCATCGGATAAACTGGAAAAACTTCACGAAAAATCCATCCGCTATATGGCGATATTGGTTTTCCCAATGGTGGCCGGCATTCTAATTCTGGCGAATAAGATAGTCTTGCTGATCTATGGCATCGAATTTATGCCAACGGCCGCCGCCTTGCAAATACTGGTTCCTGTATTGATCGCGGTATTTTTGAATGTTCCGTATGTGCGTTTGATGTTGGTGATGGATCGGCAAAAGTGGAACCTGGCGTTCTTGATCATCAGCACCAGCATCAATATCGGCCTGAATCTATTCCTCGACCCCGAATGGGGAATTTATGGCGCTTCGACCGCCCGGCTATGTTCGACATCTATCTATTTTTTATTGGTATATCTCTATGTGCAACGGAACTACTTTGCGCTACCAACCTGGCGTATCGTGGCACGCCCACTGCTTTCGGCATTGATCATGGCAGGCGCTGTATGGGCAGTGCGCGAACTGCCGCTGGCAGTATCTATCAGCACTGGCGTTATTGTTTATAGCAGCCTGCTGTTGATCAGCGGAGAAATCCGCCCCAACGAAATACCTTTCTTGCGCCAGATAACAAACAAATTCAGCCTCAAGTAAATTTATCAGGAGATTATGATGAATCAATCACATCGCATCATGGTTATTGGTTTAGATGGCGCCACTTTAGACTTGATCGAACCGTGGGTGGAGCAAGGTTATTTGCCCAATCTGGCCCGCCTGATGCAACAGGGGAGTTATAGCCGCCTGCAATCAATCATGCCTGTGGTCTCCGCCGGAGCCTGGACAAGTTTTATGACAGGCACCAACCCTGGCAAACATGGCATGTTCGATTTTGTCCGGCGGGAGAATACATCGTATAAACTTATTCCAACAACACGAAACGATATCAGAATGCCATCGCTTTGGAAGTTATTGAGCGAAGCGGGCAAAAAGGTATGTGTGATGAACGTGCCGATGACTTACCCCCCAGAAAAGGTAAATGGCTGTCTGATCAGCGGCCTGGGAACACCCAACTTCAAGTCGTTTGCATATCCGCCAGAATTGGAAGAAGAACTGCTCAAAGACGGCTATCGGGTAAACAGGCGAATTTATTATCCGGGGAACGACTTAGAAGCCTTTCTCGCAGACACGGACGAATTAATCAAATTGGTCACGAGGAACGCCGTGCGGCAGCTCAAGGAGTCAACGTGGGATTTCTTTATGGTTGTGTATCGCGAAACAGACGACGTTCCCCATGGGTTCTGGCGGTTTATGGACCCTTCCCATCCTCGTTACGTCCCCAATTCACCGTATCGGGATACGATCAGGGACATGTACCAACAGTTGGACCAATCCATTGGAGAGTTAATCGCATTCGCCGATGAAAACACCACAGTCTTGATCATGTCTGATCATGGGTTTGGCCCGCTTTACAAGGATGTTTATCTGAACGAATGGCTGCGCCAAAAAGGATACCTTTTCACGCGCGAAACAAGCAAAAAAAATCAATGGCTGTCTCGAATGGGTATCACAAGAGATCAAATATCGAGGACATTGCGCACAATGGGCTTGATGAGCGTAGAAAAGTTGATCAAGCAAATACTGGGAGAAAAGATCGCCATTCTCCCCAAAACCCAGTGGCCCGATTTTGATGAAAGCATCAATTGGAGCAAGACCAAAGCCTACAGTTATGGTTTTCAAGGGCAAATCTACATCAACCTTGCAGGCCGCGAACCGAATGGAATCGTCCAAGCAGGGAGCGAATACGAAACACTTCGAGAGCAAATTTGCCAGGAATTATCTGATTTACGTGATCCAGACGATGGCCAGCCAGTGGTTAGCAAGCTTTACAAACGAGAAGATTTGTACCAGGGCGATGCACTAACCAGTGCCCCAGATATAATCCTGGTTTTGCGCGATCTTTCATTCATCACCCGGTTAGGCCACGAATTTGGCAATACCCCTGGAGAGGTTTTTGGCATATCCCGCGTGAATGAAAGTGGCAGCCACCGTTTTGATGGCACACTGATCGCTCAAGGCCCGGCAATTTCCCCATCTGATGAAATGCCAAGCACGTGGATTGGCGATCTTGCGCCGACTATCCTGCACTTATTAGGCTGCCCTGTACCGCATTGGATGGATGGCGTAGTGCTGGAAGGCTGGCTTACCCCTGCATATAAAAACCTGCCCGTGCAAATATCGCACGCTGACATTGCGCTATACCTGCCACCCAATCAAGAAATGAGCCATGCTGACCAAACAGAAATTATGCAGCGTTTGAAAGATTTGGGATATTTGTAAAGACCGCCGTTTAATGACAAATCCCGTAACTGGCTTCATCCAGGTTACGGGATTTGTATTCTCAACGAAGATGGCGGTTGGGTTATTCTCTATCTGGAATTATTTCTTTTCCAACACCATCGCGGTATCGTAGAAAAAGCCCACCTGGGGGATCAATTGTGCTTCGTCGCCGAAATAGGAAGGACTTGTAAAATCGGTCTGTTCCCATTTGGTGTCGGTCAAAACGCCTAAGCCGAGACCAATTCGCTCACCTTTTTCAAGGCCAGTAACAGGAATAGTGAAGTCACCGTCCTGTCCAATGGTAGTTGCGCCAATAAACTCCCCCATCCGGGTTGTATTCAACAAGATAATCGGCACACCGGGGGTTCCACTACCCACAATGTCGGTTGCACCTTCGTAAATCGGTTTCGTAAGTTGAAATGGCTTTACATTTGGATCGCGGGTCGGCTCTTGAAGAGGTGGCGGATAAGGCATCTCGTTTGTACTTGTGGCCATCGGTGTCTCTTGAACAGGGGGATTCGCCGTGCAGCCAACCATCATCCAGGTCAACATGCTCAATAAAAGAAGTAAGTTTTGGATTTTATGACCCATACAGATTCCTTACACGAGATAGCAATTCATTGCGCTTTCTGCCAGGAGGCGAAAAAAAAGGCCACCCCGCAAAGGGTGGCCTGAAAGAAAAAGGAAATTTACGGGACCAGGTTGAAGCCTTCGTAGTTATTGTTGTCTTGATCAACGGGGCCACCCGGGGTCGGCGACTCATTAACAATCGCTACAATGGGCTGATCAGCCGTAATCGTCACACCGCAGTTAGCGTGATCCTGGAAGGGATTGGGGGAGGGGAAGAGCGTGTCCTGAGTGTTCGTGTTGATGAACAGAACAGAACCACCCGATGCAGCGGTGAGGGCCTTCGAGGTAGCGGTAAAGGATGCGCCACCTTCGGTCGTGCACTTGAATTCAGCCACGATATTGGTAGCGGCAGCAGCACCGACGTTCTGAACCTGCAAACCACTGCGCTTGTTGTAGAAATCATCCTTGAACAGCGGAATGCTGACTTTGGTAGTAGCTGAGTTGTCAGAGATAGCAAAGGAAGTCACTGCTCGTTGACCAGTACCCGGCGCCGTGACATATGCTTCATTCACAGAAGCAACGAAGTTGCCGGTTGCAGTGATGGTAGCGGTTGCCAAGCAACCATCAGGTAAATTGGATTGACCAACGCGCTGAACAAAGGTCCACGATGCCCCGGCAGCAACGCCCGTTTTTGTGTCGGTATAAGATTCGCCAACACAATCCGTTGCGCCAGATTTCCCAGCGCCGTTATAAGTAATCGTGATATCTATTGCGCCAGCAGAGACATTTTGTACCTGAATGCCAGTAAAACGGTTATAGAAATTATTCTTGATAACCGGGGCATAGGCTTTATCATCAAAATCTGCCGCGGTAAAGCCACGCGTAGTTTGGATAATCGTTCCAACGGTCTCCGTTGTAAAATGCTCCACAACGACACCAGCCAAAGGCTGCGCAGAAGTCACCTTCAATGAACCCAGCCGGGATGAAGCACCTGCAGCCGCCGAAGTGTTAAAACCAGGGGCATTAAGAACAGTAAAAGCGACCATCTGGTTGGCGCCAATGGAAGGTGTAGCATAGGTCAAAGTGCTACCATCTTGCATTGAAAAAGTTGCTGTGGCGGTCGCCGCTGCTGAACCAGCATTTTGGATGTAGAATGTGGTTGTCTTGTTGTAGTAATCGCCTTTAACCAGGGGGAAATACAGATCTGTGGCAACAACTGAACTATCTAAACCCTGATATTGACCAGCAGCCTTACCACCATCCACACCTAAAGCACCATTTTTCTTATTGGTGATGTTAACAATGGCCTTAATCGGGTTCGCAGCGCTCACAACAGCAGAACCCTGGAAGCCTTCGGGCATGCCAGAAAAATGGCTGGGAATAAAAGTGAACGATGCACCCGCAGCAACGTTTTGAGATGCCGTGTAGGTGTTTACAGGAGAAGATTGATCATACGCGGTTACCAAAATGTCTGTTGCCGAAGCGCCGACATTTTGAACCTGCTCGCCAGACCACCATCCTGACCCAGGAATTGCATCGGTGGCCGCAAAAGCCGTTGCGGTAACAAACATCATAACCACAACACATACACTGAGGATTGAGAATTTTTTCATGATAGGGCTCCAGATGAAGTATTTTGTAACAAACGCTGTCCTGCAAGAAAGCAGGGCCTTAGTTGGTGCTCAATGCACCTTTCATCACATGATGTGCTTGAAATTGTCCTTATTCTTCAGGTCACCTCCTAAAGAAATGTTACCTTACGCTACAAAGATACACCGAATAACCCTGGTTGACAATAATCCTTTTGAGTTAGCGTGGTGTTTTCTAGCAGTGTTCTGCCTTCATCGTCAACGAATCACTGGAATGGCCACATCGTAAATTGCTTTATATGCGTATATATCATCTAGCAGGTTGCCATCGTGCAAACCACCCATCACATAAATATCAGAACCATATGCGACGGCCTGAGCGCCAATCCAAATTCCTGTATGTCTAGCAGGAATAGAAAAAGCCTGCCACTCATCATTCGGAATAAGATACTTCAAAAGCTGCTGCCCATCACCTGCTTGTCCTCCAAATGAATGAATGATATCGGCAACACTGGTTACCGCCATACCGTTCTGGGAGTTTGGCAATGACGCTACAGTACCCCATGAAGGAAGCGTGCTACCATCTAACTCTGCCTGATACACCATAGTAGAAGATAAGGTTTGGTCGTCACTTTTTCCTCCAAGAAGGTATATTTTGCCTCTGGCCACAGCCGCACCCGCAAAGCCACGCGCTACCGGCATAGCGCTTTTTAACTCCCAGGTATTCTGATCAGGACGATACATTATCACGGTATCCAAGTAGGAGAAACCATCCCACCCACCAAAAACATAGCAACGCCCTTCAAAGGCAACAATCGCATAAGCGCTTAAACCGAAAGGCAAGGGCGAGGCCTGAGTCCATTGATTAACTCTAGGATCATACACTTCAAATACATTGGTTACAGCACCTGAAGCCATCATCCCGCCAGGAACATAAATCTTGCCGCCCAACACCACGGCTCCAAAATCCATCACTGGGGTAGGTTTGGATGGCAAATCAACCTGCCATTGGTTCGTCGCAGGGTCATATGCTTCCATTGCCCCAGTGACACCTACCGCGCCTTTTCCGCCAATAACATAGATATGGTTTTCGTACGCAACTGCGGCAAAGCCCGCTCGCGCAAACGGCATGTCGGCGAGCTTCTGCCAACGAGCTAATTCTGCATCAGCAGATGTAGTAAACACAGGTTCGTCCGCGGCAGTTAATGTCATTGGACGAAATCGTTGCCAAACAAGGGCGATAATAACCACAATCAAAATCCCCACACATACGAAAACAAACATGCCTGCCCAAAATCTTGCTCTATCAATATATTTGGGTCTGAGCGGACTCTTCTCTTTAAAATCATGTGGTGAATCACCTTCAGCAACGCTCTGCACAGAAGTAACGGATATCCCATCCCCCACCACCACCCCCCTCTTCACCGCATACATCGCCGCTTCCGTGCGCGACGCTACCCCGATCTTGCCAAAGATGTTGCGCAAATGCACCTTGACCGTGTTAGCGCTGATCGAAAGCTGATAGGCGATCTCCTTATTGCTGGCACCCGTTGCCACCAGGCGCAAAATTTCCAACTCGCGTTCGCTCAGTTCTGTGATGGGTGATTGCTCGGTCATAGCGCACGATTATAGCGTACAATTTCACCATGCTCGATCCACAAATTCAAAAAGAATTGGAACAGGCCCACGCTGCCCGGCTGCGCGGCAACGAAGGCATGGCACGTGTCTGCGCCAGGCGGGCGGCGGGTATGGCGGCCAAAGCCTGGCTGATCCAGCATGGCTATACGCCTAGTGGCCCCAGCGCTCACGATCATCTGCGCACGTTGCAGCGCATCCCCGGTTTGCCGCGGCGCGCCCGGCAGTCGGTTGAACGCCTGTTATTACGAGTCAATCACGAATTCCAGTTGCCGCCCGGCATTGATCTCATCGCAGAAGCCCAGGTTTTGATCCAAACATTACCTTAAAACCCGCATGGTATAATTTTCTCGTTTGTCGGTTCAAATACAATAAGCCGGGAGGTTGTCTGAATGAAGCTGCACGAATACCAGTCGAAAACGATCTTCAACAAGTATGGCATCCCAATCCCCAAAGGACGCGTAGCGGCCACCGCCACCGAAGCGAGAAACATCGCCGAAGAGTTGGGTGGCCGCGTGGTTGTTAAATCGCAGGTGTTGGTGGGCGGGCGCGGCAAGGCCGGGGGGATTCGTTTGGCGAAAACGCCGCACGAAGCAGAAGAAGTTGCCACACAAATTTTAGGCATGGAAATCAAGGGCCTGCCGGTGCGCAAAGTGCTGGTGGATGAAGCCGCCAGCATCAACAGCGAAATTTACCTTGGCATCACCAATGACCGCGCCACCCGTAAACCGGTGATGATGGCATCGGCAGCCGGCGGCGTGGAAATCGAAGAAGTGGCCCGCCAGACTCCCGAAAAGATCATCCGCGCCCACATTGACCCCCTGCTTGGCCTGCGCGATTACCAGACCCGCGACATCGCCGCCGGCATAGACCTGCCGCGCGAACACTGGCGCATGTTCGGACAAATTGCGCTCGGCCTGTGGCGCGCCTACCAGGACTGCGACGCCACCCTGGCCGAAGTCAACCCCCTCGTCATCACCGGCGACAACCGCTTGCTGGCCCTCGACGGCAAAATGCTCATTGACGACAACGCCCTCTTCCGTCATGGCGACCTGGCCGAAATGCGCGACCTCGATGCCGAAGCACACTCGGAAATCGAAGCCCGCAAATATGGCCTATCGTTCATCAAGCTCGATGGCAACATCGGCTGCATGGTCAATGGCGCTGGCCTGGCCATGACCAGCATGGACATCATCAAACTCTTCGGCGGTGAACCGGCCAACTTCCTCGATATCGGCGGCGGGGCGGGCGCGGAGAAAGTAGCCGCCGCCCTGCGCATCATCCTGGCTGACCCCAACGTGCGGGCGGTGCTGTTCAACATCTTCGGCGGCATCACCCGCTGCGACGAGGTGGCGCGTGGCATCCTCAACGCCGTCGGTGACGTGAAACCGCGCGTGCCGATGGTGATCCGCCTGGTTGGCACCAATGCCGAAGAAGGCCGCCGCATCCTGGATGAGGCCGACCTGACCGGCATCCGCATGATCACCGCCAACACCCTGGCTGAAGCCGCCCAAAAAGCTGTCGCTGCCGCACTGTAGGAGAAGATTATGAGCATCCTGATCAACAAAAACACCCGCCTGATTGTGCAGGGCATCACCGGCAACGAAGGCATGTTCCACAGCCAGCAGATGGCCGCCTACGGCACCCACATTGTCGCCGGGGTGACGCCGGGCAAGGGCGGCGAGTGGGTGCTGGATGGCAAAACGCCTGTTTTCGACTCGGTCAAAATGGCGGTGGAGGCCACCGAAGCCAACGCCAGCGTCATCTTCGTTCCCGCCCGCTTCGCCGCCGATGCCATCTTCGAGGCCGCCGACGCCGGGGTGGAACTGATCGTCTGCATTACCGAGGGCATCCCCGTGGGCGATATGATGAAGGTGCGTAATTATATTGACCAGAAAAACCTGCGGCTGGTCGGCCCCAACTGCCCCGGCCTGCTGACGCCTGGCGAGTGCAAGGTGGGCATCATCCCCGGCAATATCGCCATCCCCGGCAACGTGGGCGTCGTCTCTCGTTCGGGAACGCTCACCTACGAGGTGCTGTACGCCCTCAAACTGGTGGGCCTGGGTGTGACGACCTGCGTGGGCATCGGCGGCGATCCGGTGAATGGCACCAACTTCATTGACTGCCTGAGCCTATTCGAGGCCGACCCCTTCACCGAAAAGGTGGTGCTGATCGGCGAGATCGGCGGCAGCGACGAGGAAAAGGCGGCCGAGTTCATCGCCGACCATCTCACCAAGCCGGTGGTCAGCTTCATCGCCGGGCAGACAGCCCCGCCTGGCAAACGCATGGGCCACGCCGGAGCCATCGTCGAAGGTGGTTCGGGCCTGGCCGCCGATAAGATCAAGGCGCTCGAAGCGGCTGGCGTCAAGGTGGCCAAGCACCCTGAGGAAATCCCCCAATTACTGCAATAAAAAAAACAGCGGGCTTGTAGCCCGCTGTTTTTTAGAATACATCGCCATCAGGGCAAAACGGTCGGCAACACCTTCATCCCCTCGACGGTTGCTGCCTGCCAGAGCAAGCGGTCATAGGTTGCCAGGGTGATAGCTTCACCTAAGCCATCCTGATACGACAAAGCACAGGCCAGATGCACAGCATCGTACCCACGCAACCCATGCTGACAGGCCAACCCATCCGCCCGGCGAACCGTGGCCTCAAGGATGGGCAGGCGGCCTAAAATCTCCCACTCGGCGCGAAATAACGCTAGCGCCACCTGGCTTTGCGGCTGTGTTATCCAACCCATGCGCGCGGCTCGGCTGATGGCTGCCCCCATTTCTGCGCGCGTCATCAACCCGGTGCTGGCTGGCCGGGCCAGGCTGATCCAGGCATTGACATCAGACGTGCCAGCCTCAACCACATACCGTTTGACCAGGGCGCTGGTATCCAGGTACAGGATCATTCTCCCTGCTCCCGCATCGCCGCTACCAGACCCGATACGAGTTCGCCGCTTTGATTGACCACCGGGGACTCTAAGGGGGGAAGTGTTTCACCGTTCCAGGCCAATAAACCGGCAGCCCGCAACGACTCAAGCCGCTCCTCCAGCGGTTGCTCCATCGGCAGAATGCGTCCCACCGCCTTGCCATGATCGGTAATGAGAATGGTCTGGCCCTGCCGCACCCGGCGCAAATACTCGCTCAGGTGAATTTTCAAATCACGTATACCAATCGTCATTTCGGTCATCTCTGCCTCCAGAACAACACTTTCAACTACAGATTGTGACTATATTATAACAAAATGGTCACATATCAGGTACAATCCAGCGTATGGAATTCTTCTCCACGCTCGAAAACGCTCTCGCCGCCCGCACCCACCTGCTGACAGCACCCCACCAAACCGCCCTGCGCCTGTTCAACGGCTTTCGCGAAGGCTGGCCCGAACTGGTGGTGGAAGTCTATGCCGATACGCTGGTTCTGCTCAACCACGCCAACCCGCCCCAAGCGCTCTCCCCCACCCCGGGCGAAATCGCCAATTTTTATCGCCACAACCTGCCGTGGTTGAACTGCGCAATCGTCAAAAACCGCCACACCACACAAGATGAACTACGCCGCGGCATCATCCTTTTCGGCGACCGCCCCGCCAGGGAAATCATCGAACATGGCATCCGCTACGCCCTCGACCTGACGCTCAACCAGGATACCAGCTTCTACCTCGACACGCGCAACCTGCGCCAATGGGCCAAAGATACCCTGGCCAACCAACGTGTCCTCAACACCTTCGCGTACACCGGCAGCCTGGGCGTGGCAGCGATGGCCGGCGGCGCAGGCCAGGTCATCCACGTTGACCTGAGCCGAACGTTTCTCAACCTCGCCAAAACATCCTACACGCTCAATGGCTTTCCTATCCGCCGCACCGATTTTCGCGCCAGTGATTTTTTCCCCACTGTCAACACCCTCAAACGTGAAAGCGCGCTGTTCGACTGCATCTTCCTCGACCCACCCTTTTTCTCAACCACCGCCAAAGGCCGCGTCGATCTGGTCAACGAATCAACCCGCCTGATCAACAAAGTGCGCCCCTTGATCGCCGATGGCGGCTGGCTGGTGGCGATCAACAACGCTTTGTTCGTCAGCGGGGCCGAATACATCCACACGCTTGAAGCCCTGTGCGCCGATGGCTACTTGAGCCTTTCGGCGCTGATCCCCATCCCCGATGATTGCATTGGCTACCCGCAAACCATCCAGCGACACCTGCCCGCTGACCCTGCGCCGTTCAACCACGCCACCAAAATCGCCGTGTTGAAAGTTCGACGGAAGGCAAACTAGAACATTTGTTGCAGTGATATAATCACCTTGTCCGTTTGCAACCACTGGAGGCAGTTTATGGCCGAATTAACGTTGATTTCTTCTCACCCAACCCTGCTACAACCACTTTTACAAGATGCTATTTTGAATGAAGTACGTTTACTGAACCTGGGTATTCAACGCACCCAACAACGCCTGGCAGCATTCGAAGCAAAATATCACTTTTCCACAGAAGATTTCATTCGCAGATATGAAGATGACCAAATAGCTGAGAGCCTGGAGTTTGCCGAATGGGTTGGCGAACATCGTATGCTTGAACGCCTGCAGGAAAAAGTCAATACGTTGCAGGGGGTAAAGTTTGCTCGTTGAAGACTATTTTGCGCAGTTTCAGAACGTTATTCAAAACTGCCTGGCTGTCCAACTGAGTCGGGTCAGTTTTGAAAAACGCAGCACACATGAAGGATTCATCCACGGAGAGTTAACCTTTGTGGACGCGTCTGTGCTTCATTTTCGCGAATATGTGGATGTCCAGAAAACGGTTGAACGGTTGATGTACACGTATCAATACCAAAGTGCGGCAAACGACCTGATCTTTCGCTACGATAACACCGGACATCACCGCAAACGCCATATTTCAACATATCTCCACCATAAACACGACGGCTCAGAAGAAAATGTAATTGCATCCCCTGGGCCAGACCTGGCTGAAGTTATCGCAAAAATTCAGCAGATTGTGATGATCCCCTGATGCCATCCATTGTCGCCTTCGACCTCGAAACCACCGGCCTCGACCCGCAAACCGATCTGATCCTCGAAATCGGCGCTGTCCGCTTCAACGGACGGCGCATCGAGGGCGAGTTCAACACGCTGATCAACCCGGGCCGCCCCATCCCCCCCTTCATCACCAACCTCACCGGCATCACCGACCAGATGGTGCGCGAAGCCCCGCCCATTCGCGCGGTGCTGGGTGAACTGAAAGAATTTATCGGCGATTGTCCCGTCCTGGGCCACAACGTGCGCTTCGACCTGTCGTTCATTCGCAAATACGGCGTGGCGGGGCTGAACGATTACGTGGACACCTACGAAATGGCGTCCATCCTGCTGCCCAGCGCCGAACGCTACAACCTGGGGGCGCTCGGCCAACTGCTTGGCGTGCCGCTCTCGGCCACCCACCGCGCCCTCGACGACGCCCGCGTCACGCGTGCCATCTACCAGATTCTCTTCGACGAACTGCTCAAGCTGCCGCTGCAAGTGCTGGCCGAAATTGTGCGCCTCGGCGATAGTGTGGCCGATTGGGGCGGCTATTACGCCTTCTACGAGGCCCTACGCGCCCGCTCCAAAGAGAGCATCAGCGCCAAGCAGGCCAAACAGGGCTTTTTCGGCCCACTCTTCGAGGGCCAGACCAAACGCGGCGCATCGCCCTTACAACCCAACGAGACCCTGCGCGCCCTCGATGAAGATGAAGTGGCCGCCATCCTCGAACACGGCGGGCCATTCTCGCGCCATTTTCCCCAATTCGAGCATCGCCCACCCCAGGTAGATATGCTGCGCGCCGTCACCCACGCCCTCAACGAAGGCCGCCACCTGCTGGTCGAGGCTGGCACCGGCACGGGCAAATCCATGGCCTACCTCATCCCCTCGGCGCTGTGGGCGATGGAAAACAACACCCGTGTCGTCATCTCCACCAACACCATCAACCTGCAAGAGCAGCTCATCCAAAAAGACCTCCCCGAATTGAAGCAGGCCCTCGGCATTGACCTGCGCGCCACCGTACTGAAAGGCCGCGCCAACTACCTGTGCCCGCGCCGCATGCAAAACATGATCCGCCGCGGCCCGCAAAGCCCCGATGAACTGCGTGTCCTCGCCAAGCTGCTCGTCTGGCTGCAAAAAGGCGGCAGCGGCGACCGCTCGCAGATCAACCTGAACGGCCCGGTCGAATCAGAAGCCTTCTGGAAGCTCTCCGCCGACGACGAAGCCTGTACCAGCGAAAACTGCCTCAAGCACACCGGCGGCAACTGCCCGTTTTACCGCGCCAAGCAGGCCGCTCAAAGCGCCCATATCATCATCGTCAACCACGCCCTGCTGCTGTCGGATGTGGCCGTAGGCGGGCGCGTGCTGCCCGAATACGAATATCTGATCGTAGACGAGGCGCACCACATCGAAGACGCCACCACCGATGCCCTCAGCTTCCACGCCACGCAAGGCGAATTCGACCGCGCCCTGCGCGAGTTGGGCGGGGCCAACGCCGGCGTGCTGGGCCGTTTGCTGTCTACGCTCGAAGGGGTTCTGCAGCCTGCCGAATACGGCGCGATCCACCAACTGGTGCATCAGGCCACCGATTTCGCCTTCCAGGTAGAAAATCTCTCGCGCGAGTTCTTCAATTCGATTGACGCATTTCTCTTTGAACTGCGCGAGGGGAAACCGGTAGGCATGTACGCCCACCAGGAACGCATCGTGCCGGCCACACGCTCACTACCGCAATGGGAACAGGTGGAAGCAGCCTGGGACGAAGCCGAGCGCAACCTGCGCCCGCTGGTGGAGATCACCGGCAAGCTGCTGCAAGGGTTGGGTGAAATCCTCAACGCCCCCGAACAAGATGCCATCCCCGAAGAACTGGAAGAAGTGCTGGGCAACCTGAGCAACCTGTACCGCCGCCTGGCCGAAATGCACGCCAACCTGAACGGCCTGGTGTTCAAGCCCAACCCCGATGTGATCTACTGGGCCGAGATCAACCCCAACGGCAAACGCCTGGCCCTGCACGGCGCACCGCTGCACGTTGGCAAACTGATGGAACAGCATCTCTGGCATCAAAAAGCCTGCGTCATCCTCACCTCGGCCACGCTGACCGCCAACAACGAATTCGACTACCTGCGCGGCCGCCTCAACGCCGCCGAGGCCGACGAAATCACGCTCGGCTCTCCCTTCGACTACGAATCCGCCGCTCTGCTCTACATCGCCAACGACATCCCCGAACCATCCGACCGCGGCGGCCACCAGCGCGCCATCGAACACGCCCTGATCCAGCTTTGCACGGCCACCGGCGGGCGCACGCTGGCATTGTTCACTTCGTACGATCAGCTCAAACGCACCGGTCAGGCCATCGGCCCGGCGCTGGCCCGGCAAGATATCCGCCTGCTCGAACAAGGCGACGGGCAATCGGCCTCGGCCCTGCTCGACAGCTTCAAGACCACCGAACGCGCCGTGCTGCTGGGCACGCGTTCCTTCTGGGAAGGCGTGGATGTGCCAGGCGACGCGCTCTCGGTGCTGGTGATCACCAAGCTGCCCTTTGCCGTGCCATCTGACCCGATCGTGGCCGCCCGCTCGGAGACCTTCGAGGACTCGTTCAACGAATACTCGCTGCCCGAGGCCATTTTGCGCTTCCGCCAGGGTTTTGGCCGCCTGATCCGCACGCAATATGACCGCGGCATCGTCGCCATCCTCGATCGGCGCGTGCTGACCAAGCGCTACGGGCGCATGTTCATCGAGTCGTTGCCAGGCTGCACGGCGCGGCAAGGCCCACTGGCAGAACTACCGCGTCAGGCCGTTAAGTGGTTGAATTTATGACCCCACTGCAAAAACTCGCCAGTTGGCTATCGTCGGTGTTGGTTGAATAGCCCGGACATTCATGTCCAGGCGAGGATGGGCGGCGGCAGGTGGCAGTCGCCGGGTGGGGGGATATATTAGCGAAGGGGAACGCGGCGCGGCAAAAAACAGCGCCCCGGCAGGAAGTGTTCATGCCGGGGCGCTGGCGCGTCTCTCATCAGGTTTGCGAAGTAGATTTTTGCCCTAGCGGCTGGCGATCAGGGCGTGGATTTCATCGAGGGTGGGCGGTTGGTAAACCGACGGGAAGCGCGTGCAGACGATGGCGGCCAGGGCCGAGGCAAAGCGCACGCTTTCAAACGGACTCATGTCGTGGAGCAGGGCGTAAACGAGGCCAGCCCGGAACGAGTCGCCGGCGGCGAGGGTATCTACGACTTCGACCTGGTAGGGCGTGAAGCGCTGGAGCGGGCTGCCGGGCGAGGCGAACCACAGTTCGCGGCTGCCAAAGGTGAAGATGAGCAGGCCCTGGCAGACGAGTTGATAGCGCGCGAACAGGTCGGCGTAAGGTTGGCCGGGGTAGGTGTTGTCGAGAAATTCGCGCGAGATAGCGATGGCGCGCGCTTGCTGCGCCATATCGCCATCGTAGGGGCAATCAATGGTCACATAGGGAATGCGGTGCTTGACGCATAAGGCGGCAGCCTGTTGTGACGCGCCAGGGAAGAAGGGGTCTATGGCGGCAATGCGGGCGGAGCGGATGGCATCTTCGTTCGGGGTTGTCCAGCGCTGCGAGCCATCGGAGAAGTAGGCCTGGAACCAGCCAAAGACGGTGCGGCTTGCGCCATCGCACAGCACCAGGTCGCGCCAGCCGGAGAAGCGTTCATCGTAGGGCAGCAGCGAAACATCTACACCGCGGGCGGTGAGGTAATCGCTAAGCGGTTGGCGGGTGAGCGTGCCGAGAAAGACGCCATCCAGCCGGGTGCGCAGGCCATAGCTGCTCAGCACGATGGCGGCGTTGGCCGCCTCGCCGCCGGGGATGACGTAGCTTTCGGCGATTTCCTGGTAGGTGTCTGCGGGGGGGTATTGGCCCTTGAGCCGGTGGATGTTGGAGAGGACGGTCATACCGTAGAGATAAACGTCGAAAAGGGTATCTGCGCGCGTAGCCATGAATTGTCCTTAAGCGGGTGGGGTAAAGGGGACGAGAATATCTTGCACGGCCGGGCCAAGCACTTCGATCTCTTCGGGCAGGTTGGTGCCGAGGCCGAGGTTGTAGGCCAGGTTGAGGTAATTATCGGAACGGATAAAGGGCGGATTGGGGTGGCGCGCCAGCGAATCGAAGCCCATGGCAAGGGTGGCGATGCTATCTACGGCGGTGGGGTTCTGGCCGACGAAAAGCAGGCCGGGGTTAATCGGCTGAACGCTCGGCACGGCGTCGCTCTCGCCGCCTTGCACGCTTTGGATGCCGTCAATGAGGGCGAGATGCAGCGGAAAGGCCATATTCAAGTCAATGATGATGCGCGGCAGGTTGGTTTTGACATCCTGATAGAACTCGGTAGGGGATGTGTCGCTTTCTTGCTGGCGGTATTGCGAATACGGAACCATGCCGAGCAGGTTGTGCATGGCCAGGGCGATGCCCGTGGCCGAGTGGCATTTCATCTTTGCCAGTGAGATGATCACGTCTACCTCGGTCAGGATGCGGTTGACGGTGAATTTTTCGTAGATGAGCGCTGCTGACCCGACCGGCACTTCGCCATAATGGGCAGACGGCAGAGGGGTGTTCAGGTCAACCAGGGTGGCGTTGAGCGATTGCGCCACTTCTTCGTAGCCCCACTCGGCGTATGCCGCGGGGGTCGGCAGGGCTTCGACGATGTAGAGTTGCCCGGCGCCGGCATCCAGCAGCAGTTCGCCCAGGGCGCGCACCACTTCGGGGTGCGTGCCATAGCGATATGCCTCGGCGCTGCTTTGCAGCAGAGGGGGGATGCTTACCTTGAGGGCCACCTTGCCGCCGGGCGGAACGGTCCAACTCAGCCCGCCCATCGTCTCGATCATCGTTTGCAGGGTCGCTTTGACGGCCTGGCGTTCGTAGCGGGTCTGCTGGCCGATCACCACCGTGCCGAGCGGGTTCCACGGTACTGATGCGGTGGAGGTGGCGACGACTTCCTCCGTGTAGCGGGCTTCATCTGGCTCTTCGGGCGTGGCCGTGGGTGTGGGCGGGAGCAGCGTGAAGGTGGGCTGCGGGGTGGCGCTGGCGGTTGGCGCGGTGGTGGGTGTGAGCGTTGGAGCGGGCTGGCAGCCAGCCGCGGCCGCCCCGGCCGCGGCCAGTGCAAGGCTTTGCAAGAACTGACGGCGGGAAAGTTTCTGATGCGATGGTAAATTCACTCAAGACTCCTGAGGGGTTACGGAATAGCTTCCAAAAACGGTTTCGCCAAATTGATCGGCCTGATCTCACTAATTTTCCCCGTCACATCGGTGCCGAAATAAACCTGCGTCGGCACGCCGATCAGCTCGCCGCGGCTGTTGATGGCCATGCCGCCCGAATTGCCGGGGTTGACCTCGGCGTCGGTCTTGATCCAGCCGCGTTCGATGTTCAGGTCTTCGTCCAACAGGAAGCCCGAAACTGTGCCGCGGGTGAAGGTGGGCGTGCTGCCGCCCAGCCCCGGGTAGCCGATCACCGCCAGCGACTCGCCGATTTTGAGTTCGTCAGAGTTTCCAATCGGCAGGAAGGGAAAGCGCAGGTCGGTGGGCAGGTCGCCGCCTTTTTCGAGGGCGTAGATGTGGACGAGTGCCAGGTCGTAGTCTTTATCGGCGCGGATAATCTCGGCGCGGTAGAAGGTGTCGGGTTCGTTTTCGGGGTTGTCCCAGTTCAGGCCAATCCACACCCATTCTTCTCGGTTGTAATATTTGCCATTATCGGGGTTGCCCACCACATGGAAATTGGTCAGCACATACCCCTCCGGGCTGAGCAGGCTGCCCGAACCACTGGAATAGTCGTCGGTGGTGTCGGGGTTGCCCACCGGCACAACCACCCACACCAGGGCGCGTAACGCCTGGCGTTCGGCGGCGGCCTGCTGCGTGGCCGCCGCGCCGGGGATTTCGCCGCCGCCGGCCAGCGCGGGCAGCGGCGTCCAGGTCGGCGCCGCCGTCCAGGTGGGAACGGGCGTCCAGGTGGGCATGGCTGTAGGGGCCGGGAAGAAGTAAGACGGATACAACATGAGCGCCGCGATGGCCAGCAAGGCCACGCCAATCGCCCCGATGCCCACAACCGCCGCCAACCCGCTGATGGCGATGCCCAAGCCCATGCAGCCAGCGCGCGGCTTCACCGGCACGGCCATCGGCTGCAAGGGGCGGTCGCCTACCCGCAAACGGAAGACACTGCCACCCACCAACACCCGGTCGCCATGGTTGAGAAAAGTAGGCGTGCTGATGCGCCTGCCGTTCACCCAGGTGCCATTGCGGCTTTTCAGGTCACGCACGTACAGGCGGCCTTCGTGCAACTCGAAGCGGGCGTGCTGCTGCGAAAGGCTGCTGTCGTTGGGCAGGCTCAGGTCGTTGGCGGCGTCGCGCCCGATGGTCAGCGTGCGGTTGACGCCAAATTCGGCGCCATCGCCGCGCACCAGCGTCAGCGCCGCGCTGACCTTCCAGGTGACGGTGGCGTGGCTGGCCTGTTGCAGCGCTTCTTTCGAGAGCGCCACCGTTTCGGTAGAGGCTTCGGCCTGGCGGCTGGCCGCCGAACGGAAGGTGAAGGTGACATCGCCAAAGCGCACGCGGTCGCCATCTTGCAAGGTCACCGCCGTCGAAATTTGCTGATCGTTGACCCACGAGCCATTGCGGCTGCCCAGGTCGCGCAGCGTCACCTGGCCGCTTTCGGTACTTTCCAGTTGGGCGTGGCGGCGCGAGACGTTTTCGTCATCCACCGGCACATCGCATTCGGGCAGGCGGCCTACCAACGTGAGCGTCTGGCTGATTTCAATCTCTTTGCCATTGGGCTGAACCAGAAGCGGGAAAATTGTGGCGTTGCTCATCTTATCTCCAATACCAGAACAGCCGAAGACCGCAAGGCTTCAGATGCTGGGCATAGCGCAGATTTTACCAGCCGATGGCATCGGCGATGCTCTGGCGCGGCGAGGCCGCGCCCGAAAGCGTGCCACGTTCGCCATCCACGCTGACCGCCAGGACGCGGCCATGCACCCAATCGCCTGGCAGCACCACGTTATGCCCACGGCAGGCCAGTTCCTCGCGTACGGCCTGCGCAATGCGCCCCTCCACCGAGAGCCGCTGCGGGTAGGCTTCGCGCGGGTAAAACGAAGACGGGAAATGCTCGCTGTGAACGGTGGGCGCGTCGAGCGCTTCTTGCAGGTTCATGCCGAAATCGGCCACGTTGAGGAAGAATTGCAGCGTCCACTGGTCTTGCATATCGCCGCCCTGCGTGCCGAAGCCGAGATAGGGTTGTCCATCCCGCGTAACGATGGTAGGCGTCAGCGTGGCGCGTGGGCGCTTGTGCGGCTGGAGGGCGTTGGGGCGTTCGGGGTTCAGGTAGAACATCTGCGCCCGCGTGCCGAGTGGGAAGCCCAGCCCCGGGATGACCGGCGACGACTGAATCCACCCGCCCGAGGGCGTGCATGCCACCATGTTGCCGGCGGCGTCGGCGGTGTCGAGATGGGTGGTATCGCCTTTGTGCGATTGCTGATTTTCGATTGCGGCTTGCTGATCGGAATGCAAGGCCAGGCGGTTATCGGCCAGGATGGTGCGTGCGGTGTATTCTGGCGCACCCTGGCCGGCGTCACCGGGATGCAGGCCGGCGGAAACCGCTTCCATGTTAATTCGGCGGCGGCGTTTGGCGTTGTATGCGGGGGAGAGCAGCACCTCGAAGGGCACGGCGTCGAAGGCCGGGTCGCCATAGTAGGCTTCGCGGTCGGCGAAGGCCAGCTTGGCCGCCTCGGTGATCAGGTGCAGGTAGTCGGCGGAGTTGTGGCCGAGCGCTTTCAGGTCGTAGCCTTCGAGCAGGGCGAGCTGCTGCAAAAAGACCGGGCCTTGCGTCCAGGGTGGGCATTTGTACACGTCCAGGCCGCGGTAGTTGTAGTGAACGGGTTCCTCGAGCGTGGCGTGCCATTCGGCAAAATCGCTGGCGGTCAACAAGCCGGCAAAGTTGTGACCGGCAGCATCTTGCACCGGCTGTTGGATGAAGGCGAGGATTTTCTCGGCAATTGGCCCGCGGTAGAAGGCGTCGCGGGCGGCTTCGATGCCGGCCACACGTCCCTTGCCACAGGCGGCCTCAGCCTGGCACATCAGGCGCACGGCGGCTGCCCAATCGGGGTTGCGAATCAACTCGCCGATTTCGGCCACTTTCCCGCCAGGAGCGAAGGCCGCGGCAGTGGTGGGATATTTGGCGGCAGCGTGGCGGATGGTGTTTTGCAGCGTGTCATACATGGCGAAGCCCTGTTCGGCCAGTTCGATAGACGGCGCGGCGACCTGGGCAAAACTCAGCGTGCCGAAGCGCGCCAGGATCAGGGCAAACGTATCGAGCATGGCTGGCACGCAGGCGGGAATGTAGCCGTCGCCGGGGATGATGTCCACGCCGTTCTGACGGCACCAGTCAATCGTCAGTGCGGCCGGCGACCAGCCCATCCCGCTGACGGCATACACTTTCTTCTCGGCGGCAGTGTAGACCAACGTGGGCGCTTCGCCGCCGAGTCCGTTGTTGTGCGGCTCGACCAGGTTCAGGCACAACCCGGCGGCCACGGCGGCATCGAAGGCATTGCCGCCTTGCGCAAAAATGCGGAGACCAGCCGCAGCAGCCAAATAATGACCGGCGGTGACAACACCCTTGCGGGCAATGATGAGGGGACGGGTGGTGAATGGGGACATGGGATTTAGGGGATTGGGGGATTGGAGGATTGAGGGATTGATGGATTACCAATTCGTATACGACCCATCTGGTCGCTTGTAGGTGGGAATCGGTGCGTGGCGTTCGCTAATCTCCGCTACCAGTTCGGCTCCGGCGGGGTCGAACTCCACGCCCAGGCCGGGGCGCATGTGGGGCCACAGCTTGCCCTGGTGGAAATCGGCGGCCTGCTTGAGGTGCGCTGGCAGCCGGGGCGCCGCTCCGCCGATCTCGCACACGGCGGGGACGGGCAGGGCGCACAGCACATGCACCAGCGCTGCCAGCGATACCGGCCCGGTAAAGTGTGGCACCATACCCACGTAATGCGTCTCGCACAGCGCGGCGATCTTCATCCATTCGGTGATGCCGCCCACGTTGGGCAGGGTGACGCGGGTGTAGTCAATCAGGTGCTTCTCGATCAACTCGTGGATGTCCCAGCGGTCGCCGAACTGCTCGCCGACGGCGATGGGCGTTTTCACCTGTGAGCGCAAAGCCGCCAGCGCGCCAGGGTTTTCCGAGCGCAGCGGGTCTTCGACGAAGAGCGGGTTGAGCGGCTCGATCAGGCTGCACAGGCGCACGGCATCGGCCAAATCGAGGCGGGTGTGGAAGTCTATGCTCCACGCCCCGCCCACGGCCTCGGCGATCTCGCGGCAGTTGGCGGCGGTCACATCTACCATGCGGCGGGAGTCAAATATGCGAGGCATCTCGCCGCCATCCTTGGGGTCCGCCACCGCCGTGCGGAAAGCGCGGAAACCATCAGTCACGCACGCTTTGGCCGTTTCGGCCAGCGAACCCTGCCAGGGGTAGCCGGTGGAATAACAGTCTACATAGTCCCGCGTCAGACCGCCGAGCAGTTCATACACCGGCGCGCCCAGTTGCTTGCCTTTCAAATCCCACAGTGCCAGGTCGAGGGCGCCCAGGGCGTGCAGTTTCTCGCGGCCCGCCGGGTAGAACCAGCCGCGGTACATGCGCTGCCAGTGATGTTGAATGCGAGCCGGGTCTTCGCCGATCAGCATCGTTGCACACTGCGTCAGCGTGTCGGGCGTGCCACCTTCGCCGATTCCGGTCAGGCCAGAGTCGGTTTCGACGGTGACCAGCATGTCGCTCTGGTTGAAGGTGAGGTTGGGTTGTTGGGGGCGGTAGAGGCAAATGCGGGTGATTTTCATGGTGTGTTTTTCGTGAAACAACGGGTTGTTTCGATCAAGAGCAACGTGTTATTGGTTGGAATTAATCAGGCAGCCCGAGCCGTTGGCGAATAAATTGACGCACGCGGCCCGCGGCTTGATAAGCGTTTTTGGCATCGTGCTTGTTGGCTGTGGCCCCCGGATATCGAAAACTGACCGCGTAATCTTCCAAAATCGCCATCGGCTTTTTCCAGCCATTCAAGCGTGATGGGCTTCATATACAACCTTTCCGGTTTCTACCGCATCGCGCAAGAACCAGTCTTCCATTTCCAGACGATCTTTTAATTGCTTGGGCGAGTATACGATTAAATCCAACCCAAACATTGCCCCCAGCGATTGCCGGATTTCCAATGATGGGCGGCGTTTTTTTTCTGCTCCATCCATCACCACCAATAAATCCACATCACTTTCAGGGCGTGGGTTGCCGCGCGCATACGAGCCGAACAGGATGATTTTCTGTGGGTGAAATTTTTCGGCAATCTGCCGCACCACATCATCAATGGCTTCCTGGGTGATGCGCGTGCGTTGCGTAATGGGGGGGACATAAACAGTAGCCATGAAATGATTATAGCAGAAGGACTGGCGATGTTGCTGGTAGGGTAAAACAAAACCGGGGCCAGGCAAACGGCTGGCCCCGGTTCTGTTTTGTTGGCGGGCTTTCACCCGCATCGAAAAATGTTCTGGCTCACAGGCCATGAGCCAGGACAATCCGTAGTCGGCTTATTCGAGCGCAGCCAACGCCATTTCCATCAACGCCTTGAAATAGGTCGGGTTGTGGATGCCTTCGCTGCCATCTTCGTGAACCAGGTTGTAGAAGAAGAGCGCCTGGGCGGGGCCGGCATCGAGCAGAACCGGGTTGCCGTCGGCAGTCTTGGTCACGGTCGAAATTGTGCCATCTTCAGCCTGCGAAATCAGGCCCTTTTCCAGCAACTTTGCTTCCAGTTCCGCATAGGCTTCTTCAAAGGCGGTCAAATAGCCGTTGACATCGAAGTTTTCGGCATCGGCATGGCACGCCTGGCAGGTGACCAGGTTCGGCTCAAAGCCGTGGGCGTCGCTTTCACCCATGTGGCAGCCCACGCAGGTGTTTTCCACCATCGTGTAGTGAGCGCCGGGCTTGCCTTCCACGCCGAAATCGCCCGCGCCGATCAACACATCAGCCTGAACGCTGTAGTGCGTGTTGAAGCGAACTGAAACGGCATATTTGGTGGCATCGGTCTTGTCAACGAAGTTGGCCAGATAGCGGCGGGCCTGGTGGCAGTTGGCGCACAGGTTACCCGAACCGCCATCGTACGTCACACCACTGGTGACCATTGTCACCGGAGCGTCAGTTTCCAGCGCCCAGTCGGCGGCGGTGTACGTGACGTGAATTTGGTGGCAGGTGCGGCAGTCCTGGTGCGTTGGGTTGGCATCACCCGTTTCAACCTGGGTGAAGTTGAGGCCAGCAGCGATGGCGGCGCTGAAGGCAGAGCCAGAGTGACAGAACACACAGGAATTGCGGCCCGCTTCTTCGAGGAAGGCTGTGCCAGAGCCGTGAGCGGAGGCTTCCCAGGGGGCTTTTTTGCCGGTGATGAGGGCTGTGTCGTTGTGGCACTCGGTACAGGTCAGTTCGGCCATCGCCGCTTCACCGGCTGCGCCGGCAGGGCCGGCGGGGCCGGCAGGGCCGGCAGGGCCGGCAGGGCCGGCGGGGCCAGCGGGGCCAGCGGGGCCAGCGGGACCGGCGGGGCCAGCCTCACCTTGAGGGCCGGCAGGGCCGGCGGGGCCGACAGGCCCGGCAGGGCCGGTTGCGCCTGCACAGGCAGCCAGCACCAGGGCCAGGCCAGCCAACAGGATCATCAGTACGAATTGTTTTTGTTTCATAGCATTCTCCTCTGAATTGAGTTTGGATGGTTGAAGTTGAAATGGATGATGGGGTGATGGGGTGATGGGGTGATGGGATGTATGGACGATAGGCATCTCCTTGGGGTGGAAAGATACATTTGTTAATCTGGCTTTAATTTTACACCAATTTTTTATAGGGTAAATGCCCTATCGCGACCCCAATAGCCTCACAATGGCGCAAGGCCACCGGACTGGCGGGAGCGCGCCTTGCAGTATAATTCCACCCTGTTGATGCCGCTCCCATGGCGTCAACGCTTCCTGGATGCCCCGCGTCCTGGGGAGCGGTGTGCAGCATTACCTTGATACCGCAGGCGTGGTGTCAAGAGAAAAACAGGCGAGGAAAATAGCATGGCACAAAAAGGTTACATCCAAAGCATGTTGGGCCAAAACGAGAAGATTTTGCTGATCGCCCGCCAGCACTGGTTCGTGCTGGTGGCGGCTATTTTGGCTGAATTGGTGGCTATCACGCTGTTGCTGATCGGCGCGGCGGTGGTGGCGGTGGTCTTGCCTGCCCTGGCCTGGCTGCCGCTGGTGCTGGGAGCGTTTTTGGTTTTGATTCCCCTGGCAACGCTGACCTACGATTTACTTTCCTGGTGGAATCGGCAATACATCGTCACCTCCCGCCGCGTGATCCAGATTTCGGGCTCTTTCAACAAAAATGTGGTGGATTCTTCGCTGGAGAAGGTCAACGATGTCAAACTGGTGCAATCGGCCCTGGGGCGCATCTTCGATTATGGCGATGTGGAAATCCTGACCGCCAGTGAACTGGGCGCCAACCTGTTCCGCCGCATCGAGAACCCGATCCAGTTCAAGACCGCCATGCTCAATGCCAAAGAGAAGCTCGAAAGGCCCGAAGGCGCTGGCGGCGGGGCCGGCGACATCCCGGCAATGATCGCCAAATTGGCCGACCTGCACCAAAAAGGCGTGCTGACCGATGCCGAGTTCCAGCAGAAGAAGGCGCAATTGTTGGCGAAGATGTGATTGCCAAAAACAAAACAGGCCACATAAAAATGTGGCCTGTTTTGTTTATTGGCTGTTGCTCCAGTTATGGGGCGGCGCTTTTACGCACCCACGGGAATAAGATATGGTACATCATGTACCCATCTACATTATTCGTCATATCGGGGTCGGTGATGGCTGCGTTGTCGGTGTGGGGTGGCATGATCGTTACCATATTGTTGCCGACTTCGAGCAGACCAATGTTGGCAGTGACAACGTATGTTACGCTTGCATTGGCCGGGAATGTGGACAGGATTTCTCGGAGGGTGTAGCCGCTCCCGTTATTACATGGAGCTGCCCCGCCGGTAGCTGAACAAGTCCATGTGACATTGGTGAGATACTCAGCAAATCTGGTTGTTAAGAGGGCGCCATTGGCTGCGAGGGGGCCAAGGTTGTTGACCTGGATCGTGTAAGTGATGGTGAAAAAATCGCGTACAACCGATTCGGTAACCGATAGATCGGTATCTGTTGGGGCGGCTGCAACGACTGTGTGGGTCCTATTCCCGCTGGTGCTGGCGTCAAAACCGGTGTCGCCGTAATAATGGGCTTTGAGCGTGTTTTCGCCAACCGCGAGGCTCGATGTGGTATAGGTTGCCATCCCCGATCCATTGAGCGGCTCGGTGCCTAACAATAATACACCATCATAAAAGCCCACGCTGCCGGTGGGCGTGCCGCTGACGGCAGTTACGGTTGCCGTGATGGTGACGAAGTGCCGGTATGTGGATGGGTTGGGGGCCGAGACCAGGGTGGTGGTGGTCGCAACCTTCACGGTGTGTACGATGTGGGTAAGGTTAGGACTGGTGCTGGCATCGAAACCGGCAGCGCCGCCATAAATGGCTTTGATGATGTGCTCGCCAGCCGCCAGGCTCGAGGTGGTGTAGGTTGCCACCCCCGCATTCAGCGTGCCGCTGCCCAGCGAGTCTCCGTCATCATAAAAGGTCACGCTGCCGGTGGGCGTGCCGCTGGCGGCGGTTACGGTTGCGGTGAAGGTGACGGATTGCCCGACTGTGGATGGGTTGGGGGCTGAGACCAGTGCGGTAGTGGTGGTCGCATCTTGCACGGTGTGGGTCAGGTCAGCGCTGGTGCTGTCGTCAAAAACGGTGTCGCCGCCATAAATGGCTTTGATGGTGTGCTCGCCAGCCGCCAGGCTCGAGGTGACATAGGTGGCTACGCCTGAAGCATTGAGCGGGCCGCTGCCCAGCAAGGTTTCACCCTCATAAAAGTTTACGCTGCCGGTGGGCGTGCCGCTGCCGCTGGTGGGGGCTACGGTTGCAGTGAAGGTGACGTCTTGCCCGGGCGTGGATGGGTTAGGCGACGAGCTTAGGGTGGTGGTGGTCGGTCTGAACGTAAAGTATTCCCGCATTGCAACTGTCCAGGATGCGCTGGGCGACAGGGAGGCAGCGTTCCACTGTAAAGCGATGCCACTGTCCATGGATGTGGCATCAACCTGGTCGGTCAAAAGCCCATTATCTCCGTTAGTTCTAACGGTCAAATAGAGGAGGCTATCGTAGTGTGCTGGAGGGGTGAGCCCTTGCAGCCACACCTGCCGACCACCAGTGTCGGTTGAGCCAACCGAGTTATCCTCCGCCCGCCACCAGCCGCTGCCTGAATACCTGACGTCGCCGCCGTGGAAGAAGCGCAGGTCGGTCAGGGCCGCCACGCTGTTATTCGTCATCCTCCAGGTGACATCGAAGAACTCGTTGCCATCGGTGTAAGTGGTCGTTTGCATGATGCTCAGGCTGCCGGCCGTCCAGATGGTGGTGATGGTTCCCGACCCCGGCGTGCCGCCGGTGTTGCTGACCAGCGTAGGGTCTGAACCAGAGGAAAACCAGCCAAACGTATAAGAATCCCCGGTGTATTGCACTCGTGAACCGACCAGTGGGTTTGTTCCCCCCATACCAGGCGTCAATCCATGCGCCGCTGACGTACTTTTCGACCCGGATTGAGCCGGTATCGAACACCGAGATGCGCAGGTTGCCGTTGGCAGCGGTGCCGCCGATGGTTTGGGTGTCATGGGTGGCCGCATTGGCCGGCGCAGGGGGCAGCAAAAGCGCCAACAGCAAGAGCGCCGTCAAGGCAAGGCCAGTGAACAGGCCGATGATGGGTTTCAACATTTTGATTTTCATGGTTTTCTCCTATATGAAAGATGAACTGGTTTCAATTGAATTGGGCAATGTGGGGGGAGAGAAGGTGGGGCTTTCACTGCATAAAATGTTCCTAACCCGCATAAAGCGGAAGAGCTACAACGCCTATCCTGGAAATTCTTGCTTTTTGTGCAAGCGATTCGGTAATATGTCAAGGAGCAAAAGCAAATCAAAAAGATGAAAAGGT
>CAZSFD010000050.1:0-21611 GCA_964606085.1 uncultured Anaerolineaceae bacterium
CCTTATTCCGGGCATCCTGGCAGCCACGCAGCAGGTTTTCGTGTCTGGGCTGATGACCGCTGCCGGGCATGTTTCACTGCCTGCCGTGTGCGCCTGTGCCGAGATCATCCAGCGCACCGCCTCGATCAGCCCAGATGGGTTCAAAAACCTGTATTTCTGCGCCTCTGCCAACGTGCCGCCCGGCGCGCCCTTCTTCCCGGCTGCCTACCACGCGCCGCAGGCCGAACGCCCCGGCTTTGCCCTGGCCATGCAGGCCGCTGACCTGGCCGTGGGTGCTTTCAGCCAGGCGCGTGATCTGACCGCCGCCCGCCAGTCATTGACCGACGCCCTCGAACTTCACGCCCGCACCCTGGCCGCGATTGGCTGCAAGCTGGCCGATGAATTTCACGCCTCGTGGGGTGGCATTGATTTCTCGCTCGCCCCCTATCCAGCCGAGGCCGAGTCGCTCGGCGCGGCGCTCGAAGCGCTGGGCGTACCGGCCCTCGGCAGACATGGCTCACTGGCGGCGGCGGCTATCCTGGCTGATACGGTGGATCGGGCGAATTTTGGGCGGGCGGGGTTCAGCGGCCTGATGCTGCCCGTGTTGGAAGATACCCGCCTGGCGCAGCGTGCTGCCGATGGCTCGCTGACCATCACCGACCTCCTGCTCTACTCTGCCGTATGCGGCACCGGTCTCGATACCATCCCCCTGCCCGGCGACGCCACCGTGGACGAACTCTATGCCGTGCTGCTCGACGTGGCCGCCCTGGCGCAGCGCCTCGATAAGCCGCTGACCGCTCGCCTGATGCCCATTCTTGGCAAGCAGGCTGGCGACCCCACCGATTTCGACTTCGCCTTTTTTGCCAACAGCCGTGTGATGGCGCTCGACGCACGTCCTTTGGCTGGCCTGCTGGCCGGGGATGAAAAGGTGTCCTTGCTGGCGCGCCACCGCCGATAATGCACTCGAATAACAATCCCCCCCCGCCCCATTCCCGTTTACGCGAGTTTATCCGCATATGCCCCAACTTCCTTACCACTACACTGCCTTTGGCCTGTCCATTCAATCGGAAATCCCCCTGGCGGGCCTGCTGCCAGGAGCGCCAACCGCGCCGCTGAGCGCAGTCCCGGTGTTTGTGCGCCAGGGCGAAACGCCTGAAAGCCTGCCGCCGCCCTGTGTGAGCGGGGTGCTTTACCAGGCCACCCAGGGCCAGTTTTTGCTCACACTCGAAAATATCGCGCGCTATTGGGTGCGTGAGGGGCAAGATATTATCGTGCAGACCTTTCCTGGCGCCGATGAAGCGGCGGTGCGCCTTTTTCTGCTCGGTTCGGCTTTTGCGGCTTTATTACACCAGCGCGGTTTGCTGGCGTTGCACAGCAGCGGTATCGTCATCGAAAAAGATGGGCAGAAAAGCGCCGTGCTGTTTGCCGGGCGCAGCGGGGCGGGAAAATCTACCCTGGCGGCGGAATTTCAGCGGCGCGGCTTCTTGCTCGTGGCCGATGATAAGTGCACCATCGTGTTGGAAAATGGGCAGCCCCTGGCCTATCCGGGCTTCCCGCATTTACGTTTGTGGCAAGACGCGGCGCAAAAGCTGGAGATGGATACCGATGCGCTGTCGCCTGTGCGGGCAGACATCGAAAAATACAGCCTTTCGACCGCAGACAGCTTTCATGCTGAGCCTTTGCCGCTGCGGGCGGTCTATTTGCTCCACATGCATAATGCCGCCCATATCGAGTTGACGCCGGTGGAAGGGATGTTGAAATTTCGCTCCCTGCTGCGCAACACCTTTCGCCAGCGCTTCCTCGATGGCCTGGGGATGCGCCCGGCGCATTTCCAGTTGGCCTCGGGCGTGGCCCAGCATGTGCGTGTGGTGCGCGCTTTTCGCCCGATGCACCCCTTTTTGCTGGCAGAACTGGCCGATCAGATTTTGCTTGACCTGGAGCGTGCTGATGTCGCCGCAATTGCCCCTGCCTGAAAAGTCCCCCGTCGCCCGCGGCCTGGTTTGGCTGGCTTCGTATCCGAAATCGGGCAATACCTGGATGCGCGCCTTCCTCACCAATTACCAGCGCAATAGCGACCAACCTGCCGACATCAATGAGATGGATGGCGGCCCGATTGCCAGCGCCCGCGAGTTATTCGACGATGAAGTGGGCGTGGAAGCCTCTGACCTGACCCTCGACGAAATTGACCGCCTGCGTCCGCTGGTCTACACCCAATATGCCCGCAGCCTGAAAACGCTTGAGTTTCTCAAAATTCACGATGCCTACATCCTCACCAGCCGCGGCGCGCCGATGATTCCGCCGCAGGCCACCTATGCCACCCTGTATATCCTGCGTAACCCGCTGGATGTCGCCATTTCTTACGCCCATCACAGCCATTGCACTGTGGATGAGGCGATTCAGTTTATGGCCGAGGATGATCATGCCCTGGTGGGCAGTAAGCGCCGTTTGCATAACCAGTTGCGCCAGATATTGCTCACCTGGAGCGGGCATGTACTCAGTTGGGTGGATGCGCCGGGCATGAATGTGATGGTGGTGCGCTATGAAGAACTGCAACGCGACCCAACCGCTGCCTTTGGCGCGGTGGTGCGTTTCCTCGGCCTGCCCGAAGAACCCGCCCGGCTGCAAAGAGCCATCGCCTTTTCCTCCTTCGACACCCTCAAACAGCAGGAACAGGAACATGGCTTTCGTGAGAAGATGCCCCTGGCCGAGTCGTTTTTCCGCCAGGGACGCAGCGGCGGTTGGCGCGCAACGCTTTCTCCTGGCCAGGTTCAAGCCATCATCGCCGCCCACGGCGCGGTGATGCAGCGCTTTGGCTACCTGGATGACGCCGGGCAGCCGGTTTGAGAACCGGGCTAATAATTTGCCAGATATTTTTCCAATTCCCAGGGGGTCACTTCCAGGCGGAAATCTTCCCATTCCAGGCGTTTGGCCGAAATGAAGCGCTCGGTGAGATGCGCCCCCAGGGCGGCGCAGATCACTTCGTCCTCTTCGAGGGCGTTGATGGCCTGGTTGAGCGAACCCGGTAAGATGCCCAGCGGCGAAGGGGCGCGCCGATCCAGCAGGTAGATGTTTTCCTCGGTGGCCTCAGGCACGGGCAGTTCGCGGCGGATGCCATCCAGCCCGGCGGCGAGCATGACCGCAAAAGCCAGGTAGGGGTTGCAACTGGGGTCTGGGTTGCGCAGTTCGATGCGGGTCGATTCGCTGCCGGAGGCGCGTGGCACGCGGATCAGTGCCGAGCGGTTGATGCGCGCCCAACTGATGAAGACGGGGGCCTCGTAACCGGCCACCAGGCGCTTATACGAATTGACCAGCGGGGCCAATATCGGACACATGCCGCGGGCGTGGGCCAACTGCCCGGCGATGAAATGCTTGGCGATCTTCGACAGCCCGTGCGCATCGCCGGGGTCGGCGAAGGCGTTCTTGCCATTGGCGATAAACTCCAGGCTTTGATGAACGTGCATACCGCTGCCGTTGATGCCGCGCACCGGCTTGGGCAGGAAGGTGCAATACAGCCCGTTGGCCTGCGCCACCACCTTGAGCGCCACGCGCAGCGTGACGGCGTTATCGGCGGTGCTGAGGGCGTCGGAGTAGCGAAAGTCAATTTCGTGCTGGCCGTGGGCGCCTTCGTGGTGCATGGCTTCGACTTGCAAGCCGAGGGCTTCGAGGGTGTTGGCCATCTGGCGGCGCAGGCCGGCGGCCATATCGGAAGGGGCGTCGAAGTAGGAGGCCAGGTCGTGTGGGTTGGGGGGCAGCAGGCTGCCATCGGCGTGCGGCTTGAGCAGGAAAAATTCCAGTTCGGGGCCGGTGTTGTAGCGGAAGCCCATTTCCTCGGCGGCGGTGAGGGCGCGGCGCAGCACGGCGCGTGGGTCGCCCTGGAAGGGCTGGCCGTCTGGCGTGTAGACATCGCAGATCAGGCGGGCGGTGGCTTCCTCGCCGCCCAGCCAGGGCAGGATGGCCAGGGTGTTCAGGTCGGGGCGCAGGTGCATGTCGCTTTCGGCGATGCGGGCGAAGCCCTCGATAGACGAGCCATCAAACCAGATGCCGTTTTCGAGGGCGTGCGGCAATTCACGCGAGGGAATGGTCACGTTCTTGACCACGCCGACCACATCGGTGAATTGCAAATCCATGTAGTGAATGCGTTTTTCTTCGACGATGCGCAGGATGTCGGAAATGGATGAGGGGGGCATAAGGGCTGTCTTTCTGGTTGGGTGAATTTTGTTCCACTGATGGTGGCGGGTGAACCCGTTGGTTGAGCCTGTCGAAACCAACGCTGCCCGGTTTCGACAGGCTCAACCGGCGGAGAATTACGAAAAGGTGGAACGGTCAATCATTGCCGGAATGGTTATACCCGCGCGCCTGCAAAAACGCCAGGGTTTGCTCAAAGGTGGGAATGCCGCGCCGCCCGCCGGGTTGGGTGCATTTGATGGCGGCGACGGCGCTGGCGAAACGGGCGGCGCGTGGCAAATCCCAGTTGTGCAGCAGGGCCACCAGGTAAGCCCCGTGAAAGACATCTCCGGCCCCGGTGGTATCTACCACGTCCACGCGGAAGGCGGGCGTGTGGAAACGTTCGGTGGCCGTGACCGTGTAGCTGCCCTGCTCGCCCTCCGTTTGGACGACGATGCGCGGCCCGAGGGTCAATGCGGCTGCGCCGCTTTCCCACGGATCAGCCAGCCCGGTGAGCGATTGGCCAAAGCCCGCCGCGCAGATCAAAATATCGGCCTGGCGCACCAGTTCATGCCAGGTTGCCGAGAGCGGCCCGCCGTCGGTTTTCGTGCCATCCAGGCAGACCTGTACGCCGGCTTCGTGCGCCCATTGTGCAGCCTGGAGCGCGGCGGTGGGGTAGTAGCCATCGAGATGCAGGAATTGGGCCGATTGGATGTAGGCCCGGTCGAGTTCGGCCACCTGCAAGGGGGTGGCGCCATCTTTGCGCATGCCCGAAAAGACGCGTTCGCCGCTATCTTCGTGGACGTAGACCAGCACGAGTTGATTTTCTGGCTCGTCGCGGCGCACCATGCGGCTCAAATCTACCCCGGCCTGGCGGAAGGATGCCAGCTTGCGTTCGGCCATCTCGTCGTTGCCGGCGGTGCTGATGAAGCCCACGTTGGCGCCCAGCCGCGCCGCGGCCACGCAGGCCGTCCCGGCCATGCCGCCGCCATCCATGCCAAACGCGCCGAATGATCCGCAGCCTTCCCAGGTGGGCAGGTCGCGCAGGCGGATGAGAATATCGAGGGTGGCCATGCCGAGGCCGATGATGTTCATTTACACAATCACCGGTTGGATGCCGAGAAACTTGCACGCCATTACGAGTGCGGCGCGTTGATCGCCGTGGATCATGCTGGCGTGGTGGACGAAACCTTCTTCGACCAGGGTGCGATACAGTTTGGCGTGATCGGCCACGCGCACCCACGCCCACGTTCCAGCCAGGGTTTCGTCGGAGGGGATGATTTCGCCGGTGGTGATCAGCATCTTCCAGGCGTCGTCGTACTCTTGTAGGCGGCAGAAGGTGACGACGCCGGGGCGAAGCTGGAATTGGTAGAGGCCGGCTTGTGCGTCTTCGGCGGGGGCAACCTGCACGCCCTGCATATCGTGGCGCGAGCGGATGGCGGTGTGGGCGGGGTTGTCGGCCAGGCAGACCGGGGCGTTGCCGCAGTGCCAGGCCAGGAATTGACCCTCGTCGTCACGATGTTGGATCGTCCAATCAATGAAGTGGGGCAGGGTCTCGCCCAGGGCGGCGCGGTAGTTGACCAGCATGGCCAGCGCGCCGAGGATATCTACCTCGCAGGCAGTCAGCATCCCCTGGCCGGTCAGGCGGCCAAACAGCGCACACGTCGAAAAGCCATATTGCGCCTGGATACTCGGCCAGCAGTGCATGGCCATGGCCGAGAGTTTGTTGCGGTTGAAAAATTCGGTCAGGGCCAGTTCCATCTTGGCGGCCTTGAGCAAGTACGCCTCGGAGACGGTCACTTCGGCCACTTCGCCGCGAATGCTGGCGATTTTGGCCTGCACGGCGGGGGCGTCATCGGCCAGGGATTGGGCGCGGCGCACCACGTCGGCCACTTCAGTCACGATCACGTTCTGGCCGAACTTGCGCACCATAGCGGTCTCATCGTAAGCCACGGTCTCGAAGGTAGCCGGGCGCAAGCCCACCTGCCCGATACGAGCGCCCCGCAGCCCCTTAACTACTGAGACGGCGCGCACGAAGGTCTCGATTTCGGCCAGGAAAGCGCTCTCATCGTGGAAGAAAATGCCGGCGTAGTGGAAGGGGATTTTGCGCCGATACAGCCCGGAGGCGATGGACAGCGTGCCGCAGTACGAATCGGAGACGCGCGCCAGGCTGGCTGCCTCAGGCACGGGCGGTTCTTTGGTGGCGTAGAGCAGCACCGGCCGGCCCAGCTTTTCGGCGATCTTGACCGCCGAGCGCTCATCGCCAAAGTTGAGTGCGGCGATGAGCAGGCCGTCCACATGCTGGCGGGCGAAGTATTCGGCCAGGGCTTCGGCGTGGTCGAGGTGGTAGACGGCTCCATCAGGCGTGTAGCCAGCGTCGGGGTCGAGGGTGCGGGCGTCGGTAGGGTGGACGCCGGGGGCCACCAGTTCAAGGCCGGGCACGTTGGGCAAAACTGCCAGCGCCTGGCGGCGCAGTTGGGCGCACCAATCGGGGATGGGGGCATCCCCGCCGTGACGGACGGAGGGGATCAGGCCGAGTTTGATGGTTTGGGTGGGCATAGGGTCTCCTTTGGCATTGGTGGGCGGCCAGGCCGTTGCTCAATTGGCACGGTTGGGAGGTTTCGGTGCGGCAAACGGGGCATTTCATAGGGATGTGTTTCCGAAGGGGGCTGGGGATGAGGCGTTCAGGCCGATGTTTCAGCCGATTTGCTTCACCCCTACGATTATACCCTGTGCTAAAATCACCCCATGACCCAGCCCACCCGCCTGATCGTCGCCATCACCGGGGCATCGGGGGCCATTTATGGCCTGCGTGCCTTGCAAATGTTACGTTCGCTGGCAGTCGAAAGCCACCTGGTGATCAGCCGCGCCGCCGAACAAACCCTCGAACACGAAACCGGCTGGAAGCTGCCCGGCGTGGCTGACCTGGCCGACCATGTTTACGCTCCCGAAGCAGTTGGCGCAGCCATCGCCTCGGGTTCGTTCGCCACCCAGGGGATGCTGGTGGCTCCTTGTTCGATTAAGACCCTCTCTGCCATCGCCAATTCCTACACCGCCGACCTGATCGCCCGCGCCGCCGACGTGTGCCTGAAAGAAGGCCGTCCGCTGGCCCTGATGGTGCGTGAAACCCCGCTCCATCTCGGCCACCTGCGCCTGATGACGGCCGCGGCGGAGATGGGGGCGATCATTTTCCCGCCGGTGCCGGCTTTTTATGGCGGGGCGCAGACGGTGGACGAATTGGTCAGCGCGTCGGTGGGGCGGGCGTTGGCGCGGCTGGGGATCGAGAATTATAGCTATCCGCAATGGATAGGGGACTCTGAGGAGCGTTCAATATGACGATTTTTGACCGATTAACCGCTTTTGTGCAACGGGTTTTTAAGACGAATTTGGAAGTTTTCCTGGAGGCGCTCAAGCTCAGCCCGAATGCCCAGGGTTATGTGAGCGGTTCTATTACAGAATTGCTGCTCAAAAAGAAACTGGAAGAAGAATATGGCTTTGAAGTTCAGCGAATTCGCGAAAAATGGGAAGGCAAGAAGCATTCCCATCATCACGGAGATTTCTACCTCCGTAAACCTGGTAGCGCCCATTGGTTTGTGATGGAGTCGAAGGGGGTGAAATCCAATTCGGAAAAATGGCATCGTTTGTACAACTATGAGAACCTGAAGAATTTTCTGATTACACACGCTGCCAAAATATCCTGGATTGAGAATGGCAAAGATGTCGAACCACAGGTTGTTTTTTGGCTTCAACGTCATTTGCCTGCTTTTCAAGGTGAATTTTCCAGCACTTTGTACGAGTATGAGGAAGTTCAAAAATATCATCCAAAGCGCGAAACCGCCAAGTCGCGTGCGATGGTTGAATTGCAAGGATGCTCGCGTGATGAGATCAATGCGTTGATTGAGCGCCGTTTGGCGTATGTGATGGCAAAGGTACGGGTGCTGGAGACGCACTTTGTTTCGGGGACATCTGCTTCTAGTGAGAGAACCCAGGCCACCCCGCGTAAAGATGAGTTCAATGTCATTTCGATTGATATTTTCTTGCGATACCCAGAACACAAATTTTTGTTTGCCAATCCGCAGCATCTCGATTCATCCGGCGATGATCCCAACCATTTGCAACAGAATTACATTATGGGATTTGTTTTCTATGATGCAGATGGAAACCCGGAATTAAATATCACCGACGATTGGTATGAAGACTTGAACGACATCTATGCCACGTTGCAGGTTGCCGATGCGGTTGCCGTGGTGGATATGCAGGTGGACCATCGCTATTTCGACACGGATGACAAGGGGGATGTGTAATCATGGAATCGAACACGCCCCCCACAAAGCAGGTGCAAGAACAACTTGTCTTGTTTGCTGCTGATCGTTTGCTTTCTGAGAGCTTGCCGCTGCTGGCAGATTTGCGCCCGGCTCAGAATCTTTTGTCTATATTTGACGATTGCCATAATTATATTTATGCCAATGAGGGGATGCTGAAAGAAAAAATTTTCCACGAGATGGTCAAGTTGCTGATGATGAAGCTCTATGATGAGCAGAAGCATACTGATGGGTTGCAATTTGGTATCACGGCGAGTGAGTATCGTCAGCGGGCGGCGCTTCCAGCAGAATTTTTGCATCGCCTGGGATGTTTGTTCGAGCAAGTTTGCCGGAGTTATCCCGCTTTGTTCTCCGATGAGAGTTTGAAACTGAAACCGCAAACGTTGGCTTATGTTGTCGAAAAGTTACAGTTGATCAGCCTGAGTCAGACCCCGGGTGATGTGAAAGGTGAAGCGTTTCAGTCGTTCACCTATCGCCATCAACGCGGCGACCGGGGGGAGTTTTTCACGCCGCATCCGATTGTGCGCCTGGCCGTGATGATGATGTCACCCCGGCCCGAAGAGCGAGTGGTTGACCCGGCCTGTGGCAGTGGTGGATTCCTTCTTCAGGCTATTCAGTATGTGCGCCAGTGTTACGCAGATGCCTCGCTGAGCGCCTACGTGCGCAACAACGTGGCCGGAATCGAATTTAATCCGGATGTCGCTCTTTCGGCTACCTTGCGCCTGGCTTTTGAAGGCGGCACAGGAACCGAAATTTTGTGCGCTAATGCCCTGTCTGAGCATTCTGATCTGGATAACACCTTCGACATCGTTTTGACCAACCCTCCTTTCGGCAACAAAGGCAAGGTGGAAGACCCGCAAATCCTCAAACTGTATCAACTGGCGCGGCGTTGGACCAAAACCCAGGCTGGCTGGAATATCACCAGCGCCATGCTGTCGGGGCAGTCGCCAGATATACTGTTCATCGAAAAATGTCTGCGATTGCTGCGCCCCGGCGGACGGATGGCCGTTGTGTTGCCGGATGGTTTGCTGCAAAACATTTCCAGCGGATATGTGCGCCATTGGCTGCGGACACAGGCCCGCGTGTTGGGGGTTGTTTCTATTCCACAGGAGGCATTTGTCCCCTACGGGACGGGCATCAAAACCTCGTTGCTCTTGCTGCAAAAATTCCCTGCTGCCGCCGAGCATCCTTGTTTTATGGCGCGTATCCACAAAATGGGCTATGACGTGAAAGGCCAGCCCGTTTATCGCACAGATGCTGCCGGCCGCCTGCTGCGGAATGCGGCGGGATTGCCGGTGGTGGATGATGACCTGGGGGCGATTGCCACAGCGTTTTTGGCATTGCAGACCGCTGGTTCGCTGCCCCAGGCTGAGACGATCTACACAGTGCCACAAGAGCAGCTCAATTCCCGTTTGGATGTTGAACATTATTTACCCGACGACCAATCTCTGCTGGAGAAGTTGCGGGCCGCAGGCGCCAGACCGCTTGGCGAACTGGCCGAGATTGTGGCTGGCAGCGATGACTTTCGTCTGACCGCGGATGCCGATATCCGTTACATTGCCATCTCGGATGTGGATGCGCGCACGATGCAGGTCGTTTCGCAACAGACCATCAAAGCGCACGAAGCCCCCTCGCGGGCCACCTATCGCCTGCGCACAGGCGATATTATTACCGCCACCTCAGGAGCCAGCACAGGCACAGCGCGCCAGGCGACGGCTTTAATTACCGAAGACGAAGATGACGCCATTTGCTCGAATGGGTTTGCCGTCATTCGCAATGTGCGTGGCATTGAACCGCTATTTTTGTTAGCCTATCTGCGCACGGAACCTTGCTTGCGTCAGGTGCGGCGGCTGATGACCGGTCATGCCATTCCGGCGATTTCGACGGATGATTTGGCAAAGGTGCTTATACCAGTTTTGCCATGGGAAGATCAAAAGCGGATTGCCGCATGGGTGGCCAGTATTCAGGCGGCTCGCAAAGAAGCTTTGCGAATGGGCGAGCGCATGATTGATGAATTGAACGCACAATTTTTATAGACAGGAAGCAAAAACATGTCTTTCCGAAGCTACTTACAAAAACTCGACCAGTCTGGCCAACTCCTCCACGTTACCGCACCGATCTCGAAAACCTACGAGATCGCCGGCGTGCTCAAGCAACTCGAACCGCGCCCGGTGATCTTCGAAAACGTGATCGAATCGCCATTCCGTGTGGCGGGCAACCTGTTCTGCGGTAAGGGCCCGTTTGCCGAGTATTTCGGCATCCAGCCCGCGCAAATCATCGCCACCATGACCAGGGCGATTGATTCTCCCCGCTCCAACGAAGTTGGGGAGGGGCAGGGGGTGGCGTGCCAGGAAGTCGTCAATCTCGACCCCGACCTCGACACGCTGCCCATCCTCTATCACTGTGCCGGCGATGGCGGCAATTACATCAGTAGCGGCGTGTTCCTGGCAAAGCACCCCGCCCACGGCCAAAACGCCGATTTTCACCGCGCCATGCAGTTTTCCAAAACGGAGATGGCCATCCGCGTCGTCAAAGGGCGTCATTTCGACGCCTTCCTGGAAGATCGCCACGCGCTCGATGTGGCGGTGTGCGTGGGGCTGCCGCCCAATATCCTGGCGGCCGCGGCCACCTCGGTGGCGATGGGCGTGGATGAACTGCACATCGCCAACGCCCTCGAACCCTTCGCCGTCGTCCCTGCCAAAACGGTGGATGTACTTGTCCCCGCCGAAGCTGAGTTCGTCCTCGAAGGCACCGTCTACGCCGACCGCCGCCATGCCGAGGGGCCTTTCGTAGACTTGACCGAGACGCAGGATGTCATCCGCAACGAGCCAGTTTTTGTCGTCAAGGCCGTCACCCATCGCCGCGATGCCATCTGGCACGCCCTGCTGCCTGGTGCCCTCGAACACAAGCTGCTGATGGGCATGCCGCGCGAGCCAACCATCTTCCGCGAAGTCAACAAAGTGGCCCGCTGCCTGGATGTCCATATCAACCCCGGCGGCTGTTCGTGGCTGCACGCCGTGGTGCAAATTGACAAGCAACACGAAGACGATGGCAAAAAAGCCATCGAAGCTGCCTTCGCCGGGCATCGTTCATGCAAGCACGTTTACGCGGTGGACAAAGATATTGACATCTACGACCCGTTGGCGGTCGAATGGGCCATGGCCACCCGCTTTCAGGGCGATGTGGATATGATCGTCAAGGAGCGCTTCCCCGGCTCGTCGCTCGACCCATCCAGCGAACCTGGCAGCCACAACACCTGCCGCGTCGGCTTCGACCTGACGGCTCCATTAGAAACAAAAGGCAAACAATTTGGCAAGGCACCTTTCCCCCAGGTGGACTTGGCGAGGTTTGGTATTGCGCGTTAAAACGATGGTGATAAGATCGTTGTGAAGGAGTTTTCATGGAAACCATACAATTTCACACAACCATCAAAAATGGAAAAATAGAAGTTCCCCGCCGCTTTTGGAAGCGGTTCAATGAGCAAGTGCGGGTGATTCTGGTTGCTGGTGAGGAACACCCCAGGCAAGATGGCATCATTGATCGCTTGCTTGCTGAACCTGTTAAGCTTGTTGACTTCCAGCCCTTTTCGCGGGATGAAGCTCATGCCGAATGATTTGCCTGGCGTTTTCATTGATACGAATGTATGGCTATATGCCTTTATTGAAAGCGGTGATGGGAAAAAATCGGCGCGAGCACGCCAGACCATGAAGCTGGTGGCTCCGGTGGTTAGCACTCAGGTCATTCACGAGGTTTGTGTAAACCTGATCAAAAAGGCGGGTTTCTCAGAAGAGCAAATCAGGGGATTGGTAACTGATTTTTACCAAAAGTATCCGGTAATTGAGATTGACCAAACGCTTATTCTTCATGCTTCTCGGTTGCGAGAGCATTATGGGTTTTCTTACTGGGATAGTTTAATTGTCGCTGGCGCTCTCGAAGCGGGGGTTGAATGGCTATACTCCGAAGATATGCAAAACAACTTGAAAGTAAATGGCAGATTGACCATCTTTAATCCATTTTCATAATCACCCAAAACGAATCGGGCCGTTCATGATCCCAATATCTGCTTTAGCACTACGAACTTTGGCGCAAACCTACCAAATCTCGCCCGATACACTCACCCATTTCGGCGGCGGGCGTGAAGATTCGGATGGTATCGTGTACGCCTACCCGTATGGCGAGACGCGTTGCCTGCTCAAAATCCTGGCCTTTCCTGAAGCCGAGAGCCGCCGCGGCTTGTTCTGCCTGGATGAACGCCTGCGCTTCATGCACTACCTGGGCGAAAACGGCGCCGCGGTGGCCTTTCCGCTGCCCTCGCCGCAGGGAAATCTTTACGAAACCCATCTCGCCCAGGATCATCTGTGGGTGGCGTACAGCATGGCAATTGCCCCCGGCCAAAACCTGCCCTTCCACACCTGGGATGAAGCCCTGTTCCGCAATTGGGGGCAGGCCGTGGGACGCATGCACCGCCTGGCGCAGGACTACCCATCCTGGGAAGCCTCGTTCGACCCCGCAACCGGGCAAACCCGCCTGAACTGGCGCGAGGAATGGGAAGGCTTTTACAGTTGGTGTCAGGATGAAGAAGTGCGCCAGAAATGGGTGGAAATCGGCGAACAGTTTGAAGCGTTGCCGCGCCATCGTACCGATTTTGGCTTTATCCACAACGATCCGCACATTGCCAACCTGCTGGCCGATGACGAGGCCGCTGGCGGCTCCGTCACGATGATTGATTTCGACGTAGCCAACCATCATTGGTTCATCAACGATATTGCCATCGCCTGCCAGAGCATTCTGTTCACGCACAGCGGCGGTATGGAGCGCCCCCTGGAAGACCGCCAAAAGCTGATGACCTTTCTCAAATACTTTTTGGAAGGCTACGAACGCGAGAACCGCTTGCCGGGCTATTGGCTCAAACAACTCGACCTGTTTATCGCTTACCGTCGGATTTTGCTCTTCATCGTGATGCATGGCTGGATTCAGTCGCAGCCCGCAACACACGCATCCTGGAAGAAGATGATCCTGGAGGCACCCGCGATGGTAGGCGATGAATTGGCGTATGCCTGGCGTATCCGCTACCAGGGGGCGATCATTCAGGATGGCAAAATTTTGGTGGTGCAGCACCGCAATCACGAGGATGGGCGCAGTTATTGGCTGCTGCCCGGCGGCGGGCGCGAACTAGGCGAAACCGAAGAAGAATGCCTGCGGCGCGAGCTGCGCGAAGAAACCGGCCTGGAAGTGCAGATCGAACGCCTGTTGTTGGCGCAATCACCGGCGCAGGCGCACTCGCCGCGCCGCACCTACTGGTGTACCCCCATCGCCGGTGAAGCCGCCCCCGGCTACGAACCTGAACCCGAGGTAGCCGCCATCTACGCCATCGCCGCCGTGCGCTGGCTCGACCTGGCCGACGAAGCCTCCTGGGGCGAAGAAATCATTTCTGACCCCTATACCTACGCCGAATTGAAAGCCATCCGTGAGATTTTGCGTCAGGATGGAGCGCGATAACCCGATGTCTGATTCTTACGCCACCCAAAAAGCCCTCCAAATCCTCACCGCCCTCGGCAAAATCTACGGCGCGGTGCGTATGATCCCGGTCACATCGGTGCAGATTGCCGGGGTCAGTTACGATAACCTGGGCGAGGCCGGGTTGCAGTGGCTCTCGGCGATGGCGGGCGACAATGTCGCGGGCGGCGGCCAGGCGAAAGTCCTCGCCACGCTCAACCCCGCCGGCATGGATTTGGAAAATTGGCAGGCCCTCGGCATCTCGCCCGAGTTCGCCCGCAACCAGCAGCGCGTGATTGACGCTTTCGCCCGCATGGGCGTCGTCACCACCTGCACCTGCACGCCCTATCTTTCGGGCAACCTGCCGCACCCCGGCGACCATATCGCCTGGGCCGAGAGCAGCGCCGTGTGCTACGCCAATTCGGTGATCGGGGCGCGCACCAACCGCGAGGGCGGGCCGAGCGCACTGGCGGCCGCGCTGACCGGCGTCACGCCCGAATATGGCCTGCATTTGGACGAGAACCGTGTTCCCGGCGTGACCGTGGATGTGCAGGCAGCGCTGAACGGCACGGCTGATTTCGGCGCATTGGGTAAGGCGATGGGCGAGAAACTGGAAAAATCTGGTAAGAAGGCTATCCCCTACATCCGCGGCATCGCAGCCGCCTCGCTCGAAGACCTGAAAGCCTTTTGCGCCAGCGTTGCCACCTATGGCGGGTTAGCCATGTTTCACATCGAAGGTATCACCCCCGAAGCGGGCGATCACCAACCCCCGGTAGAGACGCTCACCATCACCGCTGCCGACTTGCAAGCCGCCTACGCCGCGCTCAACGATGCCGCCCCCGGCGAGGTGGATTTCGTCTCGCTGGGCTGCCCGCATCTTTCCATCGTCGAGATCGCCCGCATCGCTGAACTGCTGCAAGGCCAGCAGGTGAACAAGGAATTTTGGATCACCACTTCCCGCCCGGTCAAGCGCCTGGCCGATGAACGCGGCTACACGGCAGTCATCGAAGCGAGTGGGGCAAAGTTCGCCGTGGATACCTGCTGCGTCGTCGCGCCGATCCGAGGGCGTTTTCGGGCGATGGCCACCGATAGCGGCAAAGCCTGTTATTACGCTTATGCCAAGAACAAGTTCAAAACCCAATTGCTGCCGTTCGATGAAGTCGTGCGGGCGGCGCTGGTTCAGGGATGATACAATTCGTTTTGTCGCACTGGCAATCTGTTTCAGGAGGAGACCCGTTATGAAATCGTTCGCTCGCTTTTCTATCCTTGCGCTGCTGTTCGCTTTGCTGGCAGCCTGTGGCGGCACACCGACACCGCCCCCGCCCACGGTCACGCCGGTAGCCATCCAGCCTGTGGCTGAACCGTCGCTGGCCGCGTTGCCCGATACGGTCACGTCCATCGAGCCAAAGCGTGAGCCGGTGGCGCACCCGTGCAAGCCGGTGGAGGGCATCGTCAAGTTTGATTACAAGTCCTACGACATCATGTTTGGCGTCTGGCAGTTGGATTATCGCTCGTGCGATGTGTCGGCGCTCAATTTTAGCCGTTCGCTCGAAGAGTTGCTTTTTGTCACCTTCGACAGCAAAACGGTCTGGCCGCCTGCCGATAATCTGCCGGCCGAATATGACCCCCAGCAGGTGCTGGCGTGGGGCATGTCGCCGGGCCTGGGCATTGCTCAGTTGCACGCCCAGGGGGTGACCGGCAGCGGGATCGGGATTGCCTTGATTGATTTCCAGGCGTTGGCCGATCACGTGGAATATGCCGGGCAACTGCGCCACTACGAAGAAGCCGCCGATGTGGCCGAAGCGTGGCCGGTAGTCAATTACGCACCGCCTTATGGGGCGGGCCGGGGTACGGCGCTGGCCTCGCTGCTGGTGGGCCAAAACACGGGCATTGCGCCTGGGGCAGATTTGTACTATTTCGCCGTTTCTGAATGCCGCGATGCCGAGGCGCGCACCCATTTCAAGTGCCTGGCAGAAGGCATCCGGCGAGTGATCGTTTTCAATGAGCAGTTGCCCGCCGAGCGCAAAATCCGCATCCTGGTCACGCCGATTGGTTTTTCGATTGGGGCGGGCGGCTTCGAGGATGCTTCGGATGCGGCGAAAGCCGCCGCCGATGCGGGTATCGTGGTGCTGCACCCGGGTAGTGCGCAGTTCAAATACCTGCTGATGGGCCGCTCGCCGATTGCCGACCCCGAACGTTTCGATTCGTATGGCCCCGAACTGCTCGAAGCGAAGGGCTATTTCGAGAATGTTACCGGCAAGTTTTTCGATCAACTTTACGTACCTGCCGATGGACGCACCCTGGCCAGCCCCAGCGGGCCGAGCGATTATGTCTTCGTGCGCCAGGGCGGCAAGGGCGAGGCGCTTTCGTTCATCGCTGGCATGTACGCGCTGGCGCTGCAAATTCGCCCGGATCTGACGCCGAAGGATTTCTGGCGGCTGGCGCTCGAATCGTCCACCGACATCAAGATCACCCATAACAACAAAAATTACACTTTCGGCCCGATGATCAACCCGGCGGGGCTGATTCAGGCGATCCAGGCGGACAAATAATCGGATGTTGTTTGTCCCCACGATCCCCGCCCGGACATAAATGTCCGGGCTAGGAGCGGCGCCGGTTGAAACCGGCTTGAAGGGCGATTTATCACCAGGCGCGGGGTCTGGATGAATGGAGGTGGCATGATGCAAGGTCGGAGCATTTCAGGTGGTAAGGCCGAGGGCGAGGCGCTGGTGACGAGGATGGGCATCTCGTTCTTCGGCGGTGTAGACCCGGATACGGGCGTGGTCGTCGAGCGCGGCCACGAACTGGAGGGGCAGTGTGTGGCGGGCAAGGTGCTGGTCTTTCCCACCGGCAAGGGTTCGACGGTGGGTTCGTATACGCTTTACCGCCTCAAGTTCAACGGCCTGGCCCCGGCAGCCATCGTCAATGCCGAGTGCGAACCGATCACCGCGGTGGGCTGCATCATCGCCGAAATCCCGTGTGTCGATCATATCCCCCTGGCCGAACTGACAACGGGGATGATCTTGCGTGTGGATGGCGAGGCCGGGTTCGTTTCTGGCCCAGCAGCGTGATTCTTCCAGGCAATTTTCAGGAGGTACGACGCACGATGACACCTGTTCTGATGATTTTACTGGCCCTGCCTTTGCTGGCGGGTTTGCTGTGGGCCGAACGCGGCGAAAATCAACGCGGCATGTTGCTCACCAAGCCCTTTCTCTCGGCCCTCTTCGTGGCGGCGTTATTTGCGCAGCCTTACCAGCCTGCCCCTTATTTCTTCTTCCTGCTCGCTGGCCTGATCTTGTGCTGGATCGGCGATGTCAGCCTGGTCTTCTTCTTCGACAAGCGCCTGTTTTTGTTGGGCCTGGCCTCGTTTTTGCTGGGTCATGTGATGTATGCCATCGCCTTCTTTGCACGGGGCGGGCTGCACCTCACCACCTGGCTGGCCCTGCCGCTGATCGCCGCCTTCAGCGGGTATGTTTTCACCCGCTTCCGCCCGCATCTGGGTGAGATGCGCGCCCCGGTGACGGCCTACATTGTCGTCATCTCCCTGATGCTGCTGGGCGCGGCGGGCCTGGCAGGCAACGCGTCGCTGCCATTGCCCAACCGCCTGATGACGGTGAGCGGGGCGTTCAGCTTCTACATCTCCGATATTTTCGTCGCCCGGCAGCGTTTCGTGCGCCCGGCGTATATCAATCGCTTGTTGGGTTTGGCGCTGTATTACCTGGGGCAGTTTCTCATCGCCCTGGCGGCAGGAGGCTTATCGGCATGAACACAAATTCCGAAATTCGCATCGCCCTGGTGGGCATCGGCGGCTACGGCGGGTGGTACTTGCGCGAACTGCTGCCCAACGCCAGCCAGCACAACGCCCGCCTGGTGGCTGGCATAGACGCTTTCCCCGAACGCAGCCCCTGGCTGGCGGCCTTGCAGGATGCGAATATCCCCCTCTACACCAGCCTGGATGATTTTTACCAAAAAGATTTCGCCGATCTGGTGGTGATCGCCGCCCCCATTCACCTGCACGCCCCGCTGACGATCCAGGCGTTGCAGCGCGGTTCGCACGTCCTGTGCGAAAAGCCGCTCTGCGCCCGCCTCGCCGAAGCCGATGCGATGGCCCAGGCCGAACAACACACAGGCAAATTCGTCGCCATCGGCTATCAGTGGTCATTTTCCGATAGCATCCAGGCGCTCAAGCGGGATGTGCTGGCGGGCCGTTTTGGCCGTCCGCTGCGCCTGAAAACCCTGGTGTTGTGGCCGCGCCCGCTCTCCTATTACCGCCGCAACGCCTGGGCCGGGCGCATCCGCACCGACGAAGGGGCGTGGGTGTACGACAGCCCCGTCAGCAACGCCACCGCCCATTACCTTCACAATATGCTTTACCTGCTTGGCGAGAGCATCTCCACCAGCGCTCAGCCTGAAAGCATTGCCGCCCAATTGTGGCGCGCCAATGACATCGAAAATTACGATGCCGCGGCGCTGCGCCTCACCCTCCAGGGCGGTGCGGAGTTGGTGATGTTCACCGCCCACCCGGTTGCCAACGAAGTTGGCCCGTTGGCGCGCTACGAATTTGAACAGGCGGTCATCGAGTACACCGCCGACCGTCACTTTATTGCCCGCTTTGACGATGGTCACGAAGAAGATTACGGTGACCCCGACCTGACGCAATACAACAAGCTCTGGCAGGCCGCCGATGCCGCTCGCACCGGTGCGGCGCTGGCCTGTGGCATTGAGGCGGCCCGCCCCCATGCCGAAATCGTCAACCGCCTGCAAGAACTCGCCATAACCACCTTCCCCGCGGCAAACATCGTCCACGAAGCGCGTGGTGACGATGCGCTGGTGTGGGTGCGCGGCCTGCAGGAAACACTGGAACGGGCCTATGCCGCGGGCGCGATGCCACCGTTTTGATCCCTGCATGGATTTCACAAAAATGTGATGTTGGACCCAATGATGAAAGGAGCTTTCGATGAACAAAAGAACAATTTTTCCTCTGTTCCTGACGTTGGTTCTCTGGTTGGCAGCCTGCCAGCCAACCGCCCCCACTGCCATGCCGCCTACGCCCACCACCGCCGCCAGCGAACCGACCATCGTTGCTACCGAAACCCCTGCCGCCACCGCTACGCCCCTCCCCGCCCCCACGGACACATCTGTCCCGCCCACCGAAACCCCCATTCCCCCCACCGATACCCCCCCGCCGCCCACCGCAACCAGCGAACCCGCCCTATTGCCCCTGCCCGCCGAAGCGCAGCGCATCGAATTCCAGGCCGCAGATGGCACGCCCCTGGTGGGCTACTACTACCCGGCCGCCGTCAACCCGGCCCCGGTGGTGGTGTTGATGCACTGGGCTGGCGGCGACCAGACTGACTGGCTCTACGTGGGCATGGCGGCCTGGCTGCAAAACCGCGGCGCAGAAATCCCCGCATCGCCGGCAGCGAAGCCCTTCGACACGCCCTATCGCTTTCAGCCTTTGCCCGAAAATCTTTCTTTCGGTGTGTTTACCTTTGATTTTCGCGGTTATGGCGAAAGCGGCCCGCACACCGGCAAGCAATCTGAGTTAATCCTCGATGCCCAGGCTGCCTACGAAACTGCTGCCAAGCTCGAAGGTGTGGACTCGGCCCTCGTGGCCGGAATCGGCGCCAGCATCGGGGCCGACGCGGCCGCCGAAGGCTGCAACGATGCCTGCATTGCCGCACTCTCCCTCGGCCCTGGCAACTGGCTGGAGCTTTCGTACGCCGAGGCCGTCACTGCGCTGGACGCTCTCGAGAAACCGACCTGGTGCGTGGCTACCGAGGATGCCCCAACCGACCTCGCCACGTGCGAAGCTGCCGCAGGCGATTTTTACCAGATCGTCAGCTATCCCACGGGCGGCCATGCCATGCGCCTGTTCCGTGTCGAAGCTGCCCTCGACCCGGTGATCGAAGTGAAAATTTTGGAGTTTTTGCGGCTGGTGTTCGATTTGCCGGCTGAGTAGCCCGACTCTACTTATCCCCACCGCACTTCAAACGTAATACCGCGCTCGCGCAGCGCCTGCATCAATTCGCTGGCGGGTACGGCCAGCTCCACCGCCTGGCCGCCCGGTGCGACCTTGCCGCGCACCTGGAAACCCATCATGATCGCGGCGTGCCAGCCGGTCAGACGTTCCATGCCGGTGAAGCCGGTGGCGGGGTCGAAGCGATCTACCAGGTCAATCGTCACGCTGGCGGGGCGGCCCGTTTTCAGGCCCTTGCCTACGGCACGCATTACGCAAATATCGCGAATTTCGGGGGCGGTGATTTTCGGCGCCAGCAGGGTGTGATAAACCTGGCGCGGGATGACGGTTTGTCCGTCTACTTCGATGGGGGTTTCGGAGAATAAACCGAGGGCTTTGTACGCTCGCAGCCATTCGTAATGACCGGGGTAGCGCAGCACCTTGTTCTCGAAACGCTCCAGTTTGCCCAGATATGTCCAGGCGGCGATAGATGTGCCGCCAGAGGTCACATCGGCTTCGAGGCGGCCCAGGCCGGGGAAGTCGAGCCATTCGGGTTCGCTGAGCGTGGGCACGCGGGCGATCTGGCCGTCGCGGATGAAGATGGCCTCGCCGTCCATCTCGTTGGTGAGGCCATTGATGTGGAAGGTGAGTGCGTAATTCCAGGGCGGGATGGGTTGCTGGGGCAGCCCGGCGTCGTAGATGTAAATCTCGCGGGCCTCATCGAGCAGTTCGATGGCATAGGCCGCCAACGTGTTCACCAATCCCGGACCCATGCCGCAATCAGGCACGAGGCTGACACCGGCCTGTTGAGCTTGCTCGTCGAGCGCCAACTGCGCTCGCACGATCTCGGTGTTGCCGCCTAAATCGCAAAAGTGCGCCCCCGCGGCGATGGCGGCTTGAGTCAGCGCAAGGTTGAAGTAGTAGGGTACTGCGCTGAGGGCGGCGGACATGCCAGGCAGGGCGGCGGCGACGGCCTGCTGGTCGGTCACATCGAGGGCCAGCGGGGCGGCCAGGTCAGTTCCTGTAAGCTGGTTGACGCGCGCCGCAGCGCGTTGGGCGGTGGATAGGTCGCGGTCGGCCAGGGTGATGCGGGCGGCCTGACCAAAGCGGGCCAAGTCGTAGGCGGCGGCGCTTCCCTGGCGGCCCGCACCGAAGATCAGGTAGTGGTAGGTGGGCATGGCAAATCCTGTTTATAATGGTTGTGTCAATTGGTCAATCCATTGTACAGCAAAACAACCCCTGGTTTTGTTGAGGTTGTCTCCTGGCGGTGGGCAGGCCATCCGCTTCTATCCGGCCTCCGTAAATGAGATAAAAGACCTGCAATCAGGTCGCTGAAACTACATCAAAAAAGGGCCTGTCGGAAAACCGACAGGCCCTTCGAATCTGATAGAGAGAGAATTAGGGTTCTTCTACCCATTCGATGGCGGCCGAAGAACTGGTAGTATCAGGGCTGACGCCCGCCGTGAAGTCTTCGACAAAGTCTATGTTGGCTAACATGCTGCCTGCCCAGGGTTCGCTGCCGCTCCAGGCACCGTAGCCGCCCGACCAGGCCCCGTAGCCGCCGCTCCAAGCGCCATAGCCGCCCGACCAGGCCCCGTAGCCGCCGCTCCAAGCGCCATAGCCGCCGCTCCAGGCGCCGTAGCCGCCGCTCCAAGCGCCATAGCCGCCCGACCAGGCCCCGTAGCCGCCGC
>CAZSFD010000050.1:21711-37523 GCA_964606085.1 uncultured Anaerolineaceae bacterium
TCCAGGCCCCATAGCCGCCCGACCAGGCCCCGTAGCCGCCACTCCAGGCACCATAGCCGCCCGACCAGGCCCCGTAGCCGCCGCTCCAGGCACCATAGCCGCCGATCAGGTGGAAGGTGCCAGTGGTTTCATCGTAGATGGTGTAGCCTTCGTAGTGGGTGGTGCCGGCCAGGTCAGCTTGAATGTCCATCCCGACGTTGGCTGAGAGGGTTTCTTCGGTGAACATGACCGAGTCGTAAGCATTCACGCGGCCATAGCCTTGCTGCCAGATGCTATACAGGGCATCGGTGGTTTCCAGGTCAACCCACAGGAAGGAAGTGCCCATGATGCGGAACTTGACTTCATCGGGGGTCAGGTCAGGTTCCTCGGCCAGGATCAAAGCTGCAATGCCCGAAACCACCGCCGTAGCCTGCGATGTACCGGCCATCTGGAAGTAAAACGGGTTGATTTTGTTGTCTGGATATTCACGAGTGAGTTTTGTGCCGGGCATGATGGTTGAAACCATGTGTGCGCCAGGAGCAACCACATCGGGCTTCACGAAGCCATCCAGCGTGGGGCCTGCCGATGAGAAGGGGGTGATATAGTCGTCGTTCCAATCCAGGGGCGTGTAATTGTCGGTGAAAGCGCCAACCGTAATCACGTAAGGCACATTGCCAGGAACGCCGATTGTCATCGGGCCGGGGCCGCCATTGCCTGCGGCGGTCACGACCACAATTCCGTTCGCCCATGCCTGCATTACGGCCTGGTTGAGCGGATCGGCCCAGTAGGGTGATTGGGCAATCGAGACAATCGAGAGATTCATCACCCGGATGTTGTACTGATCCTTATGGTTGATGACCCATTGAATCCCCTGGATCACACGTTCATAAGTACCAACACCATGATGGTCGAGAACACGTACACCGACCAAATTGACATCCGGGGCGATCCCGCCAAATTCGCCATCGGCATCGGTCTGGCTGTTGGCAATGATACCGGCAATATGCGTGCCGTGGCCGTTGGGGTCGCGAGGCAATAGTTTGTTCTGCACGAAATCTTTCCAGCCCACGATTCGGCCATTCAACTGCCCGTTGGCATCCAGGAACAAGCCAGGATGCCAGCCGATGCCCGTATCTACGACTGCAACGGTGACATCACTGCCCAGGTTGCCTTCCTGCCAGACCAGATCAGCCCCGACCACTTCGGGGTAATCGGTTGACGGGATGCCGTTGTTGCCGCCGCCCAATACGTCGGCCAGTTTCACCGCCGCATTCGGAAAAACAGCCGCAATGCCATCTTCGTTCTGCAAGGCGGTCACTGCTGCGACCGGTAATGTGGCCCCCACACCCTGGATGACATCCAGCCGGGAGGTGACTTCGCCGCCATATTTTTCGACCAGGCGGACGACCTGCTCTACGTTAGAGCCTTGCACGATGCAAGATTGCGTTCCACCCACGGGGGTAGATTTTCCTGCGCCGAGCAACACCACAAGCACTGCCATCGCCAGGAAGATGGAAAAAAACCGTTTACTCAGAGATAAATTTTTCATTGTCCAACTCCTTTTTTGAAAAAATGTTTGAAGGGCTGCCTACTCCGATTAAAAACCAGCGGGTCTGAATAATTCAGGCCCGCCGAGAAAAACCAATAAGAAGTTATGTTTAAGTTCTTTTCCTGGCGGCCTGGCAGTCATGGTCGGGATAGCGTGACGGTAGACCCATAGCTTTGCGCCCCTGGCTTTCACCAAGTTTGCCTTTTCAGTTACATTGATTATAGCAGGATAGCGTAAAAAATCAATTAAAATTACCAGCCTTGCAATACTGATAAGCAGTACGAATTACCTATTCAGCCAAAATTGGATGGCTTCAGTCAGCATTCGTTGCCAGGCCAGGCTCTCTCCTTGCGGCGATGGGCCAAGTGGGTCTGACCAGGGCTGGCCCAGCAGAGCAGCCGTGACCGCCTGCGAGCAGGTGGCCGCCGCGTCGAGATCGTAGCCGCCCTCAAGCACGACGGCCAGTTTGCCAGCGGCGTGGCGGTCGGCCCATTGGCACAGGTGGTTGATCAACTCACCCATCCCTGCGGCAGAAAGTTGCATGTTGCCCAGCGGGTCGAGCCAGTGGGCGTCGAAGCCAAAGCTGACCAGGATCATCTGCGGGGCGAAGCGATCCAACAGTGGCAGGATGAGTTGCTCCATAACGGCCACATAGGCCTGATCGCCTGCGCCGGGCAGCAGGGGGAAATTGGCAGTATAACCTGCGCCCGTTCCCGCGCCAGTTTCGCGCAATTTGCCGGTCATGGGGAAAAGGGGCAGTTGGTGAACGGAGATGAAAAAGACATCGTCGCGCTGCCAGAAAATATCTTGCGTGCCGTTGCCGTGGTGCAGGTCGAGGTCTACGATGGCGAGCCGTTGAGCGCCCCGCTGGATCAGGTTTTCGGCGGCGAGGGCGATGTTGTTGAGCAGGCAGAAGCCCATGCCCTGGCCGCGCAGGGCGTGATGGCCCGGCGGGCGGCATAACGCAAAACCGCGCCTCGCTTCGCCGCGCCAGACGGCCTCCGTCACGGCCAATGCGCCGCCGGCGGCGTTGTGCGCCAACTGCCACGAGGCGGGCGTGATGTAGGTGTCGGCATCCAGGCGGCCGCCGCGACGGCAGGCCATTTCTAGCACGGAGAGGTAGGCTGGGCTATGGACGGTGTGCAGCACGCTTGGGGGAATGGGGATGGGGGCGAGTTTGGGGTAGGGCTGCCACCAGCCGGCTTCTTCGAGGGCCAGGCGGATGGCTTCGACGCGGTCGGGGCGTTCGGGGTGGCCGGGCAGGGCGTGGGCGGCGTGACCTTCGGGGTAGTAGTAGACCAACGGGTACATCATGGCCTCCGGCGCAGGAGGCGGCGCAGTTGCTCCCACAGGCGTTTGACCAGGCCCGCCTGTTCGTCGCTGACGGGATGCTGGGTGTAGCGGGCTTCGATGAAGGTTTCGGTGAGGGCGGCCAGGTCTGCGGCGGCTTCGGGGTGGGCGGCAGTGAGTTGGCTGGCGTATTCGCCGGGGGTTTGGGCGGGTTGGCGGGGAGCGCCGGTCTCGCCGGCGCGGCGGACGAGGGCGAGGTAGTAGAACAGGACGCGCTGCCGGGTGGACAGCCGCCGGGGATTGAGGTAACGCCAGTTTTCCACCGACACGCCGGGCCGGGCGGTGCGCAGACGGTCGAGGCCAGCTTTGACCAGGTTGGCTACGTTCTGCCGTACGCCGCCGAAGGTTTCCCGCAGCCACTCCATCGCTTTCATCGCCCATTTCCAACGGAAGACGCGCCGCAAAAATCCGCCAACCTGTTCGTTTTGGCGGGCATATTGCGCCAGGGCCAGCACGACGATCAGGATGAACACGGCCCAAAAAGCCACCGATTTGAGCAGATCGAGCCAGGGCGATGGGGTGGTGGGCATGGCCGTAGTGGGATCAGGCGGCACAAACGTGGGTGGGGGGAGCGCTTCGACCGGGACGTTTTCTTCGCGGAACAGGCTGCCCAACAGGCCCAGCAAATAGAAGATCGGCAGCGACAATAGGGCGATGACAAACTGGACGACGGCGATGAGCAAGAACAGCAGATACGATAACGTGGGAAACAGGCTGTAGGCGTATTGGGTGGGCAGCAGCAGGGCGATGACGACGATCACCGCCAGGAAGCCCAGGCTGTAGGCGAACCAGCGCCGGGCCAGGTTGCCGGTGATGGTGGCGCGCTGGTAGCCCCAGGCGGCGCGCCAGGCGGCGAAGTTGGTCTGGCTGAGCAGGAGCAGGCCAAAGATGAAATAGGCGATCACGTTGGTGAAGTTGGGCCGCGCTGCGCCGGGGATGATTTCGTATTGCCCCAGCACGGTCAGGATGACGATCAGCCAGCCGATGGCGAGGACGCGCCCGATCAGGTTTTGGTGCAGGCCGCGACGGTTGCTGGGCACGGCTTCGGCGCTGGCGGCGGAGAGGATGTATTCGTCCGTTTCCATTTCGGTCAGGTCGCTGCCATACCACCAGGCCAGCCCCCACAGCAGCGCCATCACCAGCAGCGTGATGAAGTATTCGCCGCTGAAAAAGCTCTCGAAAAAGTTGCTTTGCCACAGGCTGACGTTGGCCATAAAGTAGGCCAGCCCGTGACGCAGCTCGATGAACAGTTTGATGGCGAGCGCCAGGATGATGATTTCAGACAGACGAAACCAGGTGCGATCTTGCTGTTCGCGGGCCAACAGGCGCAGCACCCGAAACGATACGATGCACTCCAGGGCGATCAGAAAGGCCATCAGCGGGATGAAGTGCGCCTCGCCAGCTAGCGCCCACTGAAGCAGCGGCAGCAGGGCGATGGCAAGGCAGACCACCATGCCGATCACGGCGATGTAGCTGATGATCATGGCCCAGGTCTGGTTGCGGCGGAAGGTTTCGGAGAGGTTCATGCGCGCCGCCACACATCGAGATCGTGTTCGTTTTGGAAGAGGTAGGTGGGGATGCCAAGGCCCTCGGCGCGCTTTTTCACATCGCCGGCGCCGGGGATGCGGCCCACAATGACCAACACCACTTGCAGGCCGCGCCGCCGCAGTTGGAAGCATTCATCAAAAAGGGGGTCATCTACCAGCCCCGTGATCAGGGTGACGGTGGTACCCCAGGGCAGCAGCGGGGCTTCGCGGCGCAGGGTTTCGACCAGGGGCGTTGTATCGGTCATAGCAATGCGCGCCAGCAGTTCAAGGATGCGCATGAGGTGGCCGCGGCCCTTGCGGGCAGGCAAAGACCTGTGCGGCTGTTCGGGATTGAGCGGGTCTACGCCGTTGGTGACGAGGCCAACGCTTTGGCGGTGGGCGACGATCCAGCTGGCCAGCGAGGCGGCGACCACGATGCCAAGTTCGGTGGCATCTATGCGCGCCTGCGAGGGGTATTCTTGCCCGTTCAGGTTGAGGAACAGCACCGTTTCGAGGGCGATGGACGGCTCGAACTGCTTGACCTGCATGCGTCCGGTGGCGGCGGTGGCTTTCCAATCCACGCGGCGCAGCGAATCGCCGGGGATGTAGTCGCGCTTGCTGAGGACACGCGTGGGGTCCTCGAAGATCGGTTGGGTGTGGCGCAGCGTGCCGAGAGGCGATTGCGACGGCAGGCTGACGTGGGTAAGGGGGACGATGTGGGGGAAAACGGTGAAATAGGTCTCTTCGGCCTTGCGGCGTTCCTCGGGATGCAGGCCGAGCAGGTCGCCGGTGGAGACGAAGAGCGGGCCGATTTTGTAGTAGCCGCGCTTGAGGGCGTGCAGGGTGTATGCGATGGTGGCGCGGCCGCGCGGCGAGATCGAGACGATCTGGTTGACGAGGTTGGGCGGGGCCAGCTCGGGCGGCACACTCTCATAAACGTGCAGCCAGCCCACCGGCAGCAGGCTGGTATTTTCGACGTGCAGTTTCACCGCCACTTCTTCCCCCAGGAAGGCGTGGGATGTCCATTCCCGATCCAGGCGTACCGCCCGCAGCGAACGCTCACTCCACCAACGGCCCAGCACCACGGCCCCGGCGAACAGGTAAATCACCGTGAACACACCGTCTGAATGGACAAAAACAGCGGTGATGACGAGGGCGATCAGGATAAGGAGGTAGTTCAACTATGCGACACTTCCCAGGTCGAGCGGCGTTTCTTTGAGGATGTCGGCCAACACGGCGGGGGTGGTGCGGCCGCGCAGTTCGGCTTCGGGGCGGATGATCAGGCGGTGGGCAATGACGGGGTGCAGCAACGCTTTGATGTCTTCGGGCAGCACGTGGTCACGGCCACGCAGAGCTGCCAGGGCCTGGGCGGTTTTGAAGAGCGCCAGACTGGCGCGCGGACTGCACCCGAGGGCCAGGTCGGGGTGGCTGCGTGTGGCGGCTACCAGGCGGATGATGTATTCTTGCAGCGTGTCATCCACGTGAATTTCCCATGCCTGGCGCTGCAATTCGAGCAAGGCGGCGCCCTCTACCACCGGGCCGAGGGCGTGAATGGGGTGTTCGCGGCGCAGGTGGTTGAGCAGGTGCTTTTCGGCGGCGGCGTTGGGGTAGCCCAGGGTGAGGCGCATCAGGAAGCGATCCAACTGCGCTTCGGGCAGCGGGAAAGTGCCTTCGTATTCAATCGGGTTTTGCGTCGCCATCACCAGGAAGGGCCGCGGCAATTTGCGCGTTTCGCCGTCTACCGTCACCTGCTGTTCCTGCATCGCTTCGAGCAAGGCCGACTGCGTGCGCGGCGTGGCGCGGTTGATCTCATCGGCCAGCAGCACGTTGACGAAGATCGGGCCGGGGCGGAACTCGAAGGCGCTGCTTTGCTGGTTGAAGATGGAGACGCCCGTGACGTCGTTGGGCATCAGGTCGGGGGTGCATTGCAGGCGTTTGAATGCGCCACCCAGGCTGAGGGCGATGGCACGCGCCAGCATGGTCTTGCCCACGCCAGGAACATCTTCGAGCAGCACGTGACCTTCGCACAGCAGCGCCACCATCAGCAAGTCAAGCGTTGCGCGCTTGCCGATGATCACTTTTTCGACATTGGTGATGATGTGGGAGGTGTATTCTTGGATAGCGTTCATGGATAGATTTCATCCAGGTAGGGAGCGTAGAAGGCGCGGCAGCCAAGGGGGTGTGAACATAACCCGACCGGCAGCGGGGGCACCTGGTCTTTGGGGTAGGTACCGGTCAGGTTTTGGCAGGCGGGGCAAGCATCATCGGGGACGTTGATGATGATGTATTTGACGCGCGGGTTGGCTTGCATGCGGCGCAAGGCCTGGGCGGCTGCCGAGTTTTCCCAGGCATCGTCGCTGCGGTCGGGGAGGTGAAAGGTGGAATCGGTGTCCATAGAGCGGTTTCCAGCCGCAACCCAAAATTTACAACAAAGGTACAAAGGCACAAAGTTGCAAAGAAAAAAACTTTGCCACTTTGTGCCTTTGCAGTTTCGTTAACCAGCCTGTTCCAACGCTTCAACCACTTCGCTCAAGGCGGCGGGATTGGGCAGGTGTAAGCGCAGGGCGCGGCGGCCACGCGCTTGCAGCGCTTCCAGGTCGCCGAGCGATTGGGCGCGTACCAGCGTGCCGAAGGTCATGCCCTGGGTGGGGATGTCGGCATCGGCAGCCGGGTCGGCGGTGATTTGCAGGAAGACGCCATTCTCCGCACCGCCCTTGTGCAGTTGGCCGGTGGAATGCAAGAAACGCGGGCCAAAGCCAACCGTGGTGGCGCAGCCGGTGCGGGTGCGCATGGCCAGGCGCAGGCGGGTCAGCAGCGCTTCCATTTCGGGGTTGCGCGGCAGGTAGGCATTGAGCGCCACGTAATCGCCAGCTTTGGCCTGGGCCAGCAGTTCCAACACCGGGCGCAGGCTGCCATCCCAGCGGGCCATCTCGCCTTCATTCAGCTTGCCCAGGTTTTGAAATTCCTTGATCTTGGCCTTGGTGCGGTCTTTGCTATCTTGCACGTCGGGCTGGTCGAAGGCGTTGACGCCCAAAATGGCGCAGGCCACGGCGGTAGCAAACTCCCAGCGGTAGAACTCGGCGGCCAGGTCGTAGGGGCTGGAGAGCGGGAAGGTCAGCACCGGGAAACCAGCCAATTTCAGATCGGAGACGGCGGCATCGTGGCTGCCATCTTGCCGCAGGTAGACGAAGATGCGGTCACGCCCGTAGGCTTTGGGCGGCGCGGCGGGTTCGAGGTCAATCGGCACGATGCCCACGCCATTCTTGCCGCTCGATTCCGCCACGAGCTGCTCCAGCCAAGAGCCAAACGACTGCCAGGGGGCATCGGCCAACACGGTCAATTTGTCGCTGCCCTGCCGGGCGGCCTCAGCCATGATGGCCCCCAGCACCAGGCCAGGGTTGCGCGCGGCAGGCGTTTCCGCGCCACATTGCGCCATCAGGTCAGCCGCACTGGCCTGCAAGCGGGCCACATCCACGCCCATCAGCGCCGCCGGCACAAGGCCGAACGGCGAAAGCACCGAGAAGCGCCCGCCCACGTTGGGGTCAGAAATGAAGATTTTGCTGAAGCCGCGCTCGGTGGCGAGTTTCTCCAACGAAGTGCCGGGGTCGGTGACGGCGACGAAATGTTCGCCCGCTTTTTCCTCGCCGAATGCGGCAACACATTGCGCCCAAAAGTATTCCAGGAAGGCGTTGATCTCTGCCGTTCCGCCCGATTTAGACGAGACGATGAAGAGCGTCTCGTCAATGGGAAAATCGGCAGCCGTAGCCAGCACCTGGCCGGGTTCGGTGGAGTCGAGGATGGCGAAGTGGAAGGTTTTGCCCTCCCCCAGGAGGAGGGGGGAGAAAACCAATGAGGTCACTTCGGGGGCGAGCGAGGAGCCGCCCATGCCGAGCAGCAGCGCTTTTTTGAAGGGGTTGGCGGCGGCGAACTCGACGATGGGGCGGGTATCTACGCAGTGGGGCAGGTCGAGCCAGCCCAGGCGGCGGCGGATTTCGTCTTGGCCGGCGGGGTCGTTCGTCCACAGGGTGGGGTCGTGCGCCCAGAGGCGTGTGGCGGCCGATGCGGCCTCGAGTTGGGCAACGCGTTCGGCGACGGGGGTGGCGAGGCTGGCCAGTTCGGCCACGGCGGTTTTGCGGCGGTCATCTACGGTTTGCAGCAGGGCGTCGAAAGCATCTACGAAGGCTTTGACGCCCTCGGTTTCGAGTTCGCTGGTGATCGCATCTACCGAGATACCCAAGGCGGCGACATCGGCGAAAACCTGGCGGGCTTCGGCGATGCCGGTTTGCAGGGTTGCGGCGGCTGTGCCGTGGCTGCGGAAGGCGGCCAGGGTGGCGGGCGGTACGGTGTTGACGGTTTCAGGGCCGATCAGCGCATCTACGTAGAGCGTATCGGGATAGGCGGGGTTTTTGGTGCCGGTAGATGCCCACAGCGGGCGCTGGACGCGGGCGCACTTGGGCTGCAAACTGGCGAAGCGCTCGGAGGTAAAGACCTGTTTGTATTCCTGGTAGGCCAGTTTGGCGTTGGCGATGGCGAGTTTGCCGAGCAAGTGGGGGGCGCGCTCGCCGATGGCTTTGTCGGCTTTGGTATCTATGCGCGAGACAAAGAACGACGCCACCGAAGCAATGTTGGCAATTTTGCCGCCGGCGGCCAGGCGGTCTTCCAGGCCCGCCAGGTACGCCTCCATCACCTGCTGGTAACGGGCGATGGAAAAGATCAGCGTGACGTTGACGTTGATGCCGGAAGCGATCACCTGGCGAATGGCCGGCAGGCCGGCCAGCGTAGCCGGGATTTTGATCATCAGGTTGGGGCGATCCACCGCCGCCCACAGGCGTTTGGCCTCGCTGACGGTGGTAGCGGTGTCGTGCGCCAGGCGGGGGTTCACTTCGAGTGAGACGTAGCCATCGCCGCCGTCGGTCTGGCGGTAGAGCGGCAGGAACAGGTCGCAGGCGGCGCGAATATCTTCGATGGCAAGCTGCCAGAAGATTTGCTCGGCGTTCCAACCGGCCCAGGCCATTGGCACGAGGGCGGAGTCGTAGTCGCTGCTCTTAGCGATGGCGTTTTGGAAGATGGTGGGGTTGGAGGTGACGCCGCGAATGTCACCGCGTTCGATCATCAAACGCAGTTCGCCGTTTTCGAGCAGGCGGCGTTCGATGTTATCGTACCAGGCAGATTGGCCGAAGGAAATTAATTGTTGCAGGGGGGTGGTCATGGAATACCTCAGTTGAAGGTTAAAAGTGGAAGGTCAAACGGGTCGAATGTTACCATGTAATGTTAGGAAAGCCCAAAGATTTCTGAACCACAGTGCAAACAGCGGATGGTGCCGGCGGCCCCGGCAGAAAGCTGCCCCCCGCACTGCGGGCATTGACTGTTCGTGCCGATCTTGCCGGCAGCGACGGCGTAAATCATGCCATGCGGCCAGTTGACATAGCCGTTAAATTGGCCGCGCTGCACAAGCTGGTAGAGCCAATCGGTGACGGTGGCGGGCGGGGCTTTGAGCAGGTGGGCCAACTCATCGAGGTGGATGCGCCCGCGCAGTTCGACCCATTCGAGCAGCAGGCGCTGTTGTTCGGCCAGGTATTCGGCGGTATAGACCCAACCGCGGGCGGCGTCGAGCGTGCCGTTCACGCGCCCGGCGCGTAAGAGTTCGTCCACCAGGTTGTCGGCTTCGCTGACGGGCAGGTTGAGCAGGCGGGCTAATTCGTCGAGCCGCAGGGCGCGCCGGGCAGAGATGTAGGCGGCGGCGCGCTCGTGCAGGCTCTCGATCAGCACAGCGCGCACTTCAGCCACCGCCCGGAAGGCGGCGTAAACGCCTGGCAGCGAGAAGAACAGCGCCAACGGCAGCACGCCGGTCAACAGGAAAACGGCAATCGTGGCCGCGTCCAGTTCGAATGCCATCATGATAGAGAGCAATGCCCCGTCTGCCAGGAGCAGGATGACCACGCCCATCCACAGCAGCGCCCGGGCTGGGTGGCGTTTTTCGAGCAGGGCAGCCAGCAGCAGCAAGAGCGTGGCGGCGGGCAGCAGAATTATCTCCAGGGTGGAAAAGAAGACTTGCAGGTTGTTGCCGTTGTGCGGGGCGTCATCCAACCACATCAACAACAAGACCAGCCCCCAACAGGCGGTCAATGAGCCGGGCAGCACGAAGGCCAGCCAGACCATCTTTTTGGCCCACGGTGAGGGCGCGAAAACTTGGCCGAGGCGCTGGCGGGCGTTCATAGAAACACCTCCACGCCGCAGTGCAGGCATTGGATCACGCCCTTCCCGGCCATATCCAGCGCTCCGCCGCAATGCGGGCAGCGGTTGTGCTGGCGCAGGGCTTCGGCCTGCCGGGCGTAAACGCAGCCGCCAGGCCAATCGGCAAAGCCATGCAGTTGGCCGCGTTGCACCAGGGCGTATAGCCACGCTTGCACGAGCTTTTCGGTGACGTGTAGTTCGGCGGCGATCTCGCGGATGTGCGCTTTGCCCTGCGTTTGCACGGCGGCGGCCAGGCGGCGCTGCTTTTCGGCCAGGGCGGCGGCGCTGTATACCCGTTGGTGGGTTGGATCGAGGAAGGCCATTAATTCGTGGGCGGCGATCATTTCGCACACCAGTTCGGCGGCCTGTGCGCTGGAGAGTGAGAGATCGGCGGCAATTTCGGCCAGCGTTGCTTCGCCGCGCGCCTGGATCATCATCAGCAGGCGCTGCAGGCGTGCGGCCCGCAGCGTGCGGCGGAACGCCGGCCAGGCGCGCCAGGCGGTGAAGGCCCACACCAGCGCCGGGATCAGTTGGAGCGGCAGGCAGCAGGTGAGCAGGATGGCGGTGAAGCCCTGCCACGCTTCGGGCGAAGTCAGCGCGCTTCCGATCCACAGCAGCGCCAGCATGAGCAGGATCAGGCCGTTGACGGCTGCCCATAAGCCAAAACGCGCCCCCGGGCGGCGTTCGATTAGCGCCGCCAGGCCGGTCAATACGATGCCCGGTGGCATCACCAACACCGGGACAACATAGCTCGTCCCTTCCATGCCGGGGGCTGACCACGCCACCACGCCCATCAGCAAAGCCAGCAGCATGGTAATAAAAAACGCCGCCCAGGCCAGCGTGAGCGGCCCAGGCGACGGGATGAAGAACAGGGCGAGGCGTTTCCAGAACATAACGCCGGCTACCCGCCCCTTTCCAGCTTGCGGATTTTCCCCACGCGGCGTTTGTGGCGCTCCTGGCCGGGGTCGTTGCCGACGAAGCGGGCGGCGAGGAAGGCGGCGACGATCTCTTTGGCGGGTTCGGGGCCGATGATGCGTGCGCCCAGGCACAGCACGTTCATTTCATCGTGTTCGACGGCCTGGTGGGCGGAGTAGGTGTCGTGGCACACGCCAGCGTAGATGCCATTGATCTTGTTGGCGGCGATGCTGGCTCCCACGCCCGATCCGCACAGCAAAATGCCGCGCTCGGCCTGGCCCTGCAAAATGGCCTGGCCCACGTTGGCGGCGGCATCGGGGTAATCGGCGGCTTCGGTGGCGGCGTGCGTGCCGAGGTCAAGCGTCTCATGGCCGAGCGCTTGCACGGCTTCGAGGATGGTTTGTTTGAGCGGAAATCCGGCATGGTCGGAGGCAATGGCGATTTTCATACAGATAACTCCAGGTGAACGTGAATTTGCAAGCAAGCGCATCCATTAAACCACGAATAGCACCAATTGGCACGAGTGTCAGCAATTCCATTGCTGCGTGTCATTCTGAGATTTGGCTTTGCAAAGGTTGAATCAGGTATAATGGGACAAGTTATTCGCACGGGGCTGTGGCGGAATTGGCAGACGCAGGGGACTTAAAATCCTCCGAGGGTGACACCTCTTGTGGGTTCGACCCCCACCGGCCCTACTTCATTAACCAGGCCCCTGAGCCATTCAGGGGCTATCTTTTTGGATGTTGTACGATGTCGCTTCGCCTAGTTTTCATGGGTTCGCCAACTTTTGCTTTGCCAGCTTTGCAGGCATTGGTTGAGCGCTATTCCGTGGTCGGTGTCGTCACCCAGCCCGATCAGCCAGCCGGGCGGGGGCGTACACTCACACCGCCGCCTGTCAAAGTCCTGGCTGAAAGGCTTGGTTTGCCTGTCATGCAACCTCGCCGTTTGCGCCAGCCAGAAGCCATGCAGGTCTTGCGCGCCTGGCAGCCTGATCTGATCGTGGTGGCGGCTTTTGGGCAAATTCTCAAACCGGATGTGTTGGAGTTGCCCCATTGGGGCTGTATCAACGTTCATGCCTCTTTGCTGCCCCGTTGGCGCGGGGCCGCGCCCATCCAGGCAGCCATTCTTGCGGGGGATGCGCACACGGGCGTCTCGATTATGAAAATGGATGCGGGTATAGATACGGGGCCGGTGTTCACGCAGCGTTCACTCCCCATTGATCCTGCTGATACGGCCGGCTCACTTGGACCCCAATTGGCCGCCCTCGGCGCCGAACTGCTCGTCGAAACCCTGCCAGGCTATTTTTCGGGTGAGCGACAGCCCATCGCACAAGACCGCCTGCAACCCCTGGCAGGCAGCTTGCAGCCCACCTACGCACCGATGCTCAAGAAAGAAGATGGCCTGCTCAACCTGGCTGAACCGGCGCAAGCGCTGGAACGCCGCGTGCGCGCCTTCCAGCCGTGGCCGGGAACTTATCTGCTTTGGCAAGGCCAACCGCTCAAGGTGTTGAAGGCCCACGCACTGCCTGCGAGCGGCGTTGTTTCGGGCGTGACCACGGTATCCCAGGGTTATCCGGCCATCGTTACCGCTGATGGCCTGCTGGTGCTGGATGAGGTGCAGCCCGCCGGTAAAAAAGCCATGTCGGGCCGGGTGTTCTTGCAGGGCGCTCGCGATTGGCAGGCTGGATAAAGCTCATAAAAATCTTAAGACTTCCATCTTTGACTTTTGTTCTCCCGGCAAGTATAATCCTTTCTTGCCTAAAATCTGGATCAATGGAGTGTGTGCTATGGAAATGAATGTTATCGAAAACACCACCGAAAACTCGGAAATCAAGCGCAAGACGCATTTTTCGGGGACGGTGGTGAAAACTTCTCTGGCTGGCGTGATTGTGGACATTGGGATTGGTGTTCCGGGTGTCGTGCATATCTCGCAGTTGCAGAAAGACCCCGTCAACCGTGTGGAAGACGTGGTGCAGGTCGGTCAGACCGTGGATGTGTGGGCGCGCCGCACAGCCCCCAAAGGCGACCGGGTCGATCTGACGATGATCAAGCCGCTCGAACATGACTGGCGCGACTTGAAAGCCGACATGGTGATGAAAGGCAAGGTTGTGCGCCTGGAAACCTTCGGCGCATTTGTGGATATTGGCGCTGAACGTCCTGGTCTCGTTCATGTCAGCGAATTGACGCATGGCTTCATCAAATCGCCGTCTGAAGTGGTAAAGGAAGGCGACGAAGTGGAAGTCAAGGTGTTGGATGTGGATCGCAAAAAGAAGCAAATTCGCCTGAGCATGAAGGCGTTGGAAGAACCCCCGGCGCCTGTGATCAAGTTCGAAAAACCCAGCCGCGAAAAAGCAAAGGAAAAAGAAACAGCGAAGGAAAAAGAAACAGCGGTGGAAGAAGCTCCCGAACCGCCCATCCCCACCGCCATGGAAATGGCCTTGCGCGAGGCCATGGAGCGCTCCCAGTCGTCCAAGCCTGCCGCCTCCAAGGGCAGCAGAAAACGTTCTGGCGGCCGCCGCGAACGCGACCTGGAAGACATCCTCTCGCGTACCTTGAATCACCGCCGTTCGTAGCGCTTTGTGCTTCCGCCTCGTTCGCATAGCACATGCTTTGGACGAAACAGGGCTGCCCATTCATGGGCAGCCCTGTGTTTTGCCAGCTTTCAGTGGGAAATTGGCGTATCGGGGTAGCCGGTAATTTGCCGGATGTGTTCGTAGAGCGGTTTCAGGCGGGGGTATAAGCCTTTGTAAACGCGGTGATACAAATCGTTATATATTTGATGATGGATGGGGTTGGGATCGAATTGATCGCGCACGCGGGTCATGGCCGCGACGGCGGCCTCAAACGTGGGGTGGAGCTTCAGGCCCACGGCGATGTCCATCGCTGCGCCCAGGCCCGATGTTTCATACACATGAGGGCGCGCTACGGGGAGGCCGAATACATCAGCCGTCAACTGCATCGTTGCATCGCTCTGTGAGCCGCCGCCCGAAACGCGCAAGGTGGTGATGGCGATGCCGCTGCGTTTTTCGATGCGTTCTTTGCCATCGCGCAGCGCGTACGCCAGGCCCTCCAGGATGGCGCGGTAGAGATGGGCGCGCGTGTGGGCGTCGCTAAAGCCGATGATGGCGCCGCGCGCTTCGGGACCAGGCACTTTCAGGCCGGGCGACCAATACGGTTGCAGAATCAACCCGAGCGAGCCGGGCGAAACCTGGTTGACCAGCTTATCGAATAGAATCTCTGCTTCTACGCCCAGTTCTTCGGCCTGGCGCTGCTCATAGTGGGCGAATTCTTCTTTGAACCAACTGACCATCCAAAACCCGCGATAGATTTGGATTTCCAGGCTGTATGCGCCCGGCACAGCAGACGGGTAGGGCGGGATCAGCGGAATAGGTTCGATGTAGCGTTGATGGGTGGTGTTGATGGTGGCCGCTGTGCCATAACTCAGACAGCCGATGTGAGGATGCAGGCAGCCGGCGCCGATCACCTCACAGGCTTTATCGGCGGCAGCGGCGATCACTGGCAGGCCAACCGGGATGCCCGTGGCGGCAGCGGCCTCTCGGCTGACCACGCCGAGTTGGGACGTGGGGGGCCGTAGGGCGGGTAAAACTTCTTCGTCCATCGGAACAGCCTGCCACTTCCAATCTGATTTGTCGGCCCAACGCAATTTCTTGTAGTCGAAGGGCATGTAGCCCACCATGCAGGCTGCCGAATCAACAAATTCCCCGGTCATGCGATAGGTCAGGTAGCCGGAGAGATAGAGATATTTCGCCGTTTTGGCCCAGGTTTCGGGTTGGTGGGTGCGAATCCAGTTGACTTCTGCTTCCGCTTGCAGATAGGCTACGGTGTCGCTCATCCCGGCCAATTGGAAGACCAACCCCCACCAGCCGCCGACGGGTTTTAGGCCCATGGTGCGCCGTTGATCTGGCCAGACGATGGCTGGGCGCAGCGGCCTGCCCTGGCTATCCAGGTTGATCACCGTTGAGCGTTGGGTCGTGATGGCTACCCCTGCAATGGCGCTTTTCTCGACACCCGGCTGTTGCCATAATTCCTGGCAGGCCTGGCAGAGTGCCTTCCAGTAGTATTCTGGTTCTTGCTCGGCCCAACCGGGCTGGGGACAGTGGTATTCGAGCAATACCCGGCTCTTGGCGAGCAAGTTGCCTTGCAGATCGAATAGCAAGGCTCGCAAAGATTGGGTGCCGGTGTCTACGGATAGTAGGGTGGACATAAAAGTGGCTGGCGAGTGAGCGCACCCGGCCTGAT
>CAZSFD010000051.1:0-37087 GCA_964606085.1 uncultured Anaerolineaceae bacterium
CCTCCCCCCCCATCCCAAAACCTTCTCCGTCCCCATGTCGTCACCCGACATCACCGACGCCGAACGCCAGGCCGTTGCCGCGGTGCTGCAAACGCCCAACCTGAGCATGGGCGGCGAGATTCAAGGCTTCGAGGCGGCTGTGCAGTCGTACACCGGCTGCCATCACGCCATCGGCGTCAACGCTGGCACCGCCGGGCTGCACCTGTGCGTGCGCGCCGCCGGCATCGCCGAGCGCGACCTGGTCATCACCACGCCATTCTCGTTCGTTGCCTCGGCCAATGCGCTGCTGTTCGAGCGGGCCGTGCCGGTGTTTGTGGATGTAGACCCCGTCACCGGCAACATAGATGTGGAGCAGGTACGCGCCGCGGCCACCGACCTGGCGGCTGGCGTGGCGGCCGCCCGCATCTGGCTGCCACCCAAAGGCACCAATGGCGGCTCGAAGCTGAAAGCCCTGCTGCCGGTAGATGTTTTCGGCCAGCCTGCGGATATGGATGCCCTCAACGATACTGCCCGATCTTACGGTCTGAAAGTGATTGAAGATTCCTGCGAAGCCCTGGGCGCCGAATATAAGGGCCGCAAAGCCGGACTGCTGGGCGATTATGGCGTATTCGCCTTCTATCCCAACAAGCAGATCACCACCGGCGAGGGCGGCTGCATTGTCACGAATGATGCCAACGCAGCCAGCCTGATGCGCGCCCTGCGCAACCAGGGCCGCGCCCCCGGCGACACCTGGCTCGACCACACTTACCTCGGCTACAACTACCGTCTGGACGAGATGAGCGCCGCCCTCGGCCGCGTGCAGATGGGCCGCCTGGATGAACTGCTCACCAAACGCCAGCAAGTGGCCGAATGGTACAACGCCGCCCTGTCTGCCCTGCCCGGCGTCGAAGCGCCGCGGGTGGCCGCCAGCACCACGCGGGTCAGTTGGTTCGTGTACGTGGTGCGCTTCGACGCCGCCCTGGATCGCGACCAGATCGCCAAAAAACTCGGCCAGGCGGGCATCCCGGCCCGGCCCTACTTCGTCCCCATCCACTTGCAGCCCTATATGGTCGAACGCTTCGGCTACCGCCCCGGCATGTTCCCCATCACCGAAGACCTGGGCCGCCGCGGCCTGGCGCTGCCCTTCTCAGGCGTGATGACCCACGAGCAGGTGGAAGTGGTGGTAGATGCCTTACGGCAGGCGCTTCGCTGAGCAGGCCCGCGCCCCGCTCAAAAAGAAAAGAAACCCATGAACCCTCCACACTGCTACCCCCTCACCTTCACCCCCGTCTTCAAAGATTATCTCTGGGGCGGGCGCAACCTCGAACGCCTGGGCCGCCACCTGCCCCCCGGCATCGTCGCCGAAAGCTGGGAGATCGCCGGTCACGAGGACGGCACTTCGGTGGTGGATCAGGGCTACTGGGCTGGCAAGCCGCTCACCGAAGTCCACGCCGCCCTCGGTCTCGACCTGATTGGCCGCAAGAACGCCTGGGCGCAGGAACGCGGCAAATTTCCCCTGCTGGTCAAACTGCTTGACGCCAACCAGCCGCTCTCCGTCCAGGTGCATCCCAATGACGAATACGCCCTGGCGAAGGAAGGCAACGAACTCGGCAAAACCGAAATGTGGGTGGTTTTGGATGCCAGACCCGGCGCAGAATTGATCCTGGGCGTCAAAGCCGGCGCCACGCCCGCCGCTTTCCGGCGCGGCATCGAAACCGGCGCACTCGAACCCTACCTGCATCGCCTCCCCGTTCAGGCCGGCGACTACGTCTGTGTTCCGGCTGGCACGCTGCACGCCATCATGGATGGCCTGCTGATCGCCGAAATCCAGCAAAACTCGAACACCACCTACCGCGTCTACGACTGGAACCGCCTGGGCGCCGATGGCCGGCCGCGCCCGCTGCACATTGACAAGGCCCTCGATGTGATTGATTTCACCTGCATCGAACCGGGCCTCTGTCCGCCGCGGTTGGTGTCTGCCAGCCAGGGCGTGCGGCGGCTCGAACTGTGCCGCAACCGTTACTTTGTCACCGAAAGGGTGGAGATGGAAGCGGGGGCAACGTACCACGGGGAATGCAATGGCGACAGCCTGGAAATTTGGGGCGTCACTGCCGGGCGTGTAGCCATCAACGATCTCGCCCTCGCAGCCGTGCGTTTTGCCCTGTTGCCCGCCGCCCTGGGCCATTTCAGCGTGGTTGCCGCCACGCCAGCCACTTTACTGCGTACCTTCGTCGCCTGACGACGGTAGGGCGATATGAATCTCGCCCTGCGCTAACGCAAAATTTACGCCCAGCCCCTATTGACACCGAACGTCTGTTCTAGTATGATTAGAACAGACGTTCGGCTTATTTAATCAAGCAGGTGCCTTATGGTACTCATGGATCAAATCAAACTCGGTATAGAAGTTCTCTCCCGTATTGAGAGTGAATTGCGCGCCCCACCCAGCGAGGCAGCCCCCCCGGCGCCAAAGCGCCCTGCCGGGCTGCCTTACAGCGCCGAAAACCCACCTGCGCTTCCCGACATGGTCGAGGAAATGGGCGTGTTGCCGCCCGCCTCGATGATCATCGGCGCATGTGATGATCGTTCGCACCTCTTCCTCGAACTGACCGAACCCCAACCAGGAGCGATCCTGATCCTGGGCGAGGCGGGCAGTGGCAAAAGCCGCCTGCTGCAAGCGATGATCGGTTCGCTGGCAGCGGTCAATTCACCCCGCCATGTGCGTTATGCCCTCATCTGCGACATCGAACCCGATGTGCAAGAATTGATCGAAAAGCCGCATTGCTACCGCCACTATTGGCCCAACGCCCTCAAAGCTGGCGACCTGGTGCTCGAACTGGCCGACCTGATCGAGAAGCGTCAGGAGTACAAGCAAGATTGGAGCGCCGTCGTCCTGGCGATTGACGACCTGAGCAGTTTTGTGAACTACCTGGACGACGAAACCATCGAACAGCTTGCCTGGCTGATCGCCAACGGCCCCGAAGTGCGCATCTGGACGATTGCCACCCTGCCTGTGGCCGACCTGCGCAAACTCGACAAAGACCTCATCAAAGCCTTTGGCACCCGCCTGGTTGGCAAAATCAACGAACCCGAAATGGCAGAAGAAATCAGCGGCAGCGCCAACGCCCGTCCACAAACCTTGCAAATGGGTAATCAATTTGGCGTCGTCTTCGGCGAAGAGTGGATTCCCTTCTGGGTGCCCACCCTGGCCTGGAAGCCGGCAGCGCCGCCCGCCCGGACATGAATGCCCGGGCCAGTGAGCAGCGGGCGACCCAAGGTCGGTGACCTGGGTCGCAGTTGAAACCAGCCTGAAGCCCGATTTATCGGGCGCTGCTGACTAGCCCGGCGATTAATCGCCGGGCGGGGATTATTCCCGTGCTACAATCCACCTGTCATAACGACCTACGTCGTCCTGGTGGGAAAGGAGCCAGCGATGGAAATTGGCATGTTATGGTTCGATAACGACCCCAAGGCCGATTTGGCCCAAAAGGTCAACCGCGCCGCGGTCTATTACCAGAATAAATATGGACAAATGCCCAATCTGTGCTTCGTTCATCCCACCATGCTCAAAGAGCAGCCCACGCGCGCTGGCACGGTGGAATTGCGACAATCGCACTCGGTATTGCCCAATCATTTCTGGTTGGGTGTCAGCACGGGCAGTTTATCCTGAAGTGGTTCACGCCTGATGCTCAGACGCGTATGGTTCGGCTCGTTGGGGTGGCTAGGCTTGCTGGCGTTGGCTGCCTGCACAACCCCCTCACCCATTGTCACGGCCACCATTACATCACCCCCTCAGATCACTCCCTATCTCAGCCCCAGCCCGACCGCATGGCTGGCTTCGACCACGCCGCACCCAACCCAGGCCGCCATCCCCTCGGCCACGCCGCTCCCCAGCCCCACCCCCATCCTGTACACAGTCAAACTCGGCGATACACTGGGCGATGTGGCCTTGCGTTATGGCCTGACCCTGGCCGAACTCGCCGCCGCCAACCCGGCCATCAACCCCGATTTGCTCACCATTGGTATGACCATTACTATTCCCCTGGCCGGGCCGGAAGTGACTGCCACGGTCATCCCCACACCCGCGCCGTTGGCGGTGGAATTGGCCGCGCCCGTGTGTTATGCCAGTGCGGATGGTGGCTTGTGGTGCCTGGTGGTGGTGCGCAATACGCTGCCGGTGGGGGTTGAAAACCTTTCGGCCTGGATCAGCCTGCAAACCCCCGGCGCAAACCCTGGCGCAGCCGCTTATGCACCACTCAACCTGTTGCTGCCAGGTGATGCCATGCCATTGGTGCATTTTTTCCCTGGCCCAGTGCCAGCCACATTCACGCCGCATGCCGAGCTTCTCACGGCCCTGCCGGCGGTGATCACCACCACCCGCTACCTTACCGCCACCGTACAGGTGGATGCGTTGGCAATCGCCGACCAATCGGCCCAGGTGGTTGGGCGGGTGTTCTTCGACGCTGCCGCCCCGCCAGTCCGGCTGGTCACGTTGGCGGCGGTTGCCTATGCCGCCGATGACCAGCCAGTCGGGGTGGTGAAATGGGAACTCGCCGGCGATCCGCTGCCGGCGAGTGGCATCCCCTTCGATTTGACCGTTTATAGCCTGGGGCCAGCCATCAAGCAGGTGATAGTGCTGGCTGAAGCGAATCCGTGATGAAAGCTGGCAAGGGGGGCAGCGCAGCACTGGCGGGCAAATTTGCGCCCGTCAGTTGGTGATAGCGTTGGCGGTAGAGGGCGTTGGGGGTGCGGGTGTACAGCGCCTGGTAGCGTTCGGCAGCTTGTTGACGATCTTCTTCAGCGCCGCTAACCTGCCAGAGGGTGTAATGCCAGGCGGCGGGTTGGGCCGCGTCGGTGGCAACGAGGGTGGCCTGGCAGGCTCGAATGGCTTCGGCAGCGGCGGGTTGGCTCAAGACCCCGGCTTGCAGGGCCAGCCAGGGGGCGCTCAGTTGCGCCTGGAAGACCAGGGGTTGGCGTTCTGCGCCGCGGGCGGTTGCCAGGGCTTGTTCGTTGGCGGCCAGCGCTTCCGGCCAGCGGCCCATCTCGGCATAGAGGGCGGCCTGGCTGGTGTAGAAATCGCTCAGTTCGTAGGGAATGTCGAGGGCCTGACCAAGTTGGATGGCCTGTTCGAGCAGCTTTTCGGCCAGGGGCAGGTTGCCCTGGGCCTGGTGTGCCAGGGCCAGGCTCCAGCGGGCAAAGGCCACACCTACCTGATCGCCTAATTTGACCGCCATCTGTTCGGTCAGCGTGAAGCAGGGTTGCGCATGTTCGGCGAAGCCGCTATCGAGGTAGACCATGCCGATGTTGCCCACGGCAATGCTGATGCCCAGGCGATAGCCCATTTCCTGGCACAGCGCCAGGGCGCGCAGAAAATGCTGCAATGCCTGGGGGTAATCGCCCAGGGTTTGGTATATGGCGCCGATGTTGGCGACCAGTTTGCTGATGCGCAGGCGGTCGGCCAGATCTTCGGCTAATTTCAAGCCTTGCTGGGCATAGCGTAAGGCGCTCCGGGAGTCCTCTTGATTGATGTATACATTGCTGATGTTGGTCAGGGCCTGGACGGTGCCATGCGGGTCGTTCTGGGCGCGCGCCAGTTTCAGGCAGCGCCGAAAATGGGTCAGCGCCGAACGGTATTCGCCTTGCAGCCAGCGCACGGTGCCAATTTCACGCAGGATGTCTGCATAAAGGGGGGTATTTTCCTGTGAACGCAGGCTGCGCTGTGCTTTACGAAGCCACTTCAATGCCTGTGGGTAGTCGCCACGATAGCGGGCGATAGTGCCAAAAAGCGCCTGGCAGTCAGTGATAGCGGGTGTTTGTGTGGTTCGTTCGGCCAGTTGCAGGGCTTGTGATGTGTTGGCCTCAGCCTGATCCCAATCACCGGTGAGTAACTGCAAATGGGCAGTGCGCAGGAGAATCGTCGTTTTCTCGGGGTGTGGCAGCAAGGGCAGCAAATGCTGATAGTAGGCAACGGCGACGCCATTGGCATACGCCTTCGCGGCCGCCTGGGCGGCTTTGGCGTAGTATTCGATCTGTTTGCTGGTGTTGCTGCTTTGACCGTAGTGGTAGGCGAGTAAATCTACAAAGCGCTCCAGGTCGTGGGTATAGCTCTGTTCGATGAACTGCCCGGCCTGTTCGTGCAACATCTGGCGGGTGGAGACGGCCAGGCTTTCGTAGGCCACTTCACGGGTGACGATGTGTTTGAAGAGATATTCCAGTTCGGGTTCGGGGCGGTCGAGGGGGGTGAATTCGAGTTCGGCCAGTTGGGTGAGCTGGTTGCGCACACGGTCGGGCGCACCTACTTCGGGGAAGATGCCCCACAACCAGTGGGCGCGGAAGGAGCGTCCCAGCACGCTGGCCACCTTGAGCGTGGTGCGGGCGCTTTCTTCGAGCTGGTCTATGCGGCTGATGATCAGGCTGTACAGGCTGTCGGGCAGGGCGAGCGCTTCGATGGCTGCCGTATCGGTGGGGGCGATGCCGCGGTCATGCAGCCAGTTGACCATTTCATCCACGAAGAAGGGGTTGCCCTGGGCGCGCTCGTTGATGCGTTCGACCAGTTGGTTGGAGACCTGATGTGGGTCGAGGCCAAATTGGGCCAGCTTTTGCCGAATGAGCTGCTCGGTTTCTTGCAGGCTGAACTCGTTGAGGGCTATTTCGTGGCAGTGTGGCAGGCGGGTGATCGCCAGTGGCGCGTGATGTTCGTCGGGCGGGCGGTACACCGCCAGCAGCAAAATTTTCTCCGTCAGCAGGTCGCGCCCAAGTGTTTCCAGCAAATCGGCGGAGAGGGGGTCGATCCAGTGACAGTCTTCCAGCACGAGCATGAGCGGCTGGCGGCAGGCCAGGTGGCACACCAGGGCGCTGACCAGGTCTTCGTAGGCGGCTTTGCGCAGGGGGGCGTCCATCGAGCGGGTGGTGTCGTTGTCGGGGATGGGCAGGTCGAGCGGCAGGCCGAGTAGCGGCAGGCGTGGCAGCAGCGCGGGGTTGATGGCGACCAGGGTGGCGCGCAGTTGGGTGATTTGCGCCTCCACCGGCTGATCGGCTTGCAGGCCAAACAGACCGCGCAAAATGGGCTTCCATACCAGGTAACTGGTTTGTTCGGCATGAGAAAGGCATTCACCACCCAGCACGCGCAACCCCATCTCGCCTGCCAGGCGGATCGCTTCGGCGGTCAGGCGTGATTTGCCCATACCGGCTTCTGCCGTCAGGCCGAGTAGTTGACCCTGGCGCTGTCGGGCGCGCTCGATGGCCTGGCGCACCTGGGCCAACTCGGCCTGGCGGCCCACCATGGGCAGGGCGTAGCGCGGTTCGCGCAGGTGCAACGCCTGGCCCTGGCCTTCGGCCAACAGCGCTGAGACCAGCACCGGCTCGTGTTTGCCTTTGATGGGCGTTGGCGTGGCCTCGCCCCAGGCAAAGCGCTCGCTGGCGGCGGCCTGGCGGGTGGCCTCACCGGCCAAGATCTGCCCGGGCGTGTTGCCAGCTTTTTGCATCAGGCGCGCCGCCAGGTTGACGGCATCGCCCATGACGGTGTATTCGCGGCGCGCCAGCGACCCCACCTGGCCGCAGAACACGAAGCCGGTGTTGACGCCGATGCTGGCGCTGACCCCCGGCAGGGCAGCCAGTTCGAGCGCACAGCGCAGCGCTGCCGATACGTCATCTTCCTGGGCTATCGGCGCACCGAACAGGACGACGATCTTGCTGCCTTTATCGCCCATATCTACCTTGTTGACGTAGCCGCCGTAGCGCGCCACGCAGCGGAAGACCTGGTCGAGATAGGTTTGCAGATGGGCGCTGACATTCGGGTCGTGATCGTAGTCGAGGCCGGCAAAACCGACAAACAGCACGGTGACGCGGCGGTGTTCGTTGATGAAACTCTCCTGGCCGCGGCGTAAACGCTCGCCAATGGAGGGGTGGATGAAGGCCCATCCGGTGGCCTCGGCCACCTGCGACAGGTTGCCGGGCGGCGGCAAGGCGAGCGGGTGTGGGTGTGGGCGCAGGCGTTCGATGCGGATGAAGGCATCGTCGGTGAGCAGCGCCTCGCCAGCCAGCGATAACACGTCGCGATGGGCGATCACCTGGCCGGGCGCGGCGTGGTGTTCGGCGTCGGCGCAGCGATCCAGCACGCTGCCGGCGGCGATGTGTTCGAGGCGCACGGCCGGGTCGCCGGCCAGCAGGGTTAGCAGCGGGCCGACGGCCAGGCCAGCCTTCATGGCCAGGCCAAACGTGCCAGCGCTGGTTGGAATGGCAGCATATTGGGGCATACGCGCTTGCATATCGAGGGCGCATTGCAGGGCGCGGCGGGCAACGGGTTTGCTGGTTCGCTGCATCTGCTCTGCGGAAGAAGCATCGCCCTCGGTGAGGATGGGAAACAGCACGGTCATGGCATCGCCGCCGAATTTGGCAATGCTGCCGCCGTAGGCGTGAACGAGATCGATCATCGGCAGGAAGTAGCTGTTGAGGACGCGCGTCAGTTCTTCGGCGCCCACGCGCCCGCTGGCGGCGAGGGCCTCGCTCATGGCGGTGAAACCGGAAATATCGGCGAACAGGGCCACGGCCTCGAAGCGCTGCGGCAGACCGACGCTTGGCTCAGGCTGTTGCGACAATTGGCGCAGGACGTACCAGGGTAGGAAACTTTGCCAGTGGGTGTTCATGGGCTTACCTCACGATCAAGGGCAGATACACGTCAAAACCAAAATCTGGCCCCGGCAGGCCCACGCCATCACCCGGGTTATCTGTGGGTGCGCTGCCTGGCTGCACCCGCCCCCGCGGGTCGGGCCGCCCGGCGAAGGCCAGGGCCGGCGGCGCTGCGCCATTCAGCGCCACATGCAATTGATAGGTGCTTTCGCTGACGCCTTCGACTTCGATCTGGTAGATGCCTGCGCCGGGGGCGGTGAAGGTGACACTGTCTGCGCCGCTGGTTTCGCTCTTTTGCAGCAGCGTGCCATCGGGGGCGAAGGCGTAGAGGTCGGCGTCGCCTGTCAGCGAGGTCAGATCAACTTGTAAGATGTCGCCAGCCTGAAGAGAGAAGCGGAAGGTGTGGATTTCGTAGGTGCTGATGGCGGCGCTTTCGGGCAGGTAGTTGATCCAGCGTGTGACCGGCGCGGGGGAGACATTACCGGCGAAATCGGCGGCCCAGACCTGAATGTAGTGCATCCCAGGCGAGGGGGCCAGTTGCCAGGGGTATTCAACGGCGGCTTCGGCGTAGGGAAGCCAGTCGCTGATTGTCGTTGCCACCCAGCCGCCGCGGCTGGCGAGATATTCGTACTCGACGAAGAGCAGGGATGCGATGCCGCTGCCGGAAGGTTCATCTTCAGCGACGGTGTTGAGGTAGACCAGGGGTGCATCGGCCACGGACGCGCCATCGTTGATGCGCATATCCATGACCTGTGGCGCCGTGCTGTCCTCGCCGGGCGGATAGACCCGAACGCTGCGCTGGATGGTGTTGTTGGCTTCATCGTTTTCGCCGAGCAGGTTATCGGGATCTATCACGGCGTATATCTGGCGCATGCCGAAGGCGGTGGGGGTGAAGGTGATGGGGATAGAAACGGCCAGGCTGCCCGGCGGCAAGAGGGGGATGGTGCTGCTGCCGAGCAGCACGCCGCCTGCCAGGGGGTTGCCGTCATAGAAGCGCACGGCGACATTCGTCAGCACGGCGCTGCCACCCTGGCGGCGCACTCGCAGGGCCAGCAGGGCCGGCTGCCCAACGCGGGCATCTACCGGCGCGGTGAACATATCGGGCGTGAAGGCGTACAGGTCATCCACTTCGCCGGGCCGGCGCACGGTGTAGGCATTGGGCAGGGCGCCGTTCAGTCCGCCAGCGTTGCTCAAGGTGAGGGTGTATGCGCCTGTGGTCAGGCCCGGCGGCACCACCAGGCGCACGCGGCCACTGTTGATGTAGCGGACAACCCCGAACGTCCACGTTTGCGGCCCGCTGAATGTGGCGCTGAGGCCGGGGGCAAAATTGCTGCCATACACCTCTACGATGACGGGGAAATCGTTGCTGCCCTGGTTGGGTGTGACCTGGGCGATAGTGGGCGGTTGGGTGGTATAGGCGGTGTAAGCCAGGGGCAGGAAGCCCGTGCCGCCATCGGGATTGATGACGTGCAGTGCGTAGCTCCCTGGCGCAATGCCGGCGGGGATTTCTGCCGTCGCCAGGGTATTGCTGACGACGACCGTCGAAAGGAGGGATGTGTTGCCCAGGTAGAATTGCGCCCCCGGCTGAAAGTTCTTGCCGTGAATGGCAATCGGGTGGGCGGTGTCAACGATACCGCTCTGAGGGATCACCTTCTGGGGTTGGGGGCCATCGAAAACGAAGATGCTCAGCCCGGTCAACTCGCTGGCGTGGAACAGGGCCTGGCTGCCCAGGGCCAGTTGTTGCGTGTAGGCAGGGATACTGGGGAAGTAGTTAGCCTCGACGATACGTTGCAGGTTGATCACATTCAGCACCCACAGGCCATCGCGCCCGGCCACCAGCGCATATTGCCCGGCCACACGCACATCATAGGCAGGCGAAGGTAGGGGGAAGACGCCGAGCGGTGCGCCGTTGAGGTTGGCAGGGTTCAACACCAGCAGGCTTTTTTCGGTCGCCAGGAAGAGATTGCCGTTGTGCATCGTCAGGCCGTGCAGCAGTTCGGGTGGGTTGAAGGCGGCCACGAGGCTGGGGTTGGCGGGGTTGCTGACATCTACCACATGCAGGCCGTCTTCGGGTTGGGTGAGGTAGACGAGATGGCCGTCGAGCAAGATGCGCTGGGTATCGCTGATGGTTTGCACCTGGCTGAGCAGCGCCGGCTCAGAGGGGTTGGCTATATCGAAGATGCTCAGGCCGGGGCCATATCCGGCGGTGTAAGCCAGGCCATCACCGAGGGTGATATCGGTGATGGGGTTGGCGCTGACGCTGGCGACGGTGGTGGGCGTGAGTGGCTCAGCCACGTTGACCACCACCAGGCCATTTTCGCCTGTGCCGATGTAGGCGTGGTCGCCCTGTACGGCCAGGCTGGTCATGTCGCCGATTTCGTCATATTTGCTGACCAGCCGGGGGCTGCGCGGGCTGGTCACGTTGTAAATGCGCAGGGCGTGCCAGTAATCTATCAGATAGGCATACGCCCCTTGCACGGCCACATCTTTGCCGACTTGTGGATCATCGTCGTAATAGGTGTTGCGGTAGTTGACCTGGGCGCGATCGGTGGCATCGAGGGCGTAGAGGCCATCGTAGGCGGTGGTCAGGTAGATGGTGTTGCCACTGACGGCGCTTTCGTAGGCATTGCTGAAGGGTGCGGCGCTGACCAGGGTTGGGTCTGAGGGGATGTTGATGTTGTAAATATGCAGCGCCATGTCACTGCCCAGGTAGAGAAAGCCCGCTTCGATGGTGATGCGCCCCCAACTGATCGGCAGGGTTTCACTGAAAACCTGGGTGGGCGACAGCGGGATGGTAGCATCCAACACGGTGAGTCCGTTGGGTACGCCGCTAGCTGCGGTGAAGAGGTGGTTGTTGCTGAAAGCAATGTCTTGTAGGTAGCCCAGGCCGCGCAGCGTTTGAACGTGGCGCGGGGCTTCTGCGGTGGAGATGTCTAGCACCAACAGGCTGGTTGGGCTGGCAATGTACGCCGCGCCGAGGTTGAGGGCCATTCTGCCGCCGCCGGGCAGCGCCAGCCAGCCGACTTGTTGCGGATTTTGTGGGTCTGACAGGCTGAAGACGGCCAGGCCAGCTTCACAGGAGATGTACAGGTTGCTGCTGGAAGCGGCCAGACCGAGGGCTGGCGAGGCAATGGGCAGCACCTTTGCGGCAACCGGGCGCAGCGGGTTCACCAGGTCTATCACGGCCACACCGCCCGGGCCGAGCGCGGCGTAGGCGTAACGCCCCCCGGTGATAATCAGGTCGGTCAGGCTGCCGGGCAGGGGTGCTGTTTTGCCGGTGAGGGTGGGGGTGTAGGGGCGGGTGATGTTGAGGGCGGCCAGCGCGGTGCCGCTTTGCAGGTAGAGCATGGCGCCGCGGCGGGCAACGATTTGCCCGCTGCCGCCATACAGGTTGGCGGCCAGGCTGACGGGGGCTGGAATGGTGAAATCTTGCTGGTCGAGGCCGGGCGGCACATCGGCGAAGCGTTCGGGTGGCCAGAAGGATGCCTGCTGCCATTGGGCCTTGATGTGATGCGGGCCAGCCGCCAGGGCCAGGGCATAATCGCCATAGGCATCGGTAATGGCGCTGTTGCCCAGGTCGTCGGCCACGGTCACGCCGCTGAGAGGCTGCCCCTGGCTGTTGGTCACGCGCCCTTTGACGGTGTAAGTGCCAGCTTGGGCGGTGAAATCCTGGTTGAATGAGGCGCTGGTGAGGTTGAACAGCCGTTCTGCCGGGCTGAACTGGTAGCCTTTTTGCATGGGGTACAGGTGGTGGCGGCCTTCGGGCATGTGGGTGAACTGATAGCGGCCGAGCAGATTGGTGTGTTGGATGAAATTGCTGCCCGGGCTGATGATGGAGACGCCCGCCTGGGGGATGTTGCTGCCATCGGCCACCTGCCCGCTGACGATGTAGGCGGGGGTGTAATTGGCCTGGTAAATGAACAGGCCGGCATCACCGGCGGCCACGTACACCAGGCCATCGGCCAGCGCCACATCGGTTACGAAGCCGGGGATTGGGTAGGAACTATCCAGCGTGGGGGCGGTGGGGTCGCTGATGTTGATGACTTGCAGGCCGCCTTCGCCATCGGCAATGAAGGCGAAGTTGCCCAGCACGCGCACGCGCATGGCCGTGCCGGGGGTATCGTATTCGCCTTGCCAGAGGGGGGCTGCCGGGTTACTGACATCGAAAATGACCAGGCCGTTGCTGTCGGCCACGTAGGCCAGGCTGCCCACCACCACCACATGCCGGGCGTAGACATCGGTATCGTGGCCGCCCAACAGGGTGGGGTTGCGTGGGTCGGCCAGGTCGTAGATTTGCAGGCCGTTGATGCCATCGGCGAGGTAGGCGCGTTGGTTGAGGACGAAAACATCTTGTGCATCGCCAGCCGCGGCGGAGCCGGCCAGCGCCATTTGGTTGGGCTGCGAAACATTGACGATTTGCAGCCCATCGTTGCCGGCCGCAACGGCCACGTAGCGCTGCCCGCTGACGGGTTCGGCGAAGGCTGCCACGCCGAGGGGCATGTAGGGCAGGGCCATTTCGCCTTTGATGTAAGGTTGGCCGCTGTCGTTCAGGCTCAGGCTGACCAGTTGTTGCCAGCCATGAATGCCATAGTAGGCGCGGTCGCCCCAGATGGTGAGGCTGGTGGTTGAGTCCCATTGGCGGGGCAGGATGTTGAGGTGTGTGGGCAGGGTGGGGGTGAGGACGAGGTACGTGTGCAAACCGCCAAACGCCTGGCCGTCGAAGGCATAGAGCATCTGATCAACCGCGGCCAGGCTGTCTATCTGCCGTTGGGTGTGAAACTGGCCGATTTGTTGCGGCGAAGTGATGGCGCTCAGGTCGAATAGCTGCATTCCATCGCCATCGGCGACGATGAGTTGGCTGCCCTGCGCCACGGAATGCCAGGCTTTGCCGGGGGTTTCGATGTGGCTGATGTAGCTGGGCGCGCTGGGCTGCGAAATGTCGAAGAAAAGTAAACCATCGTATCCCGCGGCCACATGGGCGATGTTGCCCGCGACAGAGATGCCGTGGGCGCAAGCGTAGCCCGTGTCGGCGCGGCCGGCCCAGGCCGGGTGCGCGGGGTCGCTCAGGCTGAGGCTGTGCACCCCGGCATCGCAGGCGGCGGCATACAAGGTGTTGTTGGCAAAGGTTAACGCCAAACTTTTATAGGCGTCAGGCAGGAGGGTGACATCGGTCACGGTCACGCTGAAGGGGGCTGTGATATCCACCGTCTGGATCGCCGCTCCGCCGGTCAGGTAGGCGTAGGGGGCGCTGTCGTGGAGGGCGATGTCTGCCCAGGTGTAGGATGGGTAGGTGTAGGAAACGATCTCGGTCATGCTGAAGGGTGAGAGGATGACCTCGACCAGGGTCAGGCGCTCATCTCCCACCAGATAAACTGTGCCACCTGGCCCAACGGCCATGCCCGTCGCTGGCGCGGTGAAACTGCCTAAAACAGCCGGAAAAGCCGGATTGCTGACATCCAGCACGCTCAGGCCATCGGTTGTCGCCACGTATACATTCGGCCAGAAATAAGCCATTTCGTTGATCACCCCCGGCAGCACCTCACTTTTGGCGATCAACACGGGCTGCCGCGGGTCGCTGATCTCAATAATGGCAACCCTGGCTCCCATGCCCAGGTAGGCGAAGTTGCTATCGGCGGCTAACGCCCGGATATTGCCCCCGCTTTGCGCAAGCAGTGATAAGGCAGCTTCACCGCCTGGCCGCTGCGCCACGGGTGGTGCGGCGGCATTTCCAGCGATTGCGCCAAACGGCCAGCACAAGGCCAGGATCAGAAATACATTCAACCAACGAATATGGGCTGCGTTCATAAGGCTTACCTCCTGAAGGCGGGTGAGGATGGGCGTTTTTTTAAAGTATACCTGTAATTGGACTTGAATTTATCAACAATGAGTAAATTAATCCAGTCGCGCTGTCGGGCGTTCGCCCGCGTGTTCGAGGAAAATGTAGGGGCGGATGGCATCCGCCCTGGCTTCGGCGCAGCCAGGGCGCACGCCGTGCGCCCCTACCCGCGTCTATTTTCAAGGCAGATTTGGAATTGCTGTGGGCGTATTCTCTTTCTTGACGTTCATCTTGAGCGAAGGTATCATCCCTTCACCGCATTTTCTCAGCCAGCGAGGAAAACCATGCCAGAAACCCCCCTTTCTCCTTTTGCCAGCCCTGTCAGCCATTTACGACAGGAATTTGAAGGCCAGCAGGCGCTTTTTGATGCCCAGCCCGCCCTGGTGCAGCGCTTTCTCGAAGCCCAGGCGCGTCAACTGGCCGATGCCCTCACGCAACATGCCAGCCAGGTACGTTTCAGCCTGCCCGACCGGGTGGTGACGCAGCCCGGCAGCCAGCCGGTGGCTGTCCCGCCAGGACAGCGCGAACAAGGCGTAGGTAAGATCATTGACCGACTGACCGGCGCTAATTTGCAGGTGAACATTCGCCAGCGTCTGCTCGAACTGGAAAGCGCCTCCGAACCGGCAGTGGCCGCCAGCGGTATGCTGCTGCGCCACGCCACGGTGATGTACATGGTTCACAGCATGTTGCCTGCCGGGCGTTCAGTGACCTACACCTCTGCCGAGGGCGAGGAAATCCCCTCCATCCCGTTGGGTGGCAGCAAGGTGAAGGAATCGGCCATCACAGCCGCTTCGGACGCAATTGCCGAAGAAGGCGCTACCGATGAAGCCGGTCGCGGCGAATTGCTCGTGCCGTATGTGGAGTACGCCCGGCGCTTCTACCTGCCGCAGTGGGTGGCCTTCGACGATGAAGATCACCTGCTGGTCAACACGCTGGCCGAGGCCGAAGCGCATGTTCAATCCATGCAGCGCTTCCTGGGCATCTTGCATACGGCGGTCTACCTCGCCCCCTGCCTGGTGGCCGACGATGAATACCAGCAAAAACGCTACGGCATGTTGGGGCAAATCATCAGCCAGGGCCGGGCGTTAGCGCGCTACCAGACGCGCGACATCATCGCCACGATCAAACGCCGCGCCGCCGCCCAAGATTTGAACCGCGGCCTCAGCCTGAGCCTGCCCTTCTTCGACGATCAAGATTTGCAGATGAAAATGCACGCCTTCCAGGTCATCCCGGGGGGGCGCATCATGTTCGTGCCGGCCTTCGTGGTGCGCGCCGCCCGCGAAGAACAGGCCAAAGTGGCCCAAGATACGCGCCTCAACCCCTCCACGCGCAAACACCTGCTGGCCGGGCTGAAGATGCTCGAAGACGCCTTCACCAACTGACCTTCAACCTTCAGCTTTCAACCGGGAGTTTGAAGGTTGAAGGTTGAACATTGACGAGGTTGCCCATGTTATTTTCCATTTTACTTTTGGCCGTGATCGTGTTCCTTTCGTGGAAGGTTGCCCCGCGCGAAAAAGCTGCCGATTCGCATGTGCATGGCGCGGGTCAGATCGGCCTGCTGGCGGCGATTGCCCTGTTTGGCGTGGATTATTACACCTCGTTTTACTACGCTACCGGCGAAATGATGCACGCTCTGCATCCCTACGGCCTGCAGCAATACGCATACGTGGCCGTGGGGGTGATTGCCCTGGCGAATATCGTTTTCGGCGCGTTGTATATGTATTCGCTGGGCGTCTTCCGCGAGGGCGGCGGTTCGTTCGCGGCGGCCATGCGCTACCTCGGGCCTTCGCTCAGCCTGGTGGTGGCGGTCGTACTGGTGCAAGATTACATCTTCACCATCGTCGTTTCCACGCTTTCTGGCAGCGATCAGTTGCTTTCGGTGATCGGCCAATACAACAGCGGCTGGTTCTGGCACTTTCTGATCGGCGCCGTGCTGGCGAGCTTCACTTACTTCTTCACCATCCGCGGGCGCGGCGAATCGGCCCAACTGGTTTTCACCCTGATCGGCGTCTTCGCCCTGATGACCATCACCATGTTTATTGGTCTGGTCACCGCGCAAACCGGCGGTGTAGAAGGCGAAGTCTTTCGCGAACCCAAAGATGTTGCGCTATGGGAAGCGCTCTATCACATGCTGACCGCTTCCATGAAGGGCCTGGTGGCTCTCACCGGCCTGGAGGCCATGTCCGACGGCATTCAATTCGTGATTGACGAAGACGCCGGAATCGTCCAATGGGGCAAAGAGCGCCTGCCGAAGTTGAAAGCGCTGTGGAACTTTTATAGCGGCAAGAGCGGCATTGGGCGCGTCGTACAGACCTCGTTCCTGTTCTATGGCGGATTGACTACGCTGGCGCTGACCTTCTTCTCCCTGAAATTCCACGTTTTCGATGGGACTGCCGGGCGTACCCTGGTGGGCAACCTGGCCTTCATTGGCTTTGGACAGCTTCCCGGCGGCGAATTGCTCTTTTGGGTTTACCAATTCCTGGCCGTGGGCCTGCTGGCCGCCGCCTCAATGACCGCCTACCAGGATTTACAGGCCATCACCTGGCGCAACGTCGCCATTGGCGAAATCCCCGAGGTGGTGGTGTACCGCAACCCGAAGGGTACCTTCACCCGTCCGGTGACGGCGGCCTTCATCACCGCCGTGATTGTCCAATTCCTGGTGCGCGGCGATACCAGCACCGCCGTACCCTATTATGGGGTGGGGGTCTTTTTGCCCATTACCGCCATGGGACTCGCCATCCGTAAACATATCTTGCTCAACTACACCGGCAAGGCGCGCCTGTGGGGGGCCACCGCCGCCACAATTTCGACCGTTCTTTCGGCGCTGATCTTCATCGGTCAGGTGGTGGGCAAGTGGAGCGAAGGCGGTTGGGTGGTCTTGCTGGTGTTGATCGCCCTGATCTTGATCGCCCATGCCGTGCTGCTCTCACCCATTGGCTACCGCGACGAGCGCGATATCCACCGCATCATTCGTGAGAAATCGCGTGTGGATGGTCCCATGGGCGACATGGTCACCTGGCAGTCGCAGCGCACGCAGGAATATCGCTACCAGTTGATGATCAAGGTGGCCCAATTTGCCGAAATCTTCGGCGTGCGTCGCCCTGTGCGTTTTGAACCGCCCGCCCCCGCCGGCGACTACGATGCCATGATGGCCGCCGCCCGTTCCAGCCACACCCCGCACACCCTCGAAGAACAATACCGCGCCAATCAGCCCACACCCGAACCGCGCCTGGGGGGGAAACCCAGCGAAACCGGGTCGGACTCTGAACAAAATTGATGATTTTTGATTTCTGATTGCTGATTTTTTGAAAGATCAGCAATCAGAAATCGCCAATTAACAATCAGCAATGGCTACCCCCATCTACATCCTGCGCGTCCCCGATGTTTATACCGCGCTCGAAAGCGCCCCCGATGGCCTTTCGAGCGCTGACGCGCAGCAACGCGTGGCCCTCTACGGGCAAAACGTCATCACCGAACCACCCGAACCTCCGGCCTGGATCAATTTCCTCACGCACATCAACCACCCCATGGCATGGCTGTTAGGGCTGGCCGGGCTGGTGGCGCTGGCGATTGGGCAGCCGGGGTTGTGGTTGGTGATTTGGGGGGTGGTGCTGGCCAACGAGGTATTTTCATACTGGCAGGAATTTCGCGCCGGGCGAGCCGTAGCCGCCCTCAAACAGATGCTCCCGCCGCAGGCGCGCGTCCTGCGCGACGGCGCAGAGATAGCCATCTCGGCTGCCGAACTTGTCCCAGGTGATGTGCTGGTGCTGGCCGAGGGCGATAACATCCCCGCTGACGCGCGGGTGGTCGAAGAATATGGCCTGCGCGCCAACAACGCCGCGCTGACCGGCGAAGCGATGCCGGCCCGTAAAACTGGCGATGCATCCCTGCGCGAGGGCCTCACCGAAGTTGAGCAACCCAACCTGGTCTTTGCTGGCACATCCATCTTCTCTGGCACGGGCAAAGCCGTGGTTTACGCCACCGGCATGCTCACGCAGTTCGGCCGCATCGCCAACCTGACGCAGGCCGTGCGCGAGTCACCCTCGCTGCTGATGGAAGATATGAAACGCGTCACCCGCCGCCTGACCTTCATCGCCCTGGGCATCGGCGCGGTGGTTTTCTTTACCAGTGTGCTGGAAGGGCAGATGGATGAACTGCACGCCCTGCTTCTGGCCATCGGCCTGATCGTCGCCGTGGTCCCCGAAGGGCTGATCCCCACGGTGACGCTGACACTCTCGAAGGCGGTGCAACGCCTGGCGCGTCAGGATGTGCTGGTCAAAAAGATTGCCGCCGTCGAAACCCTCGGCACGGTCTCGATCATCTGCACCGATAAAAGCGGCACACTCACCCAAAACCAGATGACCGTTACCGAAGCCTGGGTAGGAGGGCAGCGCTTCACGGTTTCGGGTGTGGGCTACGAACCGAATGGACAGTTGACTTCGCTTGACGGTCGCCCACACGAAGATGACCTGCAAGCGATGTTGGTGGCCTGCCTGATGTGCAACAATGCCCGCCTCAACCCGCCTACCCCCGGCAACGATCATTGGACCTGCCTGGGCGACCAGACCGAGATCGCCTTGCGCGTGCTGGCGCTCAAGGGCGGCATGAACCAGTTGGCCGCCTCGCGTGCCCTGCCGCGTGCCCACGAACTGCCCTTCGACGCCCGCCGCAAACGCATGACCACCATCCATTGGGATGAGGGCGAGCAGATCGCCTTCGTGAAGGGCGCTCCCAAGGAAGTGTTGCAGCTTTGCCAGCGCATCTTGATTGAGGGCGAAGAGCGCCCGCTGGATAACCGCCTGCGCGCCCAAATTTTGGCCGCCAACGATGAATACGCCCGCGGCGCCTTACGGGTGTTGGCCCTGGCGCGCCGTCCGCTGGCGCAGCGCAGCGGGCCCTATCGCATCGAGGAAATCGAACGCGACCTGACCTTTTTGGGTCTGGCAGCGATGGCTGACCCGCCGCGCCCCGAAGTGGCGCAGGCCGTTCAGGCATTCCATAAAGCAGGCATCCGCATGGTCATGATCACCGGCGATTACGGCCTGACCGCCGAATCGCTGGCCCGGCGTGTGGGCATGTTGCGCAGCGAACACCCCCACATCGTCACCGGCGCCGAACTTGACGAAATGGAAGATTCTGACCTGCAAGCCCTCTTGTGCGATGAAACGATCTTCGCTCGCATGGCCCCTGAACACAAGCTGCGCCTGGTGGCGGCCTACCAATCCTGCGGCGAGGTGGTGGCCGTCATCGGCGACGGCGTCAACGATGCCCCCGCCCTGCGCAAAGCCGACGTAGGCATCGCCATGGGCTACACCGGTACCGATGTTGCCAAAGAAGCCGCCGATGTCATCCTCACCCGCGACAACTTCCGCTCCGTGCCATTGGCGATCATGGAAGGCCGCGCCGTGTTCGATAACCTGCGCAAATTCATTACCTACATTTTCACCAGCAATGTCCCCGAAGTGCTGCCGTTCCTGCTGATGTCGCTGTTCAAACTCCCCCTGGCGCTGACGGTGGCGCAGATTTTGGCCATTGACCTCGGTACAGATCTCTTGCCGGCCCTCGCCCTCGGCGCGGAACGCCCCGAACCCGGTGTGATGGAACGCCCGCCGCGCCCGCGCCACCAACCCCTGATAGACCGCACCCTCTTGCAGCGCTCTTTCTTGTGGCTTGGATTGATCGAAACGGCGTTGTGTTACCTGGCTTTCTATGTCGTTTTTTATACCAACGGCTTCCCCAACCTGCTAGAATTTGCGCGGGTCGATTTATTGCCATTTGATGAGCGGGTCTTGACCGATTCGGGTCGTCTGTATATCATGGCAACCACCGTTTTTCATGCGGGTGTGGTCATGGCGCAAATTGGCAACGCCTTTGCCTGCCGCACTGAGCGCGGCCACGTTCATTACCTGGGGTGGTTAACCAATAGCGCCCTGCTCATGGGTGTGGTGGGCGAAATTGCCCTGATCGCCGCACTCATCTATGTACCACCCCTGGCAGCACTGTTTGAACATGCGCCTTTTCCACTGCATTATTGGGTGGGGTTGGCTTTGTTTGCCCCAATTTTGTACCTGTTCGATTGGCTGCGGCGCATTATCGTGCGCCGGATGACAAATAATACCCTGGGAGGTGGCCTATGAAAGCGATTGTGATGGGATGTGGCCGATTGGGCGAGCAGGTTTGCCGCCTGTTGGCCGACAGCGGGCATGAGGTCAGCGTCATTGACTACAACCCCGATGCCCTGGCTCGCCTGGGGCCAGAGGTGAAGGTCAAAAAGGTAAAGGGTATTGGCTTCGACCGCGATGTGTTAATCGAAGCGGGCATTCGTGAGGCCGATGCGTTTGTCTCCACCAGCGCATCCGATAATGCCAACATCGTCGCGGCCCGCATCGCCCGCAATATCTTTTACGTGCCGAAAGTGGTGGCCCGCCTGTATGACCCGCGGCGGGTCGAAATCTATCGCCGCCTGGGGCTGATCACCATTTCATCCACCGGCTGGGCCGCCGAACGGATTCGTGAACTGCTCGTCCATGCTGAACTGGATTCGGTGATGGCGTTTGGCAAGGGGGATGTGGCGGTGATCAACGTCGAAGCGCCGCCGCACCTTTACGCCCGCGCCGTCAAGCACATCTCCATTTCGGGTGAGATCAACGTCGTGGCGATCACCCGCCAGGGACAGGCGTTCATCCCCGCCCTGGGCAGCGAAATCCAGAAAGGGGATATTTTGCACCTGGCAGTGTTTGCCTCTTCGATGGATCGGGTGGAGGCCTTGCTGGGACTTACGGGAGGTGTGCTGTGAGTATGAAAGTGATCATCGTTGGCGGTGGCAAAACAGGCTCTTACCTGGCGAAACTATTGCTGGAAGGCGGTCACAGGGTAAAAGTGATCGAAAACCGCGCGTCTGTGCTGGCGCGTTTGCGTGAAGAATTGCCCGAAGATGCGCTGCTTGAAGGCGATGGTAGTTCGCCGGCCATGCTGGATGCGGCTGGCGCATCTGACGCCCAGGTGTTGGCTGCTATCACCGGGGAAGACGAGGCCAACCTGGTTATCACCACCCTGGCCAAGTTCGAGTTTGGCGTGCCACGCGTGATCGGGCGGGTCAACAACCCCAAAAACGCCTGGCTGTTCACCGCCGATATGGGTGTGGATGCCGCTCTCGATCAGGCCGACATCATGTCCAAATTGATTGAAGAGGAGATGTCGTTTGGCGATATGCTCACGCTGCTCAAGCTGCGGCGCGGCAAATACTCTCTGGTAGATGAAAAGTTGCTGCCCGGCGCGCCAGCCCTGGGGATCGAGATCAAAGATTTGGGCCTGCCCGATGAATGTGTGATCGCGGCCATCATCCGGGATGGAAAGGTGATTATCCCGCGCGGTACCTCGGTGCTGGAAGAGGGCGACGAAGTATTGTTCATTACCAATGCCGATGGCAACCAGATTCTGGCAAAGATGTTTACCTCGCCGGCGGGGTAACAAATCTGTTTGACCAATCGCCTTTGCTTCGGGTATAATCGCCCTTCGTCTGGCTAAGACGGAACGCATTGATAAAGAAAGTAGGATTTTATAGCATGACGAAACGAACATATCAACCGAAAATTCGCCGCCGTGTGCGTGTGCATGGTTTTCGCACCCGCATGGCCACCGCCGATGGCCGCAAGGTGCTAAAGGCCCGCCGGGCACGTGGCCGGGCACGCCTGACGGTGACGATGAACAATCACGTCAAGAAGAACAACTGGAACGGCTCGTAAACGATTTCCAATACGGTGCGCCTGTGTGCCTGAGCGCCACAGGTTCCCCGGCCTGGTCTGGAATGGGTGAAGCGCAAATTCCGCCTGAACAGGTCAACCGATTTCAAGCGGGTGCGGCAGGATGGAAAATCCTATGCCCACCCGCTTATCGTGTTGATTGCCCTGCCCAACGAGATAGCGCGCTTGCGCATTGGTGTGGCCGCCGGGCGCGCCCTGGGTGGTGCGGTAGAACGCAACCGGGCCAAGCGTTGGCTGCGCGAAGGCGTGCGGCCCTTCTTGCCATCCATTCACCCGGGTTGGGATGTGGTGTTGCTCGCCCGAAAGCCCCTGGCAAAAGCCCGCTTTCAGGATGTCCAGGCAGCCCTTCACATCCTCTTCAAGCGAGCGCATTTGCTCCAGGTGGCCGATGAAGATAATTCCTCCGGCTGATCAAATTCCTCCCGATCCGCGGCTGCGCGACCTGCCCCTGACGCTCTGGAATCTGCCGCGCTGGCCGCTGTTGGCGCTGATCCGCCTGTATCAGAAGACCATTTCGCCCGCCCTGCCGCCGAACACGTGCCGCTATGTGCCATCTTGTTCGCACTATGGCTACCAGGCCGTCTATAAATATGGGGTGATCAAAGGCAGCTGGATGGCTTTCTGGCGTGTGATGCGCTGCAATCCGTTCAGCCCCGGCGGTTACGACCCGCTTCCCTGAGTAGAAACTTATGATCAAATTTCGTTTTTCCTTCCTTTTGCTCATCATCCTGTTGGCGTTGACCCTGTCAGGGTGTGGCGGGGGTTTTCAGGCCGCCAGTTGGCCCGGTGTGACCGTGGCCGGCAATGCCGCCTACCTCGCCGCCGGGCAGCATGTCTATGCCATCAACCTGGTCAATGGTCTTGAGCTTTGGCGCTTCCCCGCTGAAGTGGATGCCGCCCGGCAGTTCATCGCTCCGCCGGCTATCACGCCCGATGGTCAACAGGTCATCGTGGGTGATTCAGTTAATACCCTTTACGGCCTAGACCGCGAGACGGGGGCGCAAATCTGGCGCTTTGAAGAGTCGAAATATGGCTACATTGCCAGCCCGCTGGTCACAGAAAAAGGCATCTTCGCCCCCACCAATGGTGGCGGCGTGTATGCGCTCGATTTCGACGGTAAATTGCTGTGGAGTAAGTCGCTCGATGGGCAACATGCCGTGTGGGCGCAGCCGATTGCCGATGCTGACTGTGCGTGCATTTATGTCGCCTCGATGGATCACCACATCTACGCCCTGAAAGCCGATGATGGCGAGTTGTTGTGGGTGGCCGATGACCTGGGCGGCGCTATCGTGGGGCAGCCAGCTTTGAGCGCGGAGGGCGTGTTGTATGCCGGTACATTTGGCAAGCAGATCGTTGCGCTGGATAAAGAAACCGGCCAGTTTGTTGCATCTCCCTACGATGCCGCCAGTTGGGTCTGGTCTGGCCCGGCGCTGGCCGACGATGGCAAGCTCTATTTTGGCGATCAGACCGGCACGTTTTACATCGTGGATACCACCGATGGCCTGATCCCGGCGGGCAAGGTGGATGGCACAGAACCGATCATTTCGACGCCACTGGTGTTGACCGATACCGTCTATGTGACCACCCAGGCCGGGTCGCTGTTGATGTTTGGCCGTGACGGCACTGCCCAGGGCCGGCAAACCTTCAAAGGCGAACTGCTTGGCCCGGCAGTGGCAGCAGGCGAGTTGATTTTGTTGGCCCCGCTCAATGGCGATTACCTGCTGATTGCCGTCAACGCCCAGGGCGCCCCGCAGTGGACCTTCGTGCCGCAAGAAAAGAAATAAGCGAGAGCAATTATGTGGAATACCCTCATTATCCAACCGATGCTCAACCTGTTGGTGGGCATTTACAGCCTGATCGGCAGCTTTGCCATCGCCATCATCCTGTTCACCCTTTTGATCCGCCTGGTGACCCACCCGCTGACGGTGAGCCAGACTAAGGGCATGCAGCAGATGACGGAGTTCCAGAAGTCGAAAGAATGGCTTGACCTGCAAAAGAAGTACAAAGACGACAAGCAAAAGCTGCAAATGGAACAGGCCCGCCTGATGCAAGAAAAGGGCATCAGCCCGATGGGGTCTTGTTTGCCGTTGCTGATTCAATTCCCAATCATCATTGGGCTATATCAGTCTGTGACGGCGGCACTGGCCGCGACGCCTTTGCAATTGCTCAATCTGTCCAAGCTGCTCTACCCTTTCATTGATGGCGGCAGCCTCATCCCGCTGAAAAGTCAGTTCTTATGGATGGATTTGAGCCAGCCCGAACGCCTGGTTATTTTGGGGTTCGGCATTCCGGTTCTCTCGATCTTCGTGGGCATCACCCAATACATGCTCGGCCAGGTGATGGTCATGCCATCGGCCACGGGCAATCCCAACGATCAGGCGGCTCAAATGAGCAAAATGATGAACCTGTACATGCCCTTTATGATGGCCTGGATCACTTTCACTGTGCCGGCGGGTCTGGCATTATACTTTGTGGCAACCAACGTATTCACTTTCATTCAATATGCTTTGATGGGCAAGACCGACCTGCGCAAGCTGATCCCCGGTTATAAGCCTAAGAGCGCTTAGAAACGAGTTTGAGCATGACAACCCATACCACGATTGAAATACTGGCCGATAGTGTGCAAGAAGCAGTCGAAAAAGGATTGGCCGAATTGGGCCTGCCGCAAAATGCGGTCGAAGTTGAAGTGCTGGATGCCGGGGCGCGCGGTTTGTTTGGCCTCGGCAACCGTCAGGCGCGCGTGCGTTTGCTGGTCAAGGAGGCAGATGCCATCCCAGAAACCACCCTCGCCGTTGATGAAGCCGCGGATGAACCCGAAGAAATGGATATGGCTCAGATTGAAGCCGCGCTCGAAGCCGAGATGGACGACCTGCTGACGGTTGCCCGCGACACGGTGGCCGAATTGCTCGAAAAGATGCAGGTGGTAGCCAGCGTGACCGCGCACTATGGCGAAAGCGATGCCGACCGCGACCGCAAACCCGTGGTGGTAGATATCCATGGCGACGATTTGAGCATCTTGATCGGCAAGCGCGCCGAAACGCTCAACGCCCTGCAGTACATTGCTGGCCTGATCATCAGCAAACAGGTGGGTGACTTCGTGCCGCTGCTGGTGGATGTGGAAGGCTATCGCAACCGCCGCGCCAGCCAACTGCGCCAACTGGCTCGCCGCATGGCCGACCAGGTGGCGAAAACCGGGCGCAAACTGGCCCTCGAGCCGATGCCCGCCAGCGAGCGGCGCATCATCCACATCGAATTGCGTAACCACCCCTTCGTTACCACCGAATCGGTCGGTGAAGAACCATATCGTAAATTGACGATTGCCCCGAAGGAATAACCCCCCCCATCATGTATTCAAAAGCAAACAGCCTGCCATATTCGCAGGCTGTTTGCGGGTGAGTAGCAGGGTGGTTATTGCACCTGATAATGGGCCTGCACTTCTGCGCTTTCGCGATAGCCAATGCGAATTGCCCGTGCGCGCAAGCTGTGTTCGCCGGGCGGCAGGCGCAGCGGGCGAGTATAGAGCAGCCAATGGGGATTTTCGCCGCCCTCGAACGTGTAGGCGATAGACGCCCCCTGCGTCACGCAAGTCAGTTGCACGGCCATGGGCGACCGATAAACGCCCTCCAGCGACGCCTGCAAACCGGGGTTTTCGGCGTTGATCGGCACACAACGCGGCGCGGCGGTTTGTGGCTGGACGCCATCAGGATACCAGCGGCGTACCATCTCGGCCTCGGAGATGCGCCCCAGGTCGCCGACCTCGGTCAGCCAGGCATCGAGGGCGGCGCGCAGCCGGGTGAGATCGGGCTGGTAGGCGGGGTTGGCGGCCAGGTTGTGCAATTCCCACGGGTCGGCTTGGGTGTCGTAGAGTTCTTCGACGGGGCGGGTTTCCTGGAAAAGCAGCAATTGGGGGCCGCTCAGTTCGCCAGCCAGGTAGAGCCGCCAGAGTTCCTGCATGATCGGGTGGCGGTTGAGATAGGGCACCCAGGGCAGGTAGGGCTGATCGGGCAGGTAGTTGCGGATGTACTTGAAGCGTGTGTCGCGGGCGGCGCGTACCATGTCGTAGGTCTCATCATGGCGGTCGCGGGCGGCGAAGATGTATGAACGCGGCGGTTGCGCCTGTGGGCCAAGGAATGCCCGCCCCTGCATGTGCCGCGGGATCGGCACGCCGGCCAGCGACAGCACCGTCGGGCCGAGGTCAATCGTGCTGATCAGGTCGTCGCTGACGCTGCCAGCAGCCAGGCCGCCCGGCCAGCGCACGATCAGTGGGATGTGGATGCCGGAATCGTAGGGGTAGCGCTTGCCACGCGGCAGCGGGCCGTGATCGCTCCAGTGGAAGACGATGGTGTTTTCGGCCAGTCCGTCTTCTTCGAGCTGGCGCAGCAGTTCGCCCATGTAACCGTCGGCCCAGGCGATGTTGGTGTACATGCGCGCCAGGGCCAGGCGCACTTCGGGCGTATCGGGGAAGTAGGGCGGCAGGGTGATGGCGTCGGGGTCTACGCTGACCGTGGGACATTTTTCGGGCCACATGCCGCTTTCGTGGGTGCGGGTGGGGTTGAAGACGGCGAAGAAGGGCTGCGCCGGGTCGGGGCGGTTGCGCCAGTGCGCCTGGGGGCCGAGTTCGTCCCAGGCGGTGAGGGGTGGGTCGAACTGGTAGTCGGTCTTTTCATTGTTGGTGCAGAAGTAGCCGGCGGCGCGCAGGTATTCGGTGAAGCATTTGACGTAGGGCGGTGGAACGGCGCTGTAGGGCGTGGGCAGTTCGGGGGCTTCGGGGTGGGTATGGCTGGTGCGCATGTGATGGCTGCCGATGGAGATCGGGTACATGCCGGTGATGACTGCCGAGCGCGCCGGGGCGCACACGCCCGCCGTGGAGAAGGCGTGTGTCCAGCGCTGGCCTTCGGCGGCCAGGCGGTCTACGTTGGGCGTTTGCGCCACGCCGTCGCCATAGCAGCCGTAGAAAGGGTTGGTGTCTTCGAAGGAAATCCAGAGGATGTTGGGGGGCATAGAATCTCCGACTAATTTGAGGCTGGAGGGGTATAAATCCTGAAATTTTTAAAATCTATGACGGCACCTACGGTAATCAGAAAATCCATGCCGATAATGCCATCAAATTCAAAGCCATAATCCATTGATCCAACTTCGATTTCAAAATTTTGAACTTGTAAATCGCCAACAGCAAGCGAATCGATCCGCTTTGTAAAAACAAATTCGGAACCACCAACGCCTCGAATGCGATGCACGGTATCTTCAGGCTCATATATCAAGCCAATTTTCAGAACCTGATCGGTTGGAAAGATTACCCCACTGGAGCCTGTATCTAACAAAACATTTTCCAGAGCGATTTCATTTCCTCGATAGGAAAGGTTTGCAGCAACATAAGGCAATCCGTCTACCATACGCACTTTCATCACGCGCTCCGTATGCCTAACCATTTGCGTTCGATCACATCCAGAGTTTCGCGACTGGTATGGAAAACGTATAGTTCCCGGTCAGGTGCCTGACGGTGTAACTGAAGATAGCTTTTCAGGGCGGCTTCGGAATTGGGGAAGGCGTTGATAACTGCCAATTGTTCAAAAATGCGTTTACGGGCTTCGGTGTGTGCTTGAACTGCTTCGATCAGCAGCCATTGTTGTGGGTAATGGGAGCGAATTTCTTGCCATTGCATGACATTCTCCTCGAAACTACCCCGCAGGTAGGATGAGTTTGTACCCCAACCCGCGCAGTGTCAGGAGTAGTTGTGGGTTGTTGGGGTCGGCTTCGATTTTAGTGCGCAGGCGGCGCACCAGGTTTTCGATCTGATAATCATAGATGCCGCTGCTCGATTCGTATTCTGCCCAGACAACCGAACCGATCTCTTCTTTGGAGCAGATTTGGCCGCGGTTTTTGTAGAGATAGCTGAGCAAAATGAACTCTTTGGGGGCCAGGGTGACGGGCTTGCGGTTGAGGCGCACTTCGCCAGCGGGGATGTCTACTTCCAGTTCGGGCAAGGGTGTTTCGACAACGGTGGTATCGGGGTCGTGGAAAGCAAATTGCACGTCGCCGATGGCGATCTGGTCGCCATCGCGCAGTTCGATGGCGGCGGTGACGCGCTGGTGGTTGAGCAGCGTGCCATTGGTGCTGCCCAGGTCTTCGAGATAGACCTTGCGACCCTCGCGGCGGATGGCGGCGTGGGTGCGCGAGGCGCGCTTATCTACAATCACAATTTCGTTTTCCACCGCCCGGCCAATGTGGGTGGTGGGAACGGTAAGTGGGTGCATTTTTCCCGTGGGATCGAGAAGGTAGGGACAGGGGTCAGAAAGCATGGCAGACACCTTTGGAAGGAATTTTTTCAAGTATACAATAACTTGTGCGTTCGTTGACCATACCCACCTGTTTTAACGCTAAAGCCGCGGCGTATGCAGAAAATTCCTGCACACGCCGCGGCTTTGGCGTTGCTTCTCAGACACAGCGCGGTTTAGTGTTCTCCGCGCGCCAGCGTCAGGATTTCAGCGCGATCATCAAACACCTTCACCAGTTTGCCATCCTGCATTTGCAGCACACGGTCTACATATTGGCACATGCGTAAATCATGCGTGACCATGATGCCGGCGCGCTGATTCTCGTGGATCAGCGCGGCGAAGGTCTGCACCACCTGGAAGGCGCGCTCGGTATCCAGGCTGGCGGTGGGTTCGTCGGCCAGCACGACCGTGGGGTTGTGGATCAGCGCCCGAGCGATGGCCACGCGCTGCTGCTGGCCGCCAGACATTTGGGCGGGCAGGTTCTTCAGGCGTTCGCCCAGCCCCAGGCGGGCCAAAATTTCCTGTGAACGCACACGCCCGGTTTTGTCGCGCTTGCCGTTGAGTTGCAGCATGAACTCCACATTTTCCTGGGCGGTGAGATAGGGGATCAGGTTGTTGGCCTGGAAGGTAAAACCGATTTTCTCGCGGCGCAGCACCACGCGCTCAGTTTCACTCATCTTTGCCAGGTCTTGACCATCTACCAGCACCTGGCCGCTGGTGGGCGTCAGCAGGGCCGCCAGGATCGAGAGCATGGTGGTTTTGCCGGAACCGCTTGGCCCCACCAGGGCCACGAACTCACCTGCTTCGACCTGGAAGGACACGCCATCCACGGCGTTAATCAGGCCGGCATCACTTTTGAATGTTTTGATCACATCACGAACTTCGAGAGCGACAGTCATAAGAACTCCGGGGTAGGGCGAAATTCATTTCGCCCTACGATAAGCGCAGCGCCTTCAACGGTTCGATGCGCACCGCATAGCGGATAGACACGAACCCACCCAGCGGCCCAATCAGCAGCAGGGCCAGCACGGCAAACAGCGTGGATGGGCCATTGAAGACAATCGGCACGGTAGGCGGGAAGAACAGCGAAAAAACGAACGTGAACAGACCGCCAATTGCCACGCCCAGCGCCGTGACCAGGATGATCTGGATCACCGCCGACGCGCCGACCATGCCATTGGATGAGCCAATGGCTTTCAATACGCCGATCTGCGGCACTTTTTGCAGCACCTGAATTTGGAAGAACCCGCCGATCACCAGCACGCCGATCAGCAGCGTGAACACGCCCTGCGTGTTGATCGTGCTTTGCTGCGCCGAATAGCCGGGCAGGTTGTTGATCGTCGTTTGCAGGTCGGCCACTTCGATGCCTGGCACTTCGGCTTGCAGACGGGCCGTCAGCGCTTCGGCCTGGGCAGGGTCGTTGAGCTTGATGGCGATCACGTTGAGGGTGTAACTGGGGCGCAGCAGTTCGGCCTCCGATTTTGGCCGCACGCGGTCCCAGGTGAAGTAAGGGGCAATCACCGAAGGAGCCAGAAAGAACGACTGTCCGTCGGTGACGCCTGCCACGGTAAGCTGGTAAAACTGGTCATCGGTGCCTTGCGTCGAGCGGATGGTGATCACGTCGCCCACTTTCAGGCCGCTTCGTACCACCACGTTGCGGTCCAGCAGCACCTCGCGGGCGAGATCGGTGGAGAGCTGGCGGCCCTCGGTCACTTGCGGTTCGCCGGGGCGTCCCGGCTCGACGCCGAGCAGAGACACTTTCAACACGCTGCCATCGGGCAAAAGGATGGCTGTGTTGGATGTTGCCACCGGCCCGGCATCGGCCACCCCGGCCACGCGGCGCACCTGCGTCAGCGTGGCGCGGCTCAGGCGGCTGGCGCTGACGCTGTAATCGGACTTTTCGATGAAGGCGATCAGTTGGGCATCCAGCTTCGAGACGAACTCGCGGTTGCCGTTGCCCAACCCCTCGCCCAGCCCGGCGATGAACAGCACCAGCAAGGTGATCAGCGCAATCACCAGGCTGACGAGTAGAAACCGCCCGCGGTTACGCTGCAATTCTTTGAGCGCCAGGAAGGTAGCCAGCGAAAGCGTGCGCATGTTACTGCCCCTCGGAGAATTGCACCTGCCCGGTCATGCCCCAGCGCAGGTTGGCGGGAACTTCGGCGATGGCGATGGTGACGGTGTAGGTCACGTCGCCGCGGCGGTCTTCGAAGCGGGTGGCGATCTCGCGCACCGTGCCGTTGATCGGGGCGTCGGGCAGGGCGTCGAGGACGATGGTGACGGCTTCACCCGCCGTGACCGATACAACCTCGATCTCGGTCAGATCGTCCGTTTCGACCACCCAAGTGGTCAGATCGGCGATGGTCAGCACCGGCAGCCCGGCGCTGACTACCTGGCCGGCCTTCAGGTTCAACCCGACGACTGTCCCGGCGGCGGGGGCGCGCAGTTCGAGGGCGGCGGCGTTGGCCTGAGCGCTGGTGAGAGATGCTTGGGCCGTGGCAAGGCGGGCCTCAGCCAGAGCCAGCAGGTCGTCATCTACGCCGTCGGCAAGCGATTCGGCCTCGGCTTTGGCAGCGGCCAGTTGGGCTGCGAGCAGGGCTTGTTGGGTGTCGAGTTCGGCCACCAGAAGCGGATCGGGATCGTCGTTCAAATCCGCCAGAGCTTCCTGGGAATCGGCCTGGGCCTTTTCCAACTCTGCAACGGTCAGGCGTGCCTGAGCTAAGGCTAGCTGGTCGGGGTCGCTTTGGTCTTCAATGTCTTGCAGGTCTTCGAGCGCCAGGGCATATTGCGCTAAAAGCACGTCAATTTGCCTTTCTAAGTGAGCAATACTCAATGAGTCGCGCATCACGATATCCAGCAGCTTTTGTTCCACGTCGGCCAACGCCTTCTCGGCAGTGGCTACTTTGGCTGCCGCCTGTGCTTTGACCAAATCGGGGTCTGCTTTCAGATCGTCCACCGCTTTTTGAGCGGCCAGCAATTCTTGTTCGGCACGCGCCAGTTCGAGGGCGCGCAGTTCACCGCCGCTCAACCGGGCCAAGACCTGCCCGGCGGTCACGCTATCGCCCTCGGCTACCAGCACTTCGGCTACCTGGCCGGGTGTGGGGAAAGACACATCCTGTGAAAATAGCGGTTCGACATGGCCTTGTGCGATGATCCCCATGGGCGGCAGCGTGCTGGCTTCGGGCGTGGCCGCCGCAGCAGATTGGCAGGCGCCCAGGGTGAGCGCGACCAGCAATCCAGTTAACATCCAGAACAATTTGTTCAGCTTCATAATTTCTCCTAATAATTAATAATGTAGTGACGACGTAAGTCGTCAGGCAAACAGGTGGCGACTTACGTCGTTACTGCGAATGCACAATTGGCCCCTCAAAAGGGCGGTTCCAATCCACGCCCATCACGCCGTTGAGCAGCAGGTCGGCGGTGGGGTGGTCGGCGATATTGTCGTAATAATAGGGCAGGCGGATGCGGCCATCGCTGCCAATGATGAATACGCCGCCCATCTGGAAGGCATCCTGACCGGGCGGTGGCAGTTCGGTGGCGTAGTGCTTGGTCAGCCACAGGCGGCGGTTGGAGCGCCACACGCTCGGCGAAAGAACTGTCTGGCGCATGGCGCCGCGGCCCAGGCCGTAGGCGTGATACGCCTTGCGTTCGGGGTCGGCCAGGGTCAGCAGGCCAGGGGCGCGCTCGGCGGCGAAGGCTTTGGCCTCGGCAGGAGCGGCGTGCATCACGGCGGCCACGTGCAGCCCACGGCGGGTCAGTTCGGGCTGCACTTCGACCAGAATGTCGAGCATCTCTTTGCACTGCGGGCAGCCAAAGTGACGCGTGAACGAGAGCAGCAACGCCTGTTGCGCCCAAAGGCTCGCCAATCGTATGGGCTGACCCTCGACGGTCAAGAGTTCTACATCAGGGGCGGGGTCGTTGAATTTCAAGGGAGTAGATTTTTTCATGGGTTGATTTCTGTATTAAAATTATACATATATTGTACAATTATTATACGAGATGACGCAGACTTTGTAAAGGGTAATGAGGGAAACAGGCTTTTATTGAAGTCAGGTGACTGTTACCGCATTGTGGCAAAAGTAGTACCTGAGAATTCCTGTCAAGCGGATTTTTGGAACGGATTGAGCGGATTGGCCACCCTGCGCCCAGAAAATGGCTTATCAGGCAATCCGTTCAATCTGTTCTCCTAACCCGCATAAAGCGGAACAACCAGGGTGCTAATCCAAGAAATCCTTGTTTTTTGTGCAAGGAGTTCACGGGTTAGGCACTAATCCGTTTACCGTTTTTCCGCTAAGCTTGCCCTCAGCATTAGAATTGCTACCAAGATCAGGTGTAGCTCGACAGAATTTTTAGTATCTCACAAGTTAAATTCTTGCTTTTTGGGCAAGAATTTACGGGATGTACAGGATATACAGGATGAATGGGGATATTCTTATCCTGTTCATCCTGTATATCCTGTTTATTTCCGGTTTATCCGGGTTAGGATGTAAGGTCACTGTTATCCTGAAAATTTGCGTTTCCAATAGATCAACATGCAGGTTTTGCCACAATGCGTTTTTCAACAGCAGCGCTATAAAACGGAATAACCCAGGAGCTAATCGGCGGGTTTTGCAAAAGAACGCCAAAGTTACGATTGACAGCAGAAAAAAAATGACATTACGCGCATGGCGGGTTGAGGCCTGAGCGGGTAAACTGTCGCCTTGCATTTCTGTTAGGAATTATTCGGACAATCAGGAGGAAACCTATGCGCTATATCAAAACCCTTGTTCAACCTATCGCAACCGTTTTTGCCTTGCTGCTGCTGGTGATGGGGCTTTTGGCGCTGATGCGCTCACCGCTCTCGCCAACGCAGCCCCACGCCCAGCAGCCACAAACCCTGCCGGGATCGCAACTGCTCTACCTGCAAGAGAACAACGAGAACACGGCCTTGATGGCGCTCCCGGCGCAAGATGTGGCGGCTTTGACCGCCAACCAGCCGGGTGCATTGGCTACAACCGATCAGGCGGTAAATACCAATCCATTGGCACCGATCTGGGTCTCAACAGCCTTTTCCTGGCATGGATGCCAAATGGCGAAGCTTTAATCCGAGTAGAACGTATGGAAGATATTGTCATTTTCCGCATTGACCCGGTTACTCAGGCGGCTACACAATTACCAACGCCCAACAACACTTACGATGTCGCTTTTTCACCAGATGGACAACGCATGATCTACTCGGTGACCTATGGTCTGGGTTACGGTAGCCAGACCTACATCGCCAACGCCGACGGTTCCAATCCGCGTCTGATCCTGAACGAACCGCAGTCAATTATCGCCTTTGCGCGCTGGTCGCCAGATGGCGATCACATCGCTTACCTGCGTTGGGCAGATACAAACATCCCATTCACAGTGGGCGAGTTGTGGCTGGCGGATGGCAACGGCGGAAGCCCGGTTCTGCTCGCCCCCGCCGATGCCGGGCATGGGTATGAACCAGCATGGTCGCCCGACAGCACAAGAATCGCGTTCGTGAGCCGAGAGAACCCCGGCGATCTATGGGCAGACCAGGCAGCTGAACGCCTGATGAGTAACATTTACATCGTCACAATCAATGGTGGGGCTGTAACAAACCTGACCAACTTCACCAACGCACTTACCGAAAACCCATCCTGGTCGCCCGATAGCAGCATGGTAGCCTTCAACACCAATGCTGGCGGGACGATGGATATTTGGGTGGCTAACATGCAAAGCCGGCAATTGCAACAGGTAACTCAGGGGGCAGAAGCGCGATACCCAATCTGGAGTGTTGTCAACGAGACATCTACTATTCCAACACCATAACCTTGATCCTAACTTTCCAGGAAAGCACCATGAAAACCTTGCAATCCATCTTAACCTCGTGTATCAGCCTATTTTTTTTCATCTTTTTGGCGGCCTGCTCCATGGTTACGCCAGTTTCACTGCCTACCGACTTGCCACCGACACAGGTATCTGTATTGACAAACACAGTCACATCAATCCCTTTCACGCCAACAACGATGCCATCTGAGACCTTCACGCCCATTCCAACCAATACTATGGTACCTACGGATACGCCAACACCACTACCTACCCCCACCTATGCTTTTGGCGTTGGGGAACGCGTGATATTCACCGATGACGATCCAACGGGTGAGGTGCCAGCGCCCATTATCAAAATAATCGATCCCCAGGGTGGTAGCCGTTGGGTGCTAGATTATCTGGATCGCTTTTATTACATCAACTACAACATCATCCCCACCACAGATGGACAATTTCTGACTTTCAATGATTACAACCATTTCCGGGGTGGCTTTTCGTTTCTTTATATTACAGATTTGCAAAACCAAACAGTTATAACTGTTACACAGCCCATCAATGCTGCGCGGGAGAATAATTGGGCCGCTGGAGCCGGAAGCCCAAGCTGGGCACCTGGTAACCAAGCAATTGCTTTTCCAGTATTTATTCATACAGAAACCAAAAAAGCCGAGTTCAGATTATTCGTTTGGGAAATTGGTTCCCAAGAACCCAAACCACTCACCGATGGCCCATCCGAAGGGTACCCAATGTGGTCACCCGATGGACAATTTATTGCTTTCTACCATACAACCCCCAACGCGACAGAAAATCCAGGAAAAACACATCATTTATCCATAATCCGCCCGGATGGAACCGGCTTACAAGAAATAGCCAACAATATTCACTTACAAAGAACATTGTATTGGGGCCATGGTAAGGATAGTAGCCCTGATACTTTCAACGAGATGTTCTTGTCCTGGTCACCAGATAGCCAATGGATTGCTTACCTGGTCGGGGATGAGCAACCTACCATCGAAATTGCGAATATTATCGCCGGTGAAAAACAACGCTTTGACCTGGGCTTCCCACACTGCTATTCACCTACCTGGTCGCCAGACGGCAAACAAATCGCCTTTTATGCAAACCCAGGCGGGAATGAAGATATTTACACCCTGGAAGTCGCCACACAAAAAGTGACCCGGCTCACCCAGGCAGAAGGCAATAATGTTGAGCCATCCTGGTCGCCCAGCGGCCGCTACCTGGCCTTTCTATCGGATCGCAATTCTGTTGGCCCAGCTCGGTTTTACCAGGTTTGTGCCATGGAGCCAGATGGGTCTAACCCAACCTGCTTTGATGGCACCAACGCGCGGGCGCGGCCAGCCTGGCTGCCATAGGAACAGGTTAACTCACTCAAGGAATCCACAAATGATTAAATTATCTTATCATCCTGCTATGAGATTCATGCTTGCTGGTGTTATCGCATTGTTATTGGCGCTTTCAAGCCCAAAGAACATCACTTCGCAAGGGACATTGGCAAAATCGTTGACCCAGGCAACACAATTCCTTCACCCACCTTATCCTGGAACAGCAGCAGAAACGTCAATTTTCGATCATGATCCTACTATTAGCGCAGATCCCAACACTTGGAGAATTTTGGCCTTTACAGGGGATGAGGCTAATTACATCTGTCCAGGTGGTACTATACCGCCACAAGGCACAGATGGGGTTTATTGCTTTATGTTGGGTGCTGATACAACTTACTGGAGTTTTACCCTGAATAATGGGGCAGGAGATTGGCTTGCTTACGATAATCATGATGGCATTGATTATTATTTTTACGATGATTATCGGCCCATTTTCGCCGCCGCAGATGCGGAACGGGCCGTACGCGCTGGATGGGAAAACCCCAAGAATCATCAACAAGGCTTTGGGCTGCGCGTGAGGCTTCACCACGCAAATGGCTATGAAACGCTTTATGGGCATCTATCTGCTATTGCTGTGCAAGCCTGTTCTACAAACTGTGTTCCTATCGCACAAGGGAATATCATCGGTATCAGTGGCAGCACTGGCCAGTCGACCGCCAATCATCTTCATTTTGGGGTATATGATTCATCAAGTAATACAATTCCCAGAAGGTGGCGCCACGGTAGATGATGGCAACGCGGCGCTCTTTAGCGAATCTCCTACTGGATGTTTTACCAACGATGGAAGCATTCATTTTGTCGAAACAATTGTTGAGTTAACCAAAGAGAATTTTATCTTAACCGCTGGATCCAGCCTGACAGTATAATACCGAACCCCGGCAACCCGGCTGATTGGGATCGGTACAGTTACGTCCGAAATAATCCCTTAAAATATCGCGACCCGTCAGGCCATTGGCCGGATTGGGGCGGAATTGTTAGCGGAGCGCAACAAGTTGTCAATGTTGTCGGTGATTTTACAGTAGGATTTGTTTCTGATGGCCTCCGTGTAAATTTTGGGTTCATGCCACAGGTGCAAGATGCTCTGTCAGTAAATTCTGCTGAATCAGATGCGATGCTGATGGGTCGTGTGGCTGCTGATGCTGGAAGCATTATATTGGGTATCGCAGAAGTGTCGGCAGGACTGGGTATGGGTGCCGGGGGGATGGTTGCTTCTTGCGTGGGAACTGCGTGCGTTGGTGCTGTGGCAACTACCGCGGCAAGTGCAGCCGTAGTTACTGCGGGGGTGGTTACTGCAGGTAATGCAGCAGCCAGTCTGGGGGGCAATTTGGCATTACTGGCTAATATTACAGCGCAATGTTGCGGATATGATTTAAAAAGATAAAGGCATGGTAT
>CAZSFD010000052.1:0-36995 GCA_964606085.1 uncultured Anaerolineaceae bacterium
AGTTTACCTTTCAACCAATTATCACCCCTTGTCGGGTTCTCCGACAGGCTGCTAGCCAATGGCTGTTTCGCTTTGGACAATAATTCTTGGTTTATTGAGAACGACAGTTGCGTCATCAGGAATATCGTCAATAACTACGCAATTCGCGCCTATTTTTACATTGTTCCCAATGGTTATTCCACCTAAAACCTTAGCCCCCGCACCAATTAATACATTATTTCCTATAATCGGGGATCCCATTCTTTTAGCCCCTTTCGTCTTTATTGATCCTATCGTAACTTGGTGGAAGATTGTGACACCTTCTCCAATAATAGCACCCGAAGAAATAAATATTCCATGCAACCCATGAACCAAAATAGGAGTTCCCTTGAATTGAGTACCTAAAGGAATTGAACCTCCGTACAAAAACATGATAATCCTATATATTAGATGTAGGAAATGCCAAAAGGGCCGCACATACCACTTTTTTTTCAAAAGTACTTCTCGGATGACCCAAAACATATGTGTCATTCAATCACCTTGGAATAGATAGCACTATTATGCATGATGTCTTCTAGGTCTAAATGCCATCCACATACCTCATACAAATGGCGTGCCGCTATATTATCAGCTTCCACACCCAAACCCAGCTTGGTCGCGCCACGTTTTTTAGCTGCCAGTTCAAAAGCTAATACTAATGATTTGCCTACATTACGCCCTCTAGCATTTTGATGAACAGCAATGCTATCCAACTTCACTCTCATTTCTATTTTCGGCTGCGTGCCAAGCAATTGATCGGCTGACGGCGGGAGTGTTTTGGCATTGCGATATTCGGGCAGCAGACCCATCAGATAACTTTGCCAGAGTTCGAACATATCGGGTTGGAGAAGGATGCGGGGGTGGGTCAGGAAACCCCACACAATTTCGGGCAGCGCATAGCGAAAACGCCGCCGAGCCGAGCCGCCTGTAGCCCCGGTGACAAAGCCCATCACCTGGGCATCTATACAGGCTACCCAGGCCAATTCGGGATAGAAAGTGAGATACCAGCGATACATTTTGCGCAGGAAAGCATCCCCCAGGTTGGTCGAACGAGAACCAGGAAAGCTTTGCCGGTGAATGGCTACCACCGCCTTCACATCGTCCATTGTCATCGGTCGAACGGTCACATGAGCTGTATCAGATGTCATCTGGGAACTGTTTCTCCTGGAATAAGTGCTCAAGGGTTGGACTGTTCCAGCTGCTCCGCTTTTTGGATGGCCACTTCCCATTGGGATAAACGGTAATACTGGATAGCATGGGCGATATCGCCCTGTTTTTCAGCCGTCAAACCAGCACCATAACAACCGTGTTTGCCGGGATCACCATGCGAACACGATTGCAGGTAGGCATCAATGGCCGCAGCGGGATCACGGCTTGCCAATAAATCTCCCAACTCATACCAACTCACGCCATCATCCGGTCGTTGTAGCAAACCCTGACGATATAGCTGAATAGCACGTTCTGGATCGCTCTTGGAGAGAATATAAGCCAACAAAAACAAGTTGTTTGCGCGCAATTCTGCATCAGCAGAAAATAATTTTTCAAATTCTAATTGCTGATACAGTGAAACAGCAACAGACGGTGTCAGCCTCCCAAAAGCTAATTTGATCTCCGTCCAGGCAGCCGCATTGTACGGCTCAAATTGTAATCCCTGCCAGTACGAATTGACAGCCTGTAATGGAGAAGCCTTTGTCTGCTGCCGTGCCAGCCAAAACCAAGCTTCCGATTGTTCGGGGTAAATTTCCACGGCCAATTCCGCCAGGCCCAGATTGTTGGCAATCATGGTCTGAATGATTTTTAGATAGCGTGGAGAACAACGTAAGGCATCGCCCCATAGCCGATCTCGTTGCGGCGCGTTGCCAAGGTGCTGATAAACCACGCCAAGCTGCCAGGATACCTGACAGGTATCTCCTGAAAAAGAAAGTAACTTTGACTTGGCGCTTTCTAAAAGGCTGCGATCCCTCGTATTTAATGCCAGAAGTGTGGCCTGTAAGCTTAAATTCTTATCAACTGCCAAGAGCAAGCGCGGCACGTATACGAAAGAGAGAGCAATAGATATAAAAATAGTCAATATCGAACCACGCATACTTGTAGAGTGAAAAAGCTCTTCCGGTCTTAACGGGAAGTTTCCCAGGTGTTCATCCCGCGGAAAATCTATCAAGCTGATGTGACAAGTTTTTCATACAAAGAATACATTTTCGCGGCCAAAGAAGGCCAGGTAAATTTCTGTTCAATGAGGCTGCGGTTGAAAGTGCCAAATTGATGCCGCAAAATTGGGTCTTTAATCAAGCGCTCCAAAGCAAATCTTAACTCGATGGTATTCCTGGCTGGGACAAGAATACCGTTCACACCATCTTCAATTTGACTCGGAATGCCTCCCACGTTGGTCGCCACACAAGGCAATCCATAAGACATCGCTTCGAGGACTGCATACGATTGATCCTCGACATGCGTAGGAAAGGCATATAAATCAGCCGATAATAGTTCAGCACTCTTCTGTTCGTCTGTCACCGTGCCAAGATAGGTGATACGTTCATGGATGCCATATTTTGCAATGTAATCCTTAATTTCCGCGCTTTCTGGACTCTCGAACCCCGCAATCCGCAAAAACAGTTGTGGGAAAGAATCTATCAGTTGAACGAACGCATCAACCAATTCAATAACTCCTTTGGCATAGCAAATTCTCGTCAAAAAAAGGATCGTTGTAGGAGCAGAACGCCCATCTTTCATCAAGTAATCCGGATTATCGGCACTCCAAATGGTCGTTGCTGGCAAAGGAACGGCATTATCAATCCACACAATTCTTTCATCGGGCAAGCCGATCAAACGCCAGGTATCACGCATCTGAGGGGATGCGGTCACAATACGATCTGGTAAATAACCACACCATCGAATGATCTTTTGTGCTACCGGATTAGAATCCTGAAAAAATTGACGAAATGCCCCTCCGTGCACGTGTAACAACGTTTTTCTACCTAGCAAGCGTGCTAAAAGGATTAAGAAAGATTTTTCATAAAAGCCTCCCCCGGAAGGGGATTGGATATGGACAATATGAGGCCGCCAAACCAGGATGTTTTTTACGACCAGGATGGCTAATAGAAAACCATTGGCAAAGTTCACTACTTGACGAGTCAACCCAGAATAGTTTTCCTTATTCAAATAATCTGTCCGCACAACGCGCAGATCAGCTCTTTCCGCTAACTCAGAATGCAAAAGCCCCTGGGCAAATACAGTCATGCCGCCCAGGGGCGGCGGGATAGGTGCAACATGCAAGGTTTTAATGCGTGACAAGGGATGTGGGTCAGGCGCTAAGGATGTTGAAGGGGCCATTTTCTCAAAAAGAGATCACCAGAGATGGTTGTTAACAGGCCTGAGTAGCCGAGTTTTTATGCATCCAAGTCTCAATTTGGGCAACCATTTCACTGGCGCGTTTCTGCAGGGTGTTTTCATGCGCTAGTGCCAGCCCTTTGCGGATTAGCTCTCTTCGCAAATCCGCTTGGCTGAATAAACTTGCGATCGCTTGTGTTAATGCCGTTACATCCATTGGGGGAACTAAAAGGACAGAGTCACCAGCAAAGGCTGGAATAGAGCCTACTTGCGTAGAGACAACCGGCAAACTACTGGCCATTGCTTCCCAAATTGTGCGCGGAAAGCCCTCCGATTTCCGAGATGCCGTCACGTAAATATCGGCCTGGCGATAATAGGACAGCAATTCTGAACCGACCTTCTTATAGCCATGGTAGACAACACGTTCAGCAATGCCTAGTGATTGCGCCAAAGCGGCGATTTCATCAAGAATAGTATCACCAGGAGCAGGCAGGCCAACCAGGTTCAAGATGACATCAAACCCCATCTGGATCAATTGCGCAAGCGCATGGATGATTTCAAACAAACCCTTGGCGCGATCAATCCGTCCGGTGTACAGCAAATGATAAGGGGGGGTCGCACAGGTATCAACACGTTCATAAAAATCGCCTTCGTCCAGGGTAGTTGTCTGGGTTTCGATTAGGTCTGGCAGTTGTGGCTGCATTTGTTGATATAAGACCCGACTATTGACAAAGGTTAAGCACCGTTTCGCAATGTGCAATTGTTGAGATTGATTCCAGCGAGCCCACCATCGGATCAGTTCTTTCCGCCAGGCTGGTTGCGGCAAATCATCAATCCCATTCAGGTAATCACCCACGACCAATAATGTCATGGGTTTCTTCCAAGCAGAAGCAAGAACAGGCAGCAAAGGGGTTGGCGCTCTCACCAATAATACATCTAACCGGTTTTGCCAATCCCCAACGGGCTGTCCGCGCAGTAAATATGCGCGGGCGGTTCGCACAGGCACCCGGCTATGCGGCCCCATACTCACCAAATGCACGTGATCTGCCATAATTGGATAGTCCATTTGAGGCAACTCGTGAGCAAGGGGTGAATTTAGGAAACAAATCACCTCGGTACATACCCTGGCCAGGCTATCCACAAATAGCCCCTGGTAGCCTGGCATCCAAATCTTATTCTCACGCTGGGTAGCAGGAAGATGGTAATGAAAACCTAAACGCAAGTAAAACTCCTGGGAGAAAGCGCGGAAAACCCCTTATCCATTCACGCTCTCATATTGATAGGAAATCCCCGTCAGAATGGCTAACATCGTCATAGATACGGAACTCATGTTGATAAAGAGCATATCGAAAAACAAGGGGATAAACAATATCAACCATAACTGATCGGTGACGGATGACTTCATAAAGTGCTGCCGCAAGATTCTTAAATAAACCAGCACCCAGACCACGTTACTTAACAAACCCAAAATGCCTTTTTCGGCCCAATCGGTCAGATAGGAATTATGAATCAAATAACCCGGAAATGATTCATACACGGTGTAAATTGCATCTTTGGTCTGGCCGGCACCAATTCCTAGGATTGGGTTTTCAGACACGATATATATCCCTTTTCGCAGCAATTGTTCCCGAAAATAATAGGCTTCGCCGCTATCGGCCATCAAATCATTGAAGATTTTTTCCCACTGGGGCGATTGTTGTAAAACCAATGGTGCAAAATAATAAATTGCCCCGCCTATCAGTCCCAGCACCAGCAATATGGTAAAAACAGCGCGCCATTTTTGGGGTTCTTTGAGCAATATCACCCCAATCACACACCCTATCCCCACAAAAGTGGTCAATACGCCCGCGCGCGCATAGATGAGGGAAAGGTTATAAAAACAATAAACCCCCATCGTCGCCATAACAGTGCGCCCGACCAAAAGCAACCAGGCAGGTATTCTGCGCCCAACCTGCCCAAACACGGCCAGGTAAAACAACGCTGTACTGGCCAAAGATAAACAGAAACCGATGAAATTCTTGTTACTTCCGGTTTCGCCAAAAGTTGAATAAATCAGGACGGAGTTTTCAGCTAACAGATTCTGGATTTCAGTCGTCCACAATAGTGCTGATGCAATCAGGATGATCAGCAGCACCTTGCGCGCCGTTGGGGTTGCCAGTACCGGAATGAAAAGCATATAAATAACAAAACTGATACCCAGGCCTACAGTGGCCCATAACGCGCCATCCAAATCGGCAGATCGTAACAATGAAACCGCTGCCCCTAAAAATCCGAGGCCGTATACAGCCCAAAAGACGCTGGCAGATTGTACTTTCAGTCGCTCCCCTTGGAAAAGGTACGCTAAAACAGCCAATCCCAACAAGATATACCACGTCAAAGCAGGGATAGGCAGCCACGGCGGCTCCCATAAGGAAATAAAATAAACACTAACGAGAATAACCGACAGCCAATTGCTGCGTTGCTTGACCAACCCGGGATCTGTTTGAATACTATACCGATAATCCACCGGCGACGAAATTTTCGGGGTATTTCTCAAAATTGGAGACTGCGTGTTTTGCATATCAATTCCATCCAGCCATCAAAACATGCGCTAACTTCTGCGCACAGGCTTCCACGGTGAAATCCATCGCGTAATGATAGGCTTTCTCGATCAATTGCTGGCGTAATGATTCATTAGAAAATAAGCTTATCACTGCACCGACAATCGCTTCTGCATCTTTCGGTGCTATCAGAATAGCCTGCTGGTTATGCGTCAACATTGACGGAATCCCCCCTGTAGATGTGGTAATGACCGGGCAACAATTCCCGGCTGCTTCCCAAAATACCTTCGGGAAGCCTTCCGAATAGGTAGGTAAGACAAACGCGTGTGCCTGGCGATAATAGCCAAACAATTCTGGCCCATAAGGAACCAAACCATGCCAACGAATGCTTTCATTAAGCCCAAGTTCACCAGAAAGGGCGAGGAGTTGCGAATAAGCTGGCTCTTGGTGACCCGCGAGAATATCCAACTGACAGGTATAGCCGCGTTTTTGCAGCAAATGAAGCGCTAAAAACAACTCCCGCAGACCCTTTTTAAGATCAAGCCTGCCGCAATATAACAACTTCCACGGGGCAAAAACTGGTTTGATTTCAATAGGGATAAATTCGTTTTTTCGGATGCTGTTCGTGGGTACAAAAGTGGCCTGCACGCCATACACCTGCTTGACTTCATCCACCAAGGCAGGGGAATTCGCCATCATCAAAGCCCCATTTTGCGTGATTTGCTTTAGCTCATGGATGCGATACTTTTCCAGACACCAGGCAAATAATTCAGGAATGGTGAAGTGAATGCGATTACTTGATTGCAAGCTACCGACCAACAAAAAAGCCTTCCGCTGGATGGGCGTAGCCTGCCAAATGGCGCGTTGATGCGGGGTGATCCCACGCACCAATAAAAAATCTGCTTGTTGACTGGCTTTTGCGCAAACCTGGCTTACAGAATTACGGCGCAAGATGCGTTGCTGAATGGTTTTGCGCGTACCTAAACTATGGAGTTTTACGTTTTCCCTGGCAATCAATGTATCTTGTTGTGGCAGCCGTTGCTCATTTTGGTAAAGAAGTAAGCCCACTTCGCCAAAATTGTCGGCCAGGGCATCTACCCACCGCCCAATATTCGCCGACAACCACAGGCCGCCCTGCTGATCTGCATAAGCAAGATGATGGTGATGGATTACAAGGCGGCAGTTTTTCGCATCCCGGGGGGTAATACTTGGGCTATTCACCGTGCTTGGTTTTTCCATGCCATGCTTCATCGATTCAACAAAAAAACGCGCACAAACAACTTCCAGACGCCGATTTGAAAAAAACTCATCCAATCAATGGCTAAAGCCATTCGGAAGTCAGAAAAAGCCTGGGCTTTCTTGCCATTTTTTGCTTCTTGCACCGAAGATGAAAAATAATACTGTTTCATGGCTAGTTGTTTCGCCAGCCGTATTTGAGCACGCATTTTTTTATCCAGACCGGGGGTCTTCTCAAACTTATTCAGTACATCTACCCAGGCTTTATGAAAAGCCTTGGGGTTATCATGGCTCAATGTACCTTTGCAAAAACGGAAGTTGGCAAATACTTCACCGGGTAAGTACTGCAACTTGAATGATAACCCTGCCCGCAGCCAAAATTCCCGATCCATTACATAAAATTGAATATCATCATCCACACCCCTCAAGGCTTCTAATACGCGCCGCCGCATAAAAACAGTTGGCTGGTTAACAACATTTTTTTTGAGCAATGCTGCAACAGAAAAAGGTGCCGCCTGGACGTAACGAATAGGAATATTTTTTTCATCAACAATCTGGATATCGGTATACACCAGGTCTACATCTGGATGAGATTGCAGGTATTGAACGGCCTTTAGAATAGCTCCAGGACGGTAAGTATCATCAGCATTCAACCAACCAATAATTTCCCCAGTAACTAGCCGAAAACCCTTATTGAGCGCATCCGATTGCCCTTTATCCTTTTCCGATATCCAGCGGATTTGTGGGTTCTGCTCCAATACTTGTTTGGTGCCGTCAGTAGAACCTCCATCAATCACAATGTGTTCAATTGCGGGGTAATCTTGTGTCCATATACTTTCGATGGTCTCTTTAATGTAAGGTAAAGCGTTATAAGATGGCGTGACGATAGAAACCAAAGGAAATTGGGCCAGTTCGGGTTGATGTTGGGCTTGGACAGGTTCGTTCATAGCTATTACAGGTCAAAGAGGAATCACTTTTTCATTGCACGGCTCTTCTGACCACCCGAACCGCCTCCGTCGCGATGGAGACAAAAGCATCGGCATATTGTTTCATACGCTGGGGGAAAGACTGGCGGGCTTCGGATTCCAGGGTCAGGTCTGGGCCAGATACGTTTTTTTGCCAGCAACCAGCCAGGGCAGCGGCCAAGTCGTCGGCATCATGCGGGGAAAAGAAGATCGTCTCAGGCGGGTTTTGTTCGCGATGCACTGGTAAATCAGAAAGGATCAGGCGCTTCCCCACTGATTTCGCTTCCTCCACTGTGGTACTCCATCCTTCAAATAATGATGGATTTAGCACAGCCACCGATTGTCGAATGAGCGCATAAACATGATCGTGCGGTACCAGGCCAAGAAAGGCCACCTGGTCTCTGACCCCCCAACGGGATATTTGCTGCATCAAATCGGCAAAGTGCGACGGGTTGCGGCTATCTACAGGATTTCCAGTACAAACAACAAAGGGCCTGATCCCATGCTGCCTCAAAAGATACAAGGCTTCGAATACGATCCTATGATTTTTATGCTTCCAAAATTGGTTGGGCAGGTAGAAAAATTTTTCAGGGATGTGATAGGTTTGCGTGACCGCGGCAGAGTCATTCAAATATAAATCCGTAGGAACACGCGCCACAAAATTCATTACCCGGCCTTTGTGGGCCAACCCAGGCGCAAAATTGAGAAAATCATTCAAAGCATCCTGGCTGCTCAATATCACCAAGGTCGCCCGCTCGGCCCCTTGCCGATATTTCTGGTTCAGGTGCGCCAGCGATGCCGGAGTGTACATTTCAGGTAAGTGCAGGTGTTGAAAATCAGGAATCCAGCACAGCACAGCCGTTCTCCTGCCTACCTTTGCCCAACCCGGAAACACCAGATCAACTTCTCCACCTGGCAAACGTTTCAGCGAACGTTGCAACGCAAAATCTACCCCCCACCACCGCAAACCGAGCTTTTGCGTCAGGATTCCCACACGCCCCCTAAAAGACGCATAGCGAACAACCGGGTAACGAACATAACCAAAGACCTCAGCAGGCTGCTCACTCAAAATAGATACCCGCACGTCTGGCGCATATTGTTGCAAGGCTTCGAGCAGATTTTGAGCATACGTTCCCCCCCCCGTCCACGATGATTTACTCGTATCGGCAAAAGCCAGGTGGATAGCCGGCATTGCTAAGCCCCTTGCCGAATCTCGGCCCATGCTTCAGCCAGAGCCTGTTGCAAGGTGCGGCAGGGCTTCCAGCCACTGGCGGCCTGAATTTTTGTCAGGTCGGCCAACTGGCTGGGACGGTCTGTTTTACGCTGCAATTCAGGCACAGAAAGGATTTCCAACGGCTCGCCAATCACTTCGGCGCAGCGCTCCATCAACTCGCGTACCGAAGTCTCTTGTCCCGAACCGATATTGAAAACATCAAAAGAACGCTCAAAAGGCATTTGCGCCAGGGCAAAGAAGGCTTCCGCCACGTCTTCTACATGAACATAATCACGCCGGGGATGCAGGTTACCCAGGCGCACCTGGCGGCTGCCAACTGCTAATTGCGCTAAAATCGTCGGAATGACGTGTGGATTGGTTTCTCGCCGCCCGACCGTATTGAACAAACGACCCACAACCGCCTGACGATTGTGTTTGCTGGTGTAATGCTGCACCAGTTGTTCACAAGCCAACTTGGTGATGCCATAGACATCTTGGGCTTTGACCGGGGAATTTTCCGTCAAAGCCCCCTGGTTGGTCGGATCATACAGCGCGCCGGTCGAAGCGAAAACCACTCGTTCCACCCCTTGCTGGGCGCAGGCCGTCAGAATATGCTGTGTACCTTCTACATTTACCCGAATTGCCTGTTCTGGCGATTTTTCACAGGCAGGGATGTAGTGGATGGCTGCCAGGTGACAGACAACATCTGGCGAAAAGTCGGCCAAGACACTTCTCAAAGCCACATCATCCAATAAATCGGCTTCCACAATATGAAGATGCAAATGGGGGTTTAGATACGTGCGCTTTCCGGTGGAAAAATTATCCAGCACCCATACCTGACATCCCTGGCGCAAAGCCACATCTACCAAATGCGAGCCAACGAAGCCCGCCCCACCAATGACCAGCAATTTATGAAGCACCATCGTAAATTATTCCTGTATTGAAAATAGGGTCTGATAGGTTTGCTGCAAACTCGCCGAAAGTTCGTTGGCTTGCTGGATCAAGAAATTGGCCCACTGAGTTCGCTCTGCAAAAAGCTGCTGCAGCCGCCTAGCTGCTCTTTTGGCATCTAACGTGTGCCATTCCTCCGACCATTGTTGATAACCGATACGGTGAACCAGGCTATTCACCTTGCCCGGATACCCGGTGTAATCTATCGAAAGGAACGGAATGCCCAGGGCCATGCAGAAGAGATGCCCATGGTAACGCATCGCAACGCCCACGTCGGCTGCCGCCACCTGGCCGGAAACATCATCCAAAGGCAAATAGGCCTTCTCGACTTGCACAGCGGTTGGGTCGCCAAAATTTCCCGCCACCTGGCGGTTGAACAGGCGATCATCCCCACCCAGCCAATGACAATTCATCGGCAGCAAACTGGCCCGCGCCTGGGCTGTTGTACAGGCCAGTTCAAGAAATTGCGCCATTTGCCTGGCCGCCTGGACATTCGCCGTGCTTATCTGCTGAGTTCCGTCGGCTGTCAGAAACTCGCCCGTATTGGCCCGCAACATGACTGCAATTTGCCGGGGTATGTCTCTACCTGGCCGGGCAGCGGGGTGGCTTTCCCGCCAACGACACAAATAACCCACCGCCGGATCGCAGGCATATACCAGTGGGTTGCCTGGAGCGAGTTGTGCTGCGGCCGCATGGCTTTCAGCGTCTCGTAAAAAACCAGCGGTCGCCATGTGAAGAACAGCGGCCGTCAGTTGGCGCATACGCTCGCTGCGCAAAGGCCCCACCCCACAACCAAAAATAATGCGCGCCTTGCGCTGCCGATTGGCCTGGCGAAAGATGCGATACACCCACTCCATGGCACTCGTATCCATCAAAGGTCCACCGCCTACCATCACCGCATCCACGCTTTCGATCAAGGCCGGGTCGGCGGCATGAGGTAAATCCACCAGGGTCGAGCCAATCAATCCATTCAATTCTCGTTCGGTTTGCTGGCTGACCTTGCGGTCAATGGTAGTTAAAACCACCTGGCAGCCAGGTGCATGTCGTTCAAGAAAGTGCAATACTTCCGCCAGGATGGCCTTATCGCCAGTAGTTTCCGTACCATACCAACCTGTAATCAACACTTTCCGCCACTGGCGGGGAGCATCGTGCGTAGCTGGCCAAACCTTCCCAACCTCCACCGGCGACGGACGAGAAAGAAATAGCCTCTTGATCTTCTGCCCAAGCACCGCATGGCCGCGTCCGATCAACACATTCAGCGGCGGCAGGTCTACGGCATCATATTGGCAGGTAGGGCAATGCTTCTGAATGATATGGCTGCGTACCGATGCTCCCTGCGAGTAAATATGACGCGGGTCTTCCCTATGTACGGTTCCCAAAACAGGGCTTTGCACCGGGCAAAACCTAAGATTGCCGCTCATATCCAACGCGACGGCCTGTGTTTGCCAACGGCACGTGGCCTGGCGCGAACGCTCCAAGGCAATCTGATCCACCAGGCTCTTGAAATACAACTTCTCACGCAACATCAGGCCAGCCTGACGCGCCTGACTTTCAAAAAAGTTAGCCAGGTGAAAGCGTTGTTCGGGTGTAAAACGATACCGTTCAACAAAATCGGCGTTATCATAACGCTTCACCGCAATGGCAGGGCGAAAACGACAATCTGCAATGCCATGCTGCTGGCTCCAAAGTCGAACATCATCTGCATCATAACAATTGAGCGGGGTCAACGTGCAAAGAATGGAGACCGGCACATCAGCCTGCTGCAGCGTTTCGATCACCTGAACGGCTGCTGAAAAGCTGCCCGGAATGCCTCGAATGCGATCATGGGTCTCGCCGATACCATCCAGCGAAACAGCCACTTCCAGGCGCACCCGGGTGTGCCGAATTTCTTGGGCAACCGCCAGCAAGCGTTCTGTCACCTGTTCAGGCTTCCGGGCATTGGTGACGATCTGCAGCTTCGTAGCCCGTGGTAAAGAACTGGCGATGCAGGCGGCGATGGTGGGCAAATCGGCGCGCAAGGTCGGCTCACCGCCCGTTATTTCTATCTGTTCAACCGCCCGAAAAAACGACGCAGACAGGGTGTTTCCCAATACATCCAGCGAAACTTCATTTTCTTCCGGTTGATGTTGCCAGATAGCACACATCACGCAATGCCCATCGCAAACATCATTCACTTGCAATTGCAAAAATGTGGGCCAGGCAGGAAAAAGCCCCCCCCCTCCATGTGCCTGGGTATGACGTTTCAACACAGCAAGAACAAAAACCACGCCTTGTGAAAAGGTACTCATGAAATTATTCCGGCATGAATAGCTGTGAGCATGAACATCATTCAAGAATAGCCGAAAGCTCTCATCGCTCGTTCGTGCTGCTGCCAAAAATAAGCCAGGTCTTCTTTGGATAGGGTATTTTCCCAATCATCATTTTTTCCCTGGCGAAAGAACGGGACACTCTTGCCCTGCTCGGTTCGTGTTTCGTTGAACCAGCCATGTTTTTCTTCAAGGCCGCGCAAATTATCAAAAGAACTCGCTTCGACAGCATGTCGAAGGTGGGTTTCATCCACATCCCAGGCGAGCCAGGACAATACTCTACGCATTTCGCCAAGCGTGTCAGTGAGTAAGTTTTCGTATTCCAAAATGATTTTCTGCGCACAGGGTTTGGCGGCCCAATTCAGGACATGCTCAGACCATGTACCCATCGGAACAGCTTTGTTCCAATCAATCAATTCTCGCACCGAAAGTGGCTGTTGGCGTTGCGCGTTGATGTAATAAAAGTAAGAATTTATAACCGCTCGACCATCTCGCACGATATAAATCACACGCTTATCGCGATAAAAGGGAAGATACGGATCATGAGTCTTCACAAATTGATAGGGAAGCTGCCAAAACATCGAATTTGGGGTACGAATGAACTCTACCTGCGGCTTGTTGTGTAGGTCAGGTATGTAATTACCTACATTTCTAAGCGAAATTTCCGTTTTATCGTTTGCCAACAGATTAGCCAGCAACATGCGCATCCAGGTGTTGCCCGATTTTGGGTATGAAACGATATAAAACTGGCGCGGTCGAACGCCAAATCCCAATAGGGCAAGTTGCTGACTACGTCCGCGCTGGTATAGGTAGGTATGGTAAAGCCTGGAGAAAGCTGCCTTGATCTTCATAATATCTATGTTATTCGCAGCGCCTTATTGATCCAACCTTGGAAAGGCCCCGCCACCGGCGCGCTCAAGCGTGCCAGTTCGAGCGCCAAATCGTGATACACTGTGCGCAGAAGCAGGAAATAAACCAATCCACCGCATGCCACCAGAAATAACAGGGCAACGAGGCTGGTTGCAGGAAAGAATTGTGACAGGATCAATTTACACAGAAATACACTGCCACCCATCCATAAGGAGGCAAACAAGGGGAGGGCCATCGGACGAAGCACATCCAGGAATCGCACCTGCAAACAGCGTGCTGTCAGTTCGAAGCTGACCGAACCCAATAACGTTCGCACCAGGGTGACACCGACGGCCACGCCGACAAGGCCATAAAAACTCCCCAACCAGATTCCCAGCAAATAAAATGGCACTATCGCCAGGCTGAGCTTAAACCCTAGGTCGGGGCGACCGACCGCTTTATACACCGCCGCCACCGGGGAGCCAACCGCCAGGCGAATGGCAAAAATGATCAAGATGCGCAAAGGCAAAACAGCCTCGTTCCAGTGGGGGCCATAAACCGTCAAAATGAAATTGTCGGCCACGACAAACAGGCCGATCAGAGGTGGAAATGTGATGATCGCCAGCACCTGCAACATGCGCGCCAGCCCGGCGCGTAAACGCACCATATCGCCTGAAACCGCTGAAAGCGTGGGAAAAGCCAGTTTACTGGTCAGTCCTGAAATATTGCGTGGCACGATATTGGCCACCATCCAGGCCAGGTTATACACCCCCAGGGTACTGCTGCCCAACAACTTGCCGATCAAGAGCGTATCACCGTCATTGAGAATATACGTTGCCAAGGAACTGCCAATCACATTCGCCGAATATGAAAAGATGCGCTGCCAAAGGTGGAAGTGAAACTGCAGGCTGGGCCGCCAGTGCGCCATCTGAAAAACGATGATGGCCCGCAAGGGCGAAGCCAGAGTGATGGGAATCACTAGGCTCCACACCCCCCAACCCGCCAGGGCCAGGACCACTTGCATTATGGCAGCCGAAACTTCCAATATCGTATCCCGGATAGCCAACCTTTGAAAGTCGAGGCTTTTCTTTAATAACGCATCGGGTACTTTGGAAAGAGAGTCAAAGGGGTAGCGCAACAGCATCACGACCAGGATCGGCCCCAAGTTTGGTTCGGCATAAAATTTCGTGAGCCAAGGCACCAGCAGCAAACCAATGCCAGCGCTGGCCAATGAAAAGGTCAAATCCATCCAAAAAGCCGCCTGAATGCGCTCTTCGCGTCCAGGCTGGTTATCATAGATGACAAATTCGTTCACCCCCTCCGAGCCGATTACCACCAAAAAGCGCAAGACCACCTGCGCCAACGCCACCAGGCCAAAAGCGGCAGGAGCAAGCTGGCGCGCCAAAATAGCCATCACACCAATATTGATCACACTAGTGGCAATCATGCGGCCATAAATCCAGACACCGCTTTGCACTACTTGGGTAGAAAGGTTCGTTTTTGGGGGCATGTCATTGGGTCAGGCAGGCGGTAATGTAGACAGATGCCTGACCGTTGCCATATAAGGGCGGGTGCTGCGCTGGCGGCGAAAAACTCCGCACAGCTTGGACAATGGCATCACACAAGGCCCCGGCCAGTTTGTTCCAGCCCATTTCCACCGTTTCAACCCACTCCGTTTCATCTCGCAAGGTGATGCACGGCACACCCAGCCAGTAAGCTTCTTTCTGGATTCCACCCGAGTCGGTCAGGATCAGGCGGGCGGACCCTTCCAGGCGGGCCATATCCAGGTAGCCCACGGGGTCAATCAATTTCAGGTGCGGGATGCGCTGCTGCGGGTTGCCCAGGGCTTGCAGGGCTTTGCGCGTGCGCGGGTGAAGGGGCAGTACGATCGTCTCGTCGAGGGCGGCAAACGCTGCCAAGATACTTTGTAAACGCTGCGGGGCATCGGTGTTTTCGGCGCGGTGGACGGTTGCCAGCAAATAGGCTTTCTCTGTTACCCCCAAACGTTCTAGTATTTGCGAACGCTCACGGGAACGTTCAACAGCAAATGCCAGCGCTTCAGCCATCACATCGCCCACAACAAAAACGCCTTTTGTAATCCCTTCGGCAGCCAAATTGTCTGCCGCCGCCTGTGCCGGGCAAAACAAGGCACTCGAAAGGTGATCGGCCACCACGCGGTTGATCTCTTCGGGCATGGCCCGGTTGAACGAACGCAGCCCGGCCTCGACGTGCGCCACGCGGATGTGCAACTTAACTGCCGCCAATGCCCCGGCCAGGGTGGAGTTGGTATCGCCATAAATCAACACCCAATCGGGCTTTTCGGCCAGCAGTACATTTTCGATGGCCGCCAGCATGGCCCCGGTTTGCGCCCCGTGCTGGCCCGAACCAATCTCCAGGTGATATTCCGGCGTGGGGATGCCCAACTCATCGAAAAAAACATCCGACATATTGGCATCATAATGCTGGCCGGTATGCACCAGGATTTCGCGATGCTCACGCCGTAACGCCTGACTGACCGGGGCGGCCTTGATGAATTGGGGTCGCGCCCCGACGATGGTGACGATTTTCATATTTCCCGCAGCGCCCAGGCTAACACATCGCCATCATCCATACGAGGGTCTACATCTTCAACCAAAACGACATCATACGTCTGGGCAACCAGCCAGGCTTTCACCGACCCACTGGCATTCACATCAAGCAGAAATTTCATTTCAAGCCGCTACCCGGTCATAGATCACTTCACCGGTCACCAATTGCTGGGCATAGAGCAAGGCCGCACGAATATCTTCCAATTCTAAAGCCAGGTAATCTTCCAGGATTTCCTGCTCGCTACTGCCCTTTGCCAACAGTTCCAAAATCATATCCACAGAAATTCGCAGCCCGCGAATGATTGGTTTTCCACGCAAAACCTTCGGGTCAAATGTAATTCGGTTTAGGAGGGATTCCATTGCGACATCTCCTTTGAGAAGAAAATTATACTCCCCATCCAATCGCCCGATAGATCAAACCAGCCAATTGCGCCTGCTGCGGTGTAAAGACGCGCCGCCCGTCAATCAGAATTGGCATATGCAGGGCTGCTTTGAGCGCGGCCAGGTCGAGGGAGCGATAAACAGAATGCGCCACCATCAGGATGGCAGCATCCGATTGCCGAATGGCAGCGAGTAAATCGCCCTGGTATTCGGCCACCCAAGGGTCATGGATGGTCACTTCAGCACCAGCCGCGCGTAAACAAGCTACCAGGGTTTCAGAGGGGCTGTTGCGCGTGTCGTCGCTGTCTTCCAGGTAGGCATAGCCTAGCACCGCCACGCGTGCGCCGTTAATTGCCTTTCCGGCTTCGGCAAGTGCGCGGCACAACAGATCGAATACATGGCGCGGCATCTCATCATTGACGGCCCGCGCCGCCGGAATAAGACGTAACGAAGCCCGGCCCTGCACGCCGTAAGCGAGCAGCCACGGGTCTTTGGGGATGCAATGCCCGCCCACACCCGCCCCCGCCAGCAGTACATTGCGCCCTGGTGATTTATTCACCAATTCACGCACCCGCAAAAAATCGCCCCCGGCGGCCTCGCACACCAAAGCCAATTCATTGGCAAAGGCAATGTTCACGTCGCGGTAGGCGTTTTCGGCGGTCTTCACCAGTTCGGCAGTGGCGCAGTCGGCGGCATCCAGGTCGGCAGCGACGATGGTGCGGTAGAGGGTAATCATTGTTTGGGCGGTTTCGGGGGTGCTTCCGCCGCACACGCGGCTCATCTGGCGCAAGTTCGCCAGCAATTTGCCAGGCATCACACGCTCAGGGCAGGCTCCCAGGTAAAAATCTACGTTCAGCCGCTTACCCGCTTCTTCTAAGATGGGCTGCACCACCTGCCGCATGGTGCCAGGGGCCAATGTCGACTCAACGATGACCAACGCACCCGGTTTAAGCACCGCACCCAATGAACGACAGGCAGATTTAAGCGCTACATAGCGCGGCTGGTGGCTTTCGTCCACCGGGGTTTCAACATCAATCAAAATGATGTCAGCCCGTTTCAGGACCGTGTAATCGGTTGCTGCGCGCAAACGCCCACTGCCCACCACTTCACGCACCAACTCAGATAAGCCTGGTTCAATTCCCTCAATGGGATTGTGCCCAGCATTGATCAAAGCCACGCGCTCTGGCTTAATTTCCAGACCAAGCACTTCAAAACCAGCGCGGGCAAAACTACAAGCTACCGGAAAACCCACATATCCCAGGCCAATCACACCGATCACGGCCTGACGCTGTTCAATTTTTTGTTGTAATTCACCCAGGCTGATCACATAACACCTATTTCGATGGCGCGATGTTCCTGACCCGAAACCACTAACGCCTGGGCTAACGCCAGTGCGCGCAAGCCATCTTCACCGCTGACAGCCACCGGCTGAAGCCCCTGCACCGCCGCCAAAAAGGCTTCTTGCTCGGCGCGCAAGGGTTCTTTTTTGTTCACCACATGACGGATCATGCGGCCTTCGCTCACTCCGCGTAGTACACGCAGTGTTTCCCATTCGCCGCTGTTAACAGTGGCATTCTCAAAGAAATACAAATCTTGCGTCAGGTAATCCACGCGAAACATACCCTTCTCACCAATAACGAAGAGTTCCCGAATTTTGGTCGGCGTCAGCCAGTTCACCGTCAGCGTACCAATAACCCCATCTGACATGCGCACCAGACCCGTCATCAGGTCTTCGCGCAAGCTGTGAATGCGGCGTTCGGTTTCGGCATAGACGCGCACAATCTCTGCACCGCACACATAGCGCATCACATCCAGATCATGCACAGCCAGGTCGATCACCACGCCGACATCACGCACACGTGCTGGGAATGGTCCCTTGCGATGGGCATCTATTTCAAATACACGCCCCAATTCGCCCTGTGCCAGATGGTTTTTGAGAGCCACCACTGCCGGGTTGAAACGCTCAATATGCCCCACCATCAGGCACACCTGGGCAGCCTGGGCAGCGGCAATGATCTGAAGACCTTCTTCTACGGTCAAGGCAATGGGTTTTTCGATCAACACATGAATGCCGCGCTGAATAGCCGCCAGTGCCACGCTGAGGTGATCAACGGTGGGAACGGCAATGGTAACGGCAGCGGGCTTTTCGGCATCAAACAATGCTTCATAGTGAGTGTAGGCATGACCGCCAAAACGGGTCGCAGCAGATTCAGCAATCGCATGATCACTATCCGCCACCCCCACTAGAACAACGCCAGGCAGTTCAGATAACACGCGGGCGTGGTTACGCCCCATGGCACCAACACCAATGACAGCCACGCGGACGGGTTCACTCATAACTTATTGACCTCGTGAACGATGATTTCCAAATCAGCCTGTGTGAGCTGCGGATGAACCGGTAACGAGATAACTTCTTGTGCCATCTGTTCGGCGACGGGCATGCTGATCGGGCCTACGATGTCGCGCATATATCCTTGCTGATGCACTGGAACCGGGTAAAAGATGCCCGTCCCCACGCCAGCCTCGGTCAACTGCTTCACGGCCACATCTCGGTTACGCCCGCCGTCTATACGAACCGTATATTGGTGCCACACATGATCATAACCCTGACGCACGGCTGGCGTGACAACGGAATGAATATTGGCGCTAAGGTAGGCTGCATTGGCACAACGCTGGCGGGTAAAACTTTCCAACCGTTCCAGTTGCGCCAGACCAATGGCAGCATGCAAATCGCTCATACGGAAGTTGAAGCCCAACTGGTCGTGATAGTAGCGGCGGCGCATTCCGTGGCTGCGCAACAGGCGGCACCGGTCAGCCACACTATCATCAGATGTGGTGATCATCCCCCCTTCGCCCGACATGATATTCTTCGTGGCATACAAACTAAAAACGCCTGTGCCGAAGCTGCCTGCCTGTCTGCCATGATAGGCCGCTCCTACCGCCTGACATGCATCTTCGATGATCGCCAGACCATGCCGGTCGGCGATGGCTTGAATGGCATCCATATCACACATGTAACCATACAGATGCACCGGCATTATTGCTTTGGTTCGGGGGGTAATGGCTTGCTCGATCAGGGCCGGGTTGATATTGAAGGTCTCGGCTTCGATATCAACAAACACCGGCTTGGCACCGCAGAACAGGATACTATTCGCTGAAGCGATAAACGTGAAAGGGGTGGTGATCACTTCATCGCCAGGGCCAATGCCATGTGCTAACAAAGCCGCATGCAAAGCTGTGGTACCTGATGTCGTGGCGATAGCATGTTTAACACCACACAGATTGGCAAAGTGTTCTTCCAACTTTGCTACGCGCGGGCCTTGCGCCAACATGCCCGACTCAAGAACTTCGATGACAGCTTGCTTTTCGGCCTCGCCAATGAAGGGTTTGGAGATGGGAATCACGATGTTACCTACCCTAACCTGCATAAAGCAGAACGAGCAACACGCTAATGACGTTTTTCTATACTCTTACGTAGGTTCTGACCTAAATGTCAGCCGGCTAGTTTGGCATAATCACTGTATGGGATGACAACCTGGGCCTGGCAATAGACACAGATTAGTTTGCGATCAGCATGTGTTTGCTGCCCTATTTCGAGAGATAGTTTCGCGCCGCAAGCACACACGAATCCGTAGAGTCTGGCCGGATTGCCATACACGAGGCCGTAGTCGGGCACGTCGCGAGTTACTACCGCTCCCGCGCCAATCATCGCCCAGCGACCAATGGTGATACCGCAGACAATGATCGCCCCTGCACCAATTGCCGCACCAGTTCTAACCAGGGTGGGGCTAAGCACCCAATCATCAGCCGATTTGAGCGTGCCATCAGAGTTGATCGCCCGAGGCTTTTTGTCATTGGTGAAAATGCAATGCGGCCCACAAAAGACACCATCTTCTAGCGTAACGCCATGATAGATCGAAACGCCATTTTGAATTTTGACGTTGTTACCAATTTTCACGTCAGTGTCAATGTAGACATCTTTGCTCAACACACAATTAGCACCGATATGCGCCCCTTCGCGCACCTGGCACTGATTCCAAATTGTAGTACCTGGACCAATCTCTGCCTTCACAGAGACATCAGCAGTGGCATGAACCTTGATCGTCATGAGTTGCCTGCTCCTTTGAAAAGGGTTTTGAGCACATCCCCCGCCATATCCAGCCAGCGATAGGGATAGTACAGCGGCCACATCCAGGCCGGTTGGGGATGGTAACGGTAGTGAATGTAGCCTGACTTGGGGAAGATCAAAGCCCAGGCCAATTTCAATCGCACGCTTAAAGGGTAGGTGGATAAATTACGCCAGTTGTCGAGTGTGCGCGAAGCCGTGCGTTTTGTCTTATAGGCCATCAGGCGCTGCGCCGCAGGGTCCAAGCGGCTTTTCAGCGCAGTCAAGAAATCGTCTGGGATGGGGGTCGCGAAGCGCCCTTGGGTTTCGAGCAAGGCATTATACAAAGCATCTACCCATTTCACAGTACACGCAGCATCCAAGAGAAATTCCCATTCTGCTTCCCCGCCACTCCACCTCGCCAACCGGTCTACATCATAATACCAAATCAAGATACGGGAATTAGCGGAATGCTGAAACATCAAATGTGCCGCGGCATAGAGTAAATGAACGGCCCAATTGAACGATCGGATGCCATTTCGAGAAGTAGCTTGTTTTGTGATGTCCTTTTGCCAGGGAGCAGTCTGCACCCACACCCAGTCGTTTGGGGGAGTACGCGGGTCGGCATCGCCAGCGACCAAATTCCAATGCAGTTCAACCACCAATTTACCGCCCGGCCCGCCTTCAAAATGAATATGATGGTTGGCAGCCTGATCCAACCAATCGGCTACACCCATATATTCGGCTTTGACTGCGACATAGCTCAAACCCCTCAAAAATTCGGCGGCTGATTGCAAATCAGCCCGTTGCACTAACAAATCCAAATCCCCCATCGGCCTCAGCGCCGGGTCGGGATACACCGTCTGGGCCAATGCTGCCCCCTTCAGCACAATCACCGGGATGTTCACTGCGTCCAGCGCGGCCAGGATGCGCTCTAACTCGCTGAAGAGCAGGGCGTTGTTGGCGGCGGTGCGGTAGTATTCGGCGGCCAGGGCGTCCATCGCCTTTTGCGGCACGCCCAGGCGGGAACTTTCGCCCTTCAATTTGGAGTACATCAGTGGGGCCACGCCTTCGGCCTGGGCCAGGCGCGGCAGGGCGTCCCATTCGGCGGGGGTGAAGGAGGGCCAGTCTACCTGATCGAGGCGCTCGGAGAGCGTCCGGCACAGGGCGGTATAGCGTTTGGTGTGGGTGGGGGAAGGGGGCAAGGAAATGAAAAAACCGAACAGTCCGACAAGCGGTCACAGATTTTTTCTACCAGCGAGACGATACGTTCCCAAACTTGCTTTGCAGCACTTAGGGCCGACCATCTTCATCAGAGAGTTCCCGGCTTGCACCGGGATAACGAATTGCGACAGCATAAGGCAAGAGCAGTTCCACGATATCGCGCATCTCGGCTAAATCGAGTTGGTCTCCTTCGCATAAATCCAACAAATAGATCAGGTTATGCACCTTTTCAAATCGGATGCCCTGAATGGTCAAAAAGATTCATCCGATGCCGGACGACGGCTGAGTAACGTGCGCCAGGGGCGACAGGACGGCTCATTCGGCGGGGGTGAAGCATCTGCCCCCGGCAGGCATCCGCCCAGATTTGGCGCAACGAGGCCCAATCAGGGCGCACGCCGTGCGCCCCCACCCGCGCCTGGTTTCATACCGGCAGGGCGGCTCATTTTATAGGGCTAAAAAACTTAATCCATTTTGTGCAAGGTGTTCGCGAGTCAGGAACTCATGCTGGATTGGGCTGGGTGGTGGATGCAAGTCCGTGCAGTTCAGCATACATCCGCAAGCCGCGAGCGTAAAAGGCGCGCTCATCTTCCATCTCGCGGGCTGCCAGCGACCCAAAGGCCGCCACCTGCCCCAGGTCGCGGTAGAACAACAAGCGCCCGCAAACGGCCTCGAAGCGCAGCCAGGCATTGGCGCGGTTGAGGGTGGTCAGGTCAATTTCTTCGATACCCGTTGCCGCCTGCAAGCCCGCGCGCAGGTCGGCTAAATCATCCAGGGAGGGCATTTCAGCCCACCAGATGGCAATATCCAGGTCGCTGCCGGGGCGAAGGATGCCATTGCGAGCCGAACCAAACGCCCACACAGCGAGAATTTTGGCGCGCCCCGCGCACAGCGCTGCAATCGGCTGCCAATCAATGCCTGGCAACATACGCCAAAACCTGGTCGTGAAAACGCTCGAAATCGGGCAAGCGGCGGTTGACCATTTCTACCAGAATGCTCATCTCTACTTTTTCGTAGCGATGAACGATGAAATTGCGAAACTGCACCATCTTGCGGTAGACTGCTGCGTCCTGGGGGTCTAACGCACCGAGTTGAATGCAATGTTGAATCGCCTCGAAACTGGTGTGGCCTGGCGGCTGATCGGTCAGCAAGGAAAGCCGCTGACAAACATCAATCACAGTCTCCACCATCACCTGCAAATTACGCTCAATGGCCCGCTGCGTGCGCCAATCTTGTTCGAGTTGAACAATCGAAACATTGCCCAGGGAGCGTAGTTCGGCAATGGCCTGATTCAAGGCTGATAATTTGTCAGCGATGGCACCGTTAATCATGCGTTTTGCCCTCGCTCAAAATCTCTATTTGATGAACTCCGTCGCAGTGATACGCTGGTTTTCTATCTTCCACACGTCGCCATCTTGCTTCAAGATAAAGACGCCGCTGATGATGTTATCGGCAAATTCGGGGCCGCGGATTTTGCGGGTGATGAGGGTGAAGGCCACCTCAGCGCCATATTGGGTCACTTTGACGATGGCAATATCTCGGCCCTCTACACTGACATCGTACTGCTCGAACAACTGCGTAGCCAGTTGGCGAGTGCTGTCATACAGCGCCGAATCGGGGTGGATGGTGGCCATGTAGGCTTCGATGTCTTCGGTTTGCGTGGTGTAGATACTCTGATAAACCGGGTTTAAGATGGCGTCGCGTTCAGCCTGGGTCAATTGGTCCAGGGCAATTTCACGCGGCAAGAACCATAAGCCCACGCCAAAGGCAACGGCCACCAGAATCAGCAGCAGCCCCAGTACGATGAACCCCACCTGTTGGCTCTGCGCAGTGGCGCTTTTGGGGGCGGGCTTGGGGGGAGCCAGTACATCGGCCTGGGGCAGCGGCGCAGAGGCCGGGGGAGGCATCTGTGGTGCGGGCGAGGCGGTGCAGCAGCAGGTTTGGCCGCCACGCGCCCGGCGGATGGAGCAGCGCCGGGCTGGTTGCGCGCCTGCGGCGGCTGAGCGACAGCCCGCGGCGCAGGGGGCGCAGCGGCTGGCCTGGCCGCCGCTGGCGGCGCTGACGCCGGGCTGACAGCGGTCAATTGCGCCAGGGTGGTGCGGGCAATCTCATTCTGGGGGTCGAGCAGCAGGACGCGCTCCAGGCAGGTTTTGCGCTCTTCCAGCTTCGTCACCACCTTGCTCATCCACAACCAGGCCAGGGGGCTGCGCGGGTTGGCCTGCAATGCCTGGGCAAAGCATTGCCGCGCCTGGACCTTCTCGCCAGCCTTGTAAGCCTGAATACCTTGCTGAAGGATGTGATTACTGTCCATACATACGGGCTTTATCTCAGCGCGCTCCGCCCTTCCGACATGCGGAGGACGCAGGTAAAAAAACAGGCAAAATGAATTTCGCCTTACGACCGTGGCGACCTAGGGTCGCTTGATTTTTGCGATGCCGCCCGCGCTGATCTCCACTGGCACGTTGCGGGCATTGATAAATTGCAGCAGCACGCGCACGCGTTCACTGCCGGGCAGGCGGGCATCGAAGATGGCTTCGTAGCCCTCGAACGGGCCATAAGTGATGCGCACCACATCGCCAGGTTGCAGGCCATCGAAGACCTGCCCGCCGGCGGCTTCGATGTTTTCGACCCGCTGGCGAATGGCATGGATCAGGTTCTCTGGCACCAGCGAAGGTTCACCGCCAAAGCTGACCAGGCCCACGGCATGCGGCAGCCATTGAAAATAGGATAACCCGGTGGCCGAAAGGTCAGCCCGCACAAACAAGTAACCGGGGAAATAAGGCCGCACCTGCCGTGCGCGCGGATTGACCGTGTGGACGCGTAAACGCGGATAAAAGACCTCCACCCCCTGATCCCGTAATTGCCGCCAGACGACATCTTCTTTGCGCGACTTGCTGCGCAAGGCATACCAATTCATACCGAAAACCCATCCACATAGAGCAAAAGTACCATTATCACCATTCTATCACAGCCATTTTATCGTCATAGAAAAATTGGTTTAACAAAATTGGTAATTACCCCGCTTCGTGGCCGCCGCGCGCCAGGCGCAGGCCGGTGGCGCGGCTGAGCAGGGCTTGCAAGGCCCAGGCTGGCGGCAGCAAGGCAACATGCAGGGCAGTGCTGATGCCCAAGGTGGCCGCCAGCGCCAACAGGGCCTGATCGAAAAGCGGGGCGGCGTTGTGCAGCAGCCACGGCCCAACTCCCACCAGCCAGGCCAGGCCAAGCAGCAGGGCCAGGGCCAGGCTCAATGGCAGCCAGGCGCGCCGGTCGGGGGCGGAGGGCAGCATGGTGCTGCTGATGGTGAAGGCCAGGTAAAACCACAACCAGAAGTCGGCGGCCTGATGCAAGGTGACGGAGGCCACCAGGGCCTGCCAGCCCTGGCCCTGGGCCAGGTGCAGCCACACCTGGTCGAGGCGCAAATGGGCCAGGCCAATGTAGGTGACAGCCACACTGCCGGTGAGCAAAGGCGCCAGGCCAATCAGGGCGTCGCGCACGAAATCGGCGGGGGCGGTTTCGACATAGCCGAGTTGCAGACGGCCATTGGGTAATGGGGTGGGGATGAGGGAGATGCGCCCGGTGGAAACGCGCAGCAGGCGGGCGGCCAAAAAGTGGCTCAACTCGTGCAGCGCCACGCCGGGCAAGAAGATCAACGAAAACAGGGCAATCGTCAGATCGAGCCGGCGGGTGATCAGCAGCAGGCTGCCCTGCACCAGGCCATGCAAACGGCGCTGCAACCAGAGCAACGGGCCAAGCAAGAGCAGGCTATACCAGAGACCGGGGAAAGTGAGCAAGGTGGGCCTGTTAGGGGCATAAAAATACGACCGCCTGAGTGAGGGGGGCACCCAGGAGGTCGTGCCAGTATTTTACCAAAAAGGCGAGCTTTGACAAGGGTCAAATTTTAGAGTTGTTCCACCGTGACGGACAGCCGCCGCAGCCAGAGGCCTTTGCGCTGGCAAGCGGGCAGGATCGTCTCGGTCAGCAGGGCGGCGTTGGGCGAGCCGAGCAGCAGCAGGCCCTCCACGGCGTGGGTATCGAGGAGGCGCGCCAGGTCTGCCGGGCCGCCGAACACGGGAACGCCGTGGATGCTGGCGCCCCAATGGGCGGGGTCATCGTCGAGGCAGCCAATGGGCAGGTAGCCCTGGGCGGGGTGGTCGAGCAGCCAACGCAGCATCCATTCCAGGTCATCGCCATAGAGCAGCACCCGCTGAGTGCCGGGCTGCAGGGCCTGGCGCTGATGGTAGATGCGGTCGAACACCTGGAAGGAAAGCCGCGAGCCAGCAAGGCCCAAAAACAGGAAGATGGCAAACAACAAAAAGACTTCTGCCGAAAGGTAGAAATCGGCCAGGGCAAAACGCAAGATGAGCATGGCGGCCAGGCTGGCCAGCCCGGCGGCGATGACATAGCGCAGCAGATCGCTGGCGGCCACATAGCGCCACAGGCCACGATAAACGCCCAACGCAAAAAAGGCCAGGTAAGCCGCGCCCAGCGCCACCGGCCACGAACGCAAGAACAAATCCATGCTCACGGGGGTCATATCCAGGCCATAGCTGACCCAATAGGCCAGGTAGTAACTGACGCCGATCAGGGCCAGGTCGAAGGCCAGTTCGAACAGCCGCCGCCGATAGGCCAGGTTGACCACGCGTTGGGCCAGGCCGCCGTTTTCGGTCGGCGGCGAAGCGACCACCTTCAGGCGCGCCAGGTAAGCGGCGAAGAGCGAAAAGATGATCAGGACGATGGGGGTCAGCACCAGGCTGTCGGCATAATCGCGGGCTTCGAGGCCGATGGCGGCAAGCCCGGCGATGACCGCCACGGCATATAAGACCAGCACCGCCTGACGCTCACTGAGGCCAAAGGCTACCAGGCGGTGCGAGGTGTGGTCGGTGCCGCCCTGGGCCGGTGATTGGCCGCGCAGGATGCGGGTGATGGTGACGAGGGTGGTATCGAGGATGGGCAGCAAAAAGAGCATCACCGGCACGCCCATAATTGCCAGCACGCTCGAAGCCTGCGAGCGCCGCGCCACCGCCAGCGCCGCCAGGGTGAACCCCAGGAACATACTGCCGCTATCCCCCATAAAAATGCGCGCCGGGGGGAAGTTGAAGAGCAGAAAGCCCAAAATGCTCCCGGCCAGCGCCAGCGATAGCCACACCAGCGGGGCATCGCCCATGCGACTGTTGAAATAGGCCAGCATCAGGGCGGCGATCAACGACACGCCGCCGGCCAGCCCATCCATGTTATCGAGCAGGTTGATGGCATTGCTGATGCCGACCAGCCAGAAGTAGGTGAGTAGGATGTTGGCAATCGGCCAGGGGAAGAAATCAATCACATCGCCGGCGGCGATGAAGAGCGTGGCCGCCGCCAGTTGCCAGACCATTTTGATCGGCGGCGAGAGGCGTTTGAAGTCGTCCACCACGCCGAGCAGGAACATCAGGCCGGCGGCCAGGAGCAAATTCCAATGGCCGGGGGTCTGGCGATACCACCCACACACCACCAGCAAAGCCAGCCCGAAGGCGATAAACATGCCCACGCCGCCCAGGGTGGGGGTTGGCTGGCGATGCCAGCGATCCTGCCGGGGATAGGAAACCCGTCCGGTCTTGAATCCCAACCAGCGCACCAGCGGTACCAACAGCAGGCTGGCAACCAGCGCCAACAGAAAAGGCATCCAGGTGGTCACGGCATTTGTTCGATCTGATCCAAGACCTGCTGCACGCGGCTGGCCTGATCGGTGGGGGCGTGTTCGAGGGCCAGTTGGGCGTAACGCAGCGCATTTTCTTGATCTTCGAGGGCGATGTAGATGCGCGCCAGGGTCTCTTCGATTTGCCAGAGCAGGTTATTGGATATTTTCAGGCTGTGGGCGTTGAGGTACGCATCGCGGGCCGCCGGATAATTTTGCAGTTGCATGTAGATGTTGCCCGCCTGGGCGTGGTAGGTGGCGCGGTCGGCAATGGTGCTGCCCTTGCCGGCCCCCGCCAGGGCGAAGTGGGTGGCGGCCAATTGCAGGGTTGCGGTGATGGCGGCGGGGTCTGCCAGGGCTTGCGCCTGGCGGTAATAATAATCGGCCAGCAAAGCCTGAGCCTGAACGTAGGTTTTATCAATGGCGATGGCTTGCTGCAAGGCGGCGATGCTCTCCTGCGTGCGGTTCATGCCGATCAGCAAGGAGGCCTTTTCCGTCCACAGGCCGGTGCTGTTGGGGCTGAGGCTCAACGATTGATCGTAGAACTTGAGGGAGGCTTCGCTGCGTTCCTGGCGGGCGGCCTGATCGGTGGTGCGGGAGGCCCACCAGCTATACATGCGGGCCAGGTTGGCCGAATGGTCGGTGTTGAGCGGGTTGATTTGCAGGGCGTCGCGCAGCACCTGGTCGGCTCGGAGCATGAGGGTATCTTGCTGGGCGACGTCTTCGACCTGTTTGGCCTGTTCGAGGTAGCTGCGCCCCAGGTAGAGATAGTAAAAATCTTCTTGGGGCTGGATTTGGATGGCCTGGTCGAAGATGACGGAGGCCACCGGCCACTGATCGCCGCTGAGTGGTTCGCCCATTTTGAAGATCATGTTGGCCTGGATGTTGTTGAGGTTGGTTTGCGAAATCAGCAGCACCAGCACGATCAGTGCAACCACGGCCACGAAAGGCTGCCAGGCGTTTGAAGCGGCGCTGGCTGAAGGCCATTCGGCTGGCAAGAAGAGCGCCAACACAAACAGCAGCAACAGCGCCGCGCCGTAATACCAGGTCAGCAGGCCGCCCATGCGCATCAGTTGGGCGATCAATTCATCCAGGCTGGTGGGGGCGGCGCTGGCAATGCCAACCAGGTTGCCAGCGTGAAAGAGCCACAAGAAGAAGGCCAAACCCAGTGATCCACCCAACGCCAGGCCGAAGGCTTTCAGCCAGTCTGCCGGTTTGTGTTCGGTGGCTTCTGCGGTGACGAGGATAATCCCCCCCGCCAGCCAGGTGGTCAGCATCAGCGCCAGCACGCCAGGCGAGTAGGCGTCGTTGCGGTTGGCCAGGCGGGTGAATGAGTTGACCAGCACTGTACTGATGGATTTGGCCTGACCGGGGTTGGAGATGTATTCGTAACCGAGGGTGAGCAAAATGATAGCCAGGATGAAGACGGCCAGCAGGCCAACCGGCAGCCAGGCCGGGGCTTCACTCATCAAGGGGCTGGCCGAGGCCCGGCGCACCTTTTCACGGCGTACGCTTTTGCGCCGCGCCGGGTTGTCGTCGGTGGTCTCAGCGACGGCTTGCGGTTCGGGCGAGGCCAGGCGCGGCATGACATAGCCCGCCACGAACATCAGGCCGGCTGATGACCAGAATAGCGTGCGCGTGGCGGCAATCGAGATGCCGAAGTTGGTTTCGACAAAATGCCCGGCGATGGCGGCCAGCGGGGCGATGATGTACAGGGCCATGGGGTTCGGCCCGCCCTCATCATCGGCGCGCACGCCGAACAGGGCATCCAGGGCCAGGTAGCCGATCATGCCGACGATGATGCCGAAGGGCATGCCGATGCCCAGGTAGGCCACGCCGCGCCACAACGAGAAGCCCACCGCGCCGATCAAGCCGCTGCCGATGTAAAAGAGCAGGAAGAGCGTGCGCTGACGGGCCGAGGCGATCAGGCCCAGCCACTTCAGGCCGTAATAGAACACCGAGCCAAAGAGCAGCAGATAGACCAGCAGGCCCAGCACGCCGGTGATCACCAGCGAATCCCAGGTTTCGTTGTGCGAGCGGTCGGGCGAGGCGTTGCGCTTTTCGAGCGTGCCCAGTTCGGGCGGGTAAAAGCGGTTGAAGGTGACATACATCGTTTCGGGGCCATAGCCGATCAACGGGCGCAGGAAGTTGAAGGCATCGCTGCTGCCATCGGGAAATTCAAGCGGCTCATGCGGGCTGACCAGCCGGGAAGCGCCTTCCCAGATCAACACACGCACCCGCCCGGTATCCGACTCCGCTTCGGCCAGGCTCGAAAAGCGCTCCAGAAATTGCACCGAGCGGAGTGATTGCAGCGGGCCATTGGGGATATTGAGCAGCAACAGGAACACGCCCAACACCAGCCCGACGCCAATCACGCTGAACAAGACCACCCGTTTGCGCCAGACCAGCGTGAGCAACACGAACAGGAAGAACGCCCCGGCCATCCAGCCCAGCCACGGGCCGCGGCTTTGCGAGAGGTACAGGCAAATTAACTGCAAAGCGGCAATGAACACATAGGCCGTAGCACGCGCCACCTGCACCCACACGCCTTTTTCGGCTTTGAGGATGGCGGTGAACGCCTCGACGATGCGCACCAGGGCAAAGGGGCTGACCATGATCAGGTAGGCGGCGACGAAAATGGCATTGCCCATGTTGGAGGCCACGCGATTGGTGGTATCGCCCGCCCAGGGTACGGGGTCTATTTGATAGCGCTGCAAGATGCCATACAGGCTGATCGGCAGGCTGGTGATGAGCATGGCGCTGACAAAGCGTTCGGCCTGGGCGCGCTGACGCATGTTGACAGCCATGGCGGCGAACACGATCAGGTAGGAGAAGGTGGTATAGGTGCCTTGCAAGCGCTGATAGGAGCCGAAGAAGCTGACCCACGGGCTGATCGAGAAGAGCGTGGAGAGCAGATACACGACCACCAGCGCCAGCACCGGCAGCATGAGCGGGGTGCGCAGGATGGTTTTGAGGGGTGATTGGCCCTGGGGCAGGTTTTGCCAGCGCGCCCCGCCCTCGAAAATGAGCTTGAGCAGCCAGGCCGCGCCGATGACGAGCGCCAGTGAGCGCAGCAGGGTCAATTTATCTGGCTCGAAAATACGGCTGGAGTAAACATTGAAGAATAAGGGAACGAGGATCACGGCAGCAATCCATCCGGCTTCCATGATGCCATCGCAATAGCGGCTGAATTTGGTGGGCATGAAAACATTCTCCTTCGATGGGGCTGGTCAAACGCCCCGATTGTATCAGGGTTTCAAATGCGAGCATCTTAACTGAAATTTGGCTCTCTGGGATTTACCGCGCTGGACTGCAATATACGCTGCAAGATGAACCACGAATAGCACGAATTTGCACGAATAAAACCAAAAATTCGTGCAGATTGGTGTTATTCGTGGTTTGCACAGCGCGTCAAGGGAAGTCCACCATCCCGCCCGGCGATAAATCGCCAGGCTAGGAGCAGCGCCTGATAAACGGAGAACTTCGTTCTCAGGCTGAACCACCATATCCAGTCCGTTGTAGCTGGATTTATCCAGCGCAGTCCGGGCGGGCTATGATAGGCACTCGCGGTAAATATCTTCGACACGCTGCGCCATTTTTTCGAGCGTAAACTCTTGCAATACGCGCTGGCGGCCAGCCTGTCCCATTTGGGCGCGCAGGGCCGGGTTCGCCTGTAAGGTGGTGAGGGCGGCAGCCAGGGCGGGCGGCTGCTGCGGGGCGACCACCAGGCCGGTGACGCCATGTTGCACCACATACGAAGTCCCCGTGCCCAGTTCGGTGGTGATGCAGGGCAAACCCGAAGTCATGGCTTCGAGCAAGACCAGGCCATAGGCTTCGGAACGGGCGTTGGAGGGTAACACGAAGACATCGGCGCTGGCGTACAGGCCGGGCAGGTCGGCGTCGGCAATATCGCCCAGGAAGCGCACGCGGTCGCCCAGGTTGAGGGCGCTGGCGGCCTGCTGCCATTCGGCGGTCAGCGGGCCGCTGCCGGCAATCCAGCAATCTACGTCCAGGCCGGGCAGCGCCTGGATCAGATCACCCACGCCTTTGTAATAGCGGTGACGGCCCACAAACAGCAGGCGCAGGCGGCTGGCGGGCGGGTACGCTGGCGCGGCGGCGATGAAGGGCCGCGGGTCAATGCCCAACGGCACCACCCGGCAGCGCTCGGCCATCGGGTTGAGATAGGGGGAACTGGCGATGTAATTGGGCGTGCTGGCCAGCAAACAGGCTGCCCCGCGCAGCACGCGCCATAACCAGGGGCGATAAAGCCGCAAAAAAAGCATCTGGCTGCCGCGCACCACATCGCTCTGATAGGAGATCACATAGGGCCGTTTGCCGCTGAAGTAGTAGCTCAGTTCGCCAACGGGATAGGGAAATTGCAAATGGGTGATGTCGGGCTTGAGGCGGCGCAGCATGGCCGGAAAATGCAGCGTGAGGGGCGTGGAGGCCACGGTTGCCAGGCGCGGCACGCGCAGCACCCGCACACCGTTCAGCGTTTCTTCAGCCGGCTGGCCGCCAGGGTTCGTCACCAAAACGGTGACCTGGTGGCCGGCAGCGGCCTGCCTTTCGGCCAGCGCTTTGATGTGGTTTTCAATGCCCCCGACAATGGGATGGTAGTCTTTGTAGATGTGGAGAATATGCAAGGTGTTGCCCCGGGTGGAAAGGTATAATCGAAGTCTACCATAGGGTCTATCCTTTTAAGGGTCTAAATTGTCAATGCCCAACGAGCCTGCCACCACAACATCCAGCGCAGAGACCTTGCCCACGCAACAGATTGTGCGGGGTGGTTTTTGGGTGGCCTTTGGCTCCTATTTTTACATCGGCTTTGGCTTTCTGGCGAACCTGGCGCTGACCCGCATCCTGGCACCCGAACATTATGGCGCGTTCACCTACGCCAATTCGTTTTACATGCTGCTCAACCTGCGCGCCCGCATCCCGGTGGGCTATGGTTTCATCCAAAAGAAGGAAATCACCCCCGAACTGATCGGCACCAACCTGGCGCTCAGCCTGGCCTTCAGTGTGATCGGGCTGCTGCTGGTGGGGCTGGCCGTACCGGTCATCTACGCGCTGCGGGGAAGCTGGCAGGTGGCGTGGATTGCGCTGGCCCTGGCGAGCGCCGGCATCATCGAGGCTTTCTCGAACACGCACAGCGCCCTGCTCAACCGCCAATTTCACTTCGGCTGGCCCACCATGGCCAACAGCGTAGCCTTTCCGCTGTCCTACATCCCCGGCTTCGCCCTGGCGCTGAACCACGGCGGCGCATGGAGCCTGCTGGCGCAAAACGTGACCTATGTGCTGCTCTATGGCCTGCTGCTGTGGCTGATCGCCCGGCGCACAGTGCCGCAGTGGTGGGCCATGCCCTGGCGCTTCGACAAAACATTGGCCGTCTACCTGTTTCGCTTTGGCCTCACCGTCAGCCTGGGGGCGCTGGCGGCCATGCTGGTAGGCAGTTTGGATTATTTCTTGATCGGCACCTTCGTTGACCTGGATACCCTGGGGTTTTATGAGCGGGCCTTTCGCCTGGCCAACTGGCCTACGGTGCTGGTCACAACCATCATCGCCAAGATGACGCTGTATACCTACGCACACGTACAAAATGACCCGCCGCGGCTGAAAAAGGCCGTGACGATGAGCTTCTGGCTGATCACCAGCCTGGGCCTGCCGATGGCGTTGGCGATGTTCGCCAGCGCCCCCGACCTGATCCAGTGGTTGTATGGCGAAAACTGGCTGCCCAGTGCCGTGTTTTTACGCTTCCTGGTGCTGTATGGCGTCATCCAACCGCTGCTGGGCGATGCCGGTACGCTGTTCATTGCCATTGGCAAACCGCGCTGGAATGTGGTCATGGCGATTAGCGAGGCGGCCACGCTGCTGGTCGTTGGCGCCCTGCTGACCATCCCCCTGGGGGCGGTGGGCACCAGCATTGCCGTGGGACTGGCCTTCGTGGTGGGGCTGAGCGTGGCCGCGGGGTTCATCCGCCAGGCCGTCCGATTGGATTTCTGGCAGTCGTGGGGCATTCCGGCAGCGGCGGCGCTGCTGACACTTGCGGCCTATCTGCTTGGCGAAAGCGTGTTCGACCTGAGCGCCTGGCCGGTGGCGTTACGGGCGATCAGCAAGGGGGCGTTTGCCACAGCAGTCTACCTGGGCCTGATCCTGGTTTTTCAGCCGCGTGAAACCCTGGAACGGGTACAATTCATCTGGCAGCGCATCAGGCCATAGCAACCAGGATAACCCTCATGCCGTCGAATCATCCCCAAGTCAGCATTTTACTTCCGGTCTACAACCATGCCGCCTACCTGGGCGAGGCCATTCAAAGCGCACTCGACCAGACCTTTGGCGACCTGGAGCTGATCATCGTCAACGACGAATCGCCAGATGAAAGCGAGGCCGTGGTCAAACGTTTCGATGACCGGCGCATTCGCTACATTGCCCAGAAGAACAAAGGCGTGCCGGGGGCGCTCAACACGGCTTTTGCCGCGGCAAGCGGCGACTATATTGCCCTTCTCAACGATGATGACCGCTGGCTGCCCGATAAATTGCAAGGACAGGTCGGCATCCTGGAACGCGATGCGGAGGTTGGGGTGGTGTATGGCATCGCCCAGGTGATCGATCACGCCGGGCAGCCCAGGCCGCACAGCATCGGCATCCCTGGCAAATATCCTGGCGATATGCTCAAGAGCCTGCTGTACGAAAACTGCCTCTGCCCGGCCACGGTCATCATCCGCCGGACCTGCCTGGAACGAACCGGGCCGTGGGATGAAGCGCTGCCTGGCAGCGACGATCGCGATATGTGGCTGCGCCTGGCCCGGCACTGCCGCTTTCACTTCCAAAACCAGGTGGTGGCCGAATACCGCGTACACGCCAGCAATTATTCTGCCGGGCGCTTCGCCCATTTCGAAGCCTACCAAAACCGCCGCCTTCAGGTCTTAGACAAATTTTACGCCGCGCCCGACTGCCCCCCCAACGCCCTGGCGGTGAAGCCGCTGGCCTATCGCAACCTGCACACTGCCATTGGCATGCAATGGGCGGGCAACGGCAACTGGCGCAAGGTGGGCTGGCATTTCGGCCAGGCGTTCAAAGCCCAACCGTCACCGGCCAATGCCCTGCGCATCGGCGGCATCCTGGCGACACACTGGATAGGCCGCTCCACGCTCGGCAAGAAACTGCTGGCCCGCTATGTTCAATGGCGCTTAAAAGGACGAATGCCCACCCCATGAACGCATCACCTCCCCGCATTTCGGTACTCATCCCCACCTACAACCGCGCCGACCTGCTGCCCGACGCCATCCACAGCGTGCTGGCGCAGACCCGGCCCGATTTTGAGATTTTGATCGTAGACGACGGCTCGACCGACAACACCCGCCAGGTGGTGAGCGCTTTTGAAGATGACCGCATTTGCTACACCTACCGCGAGAACGGCGGCATCAGCGCCGCGCTCAACACCGGGCTGAGCCTGGCCCGCGGCGAATACGTCTGCCGCCTGGATTCCGACGACCGCTGGCTGCCGACCATCCTCGAAAAACAAACCGCCATTCTGGAGGCCCATCCCGAATATGGTGCGGTCTATTCGCGGGCGCAGGCGATGGACGTTCACGGCAACCCGCTGACGCAAACCCTCGGCGCGCTGCCGCATTACCCGGGGCAGTCGTTCAAAAGTATGCTCTATGGCGATTTCGGCTGCGCCATTGCCACCACCGTGCGCAAGGCGTGTTACGACCGCGTCAACGGTTACGATGAAAACCTGAAAGTGAACGTGGATTGGGATGTGTGGATTCGCCTGACGCGTCACTACGAATTTTATTTCCTCGATGAAGTGCTGGCGCAGTTCCGCCATCACCCGAAGCGTTCGACGGCTTCCTCGCTGTTCCAATACGTACTAGCCAGCCGCCTGACCCCGCTCGATAAGGCCTTCAGCGAGCCGGGCCTGCCGCCCGACATCCTGGCGGTCAGGCCGCTGGCCTACCGTAACGCCCACATGGATATCGCCATGCAATGGCTGGGCGTGAAAGATTACGCCCAGGCGCGCCAGCACTTTGCTGAGTCCATCCGAATCAGCGGGCGGCCCGTGACCACGTTGGGGCGCATCGTCTGGCTGGTGACCTATTACCGCTTCCTGAGCAAACACGCCTGGGGCATCCAACTGGTGCATCAGATGAAGCAATATCGGCAAAATTTGACCCGCAGGTGAATGGACAATATGGAAAACCCCGCCTCCCTCTATCAAAAAGAAGCCCGTTATTACCAATCGCAGCGCGTCGAGATGACGGCGTTCATCCCACCGCAGGCAAAAATTTTGCTCGATGTGGGCTGCGGCGCTGGCGGATTTGGCCGCCTGCTCAAACAGCAGCGCCCCGCACTGACCATCTGGGGTGTGGAACCGGTGGAAGAACACGCCGCCATCGCCCGCCAGGTGCTGGATCAGGTGCAGGTGGGCCTCTACCCCGAAGGGTTAGACCTGCCAGAGGCTTATTTCGATTGCATCAGTTTCAACGATGTCCTCGAACACATGCTCGACCCCTGGCAGGCGTTACGCCGCTCGCACGATTTTCTCAAGCCCGAGGGCTATGTGGTGGCTTCAATTCCCAATATCCGCTTTCTACCCTACTTATTTCGCCTGGCCTTCTATGGCGAGTGGGAATACCGCGACGCCGGCATCCTCGACCGCACGCACCTGCGCTTCTTCACCAAACAATCTATGCTCAAGATGTTCGCCGATACGGGCTACCGGGTGCTGCGCGTCGAAGGCACACATCCCGATAACCGCCTGAAGACCAACCTGGTGCGCCGCCTGCTGCCCCGGTCAGAAGAGTTGAAGTACCACACCTTCGCCATCCTGGCCCAGCGCCAGGCCAGGCCATAGGCCCGCCGCCTGCCATGAGCCTGCCCACGCTCGCCCTCGTCAGCACCGGCATCCGCCGCGATTTGCTCGCCCCGCTCAAGCACTTCACGCGCTTCGATCTGCGCCATTTCTACCGCCGCGCCGAATACGGCGACCTGACCGAAGCCGACCTGGATGCCACCTTACAGCCCTATCATTCGCCGGGGCAGCTTTACCGCCTGGTGTGTGCGGCGCGGCCTGCCATTTTGCAAGGCGTGGAACCCTTCTCACTCGCCACCCAACCCTATCTCTGGGCCGCATACCTGGCTGCCCGGCGCACGGGTGCAAAGCTGCTGGCCGTCACGCTCGAAAACCGCCCGCTGGCAAGCAAATTCAACCCGGCCCTGGCTTTTGCGCTGCGCGCACTGCTGCGGCCCTATTTTGCCCACGCCCGGCTGGTCTTCACCCTCAACGAAGGCGCACGGCGCAATTTGCTGGCCTGCGGTGTTCCGGCAAGCAAAATCCAAAAAGTGATGTGGGGCTGCTGGGGCGTAGATACGACCGAGTTTTCGCCAGAACGAGATGGCCGCGAACCCGCCTGGGATGCACCGACGATCCTCTTCATCGGGCGGCTGCACGAAGAAAAAGGCGTGTTCGACCTGATCGAGGCGTTTCGGCGCGTCCAAGCGGCCATTCCCCATGCGACGCTCAAACTGGTCGGGGGTGGGCCACTACAGTCGTCACCGGTCTTATTGACCTGTGACGTCCTGGGGACGGTCAAAATCCGCGTCCTGCCGCCCCTGCTGCGC
>CAZSFD010000053.1:0-36813 GCA_964606085.1 uncultured Anaerolineaceae bacterium
AATCCCCCCAATCCCCCCAATCCCCATGACCACTCTTGCCGCTCGTCTCTCCTCCGCTTCACGCGACCTCAAACTTTTTGCCCTGGCCTCATTTACGATGGGCATGGCTTACAGCCTGTTCGATTCCATCTTCAACAATTTCCTCAACGAACGTTTCAGCCTGACCGGTTTCCAGCGTTCCTTCCTCGAGTTTCCGCGTGAACTGCCAGGCTTCCTGGTGGTGTTTGTTTCGGCGGGGCTGTGGTTTTTGTGCAGCCGCCGCCTGGGCGCGGTTTCGATGCTTTCGAGCATGGTTGGCGCGCTGCTGATCGGCTTTATTTCGCCCAGTTATGCGGTGATGGTGTTTTGGCTTTTCTTTTACAGCATGGGGCAGCATTTGTTCATGCCCATCGCCGCCACCATCGGCATGGATTTGGCCAAAGCCGGGCAAGATGGCCGCCGCCTGGGGCAACTGAACGCCCTGCGCAACGTGGCCGCCATCGCCGGCAGCGGGCTGGTGTTCGTCGGCTTTCGCTTTTTGGGTATGACCTTTCAGCATACGTTCTTGTTGGCAGCCATTGGCTTTGCCATTTCGGCGGGTCTGTTGTTTGCCATGCAGCCTTCGCAGCCCAAACCGTCGGGCTTGTTTCTCAAATTGCAGCGGCCATACGCACTGTATTATTTTCTCAATGTGCTGTATGGCTCGCGCAAGCAGCTTTTCATCACCTTTGCGCCGTGGGTGCTGGTGACGATTTTTAATCAGCCGACGCAAATCATCGCCGTGCTGATCACCATCGGCGGCGTGATCGGCATCCTGTTTCAGCCATTTTTGGGCTGGATGATCGATCACCTGGGCGAGCGTTTCGTGCTGGTGGCCGAAGCGCTCCTGCTGGTGGTGGTCTGCCTGGGCTACGGCTTCTCGCGCACCATTTTCCCCGAAAACATCGCCTTCCTCATCGCCGTGGTATGTTATCTGCTCGACCAAATGCTGATGTCGGTGGGCATGGCCCGCTCCACCTACATCAAAAAGATCGCCCGCGACCCGGGCGATGTGCAACCCGCCCTGACCGTGGCCGTGACGATTGACCACATCTTTTCGATCTCTGTGGCGCTGCTGGGCGGGGCAATCTGGAATGTCTTGGGCTACCAATATGTCTTTTTGATGGGGGTGGGCATTGCCGCGATCAATTTCTTCGCCGCCATGCGCATCCAGATTCCGCAGAAAGCGAGTTAACAATGTCAACACCCCGCTCTGCTATCGTCGCCGGGCATCTCTGCCTCGACATCATCCCCGAAATTGCCCACCTGCCCGAAGGCCGCCTGGAGGGGCTGTTGCAGCCCGGCCACCTGTTCAACATCGGGCCGGCGGCCATTGCCACCGGCGGGCCAGTTTCCAATACCGGGCTGGCGCTGCACAAGCTGGGTATCCCCACCCGCTTGATCGCCAAAGTGGGCGCAGACCCCTTCGCCGATACTATCCGCAGCGTGGTCAATTCCTTCGGGCCGGGCCTGGCGGCGGGGATCGCCTCCGACCCGGCGGTGGGATCATCTTACTCGGTCATCATCAGCCCGCCAGGCATAGACCGCATCTTTTGGCACTGCCCGGCCGCCAACGATGCCTTCGGCGCCGACGATGTAGATTACGCCCTGCTCTCCCAGGCCGACCTGTTTCACTTTGGCTACCCCTCGCTGATGCGCCGCATGGTCGAAGACGACGGGCGCGAAACGGTGGCGTTATTTCGCCGCGCCAAAGCCACAGGCATCACCACCTCGCTCGACATGTCCTTCCCCGATCCCACCAGCGCCGGCGGGCAGGCCAACTGGCGCAAAATCTTCACTGCCGCCTTGCCTTTTGTGGATGTCTTCGTGCCAAGCATTGACGAGATGCTCTTCATGCTGCGCCGCCCCGCCTACGAGGCGCTGTCGGCCCACCCGGCGGGCCTGCTCTCCCAGGTCACAGCCGAATTATTGCACGATCTGAGCGGCGAATTGTTGGATATGGGCGCCAAAATTGTCCTGCTCAAAACCGGCAGCCGCGGCGCATTCCTGCGTACCGCCGCAGCCCAGGCCATCGCACAGATTGGCCGCGCCGCCCCCTCCAGCCCGGCAACCTGGGCCAACCAGGAACACTGGCAGCCCTGCTTTGCCGTGAACGTGGTCGGCACCACCGGCTCTGGCGATGCCACCATCGCCGGCTTCCTCAGCGCCCTGCTGCGCGACCTGCCCCCCGCCGAAGCGATGACGATGGCCGTAGCCGTTGGCGCCTGCAACGTCGAGGCCGCCGATGCCCTGGGCGGCCTGCGCACCTGGGAAGAAACCCGCGCCCGAATCGCCGCCGGTTGGCCGCAGAAGGCCTGAGCAGGGGGCAGGTAGCAAGTGGCAGGTGGCAAGGTATACTGGCGTGAACAAATAGCGCTTTTGCCAACCGGCCTCAAGCCCGATTTATCGGGCGTTGCTGAATAGCCCGGCGATTTATCGCCGGGCGGGGCCATGGGGCAAGCGGAATACCTGTCCCCCTCGCCCCCTCGCTCCCTTCATCCCCCTCCCCCCATGCTCCCCATCTCCCTCCTCACCCTCCTCACCACCGCCCTCCTGCTGGTAATTTTGCGCCTGTTCAACCGCCGCATCGCCTGGCATTGGCTGACGGCGTTGCTTGGCGGGGTGCTTGGCTGGGTATTGGTGATGTTGGCTCGCTTCACGTTGCCCCAAAGCCACGGGTTGCTTTCCTGGGAATTTCCAGGCATTGTCTTCGCGGCGCTTTCGCTGCAATTGGATGCCATTTCGTGGCCTTTTGCGCTGGCTGTGGTTTCGATGCCCGTGGCAGTGGTATTGACGGCGCTGGCGCGTCGTTCACCGCTGTATTGGCGTCCGTGGGCCGGAACGCTGCTGATGGCGGCCCTCGGCCTGCTGGCGGTCTGCGCCGGCGACCCGTTGACGCTGCTGCTGACCTGGGTGGCGCTCGACCTGTTCGAGATGGTCATTCTCTTTGCCCAGGGACGGCAGGAAAATCTATCGCGCAACATGGCATTGACCTTTGCCGGGCGCATCTTGGGCGTCGGCCTGGTGATGCTGGCCATGCTGGCCGGCCAATCTGCCGGGCAAGCCTGGACTTTGGTGGGCATCCCCGCGGCAGCAGCGCCCTATTTGCTGCTGGCCGCCGGGCTGCGCCTGGGTGTGCTGCCCTTCAATGCCCCGTTTTATTTCGATGAAATCACCATTCGCCGCGGGCTGGGAAGCGCCCTGCGGCTGATCCCGGCAGCTTCAGGGTTTGTCCTCCTGGCGCGCACGGCCGTCGCCGGCATTCCAGCCGTCGGGTGGATCACGCCTGATTTTCCCTTGCAGGCGTTTTTCTTATCGCTGGCGGCCCTTTCGGCGCTGGTGGGGGCGGCGGCCTGGGCCACCGCACAAGATGAAATGACCGGTCGCCTGTTCTGGTTGTTAGCCCATGGCTCGCTGGCTACGGCAGCGGCGGTGTTGGGCCTGCCGGTGGCTGCGCTGGCCTGGGGAAGCGGCTGCCTGTTTTCAGGCGCGCTGCTCTTTCTCCACTCTATTCGCGGGCGGGGGGTGTGGCTGCTGCCCCTGTTGAGCGCGCTGGCATTTTCGGGCCTGCCCTTTACGCCGGGGTGGCATACGGTGGGGTTGTTTCAGGCTGGTTGGCCGTGGCGGGGGCTATTTGTTCTGGCGCAAGCGCTGCTCTTGGTGGGGTTCGTGCGCCACACCTTGCGCGCCGGCCAGGGTTTCGATCCATCGCAGCGATGGGTGAAGGTGCTGTACGTGGTCGCCCTGATTTTTCTCCTGGCTTCACAGGGGGTGGCCGGGTATGCCCTGCCATGGCCTGCCTGGAGCGTCACCGGGTTGGGCGGCGCGGCAGCCGTCTTGATCGCCGCTGCTCTGGGCGGGCTGGGGCTGGCCGCCGGGCGCTTCGGCTGGCGTCTGCCGGGCGGGCTGCGCCTGGCCGTGCAGCGTGTTTTCGCATTGGATTGGTTTTACCGCCTGCTCGAAGCAGCCTACCGCCTGATCGAACGGCTGCTGGCGATGCTCGCTTTCTTGCTGGAAGGCGATGGCGGCTTGCTCTGGGTATTCATCTTGATTGGGATGTTGGTCATGGCATTCCTGGGCCTGGGAGGTCAACTTGACCGTTGAATTGCTGGCGAGCCTGCGTTGGCCCGCCGCCCTGTTGGTAGCGGCGATGGCTTTTGGGCTGCTGATCAGCCGCCGCTGGTATCACACCCTGCTGCTGTTGGCGCTGCAATATGTCGGCGTGTTCGTGCTGACCGCCTACCGCTGGCCGCTGGAAATGGCGGCGGTCAAACTGGTGGCCGGGTGGATGTCGGTGGCGATCCTGGGTTCAGCCATGGGCGCCGGCGCGGCTGAACGCGCCGCCGGCTGGCATGGCGATGAACAACCCTGGCCTTCGGGGCGCATCTTTCGCTTTTTCCTGGCAATTCTGATGGCCCTGGCGATGTGGGTTCTCTCGCCCGATTTACAAAGCTGGCTGCCAGGCGTGCCGCCGCCTGTGGTATCGGGGGGGATGATCTTGATCGGCATGGGGCTGCTGCACCTGGGCCTGACGGCGCAGCCATTTCGGGTGGCTTGTGGCTTGCTCACCGTGTTGGCCGGTTTCGAGGTGATCTACGCCGCCGTCGAAAGCTCAGTGCTGGTGGCGGCCTTGCTGGCCCTGGTCAACCTGGGCCTGGCCCTGGCGGGGGCCTATTTGCTCAACCTGCCCGCCGCGGAGTCGCACCCATGACGGTCAGCGCCCCATTGATCTGGATTGTCGCGCCCGTGGCGGCGGCCCTGCTTTTGCTCCTGCTCAGCCGTTGGCCGCGCCTGATCAGCGGCCTGGGCGCAGCGCTAGCGGCCTCGTTGGCGCTGCTGGCCTGGCGGCTTCCTGTGGGGGAAATTATCGAACTGGCCGGGCGCAGCTTTACGATTGAGCCGGCTCTCGTCTTTTTCGGGCGACGCCTCGAACTGCTGCCCGCCCAACTGCCGCTGCTGGCGCTGATCTACCTGGCGGCGGCTTTCTGGCTTGGCGGAACTTACGCCGCGCACACCCGCCCCCTGGCCGTGCCATTGGGTCTGACGGTCGTAGCGCTGTTGACGGCGGCCCTGGCGGTTCAGCCCTTTCTGTATGCCGCCCTGCTGATCGAAATGGCCGTGTTGGCGTGTGTGCCGCTGCTCACCGACCCCCAGTCTCCGCCGGGCCGCGGCGTGCTGCGCTTCATCACCTTTCAGACCTTTGGTATGCCCTTCATCCTGTTCACCGGCAATTTGCTGGCCGGCATCGAATCGAACCCCGGCGACCCGATCCTCTCGCTGCGGGTGGGCATGTTGATGGGCCTCGGCTTTGGCTTTCTGCTGGCCCTGTTCCCCTTCCATTCCTGGCTGCCCCTGTTGGGCGAGGAGAGCCATCCCTACGTGGCGGCGTTCGTCTTCGTGTTTTTGCCGCAAATGGTGCTGCTGTTTGGTTTGGAATTTCTCGAACGCTATGCCTGGATGCGTTCGCTGCCGGTGCTGTTCACTGCGCTGCGTTGGGTGGCGCTGCTGATGATCCTTTTTGGCGGGATGCTGGCGGCGTTTCAGGCGCATTTGGGCCGTTTGCTGGGCTACGCCGCCATGCTGGAGATCGGCTTTAGCCTCTACGCACTGGCGCTGCTGCCCACATCACCCAATGCCCTGGCGCTGCACTTTGCCCTGCTGCCCGGTCGGCTGATCGCTTTCCTGCTGGCGGCGCTGGCGCTGGCAACCTTGCGGGCCTATACCCCGCACGGCGCGCTCACTTTGCCGGCGTTGCAGGGCCTGGGCTGGCGCTGTCCGTTGGCGGCCGGCGGCCTGCTGCTGGCGCTGTTTTCGCTGGCGGGGTTGCCGGTGCTGGCCAGTTTCGCGCCGCGTTTTGGCCTGATCGCCCTCGGCATGGCGACGAACCCCCTGGCCGCGCTGGCGGCCTTATCCGGCGGTATGGGGATTTTGTTTACCGCCTTGCGCACGTTGATGGCCTTGTTCGCCCGCAGCGATGTCGAAGCCCCGCCAGCCGAGACGCCCGGCCAGGCGTTTTTCTTGTTCGGCGGGGGCGCGTTGTTGGTCTTCCTGGGGTTATTTCTGCCGCGCCTCGTGCCGTGGTTTGCCAGCCTGGCGGCGGCCTTCGCCCACCTGGCGCAGTGAACCTCTGCCGCCATGCTATAATCCTGCCCAATCTGCATTTCGATAGGAGTTCCTCGCATGGAATCTGACCAAGTCCTCAAGCGGCTGCAATGGATCGAAGAAGACCGCCGCAAAGAAAAAGATGCCATCTCGCTGGTCGAAAACCGCGTGGCGGGGGTCGAAGGGGCGCTGAAAAATTTTGCCGACCAGATCAAACAACTGGGCAGCGACATCACGCACCTATCTGCCGTACTCACCCGCATGGATCAATTCGATGGCAACCTGTTGCAGCAGCGTCTCGAAACCAGGCGCATGGTAGATGAACTGGAAAAGGATGTGCGCAAGCGCGCCGAAGACAGCGAACGCCAGCGTGTGGTTGAAATTCGGGCGATTGACACCAACATCGCCGACCTGCGCAAAGAACTGGAAGTGATCCCCCGCCTCGAAAAGGGCATTTCTGTGCGCGTCGAAGAAGAAAGCCGCCTGCGCCGCGCCATTGACGAACTGGGCGCGCGCATCGAAGGCGTGCGCCGCGACGAAGAAGAATACACCCGTACCTACCGACTGCTCGAAGATGGCCGCCGCCAGGACGCCAAACGCATCACCGATCTTCAGGGCGAAGTGGCCGCCCTGCGCAAAATGGCCGACAGCCAGCGTGGGCAGATCGAAATCGTCAACACCACGCAGCGCCGCCAGGAAACCCGCCTGAACGAACTGGTCACGGTCGAATCGGAACGCCGCGACGCCATGTCCAACTTCCTCGACAAGCAAGCCATGAGCCAGGTCGAACGCGAACGCACCTGGAAAGACTGGCAATCCCGCTTCGAGACCATCGAGCGCCAGGCCGGCGAGATCGAAAAGCAACTGGTCGGCCTCGATGCCACGCACCGCGAAACCCGCCGCGCCCAAACCCTGCTCGAAGAACTCAGCCAAAAGGTGGAACGCCGCCTGAACGAACTGACCGAAGTGCAGCGCCTCTCGGAAGACCGCTTCCGCCAGGAATGGGTCACCTTCAAAGCCGACGACCAAAAGCGTTGGACGAACTACACCCTCACCCAGGAAGAGCAGCGCAGCGAAATTGGCCGTCAATTCGAGCGCCTCGATCAACAGATCAACCACATCGCCGACGGCCTGCAAGAAATCCAAGACCTCTACCAGCAGGTCAACGAACTCAGCGAAAAACGCCTGCAAAGCCTTCTGGCCCTGGCGCACGAGTGGAACACCACCTATGAGCGCACGGTAGGCAGGCGATAATCGAATAACGAATAACCAATAACGATGTTCGAAATTGGTTATTCGTTATTCGTGAGTGTCCTATGAAAGTCATCGGCACCGCCGGACACGTAGACCACGGCAAATCCACCCTGGTGCAGGCCCTCACCGGCACACACCCCGACCGGCTCAAGGAAGAGCGCGAGCGCGAGATGACGATTGACCTCGGCTTTGCCTGGCTTGAACTGGGCGGCGAGGCCGTGGGCGTGGTGGATGTTCCCGGCCACCGCGATTTCATCGAGAACATGCTGGCAGGCGTGGGGGGCATTGATGCGGCGCTGTTCGTCATCGCGGCCGATGAAGGCATCATGCCGCAGACGCGCGAACACCTGTCCATCCTCGATTTGCTGCAAATTCAAGGCGGCGTGATTGCGCTGACCAAGATAGATATGATTGACGACCCCGATTGGCTCGACCTGATCGAAGAGGACGTGCGCGGCGTGCTGGCTGGCACGGTGCTGGGAGATGCCCCTCTGGTGCGCGTCTCCGCTCGCACCGGGGCGGGCATTACCCCCTTGAAGCAGGCGCTTACCGACTGCCTGGCCGAACGCCCCGCCCGTCCCGATCTGCGCCGTCCGCGCCTGCCGGTGGATCGCGTCTTCACCATGCCGGGTTTTGGCACGGTGGTCACCGGCACACTCTCTGATGGCCGCCTGAAGGTGGGCGACGAGGTGGAAGTGCTGCCCGCCGGCCTGCGCGGCCGGGTGCGCGGCCTGCAAACGCACAAACACAAGGAGGATGAGGCCGTCCCTGGTGGGCGCACCGCCATCAACATCGCCGGCATCAACCACGAGCAAGTGCTGCGCGGCGACGTGATCGCCCGCCCTGGCACGTACAAACCCACCGGCCGCCTGGATGTGCGCTTCCGCCTGCTGCCCGATGTTTCGCAGGCCCTGAAGCACAACGACGAAGTGAAATTTTTCATCGGCGCGGCGGAGATTGTGGCCCGCGTGCGCCTGCTGGGCCTCGAAACGCTCGAACCAGGCCAGCAAGGCTGGCTGCAACTCGAACTGAGCCAGCCGGTGATCGCCGTGCGCGGCGACCGCTACATTCTGCGCCGTCCCTCGCCTGGCGAAACCCTCGGCGGCGGCGCGGTGGTAGACCCGGCGCCCAAAGGCCGCCACAAACGCTTTGCCAGCGAGGTGATCACCCGCTTAGAGACCCTGGCGCGTGGCACGCCCGGCGATGTGCTGCTGCAAGCTATCAGCGCCCTCGGCCTGGCCCCCTTGCAAGAAGCCATCACCCGCGCCAACCTGGCCGTATCGGATATTCAGGCCGCGTTGGATGAACTGACCGCCGCCGGGCAACTGGTCAACCTCGAACGGCGCGACGGCCCGCCGCAAAAAACCGACCTGGTGGCTTCGGCGCTGGCCTGGGATCAACTGACTGGCCGGGCGGTGGGCGAAGTGGCCGCCTATCACAAGGCGCACCCGTTGCGCCTGGGGCTGCCGCGCGAGGAACTGCGCAGCCGCCTGAGCAAGGGCATTCCGGCGTTGCCGCCACGCCTGTTCCCGGCTACTTATGCCCGCCTGGTGGCCGATGGCCTGTTGGCCGACGCCGGGCCGTTGGTGAAGCTGCCGGGTCATGCCATCCGGTTCAGCCCGCAACAGCAGGCCAAAGCCGATGCGCTATTGGCGAAGTTCGCCGCCGCCCCCTTCGCCCCGCCCAGCGCCAAAGAATGCCAGGCCGAAATCGGCGAGGATGTTTGCGCGGCGTTGCTGGACTTGGGGCAGTTGGTGGCCGTTTCGCCGGAGGTGGTCTTTCGCCAGGCTGATTACGAACGCATGAAGGCGGCTGTACTGGCGCTGATTGACCAACAGGGGGCGATCAGTGCGGCAGAGGTGCGCGACCATTTCAACACCAGCCGCCGCTACGTGCTGGCGCTGCTCGAACACTTCGATGCCATCGGCGTCACCTTGCGCGATGGCGATGTGCGCCGTAGGGGGCGCGGTCAATAACCGATGCGTATATCAGATGTTCGTGGGCGAATGGGGAGCTTTTTGGGGGCGTTATTCTCGGTGGCTGTCTGCACGGCTGCGCTCTACCCGCTCAAACAATCCCTCAATGATCCGGTCGTGGCCTTGCTTTATCTGCTGCCGGTGGTTCTCAGCACAACCTATGGCGGGCTGTGGGCGGGGGTGGCCGCTTTTTTGGCGTTCAATTTCTTCTTCATCGAGCCATATTTCACCTTGTTTGTGTATAACGCCCAGGATTTCATCGAACTGGTGGTCTTTTTGGGCGTGGCGGTGTTTACCAGCCAGGCCATGGGGCGCATCAAAATGGGCCTGACGGCGGCCACCGAGGGCGAACGCCAGGCCGTCTGGTTGCACGAACTCTCGAACACGCTGGGCAGTCTGCATGATTCCCAGGCCATTGCTGAAGCCCTGGCAATGCAGTGCCAGCGGGTGACACTGGCCCAGCGCGTCAGCGTCAGCTTAGAAATGGGGGCCGGCGCGCCGGCGCGCCGCGTCAACTATCCGCCAGGCCGGATCACGTTACCGATTCGTCCAGCGCTGATCATTCCAATGGAAAGTGCGCGTGGCCTGGTGGGTGAAATTGTCCTCTGGAGGCTGGCTGCTTTCTCGTCGTCCGAAGAGCGCCTGCTGCGCACCTTTGCCAGCCAGGGTGCATTGGCGCTGGAACGTGTGCGCCTGCTGCAAAGTGAGACGCGCGCCCACATCCTCGAGGAAAGCGACCAGCTTAAAACGGCCCTGCTCAACTCGGTCTCTCACGAGTTGCGCACCCCGCTGGCGACGATCAAGGCTTCGGTTTCGAGCTTGCGTTCGGGCGTGGTGGATTGGGACAGCGCAGGCCGGGTTGAACTGCTGGCCGCTATCGAAGAAGAGACCGAACACCTGAACCAGTTGGTGGGCAACCTGCTGAATATGTCGCGCCTCGAGGCTGGGGCGCTGCGCCTGCAACGCTCGCCCAACGCCCTTGATGAGATCGCCGCCGGGGTCATCGCCCGCATCCGGCGCACGACCTCGGCGGCCCAAGTTCACACCCACTTCCCGCCTGATTTGCCGTTGGTGCTGGTAGATTTTGGTCTGATTGAACAGGTCTTTGCCAATCTGCTCGACAATAGCTTGAAATATGCCGCCAACACTGGCCCGGTACGGGTAGCGGCGCAGGCGGTGAGCAACGCCGTACAGGTCAGCGTCAGCAACCCCGGGCCACACGTTCCTGAGGAAGCGCTGGAGCGTATCTTCGACCGCTTCTACCGCGCCAACCCCGAAGATCGTGTGACCGGCACGGGGCTGGGCCTTTCGATTTGCAAGGGCATCATCGAGGCGCATGGCGGGCGCATCTGGGCCGAGAATTTGCCCGGCGAGGCGGGGATGGCGTTTCGGTTTGTGCTGCCGGGGAAGACAAAACTTTAAATATCGTGCTGGTCGCGGCATTGGAAGGTTGCTTGCCAAGCATATAGTCATCAGGTATGATGTTTTCGCTTGTCTGGCAAGGTGAAAACGAAAGGACAAACATGAATTTCTTGATTGTTGAAGGTGTAGATATTACCCATACTCGTCTGGTTGATTTAACCCGGTTGGCCGACCAGGCCGAACCTTTTTATGATTGGGTTGAAGCGCAATTTCAAGCAGCTTTAACCACCCCGCAATCACTTGATGAAATTTTAGTAACATCTCAATAAACTGGGGAGGTGCAACGCACTTGGGTATCAAACGAGTAATTTTCGGGCCAAAACCAAGTGCGTTGCACCTGACTTTTCAGCCAGCCTCTAAGAACGTGGTGAGAATTGTCACGCTTCCCTTGCTCCATGCTCATTCGCGTTTTATAATCCCTGCCATTGCCTCCTCGTGGCACATTGATTGGTGACTTGTGGAAATTTCAGAAACTTCGACACCCCCTACACGGCAACCCGCACCCGACAGAGATATTGTTCGTCCGCGCAGCCCGCTTTTCGATCTGCTGGAAACGCTCCTGTTGGCGATTGTCCTGTTCATTGGCATCAACACCGTTTCGGCCCGCATCCGGGTAGATGGTTCCAGCATGGAGCCAACCCTGGTGGATAAGGAATTTGTGCTGGTCAACCGCATGGCCTACCAAATCGGTGACGTGACGTATGGGGATGTGGTCGTGTTTTCGCTGCCCAATGATCCCGATAAAGAGTATGTTAAACGGGTCATTGGACTGCCCGGCGACCGTGTGGAAGTGGATAACCTGGAAGTACGGGTCAACGGTCGGGCCTTGACGGAGGATTACATCGCTGCCAGGCCAATGTACACCGGGGCATGGGATGTGCCAGAAGGTTCTTTGTTTGTTTTGGGAGATAACCGTAACAACTCGACCGACTCGCATGTTTGGGGGCCGGTTTCGATGGAACATCTGGTTGGCAAGGCAATTTTGATCTACTGGCCGCTGCAAAAAGTAGGGGTCGTTCACTAATTTGGGTAAGGAAGAGGTATTTGTTATGAGCGAAGACGAAGTTTCACAAGAGATGGCGAACGAAGCCCCCCCTGAAACCGGGGCCACCCCGCAAACCTATGTATGCCCTGAGTGCCATGCCGGGGTGATGCACCTGGAATACCTGACCTATTTCACCTGGTTGAGCCAGGAGTTGATCACGGTGCCGAATTTCCCATCCTGGGTGTGTGATGTGTGCGGGCGGCGCGAATATGATCACCGCGCCATCACCTGGCTGAATACGCTTTTGCAGCCGAATGCCGGCGAGCGGCGTTCGGCTCGTCAACGCCGGCGCATTCCCGATCCGTCTGTTGCACCGGATTTCAGCACCCCCAAACTGCCCAACCCGCGTTGATGGCTGAAAGGAAGTCCGATGCAAGCGGCTACTACGCGTTTCATCCCTGCCGATTTTCTCACCTCGAGCCATTACATCTTCGGCCAGGTGAAAGCGACCTCGCGCGGCATGTACAACACCCTGGGCGATCCGACCACCGAAGTTTTGGAAGTTTTTGATGCCAGCCTGGCGCGGGTTCAGGCGCCCAACTCGGTGTTGAATTATTCGCCGATGATGTGGATCATCAAAAAGCAAACGGTGGCGGTATGCCTGAACAAGCGTGAATATATGGGGCCGATCAGCATCGCCCGTGGGGGGTATACACGCCTGTACGATTACCCCGTGCAAATTACCACCACCGTTTATGAGCTTTCGGGGATTGTCGAATGGCCGGGCCGTTTCGAGTTCAAGGCGTTGATGTCTGAAAGCGGCAACCCGTTTATCATCTTGTACGATGCCGTGCTGATTTCAACCCTTTACCCCGATTTGCGCATCGAGCGCCCGGCGATGCTCTTCAACCGTTCTTTCTTAGATACCCTGGTGCAGCCGCGCAAATCAGGTACAGAAGCGGCGTAGCCAGCTTGATGAACCCCAAAACAAACGAGCCTCCCGTTAGAGGCTCGTTTGTTTTGGGGCTGTGATTTATTCTGCCAGCCGTGGGCGCGCCAGCGCCAGCGCGGCCAGCGACTTGGCATCTCTGAACTGACCAGCCGACAGCATGGCGAATACTTTATCTATCGGATGTGTTTCGACGCTGAGAAATTCATCGGCGTCGGCGGGCAGCGGGGCGGGTTCGAGCTGCGTGGCGAGGTAGATATACATGCGTTCGGTGGAATAGCCGGGGGCCAGGTAGAAATCGCCGAGCAGTTCCAACTTGCCGGCTGCCATGCCAATTTCCTCGCGCAACTCGCGGCTGGCGCCCTCTGCCGGGTCTTCATCGGCTTCGAGGGTGCCAGCGGGCAGTTCGAGCAGCTTTTGGCGCGCCGGGTGGCGATATTGCCGCACGAACCATATCCGCCCCTGTTCATCCAGCGGGACGATGGCTACCGCGCCGACATGCTCGACAACATCTAAGTGGGTGGTTTTGCCATCTGGCAATTGCACGTGTTCACGCAGCACATTGAAGGCGCGTCCGCGGTATACGAGTTCACTTTCGAGCAGGGGAAACATGGCGAGTTCTCCTTTGCCTCAGGCTACCATTTGCGAGCGCACGTCGGCTTTGTCGAGGCGCAGCATGAGCCAGAAGGAGAGCGCCAGGCCCGCCAGGCAGGTGATCACGAAAGGCAGGTTCCACACGCCTGATTCGCTGATCGAGTTGGGCAGGAACATCATCAAGCGGATGATGACGTTGAAACCCTGCGAGAGGATCAGCAGCGTGAGGGCCACGCTGCGTCCGCGCCACACCATCCAACCCAGCAGGGCGATGACGATGATGGCGGCCACAATGCCCAGCACACCGCTCAAGAGCGTGGCCGGCGGGTAACACAACAGCGCCACGACCGGCAGCAGGATGTAAAACAAGAAGCGTCGGTTGTTGTCCATGGCTAATGCCCTCCCAGGTAGGCGGCGATAACCTGCGGGTTGTGCAGCAATTCCTGGCCGCTGCCCTCGTTGACGATGCGGCCCGTTTCGAGCACGTAGCCGCGGTGCGCCACCGAAAGCGCCATCTGGGCGTTCTGTTCTACCAGCAGGATGCTTGTGCCCTGGTCGTTGATCTCCTGGATGATGTTGAAGATTTCTTCGACCAGGATCGGGGCCAGGCCCATCGAAGGCTCGTCGAGCAGGAGCAGGGTGGGTTGGGCCATCAGCGCCCGGCCCATGGCCAGCATTTGCTGTTCGCCGCCAGAGAGCGTGCCGCCCAACTGCTTCTGGCGTTCCTTCAAGCGTGGGAAGCTGTGGAAGACGCGCTCCAGGTTGCGGGCGATCTCGCCTTTATCTTTGCGGGTGTACGCGCCCATCTCCAGGTTTTCCAGCACGGTCAGGTTAGCGAAGATTTTGCGGCCCTCGGGCGATTGACAGATGCCCAGGCGCACGATCTCTTCGGCGGGGGTGAGGGTGATGTCTTTGCCTTTGAAGATGATGCCGCCGAAACGCGGTTGCAGCAGGCCCGAAATGGTGCTGAGCGTGGTAGATTTGCCGGCCCCGTTAGCGCCGATCAGCGTGACGATTTGGCCCTGCTCGACGTGAAAGGTGATGCCCTGCAGGGCGTGGATAGCGCCGTAATAGACGTTGATGTCTTTGACTTCAAGCAACATGGCTGCGTTTCTCACTTAATTTCTTAGAAAGTTCTGCCGCACCACGGCCCAGGTAGGCTTCGACCACTTTCTCATTATTTTGAATATCCTGCGGGCCGCCGCGGGCGATCACTTCGCCGAAATCCATCACGGTGATGCGCTCGCACACACCCATCACCACACGCATCTGGTGTTCGATCAGCAGGATGGTCAGTTTGAAGCGGTCGCGAATGAAATGGATCAGTTCCATCAGCGAGACCGATTCGTTGGGGTTCATGCCGGCGGCGGGTTCGTCGAGCAGCAGCAGCTTCGGTTCGGCGGCCAGGGCACGGGCGATCTCCAGGCGGCGCTGCTCACCGTAGGGCAGGTTCTTGGCGATCTCGCCCTGGCGGTCTTGCAGGTTGAAGACAGAGAGAAATTCCTGCGCTTCTTCGGTCAGGGCTTTCTCTTTGGCCGAGTAACGGGCGTTGTGCAGCACGGCGTCCATCAGGCCATACCCGGCGTGCGGATGGTAGGCGATGCGAACGTTGTCCAGCACGGTCAGGTTGGGGAACAGGCGGATGTTCTGGAAGGTGCGGGCGATGCCCATCTTGGTGATGGTGAAGGGCTTGGTTCCGGCAATCTGCTCGCCGTTGAAGACGATGGAGCCGGAGGTGGGCGTGTAGATGCCGGTGATCAAGTTGAAGACGGTTGTTTTGCCAGCACCGTTTGGCCCAATCAACCCGACCAGTTCGCCCTTTTCGATGGAGAGTTCAAAATCTTTGACCGCCCGCAGGCCGCCGAAGTTTTTGTTGAGGCCGGTGACTTCGAGCATGGTGGTCATGCGTCACCTCCTTCGGAGGCGGTTTCGGGCTTTTTCTTGCCGAGCAGTTTTTCCGAGAGCGCCGGAAGGGTCTGGCGCAGGAAGGGCAGTTCGTAGTTGCCGAACAGGCCCGCCGGGCGCACCAGCATCATAATGATCAGCATCAGCGGGTAGACCACGTAGCGCCACAGTTCCGCACCAGCCGGCAAGATCAGGCGCAGCGCGCCTTCGAGGACGAGGTAGAACACGAAAGAAGTCAGCAGTGTGCCGGTGATGCTGCCCAGCCCGCCAAAGACGATGATGATCATCGGGTCGAAGGATTTGATGAAGTTGAAGGTGTTGGGATGCAGAAAGCCGTTGATGTGAGCGTACAGGCCGCCCGCCAGCCCGGCGAACAGGCTGCCGATGACGAAGGTGAGCGTTTTTTGGGCGGCCACGTCAATGCCCATGGCTTTGGCGGCGATTTCGTCTTCGCGCACTGCGATGATCGCTCGCCCGCTGCTGGAGTGCAGCAGGTTGCGCGTGACGATCAAAATGACCAGCAAGAACAGCGACACCCACAGCCACGAGGTCATCAATGGGATGCCCACCATGCCGCGGGCGCCCTTCATTTCCTCGAAGCCGAACATGGTGTCCGAGTTATCGAGCAGCACCTTGACGATGATGGTGAAGCCGAGGGTGGCGATGCCGAAATAGTCTGAGCCGAGGGTCAGCACCGGCAGGCCGAAAATGTAACTGACTTCGGCAGCCAGCCCGCCCGCCAGCAGCACAGCGATGAAGAAAACGATCTGGTTGGCCAATGCTACGGGCAAGAAATTGAGCAGCGCCGTCACCGGGCCGGTCAGCAGGTTACCGATGAACACGGCCACCGCCCCGGCTGCCACCACCGCGACCAGCGTGATGGCGAAAGCGGAAAGCGCATCCAGGCCGTGCACGCGTTCCAGTAGTTTGAGCACCCCCCACAGCGCCAGGCCCACCAGCGTCACCAGCAGCAGCAGCACCATCAGCCCGGAGGCCGAATCTTGCTGTGTCCAGCGGTAGGTCACGTCGGCGGCGGCGTACGCGCCGATGGCGTAGAAACCCCACTGGCCGAGCGAGAACTGCCCGTTGAAGCCGTAAATCAGGTTCAGGCCAATGCTGACGATGGCCAGCACCGCCCCCTGGCGCAGCAGCGTGGCCCAGAAGTTGTTGAGAATGCCCGTGCTGATCAAAATTTGCACGAGCAGGATAATGCCCAGGCCGATGCCCAGGAAAAGGACGGTTGGCGAGCGAAGGTCGAGTTTGCGTGTCATCATTGCCTCCCTACGCCTTCTCGCGTTCTGGCTCGCCAAAGATGCCCGTGGGGCGCACCAGCAGCACCAAAATCAGGATGGCGAAGGCTACCGCGTCACGCATGGGCGTTGAAATATACGAAGCGCTCATCACCTCGGCCTGGCCCATGATCAACGCGCCCACCACCGCCCCAGGGATGCTGCCAATGCCGCCCATCACCGCCGCCACAAAAGCCTTTAGGCCGGGCATGATGCCCATGGTAAAGACCACCTGCGGGTAGGCGATGGCGTAGAGCATCCCTCCCGCCCCGGCCAGCGCCGCACCGATGGCAAAGGTAACAGAAATGATCGTGTTGACGGGGATGCCCATCAGTCGGGCGGTGGCCTTGTCATACGAAACGGCGCGCATGGCCTTGCCCACCTTCGTCTGCCGCACGATGAATTGCAGCAGCGCCAGCAGCAGCAGTGAGACGATCATGATGATCAGCAGGATGTTGGAGAATAACACCGCTCCGGCTGGCGGTTCTGTGCCAGGAACCAGGCGTTGAATGCCGTTTTGGATGTACCATGTGCTGACTTCAAACGGGCGCTGGTTGGTGATGAAGTTGGATGAAAAGACAAAATCGAGCGCGCCGAAGTATTCGAGGAAAAAGGAGACGCCAATGGCGGTGATCAACGCCGAGATGCGGGCAGCGTTGCGCAGCGGTTTATAGGCCACGCGTTCGATGGTGACAGCCAGCAGGGCGCATGCCGACATCGAGAGCAGCATCACCGTCACCGAACCGATCACGATCCCGGCCATCTCTGGCATGCCCGGAAAGAGCGCAAACGGCCATAGGTGCAGCTTGATGCGGCTGACGGCGAAATAGCTGATGAACGCCCCATACATGAACACGTCGCCGTGGGCGAAGTTGATCAGGCGCACGATGCCGTAGACCATTGTGTATCCCAGGGCGATCAACGCATAAACGAAGCCCAACTGTAAACCATTGACCAATTGCTGAAAGAACAAGCCCGGCGATTTTGCCGCTTCGCTGCCCACCCACAGGACAATCCCAATCGCCAACAGGATCAGCATGGCTTTGCCGATCCAACCCCCTTGAATAATGCGCCCGCCCAATGATGGCGGACCAGATGGTCGAGCAAGAGAACTTTCCATAGTTGCCTTTATCATTAACCACAAAGGACACACAGGATCACGAAGTATGCCTCAGTGTTCCTTTGTGTCCTTCGTGGTTAATCTTCTACACAATAAGGGAAAGAGGGAACGGCCTGGCCGTCCCCTCTTTCGTAGCTTGAAAAGAGAACGTTTAGGGGGCAACGGTCGCCACGTAGGTGATCTTGCCGTCTTTCACCTGCAAAATGACGGCGGCTTTGATCGGGTTGTGATCTTTATCGAACGTGATCTTGCCCGAAACGCCGTCCCATGAAATACCAGCCATGGCATCCTTCACCTTGTCGGGATCGTCGCTGTTGGCTTTTTCGATGGAGGCGATCAAGATGTTGGTGGCATCGTAAGCCAGGGTAGCCAACGCGTCGGGAACGACGGGCTGCCCGTCTTTGGTGTACTTCTTGCCGTAGTTGGCAATCCAGTCCACCACGATCTGGCGGGTGTCATCGGGGGAGTAGTGATTGGTGTAGTACCCGCCATCCGATGCAGCCAGGTCGAGGTCGGCCGAGTCCCAGCCATCGCCACCCAGGAAGGGGGCGGTGATGCCCTTTTCCTTGGCCTGAGCGGTGACCAGGTTGACGATGTTGTAATAGTCGGGCAGGTAAACCACATCGGGTTTGGCTTCAGAAACCTTGGCCAGGATGGCGGCGAAATCAGTGTCATCTTTGGTGTAGGTTTCTTTGCCAACGACCGTGCCGCCGCCCGCCACGAAGGCTGCTTCGAAGGCTTCGGCCAGGCCGCGCACGTAGTCATTGCCCTGGTCGAGCATGATGAAGGCGGTCTTGGCGCTCAAGTTGTCAAGGGCGAACTTGGCGCCCACGGTGCCCTGGAAGGGGTCAATGAAGCAGGCGCGGAAGGTAAACGGCTTGACCGAGCCATCTTCGTTGACGGTCACCTTCGAGTTGGTGGAGGTGGGGCTGATCTGCAGGACTTTTTTGTCATTGGCGACCTGCGAAATGGGAATAGAAGCGCTGGAGCAAACTTCACCGACGATGAACTTGACGCCGTCCTGGTCAATGACCTTGTTGGCCGCATTCAAAGCCGGGTCAGCGGAGCATTGGCTGTCGGCAATCACGGGGACAATCTTGCGGCCCATCACGCCGCCCTTGGTATTCCATTCGTCAATGGCGAGCAGTGCGCCATCGCGGGTGGATTCACCGAATGTGGGGACAGCGCCGGTCAACGGGGCCAAAATGGCGATGTTGATGTCGCCACCTGCCTGGCCGCACGCTGCCAGAACCATGCTGGCAATGATTACCAGCGACAAAACTGCGAAAATACGCTTAGACATCTTCTTCCTCCTGAAAGGTTTGGGTTTATATTTGATCTGTGTACTTGGATACGGGGAAAGGGTGATGGGTATTGGGGGCTGGACACCTCCTTGAAGGCGAGATTGATCAACGCTCCTGTAACAATAACCCGTCGCTCGCAAACCAAAGGTTTGCGCCACGGCTGTTGAAGCCATTTTCATTTTTGTAAGACACTTAAGTCAGGCATTCTACACATTCGAGAAAGATGAGTCAAGACAGAGAATGAAGCCGTATCTTACCCAAATGGGTGATTTTTGATAGGGTGCGATGGATTTCGCCCTACGCCGGGCGGCGGCGATACAGCCAACCTTCGCGTGTGCGCAGATCGATCAGGCGCAGTTTGAGCGCCAGGTCAACCGCCAGATTGTGCATCAGGCGGTAGCCCAGTTGGGGCTGCTGATCGCACAGGGCAATCACCGCATCGCGCGGCAGCACCAGCAAATGGGTGTCATCTTGGGCGGCACGGGCGCTGGCCGAACGCAGGCCGCGGTCTACCAGCGTGACCTCGCCAAATGACTGGCCGCGCCAGAACTTTCCGACCACCACCGGGCTGGCTGGCGTCGGTTCGCCGCTGATCAGGCCGGGGTTGATCAAAATTTCTACCTCACCCTGGGCGATCACGTACAACTCATCGCTGCTGCCGCCCTCAACCAGGATATCATCGCCAGATGCGTAAATCTTTTCGCGACAAATCCCGGCCACCAATTCCAGTTGCTCGGTGGTGAGGCCATAAAAAATATCAGCCTGTTTCAAAATATGCACATACCGGTTCATCCATCATCCTCCTGAAATATACCGAAAAGTTTAACACATTTTGACAAAAGCCGCGCCACATGCTACAATGCCGGCGTTTTATCGGTGGCAAATCACCCCGGCCGGAAATCACCTGCCGGGGCTTTTTTTATGCAAGGCGCACGACCGTGCGCCCCTACCCAAAAACCACAACACCCCCAGCGGGTGAATTTTTTTGATAGAAAGAACCCTAAAAAATGACCGACCACAAACTCCGCATCATCCCCCTGGGAGGCCTGGGGGAAGTGGGGAAAAATATGATGGCTGTGGAATATGGCGAGAACATCCTCGTCATTGACGCCGGCCTGATGTTCCCCGAAAACGATATGCTGGGGATTGACTATATCATCCCCGATTTCGAATACCTGCTGAGCAAACGCCAGAATATCCGCGGCGTGATCATCACCCACGGCCACGAAGACCACACCGGGGCAATCCATCATTTTATGGAGCAGATCAACGCCCCCATCTACGCCACCCCGCTCACGCGCGGCCTGGTGGAAATCAAACTGTCACGCGGCGGCCTGCTCGACAAAATGAGCATGAACACCTTCCGCGCCGGCGATACGCTCGACCTCGGCCCCTTCCAGGTGGAAACCTTCCACGTTTGCCACTCCATCCCCGATGGCGTGGGGCTGGGCATCCAGACCCCTGAGGGGCTGATCGTCCACTCCGGCGACTTCAAATTTGACCACACCCCCGTAGACAATTGGCCCACCGATTTCGCCAAATTGGGCGAACTTTCCAAGCGCGGGGTGTTGGCGCTGATGTCTGATTCGACCAACTCAGACCGCGCCGGCTGGACGCCCTCCGAACGTGTGATAGACCCCGCTTTCGACCAGGTTTTCCGCACGGCCAGGGGGCGCATCATCGTCGCCACGTTTGCCTCGGTCATCTCGCGCATGCAGCAGGTGGCCAATGCCGCCGCCCGCCACGGGCGCAAAATGGCCTTCGTGGGCGCATCTATGAACGAAAACGCCCGCATGGCCCGCAAGCTCAACTACCTCGAACTGCCCGATGATTTGATGATCAGTGTGGATCAGGCCAAAGGAATGCCCGATAGCCAGGTGGTGTTGATGTGTACCGGCTCGCAGGGCGAACCATCCTCAATCTTGGGGCGGCTCTCCACCGGCACCAACCGCCAGTTCGACCTGAAACCCGGCGATACGGTTGTGCTTTCCTCGCACCCCATCCCTGGCAACGAAGAAAACGTCCATAAGACGATCAACCGCCTGTTCCGCCGCGGCGCCGATGTGATCTACGATGCCATCGCCCCCGTCCACGTCTCCGGCCATGCCAGCCAGGAAGAACAGAAATTGCTGCTCAACCTGGTGCGGCCCAAGTATTTCATCCCCATCCACGGCGAACTGCGCCACCTGCACCGCCACGCCCGCACTGCCCGCGAGTTGAGTCTGCCCGCCGAACACGTCAAAGTCGTCGAAAATGGACAGGTGGTCGAATTTCAGGGCGGCAAGATGAGCCTGGGCGAACGCGTGCCGGGCGGCTACGTCTTTGTGGATGGTTCTGGCGTGGGTGACATTGGCCCGCAGGAAATGCGCGAACGCGAAGCCCTGGCCCGCGATGGCATCATCGTTGTCAGCCTGAAATTACACGATTACGACAACCGCCTGCGCGAAGAACCCGAAATCATCACCCGCGGCTTCATGGGCCAGGAAGATGACGACGAACTGCTGGCCGCCATGCAGCGCCATATCAACGAAACCGTGCGCCTGAGCAACGGCAACGTGCAAGAAAGCATCCAGCAGGCGCTCAAAGCGTTCATTTACGGCGAAGTCAAACGCCGCCCGATGATTTTTGTGACGGTGAGTCGCGCCTGAACCCCCAATCCCCCACCAGCGGCACGAACGCCACGGCCAGCACCGCATGATGCTTGAAGGTTGCGCCGTGGCGTTGCCATAACTCCAGGCTTTGCTGGCCGAACGGACCGGTGGGCAAAATCAGCCGACCGCCATCGGCCAGTTGGTCGAGCAGGGGCTGCGGCACTTTCGGGGCGGCAGCCGCCACCAGGATGGCATCGTAGGGGGCGAAAGCGGGCAGGCCGTTCGAGCCATCGCCCAGGTGAACCTGCACATTGGGATAAGCCAGGCGTTCAAGCACCTGGCGCGCCTGTTCGGCCAGAGGGGGGTAGCGCTCGATGGTGTGTACCTGCCGCGCCAGCAGGCCCAGCACCGCCGCCTGGTAGCCTGAACCGGAGCCTACTTCCAGCACCGTTTCGTGGCCCTGTAAGTGCAGCAGTTCGGTCATGTAGGCCACGATGTAGGGCTGTGAGATGGTCTGGTCGTGGCCGATGGGCAACGGGTGATCTTCGTAGGCGGCGTGGCGGTATTCAGCAGCCACGAATTCGTGACGCGGCACGCGGCGCAGGGCATCGAGCAGGCGGGGATCACGAACGCCCCTGGCTTCGATCTGCCTGGCGACCATCTGCAAGCGTTCCATCCTGAATGAATCGGGCGCGCTATCTTCCATGCCTTGATTATAATGGGCGGCATCTTTTCGATAAAGCGCAGCATAACTCGATGTGGATTTCTCTCCAAAATTGGTTGAAAACGTTGGTCGAACGGGGGTTTTTCTATTTGTTCACCGCCAACATCTGGTCACAAGTGATCGGTTTCAGCACCTCGCTGGCGGTGGCGCGCCTGATTTCTCCGGCTGAGTTGGCCGATGCCAAAATTTTACAGTCGGTGGTGATCGTCTTCCTGGTGTTGGGCGGGGCCGGCTTCAACGCCGCGGCGCTTAAGTTTTGCGCCGAAAACCGCCCCGAGGCCGAACGCCTGGGGTTGCTGGGCTTTTCCTTCCGCTGGGATATGGCGACGACCGCGCTCAGCCTGGCTTTGTTGTTCATCCTGACGATTACAGGCGTGGTCGTTTCCACAGCCGATTTGCGCGGCTGGCTGCTGTTGTATGCCGCGGCGATCCCGTTTATCGTGCTGACCGATCTGCTCATTGTGTATCTTCAGGCCACCGGCGAGATTCGCAGTATGTCGGCGGTGCAGGCGGTCAACCGGGTGATCACCTTTGCGGCGATTGTCGCTGGCACGTGGTTTGGGGGGCTGGGCGGGTTCGTCATTGGCTCGTTCGTGGCCGAGGTGCTGAGCGTGGCGTACCCTTTGTGGAAGGTGGGCGGGCGGTTTTTTCGCTCCCGGCCTGTGCAGTTGCCCGTGGGCTTTTATGCGCTGGCGGGGTTCAGCCTGCTGACCAATGCGGCCCTCATCTTGGGGCAATATGGCGATATGTTCATCCTCGATCACTTTGTCGCTGACCGGGCGGCCATCGGGCATTATGCGCTGGCAACCTACTTTGCTTTGGCGGCCATGCAAATCACCACCACCTTGCAGGCCATCCTGATCCCCGCCTTCAGCCGCAACGCCCATGACCGGGCCTGGGTGCAGCACAACCTGCTGCAAAACCAACTCTTTTTGAGTGCGGCCAGCATCTTTGTGGCGGTTGGTGTGTGGCTGGCGGCGTGGGTGATTGTGCAGTTCTTGTATGGGCCAGCCTATGCGCCAACCATGAACTATCTGGCTGTGCTATTGCTGCGCTACATCATCTTTTCGGCGGGGGCGGTGATGATCGCCGCTTATAACGGGCTGGGGCGGGTTTCATGGAACCTGGTGGCGGTGGGCATCGCGACGCCCGTTGGCTTGCTGCTGTCGTATGGGCTGCAAAAGGATTTTGGCGTGCTGGGTGTGGCCTGGGCGCAGGTGGGCGCGGCGGTCATTTTGCTGATCATCTTATGGGCCTGGCAGTCTGTGTTAAAATTTCGCCCATGACGATTCCAGAACAGCACAGGTTGACAGGGGGTTGGCGAAAGATCATTCTGGTCTGCCTGGCCCTGGGCTGGCTGACCCTGCCGTTCAGCCAGTTGCGCTGGCTGCCCGACCTGGGAACGACCCGGCCTTTGTGTGTCTTCTTTTTTGCTGCTGCGATTTTTCTACAATATACCTTCGACCTGCATAACGGCCCACGCACCTGGAAACGGCTGCTGGGCTGGGACTTTATCCAGACACACCTGATTCACGGGCCGGGCGGGGCGTTTTTGCGCTGGTGGCTGTTGTTGTGCGCTCTGGGCGTGGCTTCGGCAGCCATCACGCCTTTCTATGGCAGCCCTTTCCAGGCGTTGAGCCGCTTGCTGGGCTATCTGATCATCCTGGTCTACCTGTACAGCGCCCTGCTCTCACTCGAACTGGCCGGCGCGGCCCGCATTGCGACGTGGATTCACGCCGGGTATGTGCCGGTGTTGATCTATGCCGGGGTCGAGGCGCTTGCGCAACGGCAGGTGGCCTGGGCGGCTGCGCTGGTTGCCGCCGTGCGCCAGGCGATCATCGTCCCTTTCAACCCACAAGACCGCATGGCCTGGTTCTGCACCGAACCATCATTTGTGGCCTTTCAGGTGATTTTGCTGCTGGCCACCCTGCCGTTCTTGAGGCAGCGCTGGCTGCGGGCTACCAGCCTGGCGCTGATTGGGTTGGCGGCCTGGTTTACGCAAAGCGGCATGGTGTGGATGCTGTTGGCATGTTACCTGGCGGGGCTGGTTTTCTTCTCTTTGACGCACAAGACGCGTCTCTGGCTGACCGCTTCGTCTGGCGGGGCGGCGGGGGTGTTGACACTTGGCTATCTGCTCAGCCCGGCGCTGCAAAGCCGCCTGGCCGAGGGCTGGGTCTGGCTGCTGGCCCACAACCTGCGCCTGCACAATATGAACATCTCGGTGCAGATACGCCTGAATTACATCTTCAATTTGTTTTACACCCTGCTCGATACCTACGGCTTGGGCCTGGGTATCGGTCAATATGGCCTTTTTTGGAAAGAGATTTACCAGCGCCATATTGATTACCGGGCATTCGACCCCACCGGTGAGGTGGCCGCAGCGCTGGCCTCCGATGGTTACATGCGGCCCTGGTCGGTGATTTTGGGGGTGGGGGTAGATTTGAGCGTGATCGGCCTGGGCATTTTTGCCCTGATGCTGGTGCAACTCTGGCGGTATCTGCCAAAGGCGCACGCCCGCGGCATTTTCGTGGCCAGCCTGGCCGGCATCGCCGGGGCGTACCCCATTGTGATGCCGCATATCTGGCTGGCGCTGGCCCTGTTGGGGGGTGTGGGCGCGTTGGCTGCCCAGGCGAAAACCGAATGAACCAACCCATCCTGCACATCACCGAAGATCATTCGCCGCGCAATACAGGCATTACCACCTTGCTCGAATCGCTGACGCGTGCGCTGCGGCCCTTCGCGCCACAGGCCATTGTCGCAACCGGGCCGCCCGCGGTGACGGTGGGCGAAGGCGTGCAACTGACCGCCCTGCCGAGTGAAGGGCGGCGCAACCCCTGGCAGGTGGGCGGCGGCGCACGGGCGGTTTTGCCGCAGGCGGTTGGCGCGGCGAGCGTGATCCATTTGCACGGCTTATGGATGTGGATTCAATGGGCGGCGGCGCGCCAGGCGCAGCGCGCTGGCGTGCCGTTTGTGGTTTCGCCGCATGGCATGTTGCAGAACTGGATGTGGCAGCGTCAGCGTTGGCCGCACCGCCTGAAGAAGTGGTTGTATTGGCGCGGCGTGGCGTATCCGGCTTTTCGCCATGCCCGTGCCATTCACGCCCTCTCGCCCCAAGAAGCCAGCGAGGCCGCCCCCTACTTCCCCGGCCAGGCCATTCACACCCTGCCCGCCGGAATTGACCTGGCGGCCATAGATAACCTGCTGACCCAGTTGCCTGCCGCGCCGCCCGAACGTTATTTCTTGTTCGTGGGGCGTCTTACCGCCATCAAAAACGTGGAGGGGCTGCTGCACGCCTTTGCCGCCCTGCCCGATGCCGCTTTCCGGCTCAAAATTGCTGGCCCGCCAGCGGCTCACGAGGCAGCCTATGCGGCCCAATTGCCCGAACTGGCGCGTTCCCTGGGCATCGCCAACCGGGTGGATTTCCTGGGGGCGGTGGATGGCCTGGACAAATGGCAGCTTTACCGCAACGCCTGGGCCTGCTGCCTGCCCAGCCATACCGAAGTGCTGGCGCGTACCAACCTGGAGGCCGCTGCTGCCGCTACGCCGGTGATCACCACCGTCAATACTGGCCTGATCCCCGAATGGGATCGGCGCGGCGGCCAACTCATCCGCTGCGATCAGGCCGAACTGAACCAGGCCATCCTGTCTGCCAGCCAGTGGAGCGCTGCCGAACGCCAGCAACGCGGCCAAAACCTGCGCCAATTGATCGAGGCTGAATATAGCTGGCAGGCGCTTGCGCCGCGCTGGCTCGATTTTTACACTTCACTCGCTTCGTGATCAATTTCTATGCACACTTCCCCTCCCAACCGCTTTCAAGATTTACGCCAGTTCACCACCCCGGCGCAGTTTCGCGGCCGCCCGGCCTGGCTGGTGCAGGTGTGGTGGCTGGTGCAGTGGTTTCTCTTTCGGCCATCGCCCCAGGTGCTGTTTGGCTGGCGGCGCTGGCTGCTGCGCTCTTTTGGGGCAAAAATCGGCCAGGGGGTGCTGATCCGGCCGACGGCGTGGATCACCTACCCCTGGAAAGTGACCATTGACGATTACGCCTGGATCGGCGATGACGTGGTGCTGTACTCGCTGGGCGAAATTCACATCGGTGCGCACAGCGTTGTTTCGCAGCGGTCGTACCTCTGCACCGGTGGGCATGATTACACCCGGATTGGCTTCGATATCGAGGCCCACCCGATCACCATTGGCGCAGAAGCGTGGCTGGCGACAGACGTTTTCGTCGCGCCAGGCGTGGAGATTGGTGACGGCTGCGTGGTGGGGGCGCGCAGTTCCGTGTTCGCCAGCCTGCCGCCGGCGATGATCTGCTATGGCAGCCCGGCCAAACCGGTTCGCCCGCGCCCGCCAGCCACCCCATGAAAATTTTGATCTACGGCCTCAACTTTGCCCCCGAACTGACCGGCATTGGCAAATATACCGGCGAACTGGCCGCTTACCTGGCCGCACACCAGCAGGATGTGCGCGTGGTCACGACACCGCCCTATTACCCGCAGTGGCGGGTGGCCGATGGCTACCGCTGGTGGGGCTATCGGCGCGAAGGCTGGCAGGGGGTGGATGTGATGCGCTGCCCGCTGTGGGTGCCGCGGCGGCCATCGGGGGTGACACGCGTGCTGTACCTGGCGTCGTTTGCCCTATCGAGCCTGCCGGTGATGCTGGCGCAAGCCCGCTGGCAGCCCGATGTGGTCTTCAACGTGGCCCCGGCCATTGCCAGCACGCCAATCGCCTGGCTGGCGGCGCGCCTGGGCCGCAGCCGCGCCTGGCTGCACATTCAAGATTTCGAGTTCGAAGCGGCGCTGCGCCTGAAGATGCTGCCCGGCGGCTTGCAAGGGATTTTTGGCCTGCTCGAAGGGCGTTTGCTGCGCGGCTTCGCGCGGGTTTCGACCATTTCGCAACGCATGAAAGATCGCCTGCTGCAAAAGGGCGTGCCGCCTGAGAACGTGCGTCTGCTGCCCAACTGGGTGGATACCGACCAGATTTTCCCCCTGCCACCCGCCGCCACTTTGCGCGCCGCCCTGGGTATTGCGCCAGCAACCACGGTGGCGCTCTATGCGGGTAACATGGGCAAGAAGCAGGGCCTGGAAGTGGTGGTGGAGGCCGCCCGGCAGTTGGCGCATCGCACCGATCTGCTTTTTCTGTTGTGCGGCGCAGGGGCCGCCCGCGCCGACCTGGAACAGCAGGCCGCCGGCCTGCGCCAGGTGCGCTTTTTGCCCTTGCAGCCGGTGGAACGCCTCAACGAACTGCTCAACACCGCCGACATTCACTTGCTGCCGCAGCAGGCCGAGGCCGCCGACCTGGTGATGCCTTCCAAACTGAGCGGAATGCTGGCCAGCGGCAAGGCCGTTATTGCCACCGCCCACCCAGCCACCGAATTGGCGCACGTAATCGCCCAGACTGGTCTGCTGACGCCGCCCGGCGAGCCAACCCGCCTGGCGCAGGCCATCGAAACCTTATTGGCCGACGAACCGCTGCGCCAGCGGTTGGGGCAGCAGGGCCGCCAGTTTGCCCTCGCACACTGGGCCAAAGAAAAGGTACTGGCCGATTTTTTACACGAATTGACTCATCTATGAAATTTCGTTCACTGTGGATTATTTTGCTGCTCGTGCTGGGCGATGTGCTCAGCCTGGCCGCCGCCTTCACCCTGTCCACGGCCCTGCGCGGTCTGCTCATCCCCTGGCTTGGCGGGGTGGTGCGCTGGCACGTCTTTTGGCCGATGTTGCAGCTTAACCTGATTTGCGTGCTGCTGGCCTATGCGCTGAATGGCCTCTACCCCGGCTTTGGCCGCACCGCCGTGGAAGAGATGCGCCAGGTGTTCCAATCGCTGACGGTGGGCTATGGCGTGTTGGGCCTGGCGCTCTATTTGCAGCAGGTTGGGCCAGATTTTCCGCGCAGTGTGTTTCTGGTGGGCTGGGGGCTGGCCTTCTTTTTCAATTTGCTGATGCGCTTCGCCATCCGCAACCGGGCTTCGCTGCTGCGCTGGTGGGGGACGCCCGTGGTGCTGGTGGGACACGGCGAGGGCCTGCGCGATGTGATCATCCGCCTGCGCAATGCCCGCCGCATGGGGCTGCGCCCGGCGCTGGTGTGGGATACGTCGGCGGCCCAGGGCAGCGCCGTCTTGATGGGCATCCCGGTGGTCGGTGCGGCGGCGGAGGTGGAAAAGCGCCTGGCAGCCGAGAAGATCAGCTACGCCATGCTGCTCGAACCGCCCAACCAGCCGCGGGCGGCCATTCAGGAGCGGCTGCGCTGGTTGAGCGAACGCTTCCCCACCGTGCTGGTGGTGCTGGCCGATTCGCCGCTCGGCTCGCTGTGGGTGCGCACGGTAGACCTGGAAGGCCGCCTGGCGATTCAAACCCAATATAACCTGCTCGACCGCCGGGCAACCTGGGCCAAGCGGGTTTTCGACCTGGCGTTGGGCAGTCTGGCCCTGGGCATCATCTTGCCGATGGGAGTCCTGATCGCCCTGGCGATCCGGCTCGATTCGCCCGGGCCGGTTTTCTATGTCAGCCAACGCCTGGGGCGGAACGGGCGGCTGTTTCGCTATCTCAAATTCCGCACCATGTACCCCGATGCCGAGCAGCGCCTGGCCGAACTGATGGCGGCGGATGAACCGTTGCGCCGCGAATATGAGACCTTCCACAAGCTGGCCCGCGACCCACGCGTGACGCGCCTGGGCCGTTTCTTGCGCAAATTCAGCCTGGATGAACTGCCGCAATTGTGGCATATCCTCACCGGCGAGATGAGCCTGGTTGGCCCGCGCGCCTACCTGCCGGGCGAACAGGCGCAAATGGGCGAACACGGCGAACTGATCTTGCGTGTGCAGCCGGGCCTCACCGGCTGGTGGCAGGTGATGGGCCGCCACGAAACCACGTTTCAACATCGGTTAGAATTGGACGAGTATTACCTGAGCAATTGGTCGCTCTGGCTGGATGTATACATTGTCTTCAAGACGGTGTGGGTGTTGGTGAGCGGGCGGGGCGCGTGAGAGGTGTTGGATGAATGATGTGGATTTGAGCGATTATGGCCGCAAAACGTTGCGGCGCTGGTGGTGGCTGGCCCTGGCGGTGGTGTTGGGCGGCGGCGTGGGCTTTGCGCTGTTCCAGGCGCTCCCGCCGGTCTACGAGGCGCGTGCCAGCATTTACGTCACCATCGACTCGACGCGCATGCCCGAACTGCCCCTGGATCGCTACCAATACGACGAAGACATTGCCCTGGCAGCCACCGAGGCGGCCTTGCGCGCATCGAACGTGATCGAAGCAACCGTGCAGCAAGCCGTGGCGGCGGGCATCAGCCTGGACACCCAGACCTTTTTGCGCAGCATGGTGATCGAACGCCGCCACGCTTTTTGGGATGCCGGCTTTCGACATGCCGACCCGGCCGTGGCGCAGCAAGTGGCTACGCTGTGGCTCGAAACCGCCTACGCTCAATTGTTGCAGTGGCAGCAGGATGGCACGATTGCCAGTTATGTGCTGTTCACGCCACCCCAGGCCGCCGCTCTGCCCGAAGCACCCGTGCGCGGCGGGCGCGGTCAACTGCTGCTGGCCGGGGCGGCGGCAGGCTTCTTGATCGGCCTGCTGCTGATCGCCATTGTGCCAGCCCGCCAGCCATGAAAACGCGTTGGATCAACCTTTGGCACACGCTGGCAGCGCAGCCGCGCCTGGCGCAGGGCTGGGATGGGCTGCTGGCGGCGTTGTGGGCGGCGGCGCTCATCGGGCTGCCGCTGACCAGTTTTCCGTTTTTTGTCGAGCGCATGGGGGCCATCGTAGCGCCTTTTTCGGCGCTGCCGATTGGGGCTTTGCTGGTGTTGGCGGTGCTGCCCGGTATCTTCAGGCAGCGCCGCCTGCCGCGTGAGACGCTGCCGCTGGTCTTATTTGCCTGGGTGGCGCTGCTGGCAGCGGCGCAGGCGTTTTTCCTCGATTTGCCCACCTTCAAAGAGAAGACCATTTTCGGCCAGGAAGTGCGGGCGCTGCTGACCCTGGCGATTGGCGTGGCGTTTTACCTGACGGCTTCGTCTTTTCCCAATTCGCCCGCACGCTTGCGCCGTACCCTGCAATGGATTCATGCCGGCGGCCTGTTCATGCTGCTGTATACCAGCGTGCAGGTCTTTTACCTGTTCCAGGCCGACGATTACCCGGCCTGGTGGTACAGCCTGCAAGATTGGCTGGCGGTCAAGCCGCCGTTTTTTGCGGCGCGTGGGGCACGCGTCAGCGCGTTGGCGTATGAGGCCTCGTGGTTTGCCCATCAGATGGTCATCCTCTACCTGCCGCTGTGGTTGGCCGCCACGCTCGAAAGGACTTCGGTTTTTTCGCTGCGCCTGTTGAAGTTCTTGACTCTCGAAAACCTGTTGGCCGTGGTGGGGTTGGCCTTTTTCTTTTTGAGTTCGCCGCGCATCGGGCTGTTGTCGCTGCTGCTGATCTTTGGATATATCTTTGGCTGGATCAACTGGGTGATCTATCGCGCGGCCATGCGCCGGTTGCAACAGTGGCTGCCGCAAAACCGCCTGGCGCGGCCAATCAACGTGGCTTTGGCACTGCTGCTGCTGGCCGCTTTCGTGGGGCTATATGCCGGGCTGGCCGGCGGGGTGATCCGCCTGGGCAGCGAGCGCGATCATCGCTTCGCGGCGTTGGTGCAGTCGCCGCCCAGCGCGCAAGAAATTCAACGCCTGTTAACGCTGGACGAAAACACGCTGATGTATGTGGGTCTGCGTTTGCAATTTATGGAGCGCACGGTCTATTGGCTGAACGGCCTGCACGTCTTCGAGCGTCACCCCTGGTTGGGCGTGGGGCCGGGCAATGCCGGGTTCTACTTCAAGGATTTGATCCCCTGGATCGGCTGGACATCGTTTGAGATTCGCGAGGTGATCTACCGCCTGCCGCATTTGCCCAATATCAAAAACTTTTGGATTCGGCTGTTGGCCGAGACGGGGCTGATCGGCTTTGGCGTGTTTGGTAGCTGGTTGTTCGTGTTGGCGCAGGCGGCGCGGCGGGCTTATCGCAGCAGCCAGCCGGCCATTCGCCTGACGGGCCTGATGGGGGTGTTGATGCTGCTGGCGTTCGTGGGTGAGGGGTTCAGCATCGACTCGTTTGCCATGCCCTATTTTTGGCTGGCGGCGGGGCTGGTGGTGGCCGCAGTGCGCCAGGCCCAGGCTGTCTCAACGCACGGAACGCCTGGGACCGGCGTATTTGTCGCGGCGCACGAAGTTGATCAGCAGCGCCAGGCCGAGTTTGATCACAATCAGTAGATCGTAAAACCAATTGAATAAGAAGAAATAATCTTTGGCAAAGTTTTTATGGTAGTAAAGCCAGTAAGAACGATGCCAGGCGTAAATGGAGCGGTAAGGCTGCACGCGCGTGCCGCCGCGCCCGCCAAAATGGGTGACTTTGGCCGGGGGATAGTAGTAGACCTGGCTGCCGGCCTGACGCACCCGGTAGCAATAATCGGCATCTTCCTGATAAGCGAAGTAGCGCTCGTCGAGGAAATCGAGTTGTTCGGCCACGCTGCGGCGCATCAGCATACACGAGCCGGCCACGCCATCCACCGGGTTGATTTCGTCTTCATCCAGGTGATTGAGGTGGTAGCCGCCGAAAAATTTGCTGCGTGGGAACAGCCGCGAGAGGCCGATGATGTAGCTGAAGGCGGCCCAGGGGCGCGAGTCACCGCGGCGGCAGGATTTTTGCAGCGTGCCATCGGCGTTCAGCACCTTGGGTCCGACCACGCCGGCTTCGGGGTGTTGATCGGCGAAAGCGAGCAGCCCTTCGAGCGCGCCGGGGTGTACCAGGGTATCGGGGTTGAGCTGCATCAGGTATTGGCCTGTGCCGCGGCGCAGGGCCTGGTTCATGGGAGCGGTGTAGCCGTTGTCTACGGGGTTGGCGATCACCTGAACAGCGGGGAACTCGTCGCGCAGCATGTCGAGCGTGCCGTCGGTGGAGGCGTTATCTACGACGATGATCTCATACTCACCCGGCGGCGGGTTCTCGGCGATGGAGCGCAGGCAATTGCGCAAATAATCACATGCCTGGCGGGTGACGATGCAGACGGAGAGTTTCATAGCACACCGTTGATGGTTTTTCGATACACGGCCAGGGTTTGGGCGGCGGTGTTCTCCCAGGTGAAGGCGGCGGCGCGGCGCGGGCCAGCCTCGGCCAGGTGTTGGCGCAGGTCGCGGTCGCCCAGCAGGTTGCGCAAGGCGGCAGCCAGGGCGGCCTCATCGCCGCTCGGCACGAGGCAGCCCGCCTGGCCGACGATTTCGGGCATGGAGGAGATGTCGCTGGTGATGGTGGGCGTGCCGCAGGCCAGCGCCTCCAGCACGGGCAGGCCGAAGCCTTCGTAGAGCGAGGGATACACGAAGACATCGGCCAGGTTGTACACCAGCGGCAAATCGGCCCGTTCGACATAACCGGCGAAAACCACCCGTTCGGCCAGGCCCAGCGCATCTACCAGTTGGAACGCCTGCTCAAACATCCACCCTTTGCGCCCCACAATGACCAGTTGTTGCCCTGGCAGGTCGTCTTTCACCTGGGCAAAGGCGCGCAGCAGCAGCGGCAGGTTTTTGCGCGGCTCCAACAGGCCAACGAACAAGATGAACTGCGGCGGCAGGGCATACTTTTGGCGCACCCGTTCGCGCTCGGCGGCATCGCTCAGCGGGCGAAATTCGGCGGTGACGCCCAGCGGCGCGGTGAAGATTTTTTCAGCCCGCACGCCGGCCAGGCGGATGGCATCTTGCCGGGTGCTTTCCGAGTCGGCCAGCAGCGCCGCGGCGTGGCGGGCGCTGAGGCGGGTGAAAAAGCGAAAGAAATAACGCTTGGGGAGGGTGTGAAGATGGGGGAAGAGGAAGAAGGTCAGGTCGTGCAGGGTGACGACTTTACGGCCCGGGTAAAACACGGGCAAGGTGTAGTGCGGGCTGTGCAGCAGATCGGGGGCCAGGCGGGCCAGGCGCAGGGGGAAGGCCGTCTGCTCCCACAACAGGCGCAGCACCGGGGGCATGGCTGGCACGGGGATAAAGTCCACCGGGGCATTGGCGGGGAGATCGAACAGGGCGCGCTGATAGGGCTGGGCGAAGACGCTAAAATGCGCCCCGGTGGGCTGTTGCACCAGGGCGCGTAGCAAATGGATGATATAGTTGCCTGCCCCCACAGGGCGCGGGGGCAGGGCGGTGGCGTCGTAGGCGATGTGCACGGGAATTATTCGGTGACGGTAATGGTGGCCTCAGAGCAAAAGATGGCCTGGTTCACCCCGTCATCCACCTGGGCGCAGATGTAGTATTCGCCCGGGTTGACGGTCGTCGTATTCCAGTTGAAATTCAGATCGCCTGGCTCGGTGGAAGCGGCGCCATCTTTGCGCAGCATGGGCAGGTAGATGGCCTGGGGGCCGGCAGGTGCTGGCGTGGGCGGGGTGTAGAGGATCACCCGGTTTTGCGTGGGTTGGTTCAGGTTGTTGGTGTAGTAGAGAACGGTGTCGAAGGTATCGCCAGGGAAGAATTTGTTGAGCGAGAGGGTGTAGGCCTGGCCGCGGGTGATGACGATGGGTTTGGTGAGGCGAATCCAGTCAATTTTTTGGTAAAGCGTTTCACCGGTGATGTTTTCGTTGGGATCGAAACGCAATTGCAGCACCTGGCCGCTCTCGCGCCAGGTGGTAATACCGCCATCGCATTCGCCGGCAAATTCCTCGGCAGAACCGGAAAACGGGTCCCACAGGTCAACCGTGTAGGTATGCCAGCCAACATCATAAGGGATGTCCTGTGTCACGATATGGCACATATAACCCTGCCGTCCACTGCTACCCTGGATGGACCAGACCCAGCGCACGATCATGCCGTTTGGTATATCTTGCAAGCTGTTGTCGGTTAACATGCGATAGGTGAGATAGCGATAGGGGCTGGATTCGAAAGGCTGCGACATGGTCAGGTAGACGGATGGGTCTGACACCCGGGCCGCACCGACATCGCTCTTGCATGCCGGCGGCTGGTGATCCAGATCGGCGGTGTTAAGCCATAACATTCCCGGCGCTTCAAAGCCATAATCGGCGCAGGTAATCCCATAGTAGTCGGAATTGTCTTGAAAATCCCAGGGGTTGCCCAAGGACGATGCAATATCTTCGCCGCTGGCAAAGGTGGGATTTTGATATTGGACAATGGGGGTCTGGTTGATGGTGATAAACGCAGTGCTACGTTGTGAGCAGCAGGTGGGCGGTACGAGTACGGCGCTGCCTGTGCCCAGGCCAACCTGATAACGGCCCGGCGCTAGGCCCTGGGTGTCAAGCCGGTACGTGCCGCTGTTTCCGTCAACATCTTTGGCGACCAAAATATCGCGTGTGCTGCCTTCGGGGCGCAGCCAAAGTGATGCCACGTTTGCATCGGGTGTGAAGGTGATGGTGACATATTGTGGGGTGCAGTCGGTCAGGCGCATCCAGTCCACTTGATAGGCCACATTGTCTTGAATGGTAGGTTCAAAACGTAATCCCTGCCATTGGCTTTGGCTTGACCAGGATGCTGTGCCTGGCACAACATTGACTGTCCGCAAGTCTATTTTCAAGACTTGCCAGCGTGGGGTTGGAACTCTGCCGGTGCCAGGAATTTCGGGATAAAGCGCCTCGCCTACGCTGACACCGTAGATGTCTGTATTCAACTTTTCATTGGCAAACCAGAATAAGCGATACTGATCTGGCCCACCGGTAGCGCGGTTTGCACCTGAGTTTGTCTTGAGTGCGATGTAAAAGCAGCCATAGGTAGCCGAGTTGATCGGATAGCGGCTGCCCATACGGCCCAAATGTACGGCCGTTTCATATCCTGGAAAAAGCGGGGTGAACCAGCCATTCTTGCCATCGAAGACCGTGCCGATAGACGTGCCACTGTACAAACCATTTTCTATCGAATAATCTTTCACTACCGGGTCGCGGGGAAAATAGAAGGGATTATCTGGTGATGGCGCGCCATAATTGGCATTGAAATATTGTGAAATATCGCTGAACTCATTTAAATCCCATGGGTCGCCCAACACAAGCGTGGCGTAATCTTTGCTTTCTGCGATGGGGTCAGTTGGGATGGTGACGGTGATGACGTTTTGGGCGGCGCTGGCGCGTATTTGCCACAACCAGGGCAATAAAATAGCGAGCAACAAGCCGAGGAAAAAAGATACTTTTTTCATGTCAAACCATCCTTTTTTGAGAAATGAACCGCTGGGGGTTGAAACCGATAAATAACGTAGCAGGGTTACGTTTTCACAACAGTTTGATACACTGCCCGAAAACGGCGGCCAATTTCCGGCCAGCTATACCGTTGTGTCGCTTTGATGTAGCCAGCCTCGCCCATGGCAGCACGCAGGGAAGGGTTTTGTAAGAGTAAACTGATCGCGCCAGCCAGGCTGTTTTCATCTTGAAAATGGGTCAGCAGGCCATCGTGACCGGCGCTGACGACCCAGGGCACCGCGCCGCGCCAGCAGCCGATCACCGGTTTCCGCGCCGCCCACGCTTCTAAGAAGGCTATCCCAAAGGATTCGTAGCCCGATGGATAGGCAAAAACATCCAATGCGGCAAAGAGTTGCGCTTTTTCTTCGTTTTTGAAATTGTAATACAGTTTGACCCGATCCTGTTGCTGCGCAGTCCAACGGGCGAGTGTGCGCTCCAATTCATCGCAGAATAAGGTGCGCGCGCCGGCGATGAGAAAATGCGCATCGGGAACGCTTTGCCACACGAGCGGGATAGCTCGCAGGAGCGCATCCACGCCTTTGTGACCACCGATTTGCCCGATGAAACCCACCAAAGGCACGTCGGCGGGCAAGCCCATCTGTTGACGGGCAGTACTCGAATCAATGGATGCAAACGGCCCAGGGTCTACACCAGCGCCAACCACAGCAATTTTACTGGCTGGAACGCCGCGCTGCACCAGGTAATCGGCTTCATACGAAGTATAGGCGATGTAGGCATCTGTTTTGCGAATCAAATCGTAAATCATCGGGCGGTCAAAGCCCCAAAGATCCTGCGGGTGAATGCCGCCATATAACACGCACGGGCGGCCAGAGCGGTGAGCGCCTTCTACCGCGGCAAACATGTGCATCAACGGAAAGGAAGATGCCGCCGCTACATCGTACTCAGCCTGTTCGATAGCCGTGCGCAGCCCTGTAATGAACGGCCCTCCCGCCCACAAACGCAAATATTGATTGCCCGGCAGGTGCAAGCGATAGGCCAGACCTTGGATTTTGCGCACGGCCCAACTGATCTGGCTGTTTACCGCAAACCGCCGCACACGAACACCATTGATCAGCTCCTCGCCAACAGGCATTTTAGGTAAATGGGGGGCAAAAAAGGCCTCACCGCTGTAACAGTTGGTGGTGAAAACGGTCACATCATCGCCAAATTGATGGTGCAATTCTTCCGAAATGCGTTGCATCAGGATTTCGGTGCCGCCAATCGCTGGCCAATAACCTTGTGTGACATGCAAAATTTTCATTGTTGAAAAGCACTTTTCTGCCTGCGCAAACGAAACCACATTTTCAGCCCTAACAGGCTGCATATCAACCCGCATAACACAAACCACAATACAAAAAAGGATTGGTCGCGGTTGTTATTCTGCGCCAAGATGGTGGGTAA
>CAZSFD010000054.1:0-36012 GCA_964606085.1 uncultured Anaerolineaceae bacterium
ACGAATTTTTGGCTTTTATTCGTGTAAATTCGTGCTATTCGTGGTTCATCTTGAAGCGCGTCACGGCAAATCCCAGAGAACCAGAATTTGCAGGAGCGGTGCGCTGGTTGTTCCGCTTTATGCGGGTTAGGATGTGTTACGTTGCCATGTGCCACATATCCGGTGAACCATGTGTACGATGATGTCAAAAACACGTTGGATACAGCTTTGTGTGCTATGCCTGGCCTTGACGGGTTGCGTCGGTATGCCAACACCAACTCCCACTGCGGCCATGTTCACCCCCACGGCGACCATGCTGCCGACCAGCCCGCCATCTACCAGCACCGCCGCGCCCGCACAGCCGCCAACCACCACGGCCACCCCCATTCCCGCGACCGCCACGCCTACCGCCACCGTCTGCCTGGATGCTCTGGCGAAACCGCAGGAATTACCCGCCCGCCAGCAGCCGCTGGAAGTGCAATTTCTTAGCGAGGGCAATCTCTGGGTGTGGGATGAAACCAGCGCCACAGCGCAGCAAATCAGCAAGACCGGCGACGCACAAAACTTTTACTTTTCACCCGATGGACAGGTGATCGTTTTCTATCGCGGCCCGCGCGACCAACAAGCCGAGTTGTGGAGCATCTGGCGCGATGGCAGCCACCTGCAACGCCTGTTGAGCGCCGAACAACTGTACAACCTGCTTGGCGATCCACCCAACCTGGAACACGAATTTTTCGATGGCACCGCTTTCCTCGGTTGGGAAGCTGGCACGCACCGCTTACAAATTGAAGTTTTACGCAACTACAACGCCATCGGCGGCTGCTGCGATTCGGGCGGTTATTGGCTGTTAGATGTAGATACCAGCGCACTGACCGCCTGGACGCCCCCGCCTGAACTTGCCAGTGAGCAGCCGCGCCTCCCCTCGCCCGATGGCCGCCGGGTGGTATGGTTCGAGCCAGGCTTTATCAGCGTGAGCGAACGCGATGGCTCCAATTTGCAAAGCCATATTTTCGAGTTTATCACCGGGGTACAGGAGGATGGCGCGATTATCTACCCCAGCATCTGGTGGGCCAGCGATTCGCAAGCGCTGCGTGCCATCACCTTCGATGGGGATGTGTATTCAGCAGATATGCCCTTTAGCACCTGGTATATCCCGCTCGACGGTACGCCGGCCCGCAAGCTGCACACCTTCACCGCTCCCGACTGGTGGGCCATGCCATCGCCCAATGATCAATACCTGGTGTATAAAACGATCACCCGGCCCATGTCTAATAACTATGCCCTGCACCTGGCTACCTTTGATGGCACACGCGAAGTCACCTTTACCGCCCAAAGCAACCTGGAATTTATCGCCTGGCACCCCGATTCTTATCATTTTGTGTATGCGAACTGGTATGAGCCCCGCCCGATTTTGGGCAGCGTGTGCGGCGGGGCTGTGCCGCTGCTCGATGAGGCTGATTCACCCGCGATCCTGTTTGAATGGGTAGATGCTGAGCGTTTTCTCTACGTTCGCGGCGACTGGAATGATTGGGCAGGGCCGTATGAACTGCGCCTGGGAACAATCGGCGGCCCTGTCATCACCCTGGGATTGAGCTACGAAGACCCTGCCTATTTTCATTACCAATTCAACCGCGAACCCGCCGCTCTCGGCAAATAACCTCCCTGACCCCATGATCTACCGTCTCCTCAGCCTTAACCCGCAAGACCCCACCGACCGCAACGCCTATATTTACGTCGTCGAGCTTTTCTGGGCGTCCATCCTCGGCAGCGCGGCCACCTTCAATACCGCCTTCGCCCTGCGCCTGGAAGCCAGCAATGCCGAGGTGGGCCTGTTGACTTCGCTGCCCGCCTTACTGGCCGTGCTGATCTCCATCCCCGCCGGCAATTTTCTGCAATCCAGGGCCAACCGTGCGCCGTGGGTGTGGTGGTCGCTGATCTTGCATCGCGCCGGGTTCCTGCTCGTGGCTGTGGTGCCGCTGCTCCACGGGTTAAATATCCCCCTCGGCGGGCTGGTCATCGGCATCCTGGTGGCGATCAGCATCCCGGCGCATTTCTTCAACGTGGGCTGGATCGCCATGATGGGCGACGTGCTGCCCGAAAACAAGCGCGCCACCGTCATCAGCGCCCGCATGATGACCTACAACGCCACCATGAGCGCTTTCAGCTTCCTGTTTGGGCTATGGCTGGCCAATGTAGATTTCCCAACCAACTACATTAGCATGTACGTTTTCGGCTTCATCACCTCGATGGTGAGCATGGGCTACCTGTTCAAAATGCAAATCCCCGCCAGCCAGCCCATCGCACCGCCTGCCGAAAAGGTACGCCTGCACCTGAACGATCTGCCCGGTGTCTTCACCCGCCACGCCCCGCTGGTGCGCATCATCGCGGATACAATCTTCCATGCCGTGGGCCTGTGGCTGGCTGCACCGCTCTACATGCTCTTCTACGTGCGCGAACTGGGCGCCAGCGAAGATTGGATCGGGCTGCAAGGCACGGTGGCGACGCTGGTGATGATCGGCGCGGTGCCGTTTTGGCAGCGGCGCATGGCGCACTGGGGGAGGCAGTTCACGCTGCAACGCACTATTGTGCTGCTCGGCCTGTTTCCAATTGCCGTGGGGCTGCTCGGCAACCTGAACCTGATCCTGCTGTCCATCGCCATCAACAACCTGATCGTCCCGGCGGTCAACCTCAGCCACTTCACCACCCTGCTCGACATCACCCCCGCCTCCGATAGGCCGCTCTACACCTCGTGGTATTTCGCCGTGGTCAACATCGGCGCCTTCATCTGCCCGTTGATCGGCGTGGTCATTGGCGAAGCCGTGGGAATGCGCACAGCGCTGGTTGCCTTTGGTCTGCTTTCGTGCATCGGGTCGTTTTCGTTTTGGGTCTGGCCGGTGCAAAAGTAGGGCAAAATTCATTTTGCCCGCTTGAATCGGCGAAATGAATTTCGCCGTAACAAAGTATGAAACTCCTGGTCATCAGCGACATCATCGTCGAAAACCTTTACAACGCCCAGATTTATGAGCGCGCCGCGGGCGTCAACCTGGTGATTTCATGCGGCGACCTGCCCGATGAGTACATCAGCTTTGTCGTCAGCATGTTGAATGTGCCGGCGTACCAGGTGCGCGGCAACCATTCTGAAGCACGCCGCCCGGATCAGGGGATACTGTTCGAGCCAGGCGGGGCGATTAATTTGCATCGGCGGGTGATCCGCGCCGGGGGGCTGCTGCTGGCGGGCGTGGACGGGTGCAACCGCTACCGTCCGGGGGAATTTCAGTATTCACAGGCGGAGATGTGGCGGCACGTGACCGCCCTGCTGCCTGGCCTGCTGTGGAACCGCCTGCGCTACGGGCGTTTCCTCGACATCTTCGTCACCCACGCCCCGCCCGCCGGCATCCATGACGAAGATGACCTTCCCCACCACGGCATCCGCGCCTTTCGCTGGCTGGTAGACACCTTCCAGCCGCGTTATCACCTGCACGGCCACATTCACGTCTACCGCAACGATCAGCAAACGATCACACCCTGCGGCCAAACACAGGTGATCAATACCTATGGCTATCGCTTGTTAGAAATCGAGGGGGATTATTTCAGCGGCACAGCAGCACAGGGCGGTTGGCCCTACGCAGTACCTGATCGATCACATCGTCGGTAAACCCCTTCAGCAACGGGCCGCGCCCATAGCCGCCCATGATGATCAAATCGCAATGGCTGGTTTCGGTGGTGAGCAAAATGGCGGTGGCTGCTGGCCCACTGGCGTGAACGGCTTTGGCTGCCACCTGGCAACGGGTGAGAAATTCTTGCACATCACGCAACATGCCCGATGGGTCGAATTTGCGCGCGCGGCCCTGGTAAGGAATGGTCAGCACCGAGAGCGAAATTTCCCATTTTTGCACCAGGTAAATTGCCAGGAACAGCGCCTCGCGTGCCTTCGGACTGCCATCATAAACCAGCAGCGCATGGGTGAGTGAACTGACGTGGTGCGGCACAATCATCACCGGGCCAGCGCTTTGATGCAGCAACCGCTGTACATCGAAAGACTTGCGCACCGCTGAACTTTCGAGCGGTGGGTTTGTGAAGGTGAAGAGCAACAGGTCGTGCCAGTGGGTGTGATCGATCACCTTGCGGGTCACGCTCGAACTGACCATCAACTTGAAGGTAGCGGAAATGTTTTCTTCGCGACAGCGGCGCTCGAAATCGTCACGGAGCGACTGGGCGAGGGGAGAAAATGCACCCGCGCCGCTGGTATCTACGTGCAGCCCGTTCAGCCGCGCCCCTTCCAGGCGAGCCAGGATCAACGCCTGCTCACGCGCATAGTGGCCGTGTTCGTCCAGGGCTACCAAGACGTTCTCGAAATAGCGCTGGCGGCCTTCTTTTCCCTGTCGCCAGCGGCCCACTGGCGGGCCAGGCTCCAGCGCAGCGGGGATAAGCGCTCCGGCCAGGCGGGCCGCCACGCGCTCGGGGCGCGGGCTGTGTTCGACGGCCAGGGCGGTGGCGGCAGCTTCGGGGGACACATCCATGCCCAGTTCGCTTTTCAACTGCATCTGATATTCAGCCAGCCACAGATACAGGTCTGTCTCGGTGCGCTGAGGGAATTCTTGCAGCAGTTGGCGTTGGCGAATGGCCCGTATCACCGGCAGGTAAACCGTGTCGTACCAGTGGATGGTGGCTTCATCTGGTGAGATGGCGCGCTGAAATTGCTGGCCCATAAAGTAACGGTGAACGGCAATATGCTCCTCGAGGACGGCAAATTGCCCCGGCGAAGTGACCTGCCAGCGTGCGTCGGGGCGCAGTTCGTCGAAACGGGTGTGCGCCAGGAAGTCGGCATATTCACCCTTCAAGATCAGGTCATCGGGCGAGTCGCCGGGCTTGAACGGCACGGCGCTGCGCACTTCGGTCACATACGCCTGGATGGTGGCGTCGCCGCGCTGCCGGGCCACCGACACGCGATGATTGCCATCTTTGACAAAATAAGCCTCGCCAAGCTGGTAGACTTCGATGGGGGGCAGGCCCAGGCTGCCTTCCACCGCCGCCTTCACGTTGGCCCAGCGTTGGCCCATAATCCCCTGGCGGGGCAAAAAATCGCATGTGAAATCTTCGTAGCGGTTGACGCTGCCGACGATGGCTGCCAAGGGGATGTCGCGCAAGCCGCGCTCTGAACCCACTTGCGCTTTCAACTTCTGGCGCACTTCTTCGTAGGAAAACAACCCCACCGGTTTATGGGTGAAGCGCGCCAGAAGTTCTTGCAGCGCGGCTTTGCGGCGGGCGGCGTAAAAATCATCCAGGGCGAGTTGTTTGCTCAGGTTTTGCAAACTAATAACCTCCGCCGCCACCGCCGCGGATAATGCCTGCATCGCCCCACGGACCATTGGGGTCAGCCTGCTTGGCGCAGCGGTTGACTTCTTCTTGTTCCTCAACGTCATCGAGTTTTTGGCGATCCACGCTTTCCATACAGGCCAGGTAATCTTCGGCTTTTTGCTGCGCCTGGGGGATGATCTTCTGGTAGTCGTCGCCTTTGAGCAGGGCGGTGATGATTTCCTGCCGCCAGGTGTACAGCGGCCAGATGATCGGGCTGTAGACCACGCCCATCTCTTCGGGGCGCAGGTGTGGGGCGGCCGCGGCGGCCTGGCGGTACACTTCGGCAAATTCGGCGCCCACGCTGGCTTCCCATGCGGGCGAGTTCTGCACCGATTTGCGCGCCGGAACGCCCATAAAGCCGGTGGGCTGTTCGCTCAGGTATTTGAGCCAGTCCCAGCAAATTTGCGGGTTTTTCGAATTAGAAGAGATGAAGTGGGCCTGATCGCTATTCCAGAGCAGCGACGGGTCTGTTGGGTTTTCGATGACCGGCAGGGTGGTCACAGCCACCTTGAAGGGCGGGTTTGAATCGAAATACCAGCCGTTCGGTTGGCCCACCTGTGAAAACCAGAAAGCGATCTGCCCGTCTTGCAGGGCGTTTTGTGTCTGTTCCCAGTTGGTTTCATCTTGCACCAGGAAGACGCCCGATTGTTGCAGGCGGGCGATCCATTCCAGGGCGTCGGCGAAATCGGGGGTGTCCATCATCGGCACGGGCGGGTCAACGGCCAGGTTGGCCCATTGAGCGCCGCGGCCACTGAAGAGCCAGCTTTCCCATTCGCTGTAAAAGAAGCCGTAGCTCGTGTCGCCTTCGGCAGCAGAGGCCACCTGGCTGGCAATTTCGATGAACTGGTCGAAGGTCAGGCGGCCTTCGGGCAGTTCTGCGCCGCGCCGGGTGAGCAGGTCGGCGTTGTAGGCGAGCAGTTGCGGCTGGTTGAAGGCCGGCAGGCCGTAGAGCGTGCCGTCTTTGCGGTAGGCGTTGAGGAAGTTGGCGTCGAAATCCTGGGTAAATTCGGGGCCTTCTGCGGCGAGCAGGGCATCCAGGCTGAGCAGTTCAGGTTCGGCATCGCCTGAATAGGCCATGTTGTACCAGGTGAAGCAGTCGAAGTTTTTGGTCAGCGAGACGAGGTAATCCTCGTTTTCGGTGGGGCTGAAGTCGCTGCGCAGGACGATGCTGCTTTCGGGGTGGGCTTTGTTATACTCGCTCACCAGGGTTTTGAGCGCTTCGCGGTCTGGCCCCCAGGCCTGGTTGTAATAGGCGATCACCAGCGCATCGGGCGAGAGGGTGGGCTGCGGTGTGGCGACGACGATGGGGGTTTTGTTGGGCGTGGGCGAGGGGGTGATGTTGGCGGCGTCGGCCTGGCGCTGCGCTTCGGCCTCGGCCAGGGCGGTTTTCAGGTCGGCCTGGTCGGCCACCACCTTGTACACAGCATTGGTCACTGAATAGGCTATCTCAGGGTAGGTGCTGCCATACCAGGCGTGGGCGATGATGAAGCGGATGGCTGCTTCGCTGCCAGGGGGCAGGTTGTTCCAGTAACCGGCGTCCTCGGCCACGGAGATGCGCGAGGGCAGTTGCAGGGTTTCCCACGGGCCGTAGTATTCGCGCTGCAAACGCAAACGGGTGAGGAAGTTGACCCACTTCCAGGCGGCGCGCGGGTTCTGGCTGCCAGAACTGATCGAAACACACTGCGCATAGACCGGGGTGGTTTTGTCGTTGGGGTTGTCGGCGGAGATGGGGTAGGGGGCGAAGCGATATTCTTTGATCGCTAACCCGGCGAAGGGGTCTTCTTCGCTGGGGGGGATGTACTCGGTGCTGGGGATGCTATCGGCCAGGCTGCCAGGCCACATGGCGGGGCGGTTTTCGCCGGCGAACATCTCGTTCCATTCTTGCCAGCGGCGCTCCCAATCTACATCTTTGGCGTCATTGCCCGAATAGAGCGGCGGGTAGATGGCTTTGGTTTTGACCAGGTCTATGTACCACTGCACGAGCGGTTGCAGCGTTTCGGCGTCTATCTCGCCGCCGTTATCTTCCACGGCCGATTCGATGACCGGGGCGATGACGCTGTTGTAGGCTTCGGCCAGGCCATAACGAATGGGGTCGCTTTCCGTTTTGGCGAGGGCCACAATGGCATCCTGAAATTCATTCCACGTCCAGCCGTCGGTGGGCAGCGGCAGCCCGGCAGACTGGAAGGCGGCTTCGTCGTAGAAGATGCCGTTGAGGGTGAGCGAGGTTGGCACGCCCAGTTGGCGGCCTTCCAAATCCTGACAGGCCTCGAGGACGCCGGGCCAGAAGTCGTCGGCGTCGCCGGTGGGGTCGGCTTCGATCAGCGGTTGCAGGTCGCGAAAATACTGTGGCGGGGCAGTGGTCAGCCCCCAGGTCATGCTCGTGTCGCCGGCGGAGGCCAACATGCGGTAGTAATCGGCAAATTGCTCGTCGTTTTCGGGGTCGCCGGTGTATTCGGGCAGGGGGGCAAACTGTACGGTCATTTCGGGGTGTTCGCGGTTGAACTGCTCGATCAGCGGCTCGTACAGGCTGCGGTCATATTCGTAGGCGGCGAAGGTGATGACGGGGTGATCGTCGCTATCGGCGCTGCCGCTGTCGGCGGCGGGCGTGTCTGTGGCCTCGGCGGGGCGCTCGGAGGGCCGCGGCGTGTCGGTGGTGGCGGGGGAGGCCGTCTGGCAGGCGCTGAGCAGCAGGCTGCCAATCACCAACAGGCACAGCAGGCGGTAGAGGGGTTGGGTGCGCATACGAGAAATCTCCTGGTGTAATGGGTAAGCGGGGTACACAGTTTTGTACTTACCAGCAAAAGCGGTAGGCGTTTTCTAATGTGACCACAAAGGTTTGTTTGGGCTGATAGGCGTCGAAGGCCCTGGAAAAAGTGTCTTTACCAGCGGCGGTGATCTGGAAAGCAGAAATTTCCTGGGTCTGGGTGTGTTCAAGCACCAGGTCAATTTCATAGCCCTGGTAGGTGCGCCAGAAGTAGGCATTGAAAGGCCGCTGTTGATATAAATTGCGTTTCAAGAGCGCAGCAACTACCAGGTTTTCAAAAATTGCGCCTTTATCTTCGCGTGTTTCAAATGTCGAGAAGCGGTGGATGACGGCATTCCGGATGCCCATGTCCCAGAAGTAGACTTTGAATCTGGCGGTGATCTCACTACGCAAATTACGATTGAAGGGCGGCAGGCGCAAAACCAGAAAATACTTTTCGAGAATGGTGATGTATTGATCAACCGTATTGCGCGAAATGCCCAATTGTGTGGATAGTTCATTGATGTTGACCAGATTGCCAATTTGGTACGCCAGCAGGGTCAGCAGGCGTGTCATCACCACTGGGGCTTTGATCTTTTCGAGCATGAAAATGTCTTTGTAGAGCGTACTCTCGACAATATCGCGCAATTTGGCCTGTTTTTCTTCGGGCGTGGCTTTGGCAACAACTTCGGGATACAGGCCATAAACGGACAAGGAGCGCAGCGTTTCATTCAAGTAGCCCGCCTGGGTGAGTGTTTCAGGGTATGAGAAGGCGTCATCTATTGGCTTGCCGACATATTCGCCCAAGGTAAGCGGCAACAGTTCGATAAAATACTTTCGCCCGGCCAGGCTATCGGTGAGGCCCTGCAATAAAAACAGCGATGATGATGACGTTGCCATTACTTTGACATGGGGAAAGTGGTCAAACGTCAATTTGAGCAGTGTACCGATATGTTGAAAACTCTGCACCTCATCGAGAAACAGATAGTTACGCCGGTTGGGATCAAAGCCCAATTCGGCAAAGATACGTCCCAGGCGGGCGGTAGCAGGCTCGTTGAAAATGGCCTGCGCGGTGGGGTCATCCAGCGAGTAAAAAGCACACAACGCGCCTTGTTGCACCTGTTCCTGGTAAAACAAGCGCAACAAGGTCGTTTTGCCCACCCGCCGCGGGCCATACAAGATCAGAATTTCTGGCCCGTGCAGGAGGGAACGTAACGTATGTTCAACGACGCGTGCATACATATCGTAATCTTACAATTTTCTATAAAAAATGTCAATGGACTGGCATTTTTTATAGAAAATTTGTCAGTGCGTTACTCATTATTCAACCAGCTCCAATCGCCTTCGGGGTCGGCCTGCAGCACACAACGGTAGACTTCCTTTTGCACGGCGTTTGATTCCATGCCGTCGGTTTCGACGGCGGCCATGCAGGCCAGGTAATCATCTGCTCTTTGTTGGGCCGTGGCGATGGCTTTGGCGGTATCTTCGCCTTTGAACAGGGCGCTGACGATGGCTTGCTGCCAGGTTCTCAGCGGCCAACTGATGGGGGTGAAGAGGGCTTCCTGGTCATCTACGCTGATGCGTTTGGTCTGGCTTAAGGCCAGTTTGTACACTTCTACATATTCTTCGCCTACTTGGGCGGCCCAGGCGGGCGAGTTTTGCACCGAGCGGCGCGCCGGGATGCCGTTGAAGGCGGTGGGCTGCTCGCTCAGGTACTTGATCCAATCCCAGCAGGCCTGTGGGTTGGATGAACTGGTCGAAATGTAGTGCGCCTGGTCGTTGGCCCAGTTGGTGGTGGCAGCAGCGGGGTTTTCGATGGCTGGCAGGGGCGCTACGCCGATGGCATAGCTGGGCGGGTTGAATTGGTCAACAAACCAGCCGCCGGGCTGGCCGGCCTGCGCAACCCAGAAAGCCACCCGGCCTTCTTGCATGGCTGTTTGAACATCCATGTAGTTGTCGTTGGTTTGCGTCAACAACATGCCCGCTTGCAGCAGGTCGTTCAGCCAGGCCAGGCCGTTGGCAAATTCGGGGCTGTCGAAATGGGCCGCGGGCGGGTCGCTTTTGTAATCTGCGCCGACGATGCCGCGGCCTTCGAGCAGGAAGGTGTCCCATTCGCTGCTGATGAAGCCGTAGCTGCGGTCGGCTTCGTCGGTGGAGGCGGCGCGGGTGGCCAGTTCGATGAAGTCGTCGAAGGTCCACTCGGCGGCGGGGGGTTCGAGGCCGCGCCGGGCGAGCAGGTCGGCGTTGTAGCCGATCAGTTGTGGCTGGCTGACGGCGGGCAGGCCGAGCAGTTTGCCGTCCTGCCGGAAGACATCCAGCATGGCGGGGTCGAAATCTTGCAGAAATTCGGGGCCTTCGGCCTCGAGGAAGGTGTCGAGCGGCAGGGTGTATCCACCATCCATGCCGCCAGCGTAAGACGTGTAGCAGTCGAACTCGTTGGCGATGGCGGCCTGATATTCTTCGTAGCTGCCCGATGAGAAATTGAACTCTGTCCGCAGGGTGACGGGGCTGTCGGCGTGGGTTTTGTTGTATTCATCTACCACGGCGCGCAAGGCTTCGCTATCGGGGCCCCACGCTTGGTAGAAGTAGTCCACCGCGGTGGAATCGGGCGAGAGGGTGGGTTTGGGGGTTGCCACGACGATCGGGTCGGGGTTGGGCGTGGGAGTTGGTGCGGTGCTGGCCATTTGTTCTTGCACGTCGGCCAGGGCGGTGGCCAGGTCGGCGGTTTTACCGGCGATTAATTTCTGAACGGCGTTGTACACCTGATAGGCGCGGTCGGTATAGCTGCTGCCTGGCCAGGCGTGTTCGATGGCGAAGCGCACCGTCTCACTTACCTCGGCGGGCAGTTTTTGCCAATAGCCGCTGGATTCGGCCAACGAGATGCGCGCCGGCAGTTGCACCAGTTCCCAGGCATAGCTTTGATCCTGCACCAGGCGTTGGTGAGAAAGGAAGTTCAGCCACGTCCAGGCGGCGCGTGGGTTGCGGCTGCCGGCGCTGATGGCGGCGCACTGCCCCCACACCTGGCTGGTGTTGTCAGCTTCGGGAGCCAGCGGGTAAGGGGCGAAACCCTCGGTTTTGAGCGCCAGACCTTTGAAGGGGTCATCTTCGCTGGGGCCGTAAAATTCGGCGCCGGGCAGGCTCTCAGAGAGGCCGCCCACCCACATGACGGGGCGGTTTTCGCCTTTGAACAGGTCTTGCCAGGCTTGCCATTTCTTATTCCAATCTACCTCGTTGTCTTCTTCGGCATAAGGCGGCGTGTAGATGGCTTTGGCTTTGGCGAGGTTGATGTACCATTCCACCGCCGGTTGGATGGTCTCGGCGGTCAGTTCGCCATCATTGGCATCCAGGGCGATCTCGATGAAAACGCCAAGCAGTTGGCTGTAGTTTTCGGCCAGGCCGTAGCGGGTTTCGCCGCCTTCCTGGCGGGCCAGGGCGGCAATGGTTTGCTGAAATTCGTCCAACGTCCAGCCGGGTTTGGGGTAGGGCAGCCCGGCTTCATCAAAGGCGGCCTTATCGTAGAAAATGCCATTGACGCTAAAGCTGAGCGGCACGCCCAATTGGCGGCCTTCGGCGTCCTGGCAAAACTGAAGGGCGTTGGGCCAAAAATCGTCTGGCTCAAAGGTGGGGTCGGTTTCCATCAGCGCCTGCATGTCGCGGAAATAGCTGCCGGGGGCGTAGGCGACGCTCCACAGCAGGAGCGTATCGCCGGTGGAAGCCTGGGTGCGGTAGTAATCCTGAAAGGCTTCGTCATCGCCACCGCTGTATTGGGGCAGGGCGGCGAATTGAACGGTCATTTCGGGGTGTTGGCTGTTGAATTGTTCGATCAGCGGCTCGAAGAGAGTGCGCTGGTATTCATCGGCGGCGAAGGTGATGATGGGGTGGGCGTCTGAGTTGACGCTGTCGCCGTCGGCAGCGGGGGCGGCTGCTGTAACCGTGGGCAGTTCAGAGGGCTGATACGTTACCCCGGCATCGGTGGCGACGGCGGTGGGGGCGGTGTTGGCCGTGCAGGCGTTCAGCAGCAGGCCCACAACGGTCAGCAGGCAAAGCAAAACAGACAATTGATTGGATTGACGTGCAAGCATAAAAATGATCCTCCAGGAGAATGGTGGCAACGGAGGCGAACAGCAAGCCCCTATTGCTGACGATACGAGTGGCATCCCCCCACTCGTGATTATCCAACGTGTTCGAGAAAAGCGATGAAAGTGGTCAGATCGGCTTCGAGCGAGGCGAAACATTCTGGCAGCATGTCGGCCAATTCTCGCACCCGCGCCGGGCGCAGATTGAGGGCGTACACATTGCACACAATATGGCGGAAGCCGCGATATTCTTCCAGGCAGGCACGCGCCGCCGGACGAATGACCGTGGGTCGCAGATCGGCGATCTCCGAGGTCATCTGCCGCAGCAAATCGGCATGCCAGTTGCGGCCTTGCGGCAGGCTGCCTTCGACGCTGCGGGCAATGTCTTCAAAAATGCGCTCCAGGCCGGTGTAGAAACTGTGCAGGTTGAGCGCCACGCCGTCCCAATAGCCGTCATCGTTGTTCGCCAGGGCTTTTTGGGTGAGCAGTTGAACGCGCATGACCACGGGCTGTAATTCTTGCAGGCCCGTTTTGATGCGGCTGGACAATGCGCCATAAGCGCTCATAGGAACTCTCCTTCTTGTGTGATCGTGTGCTGCAACGATGGCGCGGCGTCTTCAAACGGCACGAGGTCTATCGCAAACTCGCTATCGAGGCCCTGCAACATGCCCACGGCGCGAAAATAGCGCCGCTCATCCAGCCCCCAAACGGCCAGGTCAATATCCGAATGGATATGAAAGAGCGCCGGCTGTACAACCGACCCGAACAAGGCGACCTTATCCACGGCAAATTCCTGTTTTAGCCGCGCGGCGGCTTGCTGGGCCACCTGCCGGGCGCGCTGGCGGCGTGCATCCAGTTGGGCGCGTTGCGCTTCGTGGCGTGCTTGCGCACTGCGGCGATAGGCGGCGATGGGTGTGGTGGAGGGGGGCATAAAATGATTATACTACCGCCCATTTTGGGGCGTTGAGGGTGGGTTTAGCGGGCCGGTTTCAGGTGCAAAAAGACCAGCAGCGCATCCATGGCCATGGGCGAGCCGGAGGCGTAAGGATTGGTCTCGGTGGGAAAGCCGGTGAAGCGGCTGGTGTTGTATTGATAATAATGTTGGGAGGCGTAAAGCGGTAAGACGGGGGCATCTTCGACGAAGATGGTTTGAAGCTGGCCGATGATGTCGCGCTGGCGGGCGGGGTCGGTTTCGGCGTCAAACGCCTGGAAGAGGGCCGGGGCAGCGGCGCTGAAATAGCGTCCCGCTTCGGCATTGGTTTTGCTGCCACAACACAGGCCATAATCATCGGGCAGAAGCGTGCTGTGATACAGCCACAATCCGCCGCTTTCGACAATGACCATATCGAATTTGCCTTTGCTCATTTCATCCCAATAGCGGTCATCGGCCACTTCGCTCAGCACCACTTCGATGCCCACGGCGGCCAAATCATCGGCAATCAGGCGCATGATCGCATCCGTGGGAATGCCATTCCAGTCGAACGCATCGTCGTTCAACAGGTATTCGAAGCGCAACGGCACGCCCGATGGACTGACGCGGGTGCCATCGGGGCCGCGGTAAAAACCGATCTCATCGAGCATGGCATTGGCCATGTCGAGGTTGTATTCCAGCCAATACCCATCGGCAATGGCTTGCTGATTCCACCAATAGCGTTCACGGGTGGTCAACCCGATGGCGTTGGCTGGCAATGCCTGGGGAGAAAAGTTTGCCAGCAATTTTTCGCGATCAATCGCCATGCTGATGGCTTTGCGCACGGTGGGAATGTCGAAGGGCGGGCGGGAGGTGTTCAGTTCCAAGAAATTTGTGCTGCCCCAGGCGGCGGCGATGTGGAAAAATTGCGGCGACAGGTCAACGAAGTCCTTTTGCGGGTCGGGCAGGTCGAGCAGTGCCCAATCGAGCCGGTTCTGCTGCAAATCTACGATGGCGTGTTCCTCATGGCGGATAGTGTAGCGCACGCCCTGGATGGCGATTTGATCGGCCTGCCAGTAGTAGGGGTTGCGTTCGAATTGCACGGTACGTTCCGTGCCATTTTGACGGGTTTCAAAAAGCGTGACCTGTGTGAATGGCCCCGTGCCGACCGGGTTGGGGTTGGTAAATTCGCCGGGTTTTTCGAGGTGCGCCCACACATGCTGTGGCAGCATCGGCACCGTCATCAAATCATACAGGATGGCTGGGTCTGCCTGCTGAAAGGTGAACCTGACCGTAAAACCGTCAGGCGCAGACATTTTTGCGCCTGTTTGATCGAGCCAGGCGGCAAGCGGATGGGGGTAGTCGGGAATGCCGGTAATGTCAGGATGCTGGCGCAGCAGGGCGAATGTAGCCAGCACGTCATTAGAATCGAAAGCGGCGCCATCAGACCAGCGCACGCCCTGGCGCAGCCGGATCGTCAGCAGGGTGTTGTCGTCGTTCCAGGCGTATTCGGTTGCCAGCCAGGGGGTTAGCGCGCCGGTTTGGTCTTGTTGCAGCATCAGCGGTTCATACAGACAGGGAAAGGAGTGGCCGTTCGCTGAGAAGGGGTTGAAATTGCGCTTCCATTGATCGGTATACCACCCTGCTCCCACGACGAGAATATCCTGGCTGGCGGCGGCGGGCGTTGGCGTGGCGCTGGGCAAAAGCGTGGGAATGATGGCCGTGGGCAGGTGCGCGGCCGGCCTGGGCGAACCGACCGATTGCCGCAGCAGGCGGTCTCCGGCCAAAAACAGCAGCAAGATGGCCACCGCCACCGCAACCGTACCGGCAAACTGGTAGATGCGGCGCACAATCAACCCCTTGCGAATGTGTTGGTACAGGTTGCGTTGAATGCGGGCCGATACCTGGCGGCTGATCTTTGGCTGATGGCCGGCGGCTTCGAGGCGCAGGTCGGCTTCGAGGCGGCGGGCGGCCTCCAACGCGGTGCGGCAGTCTGCACAGCCCTGCAAGTGGCGTTCCACCGCGGCCTGCTGGCGAGGCGATAGGCCATCGTGCAGGTAGGCGGTCAGATCGTCGCTCACCTGCGTGCAGCTTATTTGCCCTAACCGAGAAAACCAATCAGCCATTCGCAATTTTTCTCCGCATTCGTTGTGGCGCAAGTCTTTGACTTGCGGCAATGTACATACCAAAGGTCTGCGCCACGATGGGTGGCCTATTCGGGGCGCTGCCAGGACATGGAATTGGCTTGCTCCCAGGCGCTTTCTGGTTCGCTTTGGGCTTCCCCATGGCACAAGGTTGCCCGCAGCAACTTACGCGCCGTGTTCAAACGGGCGTAAACTGTTTTGACCGGTAGATTGAGCGCAAGGGCCACTTCATCTGCCGCGAGGCCCTCGTGATAGAACAGAATCACCGGCAGACGCACGCCTTCATCGAGGCAGGCCACCGCCGCCCACAGGCTTTGCTTACGCCAGCGCTCATCTACGGCATCGGCGATATCGGGCGTTTGGGCGCAGGGCTGGCGATGCAGCCAATCGAGCGAGAAGGCCTGGCGCACTTTGCGGCGGCGCAGTTTGTCGCGGCAGGTGTTGACGACGATGGCCGTCAGCCAGGTGGTGAAGGCGCACCCGCCGCGGTATCCTTCGATGCCGCGGAACACGCGCAGAAATACATCCTGCACGGCGTCTTCGGCATCCTGTACATCGTTCAGGATGGTCAGCGCCAGGCGGTACACTCGGCTTTCACAAGCGGCGAAAAGCTCGGTGAAAGCTGCCAGTTCACCTTCTCGGCAGCGGGTCAGCAGCGGTTCAAAGTTGACCATATTGGTTACTGATCATTAGACGCATATTCAAGATGTTTTTTGCACATTCCCCTGGCGATGTGTTGCCGCGGGCGATGTGTGTCCCCGCCCGGCGATCAATCGCCGGGCTATTCAGCGGCGCCCCGTGAACGGGGCTATTATAAGCCTGGTTCACGGGGCGCTGCTCGTAGCCGGGGGATTGATCCCCCGGCGATCCTAATCGCGCACCACCAGCGGCAGGAAGATCTGGAACGTAGCCGCCGGGGCTTCGGTCACTTCGGCCACCAGCTTGCCATTGACCAATGCGACGCTGAACGCATACCCGGCCGGCAGCCCAGTGATTTCGACATCGTCGAACTCGCCCGCAGTGCTGGCGGCGGTGAGCAGCTCGAACGTAGCGCCTTCCTGGGGCAGGTAGCCATTGCCGAAGGCCAGGGTCAGCGTGCCGCCCGCCAGGTTCAGGTTGCCGTTGATGATCAGTTGGTCGTGATCGGCCAGGCCGAGGATATCGAGTTTGACCTCAGCCGTGGGGCTGATCGTGACGTTGCCAGTGATCGTGAACGTGCCAGTTTCGATGGTCGCGGCCGCCAAAGGAGAGATATTTTCGGGGGCCAGCACGGTTACGCCAGGGTCTACCACGCCGCCCTCGGCCACATCCAACCCCAACACGCCAACGAAGAGGTCACCGCTGCCAATGATCTTGCCGCCGGGGCCAACCAGCGTGCCGCGCCCCGCCGAGACCGATGCGCTGTTCTTCAGTTCGAGCGTGCCTTGCGAGCCGCTTTCCGCCGCACCACACAGGCCGAGGAAGTCGCCGCCGATGCACAGGCCACCTTCGGTGGTCAGCGAGGAACCGCCGTTGGCCCCATTCACCTGCACGAAACCAATTCCGCCGGTCTGCCCGCCGATGCGGATCGTGCCGCAGTCCACCTGGCCGCCGCTGTGGATCAGCAGCATGCCCGTGCCGCTTTCACCGATGGCGCAAATACCGCTGTCGAACTGGTTCTCTGGCCGTTCCACCACTAGCCGGGCTGGCACGCCGTGGTCGTTGATGCCGGCCACGGTCATCACCGCCTCGCTGCCAGGCAGGAAACCCAGGAACAGATCGGCGTAAAAGACCGAGAACAAGCCGCCCCGGTTGACGTTGACGCCCACGGAAGCGCCATCGGCCATACCGAGCAGCACATCGTGGAGGACTTGCAGCGCGGCGTTGACCGTTTCGGTATCACTGCTGCCATCCACGCTGATGAAGGCGTCGAAACCGGGGGCGGGGTGGGCGCGCAAGCCAGCCTGGAGAACGCCATCGTCGCTGAACAAAACGACTGTGCCGCCGTGTGAAATGTCCAACTCGCCGCGCAGGAAGTTGCCGATGGTGAGCGTGTCGAGCAGCAGCCAGTTCGCGCCAAAGCCAGGCAGCGGCGCATTGAAGTTGCGCACCTGCACCTGGGATGTGTACTCTTGCAGGCTGTTGCCCTGGCCGATCACCACCTGGCCGGCGCTGCGCATGAACGCCCCACTTTCGATGCTGAGCGTGCCGGTGTAGTTGTAACCCACCGCCATCGCGCCATTGGTGAACCAGCTGGCGTGCTGTCCGCTCAAGGCGGCGCTGCCGGGGAAGTTTTCGCCGATCACCAGTGAGCCGCTGTCAATCTGAGCGTCATCGAGGAACAGGCTGCCAGGGCTGGCGTGGCTGATCGAGATCACCGCCGTGGCGCTCAGCACTGTGCCGTGGTTGGAAACCTGCACGTGGGCGGTGGGCGGGTTGAGGATGTCTGCCGGGGGCAGTTCGCCGACCACCAGGTAATCGGTTTTGAGTTTGCCGGAGGTCAGATCGAAGGTGGCGTCGTTGCCGACCGTCAGCGGGCCGAGCAGGGCCAGGTTGGCGTTATCGAAGGTGACAAAGCCGTTTTCGATGCGCACGCGGCCCACATCATGCGTGCCCACGTTGACGGTGTACGCTGCATCCAGGTTGAAGAGCGTCTCGCTGGTGCTGCCTGGCACTTCGTTGCTATCCCAGTTGCCGGCGTCGCCCCAACTACCGCCGGCGGGGTCAATCCATTGGCTGGCGCTGGCGGCGCGGCCGATGACATCCACGTAAGTGTTATCGGCCAATTGTGCTTGCCCCACGAGGATGCCTTTTTCACTGAAATGGTAGATACCAATGAGGGTGCCATCCTGTCCAAAGCCAGCGAAGAAATCGCCATCGAATGGATCGGTGGTGGGATTGGGCCCGTCGTAAAGCCGGTAAGGCGCTGAAAGGGACGCGGCGGCGGAGAAGATCGGCTGGTGCGCTTCAGTGATGGCTAGCGGCTGCAAAAAAAAGTACGGGCCGACGTCATTCACATGTTCGCCCTGGGCCACCACGCTGGGGCCTGCGCCGTTGCCGGGGTAGAGCCGCAAGGTGGTTAATCCGGTTCCCTCAAAATCGGGGTCATTGTAATTGTATGCGTAGGTATATTCCTGGCTGAGGATGTCGCCGGCGCTGTTCATCACCCCGTAATCAACATTTGTGCCGCTGCCCTGGCAGCCGGGGCCATCGGTCGCACTGCCGGTGACGACATTCCCGCTGCGGCTGCCCAACCAGAAGAGGCGCGATGTCGTGGTCGCTACGTTGGGCTGGTCAGGCGCGGTGGGGCGTAGGGTGCAGGTCAAAAATCCGCTGACTATACTCTCGCCGATCAAGAAGGCCCCATCCGCGGTGATGCCGAGCAATTGCTGACTGGTATTGGAGTTGTCGTTGATGTCATCGTTGAGCAGGGTGATCGGATCGCTGAAGGTCACGCCATCGGTGATGCGGTATTCGGTATTCTCGGCATCTAACGTGCGCTTGAAGATGAATTTGCCGTGGGAGTCGTGCTTGTTTACATCGTACGATTCGTTGGCCTGGGTGGGCAGGTGGATGATGCTGCCGCTATTCCAGCGAAAATAGCGCAGGACATCCTGCCCGCCATCGTGGACTAAGGCGCTGAAGTACACGAGCGTGGGGGAGGCGGCATAGGCGTGGCTCATGTTCGAGAACGCGCCGCCGCCGGGGGCTGGATCGCCAGCGGTGAACATAGGCGTCAACACGCCGCCGAAGACAACGCCATAATGGGCAGGCCCGACACCTTGCGGATAGTAGGTGATCACCAATTCGCCTTGCTCGCCCAGGTCGTTCAGGAAAGAAGTATTCATATCTATGTCCAGCGGCAGGATGCTGGATAGGGGCTTGAACTTCCAGGGCGGGAAGTTTTGGCTGGCGGCCCGCGCCGCAAGGTTGAAGCCCGCCGCGAGCAGAGCAACCAGGAACAGGGTGAAGAGCAGAAAAGACAAACGAGAACGGGGGGACATGGGATACCTCCAAATACGAATGTTTTTGTTCTGCTGACACCGCTCTGCGGTGTCAGGGCTGGGCGACGCTCTGCGTCGCGTTGGATGGGACGCAGAGCGTCTGGATGGCATGACACCGCTCTGCGGTGTTATGAGCAAAGGTCGGTTAACGGCGCAACTTCCTCGCGCAAATAATCCATCAACGCTTCCAGGCTGGCAAAGCCGCGCCGTTGGCCGGTGGCTGGGTCTTCGAGACTCCAGCGCGGCGTGGGGTGGTCGCTTTCGGGGGCCTCGATCCACAAGCGCAGGATGTAGGAGCGGTGCGGGGTGGGTGGCATAAAGACTTCCGAAGTCTTGTAGACTTCGGAAGTCTGAAGCCTGCAAGACCATCGTTTGATACAATCAACAGAACTGATACCCTGATTCTAAGAATCCCCCGTTAATTCAGCGCTGATCCATCGTTAAACGCCGTTCGTTTTCCCGTTAATGGATGAACACCCTCACACTTTCCCTGCTTGGCGAACCCCAACTGGCCTGGGGTGACTCCCCGCTGGCCGGCCTGCCGCTCAAGGGCCAGGCGCTGCTGTGCTACCTGGCCGTGCAGAAAGGCCAGGCGTCGCGCCAGCGATTGGCCGGGTTGTTGTGGTCAGACCAGCCCGAAGAAGAAGCCCGCCGCAACCTGCGCGCCTTGCTCACCGCCTGCCACACCGCCCTGCCCGGCGCACTGCTCGCCACCCGCGCAACCATCGGCCTCGACCCGGCCTTCCCGCGCTGGCTGGATGTAGATGCCTTCGAGCGCGGCCTCGAATCCCCCGATCTCGACGACCAACTGCAAGCCGCCGCCCTCGCCCGCGGCGAATTTCTGAGCGGCTTCTTCGTGCGCGGCGCGGCGCTCTTTGAAGAATGGGTGCTGGTCGAACGCGAATGCCTGCACCAGGAAGCCATCAACTCCTTTTTGCACCTGGCCCGCCGCGCCGAACCAACCCACCCGCCGCGCGCCATCGAGTTACTGCGCCAAACCCTGCGCCTCGAACCCTGGTGGGAAGACGCCCACCGCCTGCTGATCGAACTGCTCGCCCGCCACGAAAGCCGCACCGCCGCCCTGCGCCAATACGAAATCTGCCGCCAATCCCTCGCCGACGGCCTCGGCGTCGAACCCTCCCCCGAAACCCAATCCCTTGCCCACACCCTGCGCCAAGCCCCCCCTCACCCTCTCACCCCTTCCCCCCTTCCCCCTCTCTCCCCCGCTCCCTCCCTCCCCTCCCCCCTCACCCCCTTCATTGGCCGTCAAACCGAACTGACCGAGCTAACCGCACTGCTGGCCGACCCCGAATGCCGCCTGATCACCCTGCTTGGCCCCGGCGGTGTGGGCAAAACGCGCCTGGCGCTGCAACTGGCCGCCCGCCAGGCCGAAACCTTCGCCGATGGCGCCTGCTTTGCCGCCCTCGAAGCGCTTCAACACAGCGCCGAGATTCCCCTGGCCGTGGGCGCGGCGCTCGGCATGGCCTTCCGCAGCGACCAGCCCGCCGACGAGCAACTGCTGGCCGCCCTGCGCCCCAAAGCCCTGCTGCTGATCCTCGACAACTGCGAACATCTCGACGCCGCCCCGTGGGCCTTGCGCCTGCTGCAACATGCCCCCCACCTGAAAATCCTGGCCACCTCGCGCCAGCCGCTCGAACTCTCTGGCGAATGGCACTACCCCGTGGCGGGCCTGCCGCTGCCCGAGGCCGACAGCCCCGCCGAAACATCCCAGGCCGTGCAACTCTTCGCCCAGCGCGCCCGCCGCATGGATTTGCGCTTCGACCTGGCCGCCAACCTGCCCGCCGTGGCCGAAATCTGCCGGTTGGTAGATGGCCTGCCGTTAGGCATCGAACTGGCCGCCGCCCGCGTGCGCTGGGCCGCCTGCCAGCAGATCGCCGGCGAACTGGCCGCCAGCCTGGATGCCCTGCACGCCGATCTGCGCGACCTGCCCGAACGTCACCGCAGCCTGCGCCACACCCTCGATTGGAGCTACAACCGCCTCGCCCCCGCTGAACAGAAAATCCTGCGCCAACTGGCCGTCTACCCCGGCGGCTGGACGGCGGCGCTCAACCCGGCCATTTCTGATGCCGTCCTGGCGCGGCTGGTCAACCAATCCCTCGTCGCCATCGAACGTCGGCCCCGTCATGCCGTGCGCTACCGGCTGCTCGTCCCCATCCGTCAATATGCCCTCGAAAAGTTGCACGCCGCCGGTGAATTTGCCGCCGCCAGCCAGCAGCACCTCGCCGCGTTGTGCGCCTTCGCCGAACAAGCCGCCCCCGCCCTGCTCGGCCCTGACCAATTCGAGTGGATCGCCCGGTTGGATGAGGAGCGCGATAATTTCAGCGCGGCGTTAGCCTGGGCCATAAGACCCGAAAGGTTTTCAACAGCACATGGGCAGGCAGGCACTTCGACCAGGTCTGAAGCAGCGGATGAGCCAGGCACACGGGAAAACCTTTCGGGTCTGGCAATGGGCCTGCGCCTCGCCACCGCCCTGCGCGAATATTGGGGCGTGCGCGGCTACCTGCGCGAAGGCGAAGCCTGGCTGGAAAAGCTGCTCGCCCTCGCCGCGGCGGAAACCTTCGCTGGCGAGCGCGCTCACGCCCTGGCCACGGCGGCCAACCTGGCCTTCTGGCGCAATGCTTACCCCCTGGCGCGCCAGCGCGCCGAAACCGCCCTCGAAATTTTCTGCCAACTGAACGATTTGCCCGACCAGGCATTTTGCCTGCGCCTGTTGGGTCAGGCCATCGGCTTGCAAGAGAGCGGTCAGCGGCGTGAGTTCGACCTGGCGCAGCGCCATTTGCAGGCAAGCGCTGAAATTTACCGACGATTGGAAGATGTTGGAGGGTTGGCCGAAGCCCTCGGCTGGCAGGGAATGCTGCTGGGAATCTCAGGCGATTTTGCCGCCGGGGAACGCCTGATGTTGGAAAGCATCGCCCTGTGCCGCCGGGTGGGCCACGCCCGCGGGGTGGCGCTGCGCGCCAGCGACCTGGCCAACCTGTACCTGCGTCAGGCCAGGTTTGCCGAGGCCCAGCCGTTGCTCGAAGATGCCCTCGCCATCCAGCGCCGCCTGGGACGTTCGGCCACGGTCTACCTGGTCAGCCTGCTGGGGAACGTGGCGCTGAACCAGCGCCAGGCAGCGCTGGCGCGCCAACGCCTGGGAGAAGCCGCCGCACTGGCGGACGAGTTTGGCCTGACGCAATTGGGGCTGTGGAATACCTGTCACCTGGGCTACGCCTGCCTGCAACTGGGCGAGTTGGCCGAGGCGGAGCGCCATTTTGCCGAGAGCCTGCGCCGCTTTGCCGAAAGTGACCAACAAAGCGGGGTGATCTATGCCGTGGAGGGCTTCGCCAGCCTGAGCGCCCGCCGCGGCGAATGGGAGCGCACCGCCCGCCTGTATGCCTGGGCCGATGCCACCCGCGGGCGCATCGGCGACCCGCGCCCGCCGGTGGAGCAGTCCGATGTGGGTGAGAATTTGAGACAAACACGAGAAAACCTGAGCATGCAGGCTTTTCAACAAGCGAGCGCTGATGGCAAAACCGGATCATTGGAAAAAGCGATGGGTTGGGCATTCTGACGTATCAAGCGTTGCCAGAATCAACAAGGCCGAACGCTCTTGGTGTCCGGCCTTGTTTTTTGGGAATGCTAATTTTAGCGTCGCATCTCGCTGGCCTGGTAGACCAGGTTGGCAAACTCGACCACATCGGCGTCATCGGCCAGTTTTTGGTAGACGGCGTAGGTATATTCGTATAATTGGCTGAACGACATCTCGCTGGCCCACGGGCTGCCCTTGAGCATTTCGGCAAACTGGGCCACGTTCACGGCCAACTGATAGCGGGGGGCGGTGTCTTCGTAACGGGCGGCCACATCCCAGGTGTTGAAGTTGCCGTTGATCTCGCGTACTTCGCGGCTGTTGGGGTCTTGCCAGCGCAATTGCATCGTACCGATGCGGCCTTCCGCACCCGGTTTGAGTTGCACGGCGTAGATGGCGGTGACGGTGTGACCGGCGCCGATCTCGCCCGCATCCACGCTGTCGTTGCGGAAGTCTGAGTCGGCCACGGCGCGGTTTTCGTAGCCCAGCAGTCGGTAGCGGGCCACCACATCGGCGTTGAAGTCCACCTGAATTTTGGCGTCGTAGGCGATCACTTCGAGCGTGGAGACCAGGTCGTCTACCAGCACCTTGCGCGCTTCGTCGAGGTTGTCTACGTAGGCGTAGTTGCCGTCGCCGTTATCGGCCAGTTGCTCCAGCAGCACGTCGTTGAAGTTGCCCATGCCCACGCCCACCGAGGTCAGTGTGATGCCTTCTTCCACGTAGCCGCGCACTTCAGAGAGGATCACTTCGGGGTCGGTGTTACCGATGTTGGCGACGCCATCGGAGCAGAGGATCACCCGGTTGGTGGTGTTGCCGCGGAAGGCTTGCATGGCGGTCTGGTAGGCCAGGCGGATGCCCGCCTCGGCGTTGGTGCCGTTGGTGGGTTGCAGGCCGTTGATGGCGTTCAAGATCGTGCTGCGCTGGTCGCCGGCGGTGGGGTTGAGGAGTATCCAGGCGTCGTTGGAATAGACCACAATCGAAACCACATCATCAGAGCGCAGGCGGTCTACCAACAAGGTGAGCGATTGCTTGACCAGTTCCAACCGGCCTTCCATGCTCATCGAACCAGAGACATCAATCAGGAAGGTCAGCGTGGCGGCCTTGCGGGCAAATTCGGGCACCTGATAGCCTTGCACGCCGAAGCGCAAGAGAACCGTTCCGTCGTTGGCGAAGGGCGAGGGCGCGCCATCGGCATAGAGGGCGAAGGCCACATCTTCGGGGGCGGCGTAGCCCTGGTCGAAGTAGTTAACGAACTCCTCCACACGCACGGCCTCGGCGGGCGGCAGGTTGCCGCCGGTGATGTAGTTGCGAGCCACGCTGTACGAGGCCGTGTCCACGTCAATGGCGAAGGTGGAGAGATGATCCTCGCTGGTATCTACGAAGGGGTTGAAGCCGGAATGCTCGAACTGGTTGGTAGCGGGCGTGGGTTCGGGGCCTTGTGTGGGCGCGGGCGGCAAGGGTTGGTCAGCGCTCTTCTCTTCAACGGCGAGGGGTTCGGGCGCTTGGGGCGCTTGGGTGGCGGCGGGGGCCTCGGTGGGTTCAGCAGCACGGGCGTGTTGGGCGTCCTGGCGCGGGGCAGTGGAAATGACATTGGGCGTGGCAGCCTGGGCGCAGGCAGATAAGAGGATCGAGGCGATCAAGATCAAAGGGATGAAAAGGCGTTTGGCGTTCATTTGTATACTCCTTAGAATTGTACAGGTTTGCAAATTTCTGACTTGATGATAGCAAGCGGGGGGCGAAGCCGCTTGATGGCAGGCTGATCAACCGTTGACGGGACGTTGACAAAACTATGATTTGCGCACCTTGCGCACCAAAGCCCACAGCCCCCAGCCCATCAGCGCGAACGGCCCGCAGACGATCAACACCCACAGCAGTATGTCGGCCAAAAAGCCGAACAGCGTCCAAAAGACGGCCAGGGCGCTGGCGATGGTGCGCCCCGGATGCCGCTTGACGTAACACGCAGCACGCCCCCGGTTATAATTGCGCCACTTTACCTTTCAGGAGCATCCCCCATGTCCAACGTATTCCCATCCCCTCACCCCCTGGTCGCCCACAAACTCTCCCGACTGCGCGACATCTCTACCGAGCCGAAAAAATTCCGCGAACTCGTGCGCGAAATTGCCGCCCTGCTGACCTACGAAGCCACCCTCGATCTGGTCACACAACCAAAAGCCGTACAAACCCCGCTGTCCACCATGGTCGGCGCAGAAGTGCAGGCCAAAATCGGCCTGGTGCCCATTCTGCGGGCGGGCCTGGGTATGGTGGAAGGCGTGTGGGAATTGATGCCCTCGGCAGAAGTGTGGCACATTGGCCTCTACCGCGACGAACGCACCCTGCAACCGGTGCAGTATTACAACAAACTGCCCATCGAACCCACCGTCACCGTCTGCCTGATCCTCGACCCCATGCTGGCAACCGGCGGTTCTGCTGTGGCAACCATAGACATCCTCAAAAAATGGGGCGCCAAGACGATCAAATTTGTCGGGTTGATCGGTGCGCCCGAAGGCATCGCCGCTCTGCAAAAAGCCCACCCCGATGTGCCGATCCACCTGGCCGCCATAGACGATCACCTGAACGAACGCGGCTATATCGTGCCAGGGCTGGGTGATGCAGGCGACAGGCAGTTTGGCACGGGGTAAGAACACAGGTGCAACGCACTCAAAATAGGGTCTTTTACGAAGCCTATCCTTTCAGCCAGGTGAAAATTAGCCAGGTGGCGCGAGGTGTTTTACCGTTTTCGGCGTATACTCATTCATAGAAACTGACCGCAGCCTGGCTGCTGACCAGGCTGAAATTTTGTCTCACCGAGAGAACAAGGAGAGAACTATGAACGAATCGCAAAAAACGAGCAGCCTGGTATGGGGCGTGATGCTGATTGTGATCGGCATCTTGCTGTTTGCCGGGCAATTGATCCGTTGGTTCGATTGGGGGTTGGGCTGGCCGGTATTCGTTATCGGCGTGGGGGTGGTGTTCTTCGTGGCGATGGTGCTGGGCGGTAAAACAACCGCCGGGCTGGCCATTCCGGGCAGCATCGTCTCGACGGTGGGCGGCATCTTGCTGGTGCAAAACGCTTTCAACGCCTGGGAAACCTGGTCGTATGCCTGGGGGCTGATCATCGTTGCCGTGGGTTTTGGCACGTTCGTGTATGGCGTGTGGGGTGGCCGCCCCGCATCACGGCGCGATGGCCTCGAAACGATGCGCGTCGGCCTGACGCTTTTCTTAATCTTCGGCTGCTTGATGGAATTTATCTTCTCACTGACGGGCGTTTCAGGGCGCAATGTGAGCGTCTTTTGGCCGATTTTGCTCGTGGCCCTGGGTGTGCTGCAAATCATCGTCAACACCTGGCGCATGTTCCGCCAGCCATCCGAAGCCCATCGCCATAGCCTGTTCGGGCCGATCTTGCTGACCGGCATCGGCATTGTCGCGGTGATGGCCGTGTGGGAGATCATCCCCCTGGCGCAGGTGTTAGCGCTGCTCAACCTGTGGCCGCTGCTGCTGATCGCCGCCGGCATTCAGATCATCGCTGGCCGCCATCAGGTGTGGGTGGGCGCCTTGTTGGGGCTTTTGATGGCCGGTGTGCTGATTGGCGGGGCGTTTTATGGCCCACAATGGGGGCTGCGCGGCTACCCCGTTTGGTTCATGGTTGATTTTTCAGATGGTGTGGTCGTCCAGGAGACGATCACCGGCAATGGCGACCCCGGCGAGCAAACTTTCGCCGTGAGTGATTTCGACCAGGTGCGGCTGGAAGGTGTTGGCAAATTGGTGATCCGTGTCGGCGAGCGCGAAAGCCTGACGGTGCGCGCCGACAGCAACCTGCTGCCCTACCTTATTGCTAACGTGCGCGGCAATGAACTGACCATCGGCGTCAAGCGCGGCTACAACCTGATCCCGCAAGATGGCATCGAATACGCCCTCACCGTCACCGATCTCTCCGCACTCTACCTCGATGGCGCTGGCAGCGTCGAAATCGGCGCACTCGACACAGACCGCCTGAACCTGACCGTCTCTGGCGCGGGCGGCATCACCCTGGAAGACCTGCAAGCCAAACGATTCGATGTGGAAATTGACGGTTCCGGCTGGGTCAACGCCGCCGGCCAGACTGAAAAAATCAACGTGGAGATCAACGGTGCTGGCAGCCTCGAAGCAGGCGATCTGCTATGCCAGCAAGCCGACGTGAATATCTCTGGCCTGGGCAAGGTCACGCTGTGGGCCATCGAGTCGCTCTCGGCAGAAATTTCGGGCGCAGGCAGCGTTTCGTACTACGGCAGCCCCGATGTAGACCGGCGCGTGGATGGCGTGGGCAACATTCAATCTTTGGGCGAAAAGTAGGGCGAACTTCCGTTTGCCCCACCATCAAAAGCCGGGCGTCCATTGGGACGCCCGGCTTTTGGTTAACCTAACCCGCATAAAGCAACGACCAGCGCACTAATCCAGCAAATTCTTGTTTTTTTGTACAAGGAGTTCACCGACGGATATGGATTTATTCACCCAACCCAACCCCCTGACCAACCTGAATGCCCAAATCCGGGCGCACTGGGAGAAATATCGCCCGCAGATGGCGGCGCGGCTCAAAGTAGCCGGGCAGTATGACCGGGCCGTGGCAACTGCCGTCACCCTGACCGAAGAAGCGGTGCTGACCTACCGCCCCGACCGCCAGGGCAACGAAGGGCAGAAGTTCTGGGAAGCCTGGGAGCTATTCCGCAACGAATGGGCCTTCCTGCCTGCCGAGGCAGATGTGCCTGACTCGGATGAGCGGAATCCCGCCAGAGCGCCCTCGGTCGCTACCTCGAACACGTCATCGCCCACAACCGCTACTTGCAGCACCAGGGTATCCGTTCGGGTGGCAGGCTGGTGAATGTCGAACTGGATCAGATATACATTACTTTGCGGGCCACGCAGCAGCGTACCGCCAGAGCCGAGGAAAGCTGGCTGGCCGAAGAAGCGGCCCTTGCCCCCGGCGAATGCCCCAGGCACGGCCTGGAGCGCACCGTAAACGAGACCGTCAATGTACGCGTGGAGCAGGCATTGGGCGATCACCGCCACCTGGTGGTTCTGGGCGATCCTGGCAGCGGCAAAACCACGCTGCTGCGCTACCTGGCTCTTGTGTACGCCCGCGATCTGGCTCAAAACACCAACCGAGTGGCCGACCTGCTCAAGCTGAACGAATCTGGCCGCCTGCCAATTCTGCTTCCCTTACGTCAGATCGGAGCTTTTTTGCGGGAACGCCGCACTAACACAGAAAGCACAACGGGCTGTGGGCTGCTGCTTGAATTTCTGCTCGAATACCTGAACAACGAACGCGTCCCCCTGCCTGCCGATTTCTTTGACGCCTACCTGGCCGAAGGCAAAGCCGTGGTGCTGCTGGATGGCATGGATGAAGTGGCCGACCCCGAACTACGCGGGCGCGTGGCGCGGCTGGTCGAATCGTTCACGCTGGCCTACGCCAAATGTCGTTTTATCGTCACCAGCCGCATTGTGGGGTATAGCGGCCCGGCGCGGCTGACCGGCGACTACGCCGCCGCCACGGCGCGCGATTTCACCCTGGCCGATGTCGAGTTGTTCCTGAAGAACTGGCACCGCCTGATCGCCATCGGGCAGATGGGGGCGGGCGAGAGCGCCGAAACCTACGCCGCCAACCAGACCGCCCAATTGATGCAGGCCATCCAGGGGATGTACTGCTGGGCAAATGGGATGAAGCGCGCGGCGTGAAAGAGATTGCCATTCTCGAAGATCGCCCCTTCGACACCGGCGACCGCCGCCTGCTGTTGCAAGCGATTGCCCTGCATCTGCACGAACGCCAACTGAAAGAGATCGCCGCCGACGATTTGCGGCGTTTCTTGCGGGGGCGTTTCACCGAAATTTTGGGGGAAGAAAAAGGTGTACGTCAGGCGGTGGAGCGCTTCCAAACCGTGATCGAGGAGCGCACCGGCCTGCTGGCGGCGCGTGGCGAGGGGGTGTATGCCTTCTCCCATCTTACCTTTCAAGAATACCTGGCGGCGCTGGCCGTGGCCGAGAAAGATGACTATGTGGCCTACTCGCTGGCCCGTTGCGGCGAAGCCTGGTGGCGTGAAGTGATCCTGCTCGAAGCCGGATACTTGAGTATGCAGGGCAAGGAACGCACCACACGCCTGATCAAAGCGATTGCTGATAAAAAGCAGGAACCAGAGTCGTATCACAACCTGGTTTTGGCTTCCGAGTGTTTGCGGGATGTGGGGGCAAACCGGGTGGGCGAAAACCTGGGCGCAGAAATTCAGGCGCGATTGCTCAACAATCTGCCAACGCCACTGTCCTTGACGGCGCGCATGTTCAAAAAATGGGGTGGCCTGGCTGGTTGGGTGCAGCGGCGTGCCGACGTGGTACAGGCACTGGTGCGTTCTGGTTCGGGCTATTGGACACAGCCCTATGGCGAACCGGAATGGATCACCATCCCGGCAGGCGAGTTTTGGATGGGCGAAGGCGACAAAGCACACCCAGTAAACTTGCCCGAATACCAAATTGCCCGCGTGCCGGTGACGAATGCGCAATATGCCCTGTTCGTCAAAGCCAGCGGCCATGCTGCACCTGGCGATTGGGAAGACAATCGTCCGCTAAAAGGCAAAGAAGCGCATCCGGTAGTGCGTGTGACCTGGGATGATGCCATTGCCTATTGCGGGTGGTTGAGCCAGGTGACAGGAAAAGCAATCACCTACCGAGCGAAGCTGAGTGGGAAAAAGCGTCGCGTGGCAGCAGCAACCAGCGCGCCTATCCATGGGGTGATACCTTCGATGCTACGAAGTGCAACACCAGTGAACTTGGCCTGGGCGACACCACGCCGGTGGGCATCTTTTTGGAAGGGGCCAGCCCGTATGGGGTGCTGGATATGAGCGGCAATGTGTGGGAATGGACGCGCAGCGCTTATGCTGAGTACCCCTACAAGCCCGAGGATGGCCGCGAAGACCTGCAAAAGCACGCATCGCGTGCGCTGCGCAGCGGTTCCTTCCTCAACAGTGCCAGGTACGCCCGCTGCTCCTTCCGCGATGACTCCCGCCCTGACGAAAGGGACAGGTACTCCGGTTTTCGCGTGGCCGTGTCTGGCAAAGCGAGTTAAAATTTTCACCCCTACCCATGCTCTACATCTTCGACAAAGACAACACCCTTGTCGCCAGCCTGGGCGAACGCCCGGCCAACCAGCCGGATGAGCAAATCCCCCTGCCCGGCGTGGCCGCAAAGCTGGCCGAACTGCGCGCCCAGGGCTACCAATTGGCCGTTGCCAGCAACCAGGGCGGCGTGGCCTGGGGTTATCTCACCACTGCACAAGTCCAGGCCCTCATGGACGATCTGACCGCCAAACTCGGCCCCTTCGACGCCATCGAATGGTCGCCCTACGATCCACGCGCTAAAGGCAAGCGCCGCCACCCCGCCTACGCCCGCGACGACGAAAGCTGCAAGCCGCGCCCCGGTATGCTGCTGGCGATCATGACCCGGCTGAATGCCAGCCCCGCCGCAACGGTCATGGTCGGCGACCAGGAGAGTGACAAACAAGCTGCCGAAGCCGCTGGCTGCTGTTTCGTGTGGGCGCAAGAGATGTTTGGGTGGGTGTAAAATTAGCGCAATAGATTTTAGAAAAAATGAGCACGATCTATGCAAAAACATCGAGACCTGACCCTGCGACGTTTGGAGCAATTTGCGTCGGAAGACGGATTGCGCGGGAAGCTGTACCGCGACCACGCGCCGGTCAAGCTGGCCGTCTTTCACGCCCCAGACCGCATTTCCTACGCCGAAGCTGTTCAAGGCGTTTTCCAGCCAGTCAACGTGGGTGAGCAATTTGGCCCGGTCTGGTCCACCCATTGGGTGCAGGTGGATATTGAAATCCCCCAGGAGTGGGTCGGGCGCGAAGTGCATTTCCTGTTTGATTCTCATTCCGAAGCCTGCGTCTGGCAAAACGGCCAGCCCCAACAGGGCCTGACCGGCTCTTCGAGCGGGTGGGATAGCGCCGCCGTGCGCAAGGAATACTGCCTGACCAAAGCTGCCGCCGGTGGCGAAACCATTCAACTGTATGTGGAGGTTGCCTGCAATGGCTTGTTTGGCGCGCCGTGGCCCTTCATGCCCAGCCAGGTTGGCCTGCTCACCCAGGCTGAAATCGCCACCTTTGACCGCGACGCCTGGGACTTGCTCTGGAATTTCCGCATTATCGCCGATATGGCCGCCCAACTTCCCGCCAACACCGCGCGCGGCGCGCAAGCGCTCTTTACCGCCAATGCAATGGTCAATACCATCCGCCTGGGCGACCGCACCACCTGGCTGACCGCGAATGCCATCGCAGCCAAATTCCTGGCTGCGCACAACGGCGATGGACAGTTCAACCTCTCAGCCATCGGTCACGCACACATTGATACCGCCTGGCTGTGGCCGCTGGCAGAAACGCGCCGCAAGTGCATCCGCACCTTCTCCTCGGCGCTGCGCTACATGGAGGATTACCCCGACTACAAATTCGCCTGTTCGCAAGCGCAGCAGTATGAATGGATGAAGGAATCGCAGCCCGAACTGTACGCCCGCATCAAGCAGAAGGTCAAAGAAGGGCGCTTCATCCCGGCGGGCGGCTCGTGGGTTGAACCTGATTGCAATATCCCCTCGGGCGAGGCGCTGGTGCGCCAGTTTGTGTTTGGACAGCGCTTCTTCCAACAGGAATTTGGCATCACCTGTAACGAGTTTTGGGAACCTGATGTGTTTGGCTATTCTGCCGCCCTGCCTCAGATTTTGCGCGGCGTGGGTATGCCCTATTTCCTGACGATCAAACTCTCATGGAGCCAGTTCAACAAAATTTCGAGCCACACGTTCTGGTGGGAGGGCATAGACGGCAGCCGGGTGTTAACCCATTTCCCGCCCGCCGACAACTACAACGCCGAGGCCAATGTCAAGGATGTGCTTTTCAGCATGACCAACTACAAAGACCTCGAACGCTCCAACGAGGGTTATATGCTCTTCGGTTACGGAGACGGCGGCGGCGGGCCAAACCTGCCCATGCTCGAACAGGTCAGCCGGTTGCGCGACCTGGATGGCCTGCCACGCACCGCAATGCGCTCCCCCGCCGATTTCTTCCAACGCCTCGAAGCCGATGCCCAAGACCTGACCACCTGGGTCGGTGAGCTGTATCTCGAATTGCACCGCGGCACTTATACTACCCAGGGGCGCAACAAACGCTACAACCGCCAAAGCGAACTGCTCCTGCGCGATGTGGAATTCCTTTCCGCGGCCGCGCACGCCGTCAACGGCGCGGCCTACCCCACCGACACGGTCAATGGCTTGTGGAAGCGCGTCCTGACCAACCAGTTCCACGACATCATCCCCGGTTCATCCATCACCCAGGTCTATGAAGACTCGACCGCCGACTACGAGGCCGTGATCGCAACCGGCGGCGAACTGCGCCAACAGGCCATCCAGTCGCTGGCCGGTTCAACCGTTGGCAGCCGCCTGTTTGTGGCGAACACGCTCGATCACGCCCGCCGCGAGGTCATCGAACTGCCCCAGGGCATCGCTGGTGCACAGACCGCCGCCAATGGCAAGGGGTTGGGGGTCGTCAGCGTGCCTGCATTGGGCTATGCCGTTACCGAGGCGCAGGCCACGCACGAGCAGGTTTCGATCAAAACGGTGGATGGGCGCTTCATTCTGGAGAACAGCGCACTGCGAGCGGTGCTGGCCGCCGATGGCAGCCTGGTCAGCCTGGTTGAAAAGAAGAGTGGGCGCGAGGCCGTTGCACCGGGCAGTGCGGCCAACCACTTCGTTTTGTTTGACGATAACCCGGCGAATTGGGACGCCTGGGATGTGGATGTTTTCCACCTGGAAAAGCGCGACGAAGTTGCCGGGGCAACCTCAGCCCGTGTGTTCGAAGCAGGCCCGCTGCGCGCCGCGGTGGCGTTTGAATACACCCTCAGCCCTGCCAGCAGCATGCGCCAGATCGTCTCGTTGACGGCCCTGGCCAATCACCTGGAGTTTTCCACCGACGTGGATTGGCATGAAGCGCACAAGTTCCTCAAGGTCGAGTTCCCCCTCAACGTGCGTTCACAACAGGCCACCTACGAAATCCAGTTCGGGCATTTGCAGCGCCCAACCCACTTCAACACCAGTTGGGATATGGCACGCTTCGAGGTCTGCGCCCACAAATGGGCCGACCTGTCTGAGCCAGATTTCGGCGTGACCCTGTTCAACGACTGCAAATACGGTCATGGCACACAGGGCAACACCATGCGTCTCTCCCTGCTGCGCGCCCCCAAGATGCCCGACCCCACCGCCGATATGGGCCAGCACACCTTCTGCTACGGCCTGATGCCGCACGTTGGCACGTTCCAACAGGCCGGGGTGATCCGCACCGGCTACGAATTCAACGTGCCGCTGCTCACCAGCCTGACAGACGCCCAACCAACAGAAGTCTCCTTCTTTCAGGTTGACCAGCCCGGCGTGGTGATTGACACCGTCAAAAAAGCGGAAGATTCGGACACAATCATCGTGCGGTTGTATGAGGCGTTCGGCAACCAACAAAGCGTTGTTCTCAGCAGTTCGCTGCCGGTGGTTTCCGCCGCTCGTTGCAACCTGCTCGAAGCGCAAGATGAGCCGGTGTCATGGCAAAATGGCAGTCTGGCGTTTGAGATAACGCCCTTCCAAATCGTGACCTTCAAGTTGAAATTGCGTTGAACCCCAAGATGAGCAAGAAGGCGAGGAGGAAGCTATTCAAACGATACACTGGGGCATCATCGGCTGTGGCGATGTCACCGAGGTCAAGAGCGGGCCTGGCTTTCAGCGCGCCAAGCATGCCAGCCTGGTGGCCGTCATGCGGCGCAACGGCGATCTGGCCCGCGATTACGCCCAGCGTCATGGCGTGCCAAAATGGTACGACGATGCCGAAGCCCTGATCCACGACCCCGATGTCGATGCCGTCTATATCGCCACGCCACCGGCCTTTCACAAGCCCTACACCCTGCTCACCGCCCAGGCTGGCAAACCCGTTTACGTCGAAAAGCCGATGGCGTTGAACCATGCCGAATGCCAGGCCATGCTCGCAGCGTGTCAGTCGGCCCGTGTGCCGCTGTTCGTCGCCTACTATCGCCGGGCATTGGCGCGCTTTCTCAAAGTGAAAGAACTGATTGATGCGCAGGCGATTGGCGAAGTGCGCTTTGTCACCGTGACCCTGCGCCAGCCCCCGGCGGCACAAGAACTCGCCGCATCCGCACTGCCCTGGCGCGTGATCCCTGCTGTGGCAGGCGGCGGCCTCTTCGTTGACCTGGCCTCGCACATGCTCGACCTGCTGGATTACCTGCTCGGCCCGCTCCGCCATGTGCGCGGCTTTGCCGGCAACCAGGCCCAGCGCTACCCCGCCGAAGACATCGTCACGGGGACGTTCGTGTTCGAGAGCGGCATCCAGGGCGTAGGAACGTGGTGTTTCACCAGCTTCGACCGCCAGGACGTGACCGAGATCGTCGGCAGCGCAGGCAGGCTCACCTATTCGACCTTCGACAGTCAGCCGATCCTCTTGACCACGGCCAACGGTAGCACGCCATTTGCCTTCGACTACCCGCCGCACATCCAGCAGCCGCTTCTATGTTTGAGAATTTGTCAAGATAGGGTGTGAAGACAAATCTCTGAGGGCGGACTTGTGCAGGTCGTTTTGTTGAAAAGTATCACAGTATTGCAAACACGCTCTGGCAAAACCGCTTCATAAGCAGAGTAACTGCCCGGCGGCCGGGGCCCAGTCAAGGGCGGCGCAGCGTAGCGGAGCCGTCCCGCAGGGATACGCAGCGGAGCGGAGTACCCTTGACGGGATGGCCGGAGGGCGGATAATCGCCGCTGCGAAAGCGGTTTTGCGTTGTAGTGAACCTGTTCTGCCTGAGGAAATCCTGCACATTGAACACTGGCAGCTTCATGAAGCGTCGAGGAAGAAGAACCTCGAACCAGCTTCTATCCGTGTTGGTTGAAAGCCAAACACCCGAGAAAGAATTCGCTTTTGGCGAGGAAGCTATTCAGGAGCGGCCCCATCTATACTTCGGTTCCCAGAAGGGTGACCCGCATGACTTAGCGGGCTGCTCACACCAGAAAAGAGCAGGATAAACCTAAAGATCAGGAGATAACTCAAGCTTCACGCAGGATAGCACCTTCGGGAAGGGTGCCATCTTCGAGATAGCGCCAGAGAGCGATCAGGAGTTTGCGAGCCAGGGCAACGATGCCGATGCGACGGATACGGCTGTTGCCGTGGGCGAAGCGCTTTTGATACCACTGGCTTAGAGCGCTTTCTGGTTGGTAACGCAGCCAAGCCCAGGCAATTTCGATGGCCATGGCTCGGATGGGGCGGTTGCCTGCTTTGCTGATGCCCTGCTCGCGGGCGCTATCACCGCTTTGGTAGGGAGTTGGTGTTAATCCAGCAAGCGAACCTAGTTCACGGCGGTTACGGAAATTACGCCAGGAGAAGAATTCCATCACATACAACCAGGCTGAATTGACGCCAATGCCTTTGAGCCGTAACAACTGACGAACTTGTGTCATAGCAGGAGTGTCAGCGGTTTGGATGGCTTGCAAGCGTGCTTTGTCGATCTGTTGGACTTGCTCTTGCACCAATTGGTAGCGTGTATATTCATGTTCCAAGCAGTCATGTAACCCTTTCAGTAAGCTCGAACTATCCCACAAACGCACCATTTCCAGTTTTTCGAGGAAATCCGCCTGGACTTCCAATTTGACGCCCTGGCTGGCCAACAAGCCTTTGATGCGGTTGATGTGGTGTGTTCTTTCCCGCTTGAGGGCCATCAGTTCACGGTGTAACTGCCGCTGGTCTTCTTCTTGTGGGCTGGGTGGGTGGAGTACGCTCCACACCTTTTGTTCGCCTTGTGCATAACGGATCAACATCGTGAGCAATTTCGTAACATCCATGCGGTCGGTCTTGGCCCTACGCTTGCGCCGGTTAACCTCGATGCTGGCCGAGTCCACGACCAAGTTGGTCACGTCTTTGGCAGTCAAGTAACGATGCAGCCAAAAGCCATCACGACCAGCTTCATAACAACTCAACACCGGTGTTTTTTCTGGCAAGCCAAAACGCACTTTTGCCAGGCGAATCTCTTCCGACAATCCTGGTAAATCGCGAGCGTTCAGTTTGCGCAAACGTGGTGCTTGGCCCAGACCAATGGTGAAACCCAGATGCCATTCAGAATTGCTCAACTCGATTGCCATGTAAAGGTACGATGTAGTAAGATAGGTATGGGTAGTTTCTGT